>NZ_JBDGIO010000012.1:0-207826 GCF_057657375.1 Variovorax sp. Soil_C_12 | reverse complement strand
TGGAAGAAGGCCTGCGCTTCGCCATCCGCGAGGGCGGCCGCACCGTGGGCTCGGGCGTCGTGGCGAAGATCCTCGACATCTGATCGAACGCAAAGGAATCACCATGGCTGCCAAGCAAAAAATCCGCATCCGCCTGAAGGCGTTCGACTACAAGCTGATCGACCAGTCGGCTGCCGAGATCGTGGACACCGCCAAGCGCACCGGCGCGATCGTCAAGGGCCCCGTCCCCTTGCCGACCCGCATGAAGCGTTTCGACATCCTGCGTTCGCCGCACGTCAACAAGACGAGCCGCGACCAGTTCGAGATCCGCACGCACCAACGCCTGATGGACATCGTCGACCCGACCGACAAGACCGTGGACGCGCTGATGAAGCTCGACCTGCCGGCCGGCGTGGACGTCGAGATCAAGCTGCAGTAAAAAAGCCATACCGGCTTTGTAGGAATAGGCCCGCCCGCGGAAGCGCTGGTGGGCTTATTTTTTGACTTGTGAATGTGGCATCCTTCGCCGACGGCGATCGGCCGGGCATGGACGCTCTGGGGGGTGAGAGATCATGAAGACTTGGTTCCTGCGGAGCTCGGCAGTCGTCGCCGTAGTCGTGCTCGGCGCATGCGGCGGTGGGGGTGGCGGCGGCGGCGGCTTCTTCCCGATCACGGGCTTGCCGGGCGCAACGACGGTGGCGTTGAACGGCAACGTGACTTTCGATTCGGTGCCCAACACCACCGGTGCGCTGAATTACGGCGCCATGAGCGCCAAGCCGGTTCGTGGCGCCGTCGTCGAAGTCCTCGATGCCAACGGCGCCGTGCTGACCAGTACGGCCACCGATGGCAACGGCGCTTATTCGGCTACCGTGCCCGCCAACACGACCGTCAGTGTGCGCGTCAAGGCCCAGCTTCTGCAGACCGGCTCGGGGGCGAACTGGGACGTCAGCGTGCGCGACAACACCCAGAGCGACGCTCTTTACTCGATGGCCAGCGAGAGCTTCCCTACCGGTGGCGCGGCGGTGACGCGTAACGTCCACGCACCCTCCGGCTGGAACGGCTCGAGCTACGGCTCGACCCGCGTGGCCGGACCGTTCGCAGTGCTCGACACCGTCTACGCAACCCAGGCCAAGGTCCTGTCGGTTGCATCGAGCACGGCGTTCCCGCCGCTGCGCGTCTTCTGGAGCGTCAACAACGTACCGGCTTCCGGCAACCCGGCGCTGGGTCAGATCGGAACGACCTTCTTCACCAGTTCGACCGCGACGGGTGCGGTGCGTGCCATCTACGTGCTGGGCAAGGAGAACGTCGATACCGACGAGTACGACAACTCGGTGGTCGCGCACGAATGGGGGCACTACTACCAGTCGGCCTTCAGCCGCGACGATTCGCCCGGTGGCAGCCATTCCTTGAGCGAACTGCTGGATCGGCGCCTGGCTTTCTCGGAGGGCTGGGGCAACGCGTGGTCGGGCATCGCCCTGGCGCGCAGTAACTACACCGATTCGACTGGCGCAAACCAGGCCCTGGGATCCAACCTCGATCTGGCCACGGGGACGACGTCCAATTCCGGCTGGTTCCGCGAGGCCTCGATCCAGTCCATCTTCTGGAACCTCAACAACCAGGTCGGCTTCAAGCCGATCCACGACGCACTCACCGGCTCCTTCAAGACGGGCACGGCGGTGACCTCGATTCATCCCTTCTCCGTGGCCTTCAATGCCGCGGCACCTGGGAGTGCCTCGGCGCTGAACGCACTGCTGGTTGGACAGGGCATCGCGGTACCGAACAACCAATTCGCCGATAACGAGACGAATGGTGGTGGACTCGGCAGCTTCGCTCTCCCCATGTACAGGACGGCGACGCTGGGCGTCGGCACGCAGGCTTGCGTGACGAACCAAGTCGATCCGGGCCGTGCCGGCAACAAGCTCGGCAGCTACGCCTACTTGCGCTTCACCGCCCCGGCGCAGCGCAATTACAGCGTCACGATTGCGGTCACAGGCGGGACTCCCGGCACGGACCCGGATTTCGTGGTCTACCAGGGGCGCCGCGCAGGGCAGGGGCTCTCCACGGTCGTGGGCAGCGAATCGGGCGCTGTCAGCCTGTCCACGGGCGAGGCCGTTCTGGTGCTCAACGATTTCAACAACACGTCGGCGAACACATGCTTCACCGTCACCATCAACTAAGGAGCACAGCCATGCGTGCATCTCGCAGCCTCGGAGCCGTCGTCATGGCGGCGCTGGCCATGGGTGTGTCCTTGCAGGCCTGCGCGCACAACGCGAAGCCTGGACAGGCCGCTTCCACGGGGATGACGGCCGCACCCGTGAAGCCGGGCGGCTCGGGCATCGCCGTTCAGTACCGCATCGACGGCACACCGCAGGCCGGTAGCGCCGTCCCGGTCGTGCTGAGCTTCGACGGCGTCAGCGATCCTGCCGGTGGCACAGTCAAGCTGACGGCCGACGGCGGCCTGACCATCGGCGGCTCGGCCGGCCCGCACGCCTTGCCGGCCGGAAAGGCCTCGACCCTGACCGTTCAGGTCATTCCGGACGCCGACGGCACCGGCTACCTGCATGTGTTCACCACCCAGAACGGCGCGACCAGCGCGACCTCGATCACTGTCCAGGTGGGCAAGGCGCCTTCCGCCATGCCCGCCAGCAGCGGGCTGAAGCAGACGACCGAAGGTGACAAGATCATCTCCATGCCGGTGAAGTGATGAGCCCGGCTGGCCAGGCTGGCCGGTGGGTTGCGCACTCGGACTTTTGCGGGCTATAATCTCCGGCTCTGCCCAACTTGCGCCTTCCGGGTGCCTCTTGGCGCAGAGCTTTATTAACCTTCTTCCGCATACCAAACGCTGTCGCCAATTGAAGTGGCAGCGGCGGGAGTTTTGGAGAAAAACCATGAGTCTGAGCAACTCCCTCGGGTTGCTGGGCCGCAAGGTGGGGATGATGCGTCTCTTCACCGATGACGGGGATGCCGTTCCCGTCACGGTAGTGGATGTGTCCAACAACCGTGTGACCCAGATCAAATCCCAAGAGACCGATGGCTACGTCGCACTGCAAGTGACGTTCGGCTCGCGCAAGGCGTCGCGCGTTACCAAGCCCGAAGCGGGCCATCTCGCCAAGGCTGGCGTCGAAGCCGGCGAAATCATCCAGGAATTCCGCGTCACCGCCGATGCGGCCGCCCAGCACAAGGCTGGCGGCGCCATCGCCGTGAGCAGCGTGTTCGCGGTGGGCCAGAAGGTCGACGTGCAGGGCACCTCGATCGGCAAGGGCTACGCCGGCACCATCAAGCGCCACAACATGAGTTCGCAGCGCGCCTCGCACGGCAACAGCCGTTCGCACAACGTGCCGGGTTCCATCGGCATGGCGCAGGACCCGGGCCGCGTGTTCCCGGGCAAGCGCATGACGGGCCATCTGGGCGACGTCACCGTGACGACCCAGAACCTCGACGTGATCCGTATCGACGAAGCGCGCCAGCTGCTTCTGATCAAGGGCGCAATTCCCGGTGCCAAGGGTGGCTTCGTCACCGTGCGCCCGGCCGTCAAGGCCAAGGCCGCGCCGGCGGCCTAAGGAGCAAAAGAAATGCAACTCGAACTCCTGAACGAACAAGGCCAGGCCGCGTCCAAGTACGACGCACCCGAGACCGTGTTCGGCCGTGACTACAACGAAGACCTGGTCCACCAGGTCGTCGTCGCCTACCAGGCCAATGCCCGCCAGGGCACGCGCGCCCAGAAGGACCGCGAGCAGGTCAAGCACTCGACCAAGAAGCCGTTCAAGCAAAAGGGAACGGGCCGCGCCCGTGCCGGTATGACTTCCTCGCCGCTGTGGCGCGGGGGCGGCCGCATCTTCCCGAACATGCCTGACGAGAACTTCTCGCAGAAGATCAACAAGAAGATGTACCGCGCCGGCATGGCGTCCATCTTTTCGCAGCTCGCCCGCGAAGGCCGCGTGGCCGTGGTCGACTCGATCAAGGTCGACTCGCCCAAGACCAAGGCGCTGGCTGCCAAGTTCAAGGCGATGAACCTCGAGTCCGTGCTCGTGATCGCCGAAGAAGTCGACGAGAACCTGTACCTGGCTTCGCGCAACCTGGTGAACGTGCTCGTGGTCGAGCCGCGTTACGCCGATCCGGTGTCGCTGGTCCACTACAAGAAGGTGCTGGTCACCAAGGGCGCCGTCGACAAGCTCAAGGAGATGTTCGCATGAGCCGCATGAATCCCACGCCTCAGCAGCGTCAGTTCGACGAAGGTCGGCTGATGAACGTGCTGGTCGCACCGATCGTGTCCGAGAAGGCCACGATGGTCGGCGAGAAGTCGAATGCAGTCACTTTCAAGGTGTTGCAGGACGCCACCAAGCCCGAAATCAAGGCGGCCGTCGAACTGATGTTCAAGGTCGAAGTGAAGGGCGTGTCGGTGCTCAACACCAAGGGCAAGACCAAGCGCTTTGGCAAGTCGGTCGGCCGCCGCGACAACGTTCGCAAGGCCTACGTGACGCTCAAGGCTGGTCAAGAGCTCAACCTGGTCGGGGAAGGCGCTTAATCATGGCCGTCATCAAGATGAAACCCACTTCGCCGGGCCAGCGCGGCGCGGTGAAGATCTCGCGGGACCACCTGTACAAGGGTGCGCCGCACGCAGCGCTTCTGGAGCCCCAGTTCCAGAAGGCCGGCCGCAACAACAACGGCCACATCACGACCCGCCACAAGGGCGGCGGCCACAAGCACCACTATCGCGTGGTGGACTTCGTGCGCAACAAGGACGGGATCCCGGCCAAGGTCGAACGCATCGAGTACGACCCGAACCGCACCGCCCACATCGCGCTCGTGTGCTACGCCGACGGCGAGCGCCGCTACATCATCGCCCCGCGCGGCCTGGAAGCTGGCGCGACGCTGCTGAGCGGCTCGGAAGCGCCGATCCGCGCCGGCAACACGCTGCCGATCCGCAACATCCCCGTGGGTTCCACGATCCACTGCATCGAGCTGCAGCCCGGCAAGGGCGCGCAGATCGCCCGCTCGGCCGGCACCTCGGCCACGCTGCTGGCCCGCGAAGGCGTCTACGCCCAGGTCCGCATGCGGTCGGGCGAAGTGCGCCGCGTGCACGTCGAATGCCGCGCGACCATCGGTGAAGTCGCCAACGAAGAGCACAGCCTGCGCCAGCTCGGCAAGGCCGGCGTGAAGCGCTGGATGGGTATCCGCCCGACCGTTCGCGGTGTGGTGATGAACCCGGTCGATCACCCGCACGGCGGCGGCGAAGGCAAGACCGGCGAAGGCCGCCATCCTGTCGATCCCTGGGGCAATCTCACCAAGGGTTATCGCACCCGCAACAACAAGCGCACGCAGGTCTTCATCGTGTCGCGTCGCAAGAAGTAAGGGACAGCACAATGACTCGCTCTCTCAAGAAAGGTCCCTTCGTCGACCACCACCTGGTGGCCAAGGCCGACAAGGCTGTGACGAACAAGGACAAGAAGCCGATCAAGACCTGGTCGCGTCGCTCGATGGTCCTGCCCGAGTTCATCGGCCTGACCATCGCCGTGCACAACGGCAAGCAGCACGTGCCTGTCTACATCACCGACCAGATGGTCGGCCACAAGCTCGGCGAATTTGCGCTCACGCGCACGTTCAAGGGGCACCCCGCGGACAAGAAAGTCCAGAAGAAGTAAGGAACGACCATGTCTGAAACACGTGCAGTCCTCCGCGGCGTCCGCCTCTCGGTCGACAAGGGCCGTCTGGTCGCCGACCTGATCCGCGGCAAGAAGGTCGATCAGGCGCTCAACATCCTGCAGTTCACGCAGAAGAAGGCCGCCGTGATCGTGAAGAAGGTGCTCGAGTCGGCCATCGCCAACGCCGAGCACAACGACGGTGCCGACATCGACGAGCTGAAGGTCAAGACCATCTACGTCGAGCAAGGCGCCACGCTCAAGCGCTTCACCGCGCGCGCCAAGGGCCGCGGCAACCGCATCAGCAAGCCGACGTGCCATGTGTACGTGACGGTCGGCAACTAAGAAGGCTGGAAGAATATGGGACAGAAGATCCACCCCACCGGCTTCCGCCTCTCGGTGAGCCGCAACTGGTCCAGCCGCTGGTACGCGAGCAACCGCGACTTCGCGGGCATGCTGGCCGAAGACATCAAGGTGCGCGAGTACCTGAAGAAGAAGCTCAAGAACGCGTCCGTGTCGCGCGTGCTGATCGAGCGCCCCGCCAAGAACGCCCGCATCACGATCTACTCGGCACGTCCGGGCGTGGTGATCGGCAAGAAGGGCGAGGACATCGAGAACCTGAAGCGCGAGCTGGGCAAGCAGCTGGGCGTGCCGGTCGCCGTGAACATCGAGGAAGTGCGCAAGCCTGAAATCGATGCACAGCTGATCGCCGACAGCATCACGCAGCAGCTCGAGAAGCGCATCATGTTCCGCCGCGCCATGAAGCGCGCCATGCAGAACGCCATGCGTCTGGGTGCCCAGGGCATCAAGATCATGTCGGCTGGCCGCCTGAACGGCATCGAAATCGCTCGTACCGAGTGGTACCGCGAAGGCCGCGTGCCGCTGCACACGCTGCGCGCCGACATCGACTACGGCACCTCGGAAGCCAAGACCACCTACGGCGTCATCGGCGTCAAGGTCTGGGTCTACAAGGGCGACACGCTGGGCCGCAACGACCTGCCGGTCGTCGAGACCCCGCGTCCCGAAGAAGAGCGTCGCCCGCGTGGCCCGCGCCGTGACGGCCGCCCCGGCGACCGTCCGGGCTCGGACCGTCGCGGCCCCCGCGCCGGTGCCCGCGGCCCGATGGGCGGCAATGTCGCCCCGGCCGATGGCAGCGACAAGCCCGCCGAAGCTACCGGCGCACAGCCGGGTGCAGACTCGAAACCCGCCGTTAAGCGCGTCCGCAAAGCCGCGCCCGCTGCAGCAGCGGACGGCTCCAAGACCGAGTGATCGGTCTTAGAACTACGGAGTAAGAAACATGCTGCAACCTGCACGCAGAAAGTTCCGCAAGGAACAGAAGGGCCGCAACACCGGCATCGCGACCCGCGGCAACGCGGTGTCCTTCGGTGACTTCGGCCTCAAGTCGATCGACCGCGGCCGCCTGACGGCGCGCCAGATCGAAGCCGCCCGTCGCGCGATCTCGCGTCACGTCAAGCGGGGTGGCCGCATCTGGATTCGCGTGTTCCCCGACAAGCCGATCTCCACCAAGCCCGCAGAAGTGCGGATGGGTAACGGCAAGGGCAACCCCGAGTACTACGTGGCCGAAATCCAGCCCGGCAAGGTGATCTACGAGATCGTCGGTGTGCCCGAGGAACTCGCCCGCGAAGCGTTCCGCCTGGCTGCCGCCAAGCTGCCGCTGCGCACCACCTTCGTCGCGCGCCAGCTCGGCGCCTGATCGAGGAGAACACTCATGGCAACACGTAAGACGAAGGACGCGGCGGCTACGGCCAAGGTGTCGAAAGCCGCAACGCTGCGCGACAAGGACGTCGCCGCGCTGCAGACCGAAATCAAGGATCTGCAGAAGGCCCATTTCGGCCTGCGCATGCAGAAGGCCACTCAACAGCTGTCGAACACAGCCACGCTGCGCGTCACCCGTCGTGACATCGCACGTGCCAAGACCATTCTTGCGCAGAAGCAGCAAGAAGCCGCCAAGTAAGGAGCGAACATGACGGAAGCTAAAAAATCCCTCAAGCGCACCCTGGTCGGCAAGGTGGTCAGCGACAAGCGCGAGAAGACCGTGACGGTGCTCGTCGAGCGCCGTGTGAAGCACCCGATCTACGACAAGATCGTGATCCGCTCGAGCAAGTACCACGCCCATGACGAAAAGGGCGAGTACAAAATGGGCGACATGATCGAGATCACCGAGAGCCGGCCGATCTCCAAGTCGAAGAACTGGGTGGTGACCCGCCTGGTCGAGAAGGCCGTGCTGGTCTGATCGCACAGCGGCAACGCAGCCACAGCGAAAGCGGCCCACAATGTGGGCCGCTTTTCTTTTTCAGGAGCACTTTCCATGATCCAAGTCGGTGACACCCTTCCTTCCGCAACCCTGCAGGAGTATTCCGAGGTCGAAGGCGAGGGCTGCAGCATCGGGCCCAACCCGGTCGACGTGAGCAAGGCCGCGGCGGGCAAGACGATCGCCATCTTCGGCCTGCCCGGCGCCTTCACGCCGACCTGCTCGGCCAAGCATGTTCCGGGCTATGTACAGAACCACGAGGCGCTCCAGGCCGCCGGCGTGGACGAGATCTGGTGCGTGAGCGTCAACGACGCCTTCGTGATGGGCGCCTGGGCGCGCGACCAGAAGACCGGCACCAAGGTGCGCATGCTGGCCGACGGCAGCGGCGCATTCGCAAACGCGACCGGCCTGACGCTGGACCTGACGGCCCGCGGCATGGGTGTGCGCAGCAACCGCTATTCGATGCTGGTGAAAGATGGCAAGGTCGCCACGCTCAACGTCGAAGGGCCCGGCAAGTTCGAGGTCAGCGACGCCGAGACGCTGCTCAAGCAGGCGCGCGGCTGAGCGCGCCCCGCCTCAGAGCTCCACCTTGAGGTAGTGCGCCCCCGCGATGGGGTTGTGGTAGTAGGGCGGCACCTCGACGAAGCCCAGGTCTTCGTAGAGGGCCCGGGCCGATTCCATGTCGTCCAGCGTGTCCAGCAGCACGCAGGCATAGCCGGCGCCACGCGCCGCGTCCAGCATGGCCTCCGCCATCTGGCGGCCGAGCCCGAGGCCGCGGAAGGCGGGACGGACGTAAAGCCGCTTCATCTCGGCGGCGTTGGGATAGTCGGCCGTGTCCAGGGGCCGCAGCGCGCAGCACCCGGCCACATAGGCCATACCGCCCTGTGCGCGCCGGATGATCGGTGCGTCGATCGGCGGGGCGACCGCATCCCGGCGCTCGGCGTCCGCCAGCGCCAGCAGCAGCGCGCCGCGCGGCTCGGCATAGTCCCCGGGCAGCGTGGCCAGCTCTTCGTCGAAGTTCTGGAAGCACAGGTCGATGCCCAGCGAGGCGGCGTAGTCCCTGAAGATCGCGCGCGTCGCCTCCAGTTCGTGCGCGTCGTCGGGCGTCACCAGCACGATGTCTGGCGTACCTTCCAGCGGAAGCGGCCGGGAGACGGAAAAACTCATGCCCTGAGCGACGCGATCCACGCCGCGAAGGCGGCGCAGGCCGCGAACACCACCAAAGCCAGCAGGCGCGACGCGGCGTCGTCGCGGCTCGGCGCCGCGCGGCCGTCCACGACCAGCTTGTCGCCGGAGATCATCGGCCCCACCAGTCGACGGCGCTTGATCGCCACATAGAAGAGCACCGCCAGCACGTGCAGGCTCACCAGCGCGATCACGATCCACTTGCCGAACAGGGTGTGCCAGCCCGTGGCGAGGCTCACCGTCGCGCCCGAGACGAAACGCGTGAGCGGCCCCGCCGACATGACTTCGTCGTCGGCCACCAAGCCAGTTGCTACCTGCAGCGTCAGGATCGCCAGCAGCGCGAACACCGAGAAGGCGCCCAGCGGGCTGTGCCCGATGAGATGGTCCGGATGCGGGCGCCCGCGCAAGTAGTTCATCACCGAGCCGGGCGAATAGGCGAAGGCGGCGAAGCGCGACCAGCGCCCGCCCACAAACCCCCAGATCACGCGAAAAAGCAGCAGCGAAAGCACCGTGTAGCCGATCCGGAAGTGCCACTCCATCACGCCACCGAAGCCGGTCGCCAACTGGCCGATCACCGCAACCGTGAGCGCCCAGTGAAACACGCGTGTCGGCAGGTCCCACACACGCGTGCGGATCGCGCTGGCGTCGCCCAGGCTCGCGGGGCGCGTGGCGGACTCAAGGACGGGGGGCATCGAGGGGGTGGGCGCGAAGCGTCGGAAGGCGCAGATTAGCAAAGTCGGCGTCGCCGCGCCTACGGGTTGTCGCTATGCATGGGGCGCCGTCACCCGCCCCTAAACTGCCCCGCGCCGCCAGTTCGCGGCGCCGCTCCCCTACAACAAGGAATCACGATGAATCGCTTTGCCTCGTTGACCCTGGCCGCGGCCGGCGCCGTGCTGTGCCTGCCGGCCCTGGCCCAGTTCGCCAAGACCGAAGACGCCATCAAGTATCGCCAGAGCGCGATGTTCATCCAGAACTATCACATGAGCCGCCTGGGCGCCATGGCCAGCGGCCGCACGCCCTACGACGCCGCGAGTGCGACGGCGAACGCCGAGGTGGTGGCGGAGATCTCGAAGCTGCCGTGGATCGGCTTCGGCCCCGGCACGGAAGGCGGCAAGGCCAAGCCGGAGATCTGGAAGGAGCAGGCGAAGTTCAAGGAGCTCAACGAGAAGCTCGTTGGTGAGACCGGCAAGCTCCTCGTCGCGTCGAAGGCCGGCAACCTGGACGCACTCAAGGCCTCGGTTTCGGCCGTGGGCGAGACCTGCAAGTCCTGCCACGACACGTTCCGCGGCAAATGAAAGCGCAACGGGCGCTGTTGAATGACACCGCCCCACCGTCGGCCTACGCTTCGGCCAGCAGCTTCTCGATCAACCGGTGCAGCTCGGCAAAGTCGGGCTCGCCCACGTAGCGCTTCACGATCTCGCCGCGCTTGTTGACGATGTAGGTGGTGGGCGTCAGCTTCACGTCGCCCCAGGCCTGGGCCACCGCGCCGGTGTTGTCGATGGCCACCTTGAAGGGCAGCTTGCGCGTTTGCGCGAAGTTCACCACGTAGCTGGGCGGGTCGTAGCTCATGGCCACCGCCAGCGTGTCGTAGCCGCGGTCCTTGTACTTGTCGTAGGTGGCGATCACCTTGGGCATCTCGGCCACGCAGGTGACGCAGCTGGTGGCCCAGAAATTCACCAGGGTGACCTTGCCCTTGAGATCGTCCGTGCTCTTCTTGCTGCCGTCGAGCAGCACGAAGGTCGAGGCCGGCGCGGCCGACACGCCCGTGTCGAGGTACACGCCGACGCCGACAGCCAGGGCGATGGCGATTGCGACGGCGGGGACGAGTTTTTTCATGGGGCAACGGTGGAGCGAAGCGGGGCGATTTTAGTTCCGTCGAGGGGGCCGCGCCTGCCAGAGGGCCATCCGCGGCTGGGCGCGCGGGAGGCGGTTCGATAATCGGCCTCCGATGCCCCTTCCGTTCCGTCTCCGATGGGCGCCGGTCGTCGTCCTCACAGCGGCGCTCGGCGCTTGCAGCCCCGTCTTCAACTGGCGCGAAGTCCCGATCGCGGACGACGGCCTGGTCGCGCTGCTGCCGTGCAAGCCCGACCACGCCACGCGCAACCTGCCCCTGGGCGGCGGCAGCGCATCGGTGGCCGTCGACATGACCGGCTGCGAGGCCGGCGGCGCCACCTTCGCAGTGGCCCATGCCAGCGCCGAAGACGCGGCCCAGGCCGACGCGTGGATGCGCGCCTGGCGCGCCGCCACCCGCAGCCAGCTGGCCGGCGCCGCGATCGTCGAGACGCCGGCCACGCTCCCCCGAGCCGCGGGCTCCCCGGCGCCGGTGCGTTTCGACCTGCCGCAGCAGCAAGGCGCGGGCGGCCCGGCGCCTGCCCATGTGCTCTGGTTCGCCCAGCAACGGGCCGGCAAAGTGGCCCTCTACCAGGCGACCGTGCTGGGCCGCCCCGAATCGGCCGAGGCACCGGGCGTCTTCTTCGAGGGGCTGCGGCTCCCATGAACGGCTTGCTCACGGGCTTTGGCCGCGGCGTGGCGGTCTTCCTGGCCTTTGCCTTCGCCTACTTCCTCTCCACGCTGATCCGCGCCATCACCGCCACCCTATCGCCCACGCTGACGGCGGAATTCGAGCTGCACGCGCGCGACCTCGGCCTGCTGGCCGGCGGCTACTTCCTGGGCTTCGCCTTCACCCAGCTGCCCATGGGGACCTGGCTCGACCGCCATGGCCCCAAGCGCGTGATCCTGTGCTTCCTGGCGGCGGCCGTTGCAGGCTGCCTGCTGTTCTCGGCGGCGACCCAGTTCTGGGCGCTGATGGCGGCACGTGTGCTCACCGGGGTGGGCGTCAGCGCCTGCCTGATGGCGCCCCTGACCGGCTACCGGCGCTGGTTCGACCCGCGCTTGCAGCTGCGCGCCAACTCCTGGATGCTGATGGCCGGCTCGCTCGGCCTGGTCGGCGCCACGCTGCCCGTGCGCTGGCTGATGCCCATCACGGGATGGCGCCCGCTGTTCTGGTTGCTGGCGGCCGGGCTGCTCGTCGCCATGCTGTTGATCGCCTGGGCCGCGCCCGCCTGGCGCAACGGCGGCGCCGGGACGGCCCCCGAATCGACCCCGGACGGCGGTTATGCCGTCGTATGGCGCGATCCCTTCTTCCGCAAACTCACGCCGATCGGCTTCTTCAACTACGGCGGCTTCGTCGCCATGCTGACGCTGTGGGTCGTTCCCTGGCTCATCCGGGTGGCCGGCTACGCGCCGGACGAGGCGGCCGATGCGCTGTTCCAGATCAGCATCGCGATGCTGCTCACCTACTGGCTGTGGGGCGTCGCCAACCCCTGGTTCGTGCGCCGCGGCATCCCCGCCGACCGGCTGATCGCCTGGGGCCTGCCGTTCAGCATGCTGGCACTGGCCGTCATCCTTGTGCTCGGTCCCGCCGCGGGCACGCTGGCCTGGATGGTCTTTCTCTGCGGTTCCACCGTCGTCGCCCTGGCCCAGCCCGCCGTTGCCATGGCGCTGCCCCCGGCCCTGGCCGGACGGGCGCTCTCGGCGTACAACCTCGTGGTGTTTCTCGGCGTTTTCGTCGTCCAGTGGGGCGTCGGCCTGCTGGTCGACCTGTTTGGCCGTGCCGGCTTCGATGCGCCGGGCGCTTTCCAGGGCGCGCTGGGGCTGTTCCTGGGATGCTGTTTGTTATCTTATTTCTACTTCCTTTGGGCGCCCCCGCATAATCGACGAACCCGCCTCCGACCCGCATGAACAGCATCTTCATCGTCGCCCACTCGCCGCTTGCCCAGGCGCTGCGGCAGTGCGCGCTGCATGTGTTCCCCGACAGCGAGTCCTCGATCGCGGCGCTGGACGTGCTGCCCAACGTGTCGCCCGACGAAACCCTGGCCGCCGCGCGCATCACCCTGGCCCAGTTGCAGCACACGCCGCGCTCGCAGGTGCTGGTGCTGGCCGACGTCTTCGGCGCCACCCCTTGCAACGTGGCGCAGAAGCTGGTCGACGGCGTGCGTTCGCGGCTGGTGGCCGGCGTCAACCTGCCGATGCTGCTGCGTGCCGTAAGCTACCGCAATGAACCGCTGGAAACGCTGGTGCAGCGCGCGCTCACCGGCGGCACTGCGGGCGTGATGCAGGTGGCGGTGGCGGCGCCCCAGAACCAGGCAAGAAGAAAGCACAGTGATCAAGACATCCGTGACCATCAGCAATAAGCTGGGCCTTCATGCGCGGGCCTCGGCCAAACTCACCAAGATCGCGGGCAGCTATCCATGCGAGGTCTGGCTGGCGCGCGGGGACCGCCGCGTCAATGCCAAGAGCATCATGGGCGTGATGATGCTGGCCGCGGGCATCGGGGTGACGGTGGACGTCGAGACGGACGGCGAGCAGGAGCAGGAGGCGCTCGACGCCATCGTCGCATTGATGAACGACAAGTTCGGGGAGGGCGAATAGAGATGGTTCACCCCCAGGCTTTCTCACCTTCGATCAGCGCGCTGCCCGCGCTTTTTTCCTGAAAGTGCAGGCATGACCTTCGCTGTCCATGGCTTGCCTGTCGCCCGTGGCATCGCCATCGGACGCGCGGTGCTCGTGGTCTCGAGCCGCATCGACGTGGCGCACTACTTCATCAAGCCGGAAGAGGTCGAAACCGAGATCGACCGCGTGCGCATCGCGCGCAACGCGGTCGCCGAGGAACTGCAGAAGCTGCAGGCCAGCGTGGCGCTGATGGGCCCCAACGACGCGCCGCACGAGCTCGCCGCGCTGCTCGAGGTGCACCTGATGCTGCTGCAGGACGAGGTGCTCACCAGCGGCGTCAAGCACTGGATCGTCGAGCGTCTCTACAACGCCGAGTGGGCGCTGACCACCCAGCTGGAGGTGGTCGCGCGCCAGTTCGACGAGATGGAGGACGAGTACCTGCGCGAGCGCAAGGCCGACCTCGAGCAGGTGGTCGAGCGCCTGCTGCACCGCATGAAGGGCACGGCCGCAGTGCTGGCGCCCACGCCGCCGCGGCGCAAGCGCACCGCCGAGGACGACGAGAGCGATCCCACCGCCCGCGACGCCATCGACGCCCCGCTGGTGCTGATCGCCCACGACCTCTCGCCGGCCGACATGCTGCAGTTCAAGAAGAGCGTGTTCGCCGGCTTCGTCACCGACGTGGGCGGGCGCACCTCGCACACCGCGATCGTCGCGCGCAGCATGGACATCCCGGCCGTGGTCGGCGCGCGCAGCGCCAGCCAGCTGGTGCGTCAGGACGACTGGGTCATCATCGACGGCGATTCCGGCGTGGTGATCGTCGATCCCTCGCCCATCATCCTGGCCGACTACGGCTTCAAGCAGCGCCAGGGCGACCTGGAGCGCGGGCGGCTGGCGCGCCTGCGCCACAAGCCGGCCGTCACGCTCGACGGCCAGAAGGTCGACCTGCTCGCCAACATCGAGATGCCCGAGGACACGCTGGGCGCCGTCAAGGCCGGCGCAGTCGGCGTCGGCCTGTTCCGCAGCGAGTTCCTGTTCATGGGCCGCGAGGCCCAGCGCCTGACCCGCCTGCCCGACGAGGAAGAGCAGTACCAGGCCTACCGGCGGGCCATCGAGGGCATGCAGGGCATGCCGGTCACCATCCGCACCATCGACGTCGGCGCCGACAAGCCGCTGGACGGCCGGGCCGTGCGCGACGACGAGGCGCACCTCAACCCCGCGCTCGGCCTGCGCGCGATCCGCTGGAGCCTGGCCGACCCCGCGATGTTCCTGACCCAGATCCGCGCCATCCTGCGGGCGGCGGCGCATGGCGAGATCCTGATGCTGATCCCCATGCTCGCGCACGCCAGCGAGATCCGCCAGACGCTGGCGCTGATCGACTTCGCGCGCGCCGAGCTCGACAACCGCGGCGTGGTCCACGGCAAGGTCAAGCTGGGCGCCATGATCGAGGTGCCGGCCGCGGCGCTGACGCTCAAGATCTTCCTCAAGCACTTCGACTTCCTGTCGATCGGCACCAACGACCTGATCCAGTACACCCTGGCCATCGACCGCGCCGACGAATCGGTGGCCCATCTCTACGACCCGGCCCATCCGGCCGTGCTGCGCCTGGTCGCCGAGACCATCGCCGAGTGCCAGCGCCAGGGCAAGGGCGTCAGCGTGTGCGGCGAGATGGCCGGCGACGTCGCCTTCACGCGCCTGCTGCTGGGCATGGGCCTGCGCAGCTTCTCGATGCACCCCTCGCAGATCCTCGCGGTCAAGCAGGAGGTGCTGCGCGCCGACACGAGCAAGCTGGGCGCCTGGACGCAGCAGGTGCTCGAGGCCGACGACCCGGCCGCCCTGCTGGCGCCGGCGGCCGCGCCGCAATAAAACGAAACACGCCGAAACTGCCGCGAAAGGACTTCGCGGCCGCCGGCTCGCACCATCGAGTCTCCCTGATCGATCCCGATCGCACTGCAAGGAAGACTCTCATGAAACCCTGGTTCAAACGTTCCCTCTTCGGCTTTGCCGGCGCGGCGCTGCTCGCCGGCAGTCTGGCCGGCTGCTCAAGCTATCGCCACGGCTGGGGCGGCGGCTCCGAGCAGGACCGTGCCGAATTCCGCGCCCGCATGGTCGAGCGCGTGGGCAGCAAGCTCGAACTCGATGCCACGCAGAAGCAGAAGCTCAACGTGCTGGCCGAGAAGATCCAGGCTCAGCGCCAGGCGCTGCGCGGCGGCGGCGACCCGCGCGCAGAATTCCGGGCCCTGTTCGCCGGCGCCAAGCTCGACCAGGAGCGCGCGAGGAAGCTGGTCGAGGACAAGACGGCCACGATCCAGTCCGGCAGCCCCGAGGTGATTGCAGCCGCCGCCGACTTCTTCGACAACCTGAATCCCGCGCAGCAGCAGAAGGTGCGCGAGTTCATGGACCGCGGCCGCCGTTGGCATCGCCATGGCTGATCTCTTTGCACCGCGGCTCCAGGCCGCGAGGGCCACGAACCCGCCGTGAGCGCGGCCGGCCACCGACGCCCGAAACGCCTTGCCCGGCGCCACGCTGGGCGGCGTGCGCATCCTGCTGCGCCTCGAAGGCCTGGCCGTGCTCGCAGCGGCGGTGGCTGGCTACATGCACCTGGGCGCCGGCTGGGGTGCCTTCGCCATGCTGTTCCTGCTGCCCGACCTGAGCTTCCTCGGCTACCTGGCCGGCTCGCGCGCGGGCGCCATCGCCTACAACGCGGCGCACTCGTACATCGGCCCGGTCGCCCTGCTGGGGCTGGGCCTCGCCGGCGACATGCCCGCCGCGCTGGCCCTGGGGCTGATCTGGAGCGCGCACATCGGCCTGGACCGCGCCCTGGGCTACGGTCTCAAGTACGGCAGCGAATTCGGCGCCACCCACCTCGGCCGCATCGGCCGCGCCGACCCATGGTGAGCCCCGCGCCGCACGACAGCGCCGGCCTGCGGATCCACCGGCCGTTCTTCGCGCTGCGATGGCGGCCGGCCTGATCATCAGCCTGCTCTTCGCCGGTAGGCACAATCGCACTCGCATGCCCCGCATCCTGCTGATCGACGACGACGAGCACCTGGCCGCGCCGCTGGCGAGCTACTTCGCGCGCTTCGACTGCGTCCTGGAGAGCGCCCAGCGCCCCAGCGAGGGCCTGGCCAAGCTGCGGGCTCACGCCTACGACGCCGCCATCCTCGACGTCATGCTGCCCGAGATGGACGGCTTCGCGCTGTGCCGCGAGATCCGCAAGGAGAGCGACATCCCGATCGTGATGCTGACCGCCCGCGGCGACGTGATGGACCGGGTGGTCGGCCTCGAGCTCGGCGCCGACGACTACCTGCCCAAGCCCTTCGAGCCGCGCGAGCTGGTGGCGCGGGTGCAGACCATCCTGCGCCGCCAGCGCGCCGTGCCGGCCGCGGCGCCCGCGCAGCGCCGGGTGTTCGAGGGCCTCTCGATCGACCTCGATCGGCGCGAGGTACTGCGCCAGGGCGAGCGCGTGGAGCTCACCGGCACCGAGTTCGAGCTGCTGGCCCTCTTGGCCGACCCGCCCGGCAAGGTCTGGAGCCGCGACGACATCCTGAACCGCCTGCGGGGCCACGAGGCCGAGCTCTACACCCGCGCCGTCGACATCGTGGTGAGCCGCCTGCGCAAGAAGCTGGAGCCGCTGGACTGCATCAAGACCCTGCGCAACGCCGGCTACATGCTCGCGGTCGGCAAGAGCGATCCGTGAACCCTGCTCGCCGGCATCCGCACCGCCACTGGCGCCACCGCTGGCGGCATTCGCTGCGCCTGCGGCTGATCACCGTCTTCGTGCTGCTCGCCATGGCGATGGCGGCGGTCTTCCTGGGCGGCATGCAGCGCGCCTTCTCCACCGGCTGGCGCGAGGCGGCGCAGCCGCTGGTGGGCGACTACATGGATCGCCTGGTGGCCGAGCTCGGCACGCCGCCCGACGTGGCGCGCGCCGAGGCGCTGGTCACGCGGCTGCCGATCTCCATCCGCATCGAGGGCCCGGTGGTCAACTGGGACTCGCATCCGCAGCGCCGCTGGCGCAGTTACGGGCCGAGCCGAGGCGACTGGCTCACGCGCAGCAGCGCCGACGGCCATCGCGTGACTTTCGGGCTCGGCACCCTGCCGTGGCAGCGCGAGCCGCACGGCATCGGCTGGATCACGCTGGCGCTGCTGCTGGCCCTGATCGTCATCGCCTACGCCTATGTGCGCCGTCTGCTGAGGCCGCTGGACGACATCCGCGCGGGCGCCGAGCGCTTCGGCCGCGGCGCCTTCGACCAGCCGATCCCGCTGCGCCGGCGCGACGAGCTGGGCGACCTGGCGCAGCGCATCAACACCATGGCGCACGACATCCAGGGCATGCTGGACGCCAAGCGCGCGCTGCTGCTGGCGCTGAGCCACGAGCTGCGTTCGCCGCTCACGCGCGCGCGCCTCAATGCCGAGCTGCTGCCCGCCACGCCCGAGGGCGAGGCCGAGCGCGCCGCGCTTCTGCGCGACCTGGCCGAGATGCGCGACCTGATCAGCGACCTGCTCGAAAGCGAGCGCCTCGCCAGCCCGCACGCGGCGCTGCAGCGCGAGCCGGTCGACCTGGCGGCGCTGGTTCGCGAGGTGGTGGCCGAGCATCCCGAGGGCGGGCGCGTCGTGCTCGACATCGGCGACGGCCTGCCTGCCTTGGCGGTGGACCGTCTGCGCATCCGCCTGCTGGTGCGCAACCTGCTCGAGAACGCGCTGCGCTACGGCGGCGATGCGCCCGAGCCGCCGCGCATCGCGCTGCGCGCGGCGGGGCAGGGCGGCATCGCGCTGGAGGTGCGCGACTTCGGGCGCGGCGTCGATGCCGAACAGCTCGAGCATCTGACCGAGCCCTTCTACCGCACCGACAGCGCCCGCCAGCGCGCCACCGGCGGGGTCGGGCTGGGCATGTACCTCTGCCGCCTGGTGGCCGAGGCGCATGGCGGCACGCTCACGGTGCGCAACGCCCAGCCGGGCCTGGCGGTCAGCGCCGTGCTGCCTGGCGCCTGAACTCGCTCGGGCTGCCGCCCGTGTGCGCCCGCAGCAATGCCTCTTCCGGGCTGTCGCCTGCGCTACCGCCGCGCCTCCCGGCCGGGGCTACGATGCCTCCCCCGTACATCCCCAGGCAGGAGACATTTCCATGAGCAGCACCCTCAGCAATCGCCAGGTCCGCCTCGCCAAGCGCCCCGAAGGCGCGGCCACCCGCGACAACTGGCAGTTCACCACCGAGCCGGTCGGCGAACCGGCCGAGGGCGGCGTCCTGGTCAAGACCCTGTCGCTCTCGCTCGACCCCGCGATGCGCGGCTGGATGAACGAGGGCAAGAGCTACATCCCGCCGGTCGAGATCGGCGCCGTCATGCGTGCCGGCGGCGTCGGCCGCGTGATCGCCTCGCGCAACCCGGCCTTCGCGGCCGGCGACACCGTCTACGGCATGCTGGGCGTGCAGGAATACATCCTGATCCCGCAGGAAGACATCAAGCGCAACGGGCTCGTCAAGATCGACCTGCGCGCCGGCTCCATCACCCAGTGGCTCAACGTGCTGGGCATGCCGGGCATGACCGGCTACTTCGGCCTGATGGACATCGGCGAGCCCAAGCCCGGCGAGACCGTGGTGGTCTCGGGCGCTGCCGGCGCAGTCGGCCAGACGGTGGGCCAGCTGGCCAAGATCAAGGGCTGCCGCGCGATCGGCATCGCCGGCGGCCAGGAGAAGTGCGACTGGGTGGTGAAGGAGCTGGGCTTCGACGCCTGCATCGACTACAAGGCCGGCCCCTCGGCCGTGCGCGATGGCCTCAAGACGCACTGCCCCAAGGGCATCGACATCTACTTCGACAACGTCGGCGGCGAGATCCTCGACGCCGCGCTGGCCCGGCTCGCCCGCGGCGCGCGCATCATCATCTGCGGCGCGATCAGCCAGTACAACAACGCCAACAGCGCGCCCGCGCAGGGCCCCAAGAACTATCTGAGCCTGCTGGTGAACCGGGCGCGCATGCAGGGCATGGTGGTGTTCGACTACGCCGACCGCTACCCCATCGCCGTGGCCGAGATGGCGACCTACCTGAAGGACGGCCGCATGAAGAGCCGCGAGGACGTGGTCGAGGGCATCGACACCTTCCCCGAGGCGCTGACGCGGCTGTTCACGGGGCAGAACTTCGGCAAGCTGGTGTTGGAAGTGGCGAAGGACTGAGCCAGGCCGTCAAGCCCGGATCCGCGACCCCATCACCGCCGCCGACAGGATCAGGAACGCCGCCAGCGCGATGGTCCAGCTCAGCGGCCGCTGCGTGACCAGCATCAGCAGGGCCGTCGAGGCCAGCGGCGTGATGTAGCTCAGGATGCCGATCTGCCGCGCGTCGCCGCGCTTGAGCGCCATGTCCCAGAGGAAGAAGGCCGCGCCCAGCGGCCCCAGGCCGCACAGCGCGACCAGCAGCCAGTCGCGCGCCGAGAGCGACGCCTGCGGTTCCAGCAGCGCATGGCAGGCGAGCGCGAGCACGCCCGACACCAGGCCGAACAGCCCGATGGCGGTGGTCGGGAAGGCGGCCACGCGCTTCGTCCACAGCGAATAGCTGGCCCAGATGAAGGCCGAGCCCAGCGCGGGCAGGAAGCCCCAGTAGCCGGCATCCGTGGCCGACGGCCCGGCGTTGCGCGCGCCGAGGATCGCGATCGCGGCGCCCGCGAAGCCCAGCAGCGCTGCCACCAGATGCAGCGGGCGCAGCGACAGCCCCGGCAGCAGCGCCGGCGCCAGCACGACCATGAAGAGCGGCCACAGGTAGTTCACCAGGTTGGCCTCGACGGGCGGTGCATGGCGCAGCGCAATGAAGAGCAGGAAGTGGAAGCCGAACAGGCCGTAGATGCCCAGCGCGAGCGTGCGCGCCGGCACGGCCCAGGCCTGGCGGTTGCGCAGCACCGCCGGCCAGCTCATCACGCTGCCGATCATCAGCGCGAGCCCGGTCAGGAGGAAGGGCGGCAGGTGCGAGAGCGACGTGCCCAGCGAGGCGAGCGTGCCCCAGAGGGCGATGGCGGCGAGGGCGTACAGCGTGGCGGCGGACATGCGCCCGAGCTTAAGTGGCGGGCTCGTCGCGAAACGACGGCGCATCGTCGCGGAACGACGGTCTTCAGTTCCTTCGAAGGGCCGCGGTGAGGGCGGACGGCGAACGGTAGCCGGTACGGCGGGCCGTCTCTGCGACGCTCATGCCGCCCGTGCGCAACTGCCTGGCCTGCAACAGCCGCTGGCTTCGCAGCCATTGCATGGCCCCCATGCCCTGCTCGGCGCGGCAGCGCTGGGCGAACTGGCTGGGGCTCAGGCACGCAACCGCCGCGAGGTCGGCGACGCTCAAGGGCTGGTGCCAGCGCGCTTGTGCCCACGCGGCAAGGGCCGGCCAGTCGATGGCGCGCCGGCGGCCGTTCGGAACCTGAGGCCCCCAGGCCTCCAGCAGCAGCGCCGGTGCGTGGTGCAGCGCGGCCGCGGGTGGCGAAGCCTGCGTCACGCACAGCGCGAGAAAGCGCGCCAGCGACAGGAGCTGCGGCGCCATCGGCGTGCGTCCCGCGCACTGGGCCCAGAGGTCCTGGGTGGTGTCGAGCACGAGGCATCGGCTGCCGGTGCGCGATTCGAAGTCGTGGCGCTCGCCGGGCGTTACCACCCAGCCCTCGCCGGCCCCGACGCGCCGGCCACGCCCCTCGACCTCCAGTTCCAGCACGCCGTCGAGTCCGACCAGCACCTGGAAGTGCTCATGCGCATGGCTGCCGCGTGAGGCGCCGTAGCGCCGCAGCGAAAGCGCGTGCGAGGGCCATGGCGTGGTGTCGTGCGATTGCATGGAAAGGGCGCCGATTGTCCTCCCGTTCAGCCGGCCGAGCGCTGCAGCCGCATGGTGAGCGAGAAGCGCTCCGCCGGATGGACGGTGACCGTGACGTCGATCGTGTCGCCCTCGGCGTCGAGGTAGCGGCGCACGATCTGCATGGCGGCCGAGCCTGTGTCGACGCCCAGCTGCCGCGCCATCGCCGCGGGCACTTCCACCGCCTGCAACTGCTGCACGATCTCGACCACGCGGCGGCCGTAGCGCTGCTCGATCAAGGTGCTGACCAGCGCCTCCGGCGAATCGCGCACGACTTCCACCAGCTCGGTGTAGGCCGGGTCCATGTACAGGTCGGTCCAGCAGATCGGCAGCTCGGGCTGCTCCTCGTCCATCCGCAGGCTGGAAATGCGCAGCCAGGCCGTTCCCTCCGCGCAGCCGAGCAGGCGCGCCAGGGCACCCTTGGCTTCGAGCGTCTCGACCTCCCGCACCACCCGGACGTGCGTCGCGCCGAACTGCACCACGTCCTCGACCGAGGCCAGCGACTGCTGGAAGCCGACCTGCGGCGTCGCCGACTCCACGCGCGTGCCGACGTTCTTGCGGCGCGACACCAGGCCCAGCAGCTGCAGCTCCTGCAGGGCGGCGCGCACCGTGTGCCGGCTCGTCTTGTAGTGATCGCGCAGCTCCAGTTCGGTCGGCAGCAGCGTGCCGACGGGATAGTGGCCCGAGGTGATGCCTTCCTTGAGGTGCAGGGCGATATCGGAGAAGCGTGGCTTGTTCATCGTGAACGTGATTTTGAGGCTCAGGGTTAACACCGACACGCGAATATGTTCGGACATATTAAAGTCAATATGTCCGAACATATGAGAGCCGCCATGTCCTCCACCTCCCTTCCGATGGCCAGCACGGTCTTCGATTCGATCCTGTTCCGCGACGCCTTCGGCACTGCGAAGATGCGCGCGCTCTTCTCCGACCGCGCCCTGATCCAGCGCTACATCGACGTCGAGGTCGCGCTGGCGAAGGCGCAGGCGCGGGTCGGCGTGATCCCGCGCGAGGCGGCCGACACCATTGCGCGCGAATCCACCATCGAGCGCATCGACTTCGACCACATGCGCGAGGAGACCGACATCGTCGGCTACCCGATCCTCCCGCTCGTGCATCAGCTGGTGGCGATGTGCGGCGAGGCCGGGCGCTACGTTCACTGGGGCGCGACCACGCAGGACATCATGGACAGCGCGGTGGCGCTGCAGGTGCGCGACGCGCTCGACGGCATCGA
Source organism: Variovorax sp. Soil_C_12 (assembly GCF_057657375.1). Taxonomy (NCBI): domain Bacteria; kingdom Pseudomonadati; phylum Pseudomonadota; class Betaproteobacteria; order Burkholderiales; family Comamonadaceae; genus Variovorax; species Variovorax sp. Soil_C_12. The sequence goes on along the minus strand of NZ_JBDGIO010000012.1, from coordinate 185,257 downwards.
CGCCGACATCCGCGAATTGCGCGGCATCCTGGCCGGCCTCGCGAAGAAGTACCGCGATACGCCGATGGCCGGCCGCACCCACCTGCAGCAGGCCCTGCCCGTGACCTTCGGCTACAAGGCTGCGATCTGGCTCGCGATGTTCGATCGCCACCAGCAGCGCCTGGCCGAGCTGCGCCCGCGCGTCGCGCTGGTCGAGTTCGCCGGTGCCGCGGGCACGCTGGCCTCGCTCGGCGACAAGGGCTTCGAGGTGCAGCAGGCGATGGCCGAGGAGCTCGGGCTGGGCGTCCCGGCCACCACCTGGCACGTGGCGCGCGACGGCTTCGCCGAGGCGGTGAACCTGCTGGCGCTGGTGACCGGTTCGCTCGGGAAGATCGCGCTCGACATCATGATCATGGCGTCCACCGAATTCGCCGAGGTCTACGAGCCCTTCGTGAAAGGGCGCGGCGCGAGCAGCACGATGCCGCAGAAGCGCAACCCGATCTCCAGCGAGCTGATGCTGGCTGCGTCCAAGGCGGTGCGGCAGCACGCCGGCCTGATGGTCGACGCGATGGTGCAGGACTTCGAGCGCGCCACCGGCCCCTGGCATGCCGAGTGGATCGCGATCCCCGAGAGCTTCATCCTCACGGCGGGCGCGCTGCACCAGGCCAAGTTTGCGCTGGGCGGCCTGATCGTCGATGCCGATCGCATGAAGCACAACCTCGGCATCAGCCGCGGCCTGATCGTGGCCGAGGCGGTGATGATGGGCCTGGCGCCGCACACCGGCCGCCAGCAGGCGCACGACCTGGTCTACGACGCCTGCCGAACGGTCAACGAGAAGGGCGGCACGCTGGCCGAGGCGCTGGCCGCGCTGCCCGAAGTCACCCGGCACCTCGACCGCGCCGCGATCGACCGCCTGACCGACCCCGCCAACTACCTGGGCCTCGCGCCGCAGATGGTGGATCGCGCACTGGCGCTGTCGGCGAAGGCGCAGCACTGAATTTTCCCGACCCGACCCCCATCCATCCTTCCATTCAGGAGACATGAGCATGCGTTTCATCAAGACCGTTCTGTGCGCATTCGCGGCCGCCGCCGCCGTCGGTGCCGCGCAGGCCCAGGCCTACCCGACCAAGCCGATCACGTGGATCGTGCCCTTCGCCGCGGGCGGCCCCACCGATGCGCTCGCGCGCAGCATCGCCGAGCGCGTGGCGCGCGAGCTGGGCCAGCCGATCGTGATCGACAACTCGGCGGGAGCGGGCGGCACCATCGGTGCCGCCAAGGCCGCGCGCGCGACGCCCGACGGCTACACCATGCTGGTCGGCCACATGGGCTACATGGGCGCCGCGCCCGCCCTCTACAAGAAGCTCAGCTACGACCCGGTGAAAGACTTCGAGCCCGTCTTCCGCTTCCCCGACACGCCGCTGGTGCTGATGGTGCGAAAGGAGCATCCAGCCAAGAACATCGAGGGCCTGATCGACTTCGCCAGGAAGAGCCCGGACAAGCTCTTTATCAGCAACGCCGGCGTGGGCTCCAGCTCGCACCTGATCGCGGCGCTGGTCGCGAGCGCCGCGAACGTCAAGGTGACGCTGGTGCCGTACAAGGGCGCAGGGCCGGCGCTGGTGGACGTGATCGGCGGCCAGGTCGACGGCATCTTCGACCAGACCAACACCGCGCTGCCGCAGATCACCGAGTCCAAGGTGCGCGCGCTCGCCGTCACCTCGAAAGTGCGCCTGCCGCAACTCAAGGACGTGCCGACGCTGGCCGAGACCGTGCTGCCGGGCTTCGAGGCCTCGACCTGGTACGGCATCTATGCACCCAGGGGAACGCCCAAGCCGGTGCTCGACAAGGTCCAGCAGGCCTATCTGAAGGTCATGACCGACAAGGCCTTCACCGACAAGATGAGCAGCCAGGCGATCCAGATGCTGCCGGCCGAGCAGTACACGGGCGCCGCGCTGGGCAAGCACACCGAGGCGGAAGTCGCGCGCTGGAAAGCGGTCGCGGCCAAGACCAACATCTCGCTGGACTGAGGCGCCATGACTGCCGTGCGTGTGGAGCACGATGCCTTCGGCCCGGTCGAGATCCCGGCCGGTCGCTACTGGGGCGCACAGACCCAGCGCGCGCTGGGCGTCTTCGAGATCGGCGAAGAGCGCTTCCCCGCCTGCCTGATCCGCGCCTTCGGCTTGCAGAAGATGGCGGCCGCGCGCGCCAACCTGCGCTGCGGCGCGCTCGATGCCGCGCTGGCGCAGAAGATCGTCGCCGCCGCCCAAGAGCTGCGCGCCGGCCGCTTCGACGATCACTTCCCGCTCAGTATCTGGCAAACGGGCTCGGGCACGCAGACCAACATGAATGCAAACGAGGTGATCGCGAACCGCGCCAACGAGCTGCTGGGCCAACCGCTGGGCACGCGTGCGCCGGTGCATCCCAACGACCACGTCAATGCCTCGCAATCGTCCAACGACAGCTTCCCGACCGTGATGCACCTCGCGGCGCAGCAGGAACTCGCGCAGCGGCTGCGCCCCGCGCTGCTGCTGCTGCGCCAGCGGCTGGCCGAGCGTGCCACGGCCTTCGCCGGGGTGCTGAAGATCGCGCGCACGCACCTGATGGATGCGGTGCCGATGACCATGGGCCAGGCCTTCGATGCCTTCGCGCACCAGATCGGGCACGGCATCGAGCGAATCGACGCGACGCTGCCGCGCCTTTGCCTGCTGCCGCAGGGCGGCACCGCGGCCGGCACCGGGCTGAACGCGCCGCCGGGCTTCGATGCCGCCTTCTGCGAAGAGGCGAGTGCGTTGACCGGCACGGCCTTCGCGCCCAATCCCAGCAAGTTCGAAGGCATGGCGGCGCACGACACGCTGGTCGAGGTCTCGGGCGCACTCAACGTGGTGGCCACCTCGCTGGTCAAGATCGCCAACGACATCCGCCTGCTCGGCTCGGGGCCGCGATGCGGCTTGGGCGAGCTGGTGATCCCGCACGACGGCCTCACGAGCTCGATCATGCCGGGCAAGCGCAATCCGACCATCGCCGAAGTGGTGGTGCAGGCGAGCCTGCAGGTGATGGGCAATCACGTCACCATCACCCTGGCCGGCGCCTCCGGCAACTTCGAGCTCAACGTCGCCAAGCCGGTGCTGATCCACAACCTGCTGCAGTCGATCCGCGTGCTGGCCGACAGCGCCCGCGTGTTCGCCGAGCGGATGGTGAAGGACATCGAGGTCGACCGGCAGCGACTGGCGGCGCAGGTCGACAACGCGCTGCTGCTGGTGACCGCGCTCAATCCGGTGCTGGGCTACGACCGGGTCGCGCAAATCACGAAGACCGCGCTGGAGCGGAACACGAGCCCGCGGGATGCGGCCGTCGCGCTGGGCTTCCTGAGCGCCGCGGACTACGACCGGCTGGTCGATCCGAAAGCGATGGCCGGCGTGTCGGCTAAAGCCTGAGGAGCAGGGCCGAGGCCGCACACACCAGCAGGAAGGGGATGCTGATGCGATGGAATTCGCGCAGCCCGTGCGGCACCTTCGCCAGCCGCAGCGCGATCAGGTTGGCCAGCGAGCCCAGCACGCAGCCGAAGCCGCCCACGCTGACGCCGGCGGCGAGCGCGGGCAAGTCGTGCATGTAGCGATCGAGCAGGATGGTGGCCGGCACATTGCTGATGAGCTGCGAGACGCCGATGGCGGCCAGGTAGGCGCGCCAGCCCTCGCCGATCGGCCACTGCTGCAGCACCGCAGCCACGGCCGGCAGCTCGGCCAGCTGGCGCAGGTCCACGAACATCAGCGCGATGATCGCGAGCAGCGCCCAGTCGATGCCCAGCAGCACGCGCGGGCGCAGCAGCAGGAAAGCGCCGAACACCAGGCCGAGCCCGGCGGCCAGCCAGCGCTGGTCGAGCGCGATTACGAAGCAGATGAAGAGCAGCGCCGACAGCGCCAGCAACCGCGGCTGCACGGGCTCGGCATCGCCCGCGGGCTTGAGCTGGATCTCCACACGCGGCACCAGGAAGCGCACCGCGGCGAAGAGCCAGAACAGCATCACGGCCACGGTGGGCGCCATCATGCCCATGAAGCCCAGGAAGCTCTCGCCCGAGCGGTGCCAGAGGTACAGGTTCTGGGGATTGCCGATCGGCGTGAGGGCAGAGCCTGCGTTGACGGCCAGCGCCTCCAGCACCACCAGCCGCGCCAGCGGCAGGTGGGCCTGCGCCGCCAGCACCCTTGTGAGCGGCACCAGCAGGAACAGGCTCACGTCGTTGGTGACCAGTGCAGAGAGCCCTGCGGCGGTCGCGACGAGGAAGAAGACCAAGTGGCGCAGTTCGGTGGTGCGCGCGAGCAGTCGCGCGGCGACGGACTGCAGCATGCCGCTGCGCTCGACGCCCTGCGTGATGGCGAGCAGGCCGGCCAGGGCGCCCAGCGTCTGCCAGTCGACGAGCTCCAGGTAGTCCAGCGGCGCGCGCGGGCGCACGAGGGCGAAGACCACGGCCACCGCCAGCAGCACCCACAGGAGGCCGTGGCCGCCGCCGTGCTCGGCCGTGGTGGCTTCGGCTTCAGCGGGCGTCGCGCTCACGCAGCTCGCGCTTGAGCACCTTGCCGATGGCGCTACGCGGCAGCTCGTCGATCAGGTGCAGGCGCGCGAGCCGCTGCGTCTTGCCGAGCTGGGCATTGGCCCATTGCAGCAGCGCCTCGCCCGGCGTTTCGTCGCCGGCGCGCCGCACCACGAAGGCCACCGGCGTCTCGCCCCATTGCTCCGAGGGCACGCCGACCACCGCCGCCTCGGCCACCGCCTCGTGGCCGCGCAGCACGGCTTCGAGGTCGCTCGGGTAGATGTTGAAGCCGCCGCTGATGATCATGTCCTTCTTGCGGTCGAAGAGGGTGAGGAAGCCCTCCTCGTCGAAGCGGCCGACGTCGCCGGTGCGGATGAAGCGCTTGCCCGCCGGGTCGAACCACTCGGCCTCGCGCGTCTTCTCGGGCTGGCGGTGGTAGCCGACCATCATGCCGGCCGAATGGCCCACCACCTCGCCGGCCTCGCCGCGCGCGACCTCGCGGCCCGATTCGTCGATCAGGCGGATGTCGCTGCCCTCGGCTGGCTGGCCCACGGTGTGCAGCTTGCCGGGATGCAGGTGCGCTTCCAGGATGCAGGTGCCGCCGCCCTCGGTCATGCCGTAGAACTCGACCAGGCCGCCGGGCCAGCGCTTCAGCACATCGGCCTTGAGCGCGGCGCCGAAGGGAGCGCTGGTGCTGAACTTGAAGCGGAAGCTGGAGAGGTCGTGCCGGTCGAAGGCCGGATGCGCCATCAGGCGCTGGTACTGCACCGGCACCAGCATCGTGTGGGTCACGCGATGCCGCTCGGCCAGCGCCAGGTAGCCGGCGGCGTCGAACTTCGGCATCAGCAGCACGCAGCCGCCGTAGGCGAGGGTGGGGAAGAAGACCACCAGCGTGGTGTTGGAGTACAGCGGCGTCGACAGCAGCGTCACGGTGTCGGGGCCGTAGCCGTACTTCGCGCCGCGCTGCACGTGGGCCCAGCGCATGCCGTGGCCCTGCACGATGCCCTTGGGCTCGCCGGTGGTGCCGGAGGAATAGATGATGTTGAAGGGCCAGGTGGGCTGCGGCTCGACGGCTTGCGGGCGCGCGCCCGCCGGCGCCAGCCAGGCCTCGAAGTCCTGCCCGGCCGCGGAGGCGTCGAGCGCGATGCGCGGGATGGCGTCCTTCGCCGGCGCGCCGATCACCTCGGCCGCCGCGGCATCGAGGAAGAGGAGGCGCGCCTGCGCGTCCTCGATCATCCTGGCGAGGCTGGCGGGCGTGGAGCCGGGCGCCAGCGGCGCGACCGCGATGCCGGCGCGCAAGGCGCCGAGGAACAGTGCGGCGTAGTGCGTGCTCGAGGCGGCGCAGATCGCGATGGCGTCGCCCGCGCGCAGGCCGTCGCGCTGCAGGGTCGCGGCCACGCGGTCCATCAGCGCATCGAGCGCGCCGTAGTCCAGCGTGCGTTGGGAATCGGCGAGCGCGGTGCGGGACGGGGTTTCCTGCGCATGCAGGCGGATCAGGTCGGCGATGACGCCGAACTCGCGTGCCATCGCGGCGTCGATCGCGCTCATTCGCGAGCTCCCCTCAGACGCCGGCGGCGTGCGCCTGCTGGTCGGCGTGGTAGCTGCTGCGCACCATCGCGCCCACCGCGGCGTGGCTGAAGCCCATCTTGTAGGCCTCTTCCTCGAACATCTTGAAGGTGTCGGGATGCACGTAGCGGCGCACCGGCAGGTGGCTGCTGCTGGGCGCGAGGTACTGGCCAATGGTCAGCATGTCGATGTCGTGCGCGCGCATGTCGCGCATGACCTGCAGGATCTCCTCGTCGCTCTCGCCCAGCCCGACCATGATGCCGCTCTTGGTCGGCACTTTGGGATGCAGGGCCTTGAACTTCTTCAGCAGGTTGAGGCTGAACTGGTAGTCGCTGCCCGGACGCGCCTCCTTGTAGAGGCGCGGCGCGGTCTCGAGGTTGTGGTTCATGACGTCCGGCGGCGCCGCCTTGAGGATCTCGAGCGCGCGATCGTCGCGGCCGCGGAAGTCGGGCACCAGGATCTCGATCTGCGTCTGCGGCGAGAGCTCGCGGATGTTGCGGATGCAGTCCACGAAGTGCTGGCTGCCGCCGTCGCGCAGGTCGTCGCGGTCCACGCTGGTGATCACCACGTACTTGAGGCGCAGCTTGGCGATGGTCTTGGCGAGGTTGAGCGGCTCGTCCTTGTCGAGCGGGTCGGGCCGGCCATGGCCCACGTCGCAGAAGGGGCAGCGCCGGGTGCACTTGTCGCCCATGATCATGAAGGTGGCCGTGCCCTTGCCGAAGCATTCGCCGATGTTGGGGCAGGAGGCCTCTTCGCAGACCGTGTGCAGGTTGCTCTCGCGCAGGATCTGCTTGATCTCGTAGAAGCGCGTGCTCGGGCTGCCGGCCTTGACGCGGATCCACTCGGGCTTCTTGAGCACCTCGCCCTGCACCACCTTCACCGGGATGCGCGAGAGCTTGGCCGCAGCCTTCTGCTTGGCCAGCGGGTTGTAGGTGGCGGGGCCTTGGGCGTCGCGAACGACTTCGGGGGTGCTCATGGGTGCGTGGGCGGGGTTCAGGGCGCGAGGTAGATGGCGAGCTTGCTGGCCAGCACCTGCGCGGCTTCGTCCCAGGTTGTTTGAACGCCGATTGTAGAAAGGTCGACGGTTTCCAGGCCAGGGTAGCCGCAAGGGTTGATGCGGGAGAAGGGTTCGAGGTCCATCGCGACGTTGAGCGCAACGCCGTGGTAGGTGCGGTGGCGGGTGATCTTGATGCCCAGGGCGGCGATCTTGCCGAGGCCCGCGAAGGGGACGGGGGCGGCCTCCAGCCGTGCATGCGAAAACGGATCGTCCAATCGCACATAGATGCCCGGCGCACCCGATACCCGATGCCCGGTCACCCCGAAATGCGCGAGCGTGCGGATCACCGACTCCTCGATGCGATACACATACTCCTTGACGTAGTAGCCCGCACGCTTGAGGTCGATCAGCGGATAGGCCACCACTTGCCCCGGCCCGTGGTAGGTCACCTGCCCGCCGCGATCGGTCTGCACCACGGGGATTTCGCCGGGGCTCAGCACGTGGTCGGCCTTGCCGGCCAAGCCCTGCGTGTAGACCGGCGAGTGCTCGCAGATCCACAGCAGGTCGGCCGATTCCGGCGTGCGCCCCTGCGTCAGGCGCTGCATCGCCGCATAGGTGGGCGCGTAGTCGACCCGGCCGAGCCAGTCGACCTCGAGCGTCACAGCACCACCTTGACCATCGGATGCGCGGTCAGCGCGCGGTAGATGTCGTCCAGCTGCTCGCGGCTGGTGGCGGTCACCGTGATGGTCACGCCCAGGTAGTTGCCGGCCTTGCTGTTGCGCAGCTCGACGGTGCTGGCGTCGAAGGCGGGGTCGAACTGCTGGGCGATCTGCGTGATGGCATGCACGAAGCCGTCGGCCTTGGCGCCCATCACCTTGATGGGGAACTTCGAGGGGTACTCGATCAGCGATTCCTTGCGCGCGTCCATCGAGGTGTCGGAAGGGGGGGTGGTCATGCTGTCACTCCGTGGTCGTGCGCGCTGCGTTCCTTGGCGCGCTGGTAGCCGGAATCGATGGCCCGGAAGACCGGGCCCGTGCGGCCCGTGCCGATGGGCTGGCCGTCGAGCGTGACGACCGGCAGCACCTCCTTGGTGGCCGAGGACAGCAGCAGCTCGTCGGCGCCGAAGACCTCGTCGCGCGCGATGCGGCGCAGCGAGAAGGGGATGCCGGCCTCGCCGCAGATGCGCTCGATCAGGCCGTAGCGGATGCCCGCGAGCACCAGCTCGTCCTTGGGAGGGCCGCTCACCGCGCCGTCCTTCACCACCCACACGTTGCTCGACGAGGCCTCGCTCAGCCAGTCGCCGCGGAACATGATGGTCTCGGCCGCGCCGGCCTCCACGCTGATCTGCCGCGCCAGCACCGCGCCCAGCAGGCTGGTGCTCTTGATGTGCGCCTTCTGCCAGCGGAAGTCCTGCGCGCTGACGCAGGCCACGCCCTTGGCGCGCACCGCGTCGGGCACCGGCTTCATCGGGTTCAGCATCACGAACACGGTGGGCACCAGGCCCTGGGGCATTGCGTGCTCGCGCGGCGCAACGCCGCGCGTGACCTGGATGTAGAGCGCCTGCACAGCGGCGCGCTGCTCGGCAGGGCTGGCCTCGACCAGGTGAGCCGCGATCGCATGCCACTTCTCGTGCGTGAGGGGATTGGCGATGCGCAGCTCGGCCAGCGAGCGGTCCAGCCGCGCCATGTGTTCCTCGAAGCAGAAGGGCGCGCCGCCATAGACCGGCACCACTTCATAGACGCCGTCGCCGAAGATGAAGCCGCGGTCCAGCACGCTGACCTTGGCGTCGCGCAGCGGCGTGTAGACGCCGTCGAGATAGCAGAGAGAATCGGGGAGAGCTTCGGCGATCGGGTGCATGAGAGATTATGGTTGGGGCTGCGCTGCGCTTTCCAATGCCTGCCCTGGCGCCCGCATGATCGGCAAGGGTGTTGGCAAACCTGACGGGAAGCTGGCGGAGGGCCGTGGGTTTCTACTTATAATCAGCGGCTTTGTAGAATTTCTGGGTCGTCATCCGGGCTTCATTCGATATGAAAACAATTGCCCGCGATGCGCATGTTCATGAGGACGGACAAGGCCCGGATGCCGACTTCAAGCCGCTGACTGCCGAGGAGGCCCAGCGGCTGCGCGAGCGGAAACCGCTGATCTCGCCTTGGCGCGTGATCGCGATCCAGGTCGCGGCGGGACTGCTGGTGGCATTGGCCGCCTGGGGCTTGTCGGGGAGGCAGAATTTGGGGTGGTCCGCCGGATACGGCGCACTGGCGGTGGTGATTCCCTCCGCGGTGTTCGCAAGGGGACTGACCGGGAGGTTTTCTTCGCTGAATGCGGGCACCGCGGTGCTCGGGTTCTTCTTGTGGGAAATGGTCAAGCTGGTCTTGTCGGTGGCGATGCTGCTCGCCGCGCCGAGACTGATAACGGAACTGAGCTGGCCGGCGATGCTGGTGGGCTTGGTGGTGACAATGAAGGCGGCGTGGGTGGCGGTAATGCTGGCGCCCAAACGCCCGAAAATTTAAAGACGAGTAACGGATGGCTGCTGAAAACGCTGCGGAACATGGTCAGACCGCTGGTGAATACATCGTTCACCACTTGACCCATCTTCAAAGCTCCAAGCCGGCAGGTGTTGCCGATTTCTCGGTTTTCAACTTCGACTCCCTCTTCTTCTCGATCGTGCTCGGCGTGGTTGGGTGCTGGCTGCTCTGGCTGGCTGCGCGCAAGGCGACCTCGGGCGTGCCGGGGCGCTTCCAGGCCGCCGTCGAGATCCTGGTCGAGGTGGTCGACCAGCAGGCCAAGGGTATCGTCCACAACGCCCAAAGCCGCAAGTTCGTCGCGCCGCTGGCGCTCACGATCTTCGTGTGGATCTTCATGCTCAATGCGATGGACCTGCTGCCGGTCGATCTGCTGCCTGCGATCTGGGCCAAGATCTTCGGTGCCGCCGGCCACGACCCGCACCACGCCTACCTGCGCGTCGTGCCTACGGCAGACCTTTCGGTGGCGATGGGCATGTCGGTTTCCGTGCTGCTGATCTGCCTGTACTACAACATCAAGATCAAAGGCGCCGGCGGCTGGGTGCACGAGCTCTTCACTGCGCCCTTCGGCAACAAGATCTGGCTGTACCCGTTCAACTTTGCCATGCAGATCATCGAGTTCGTCGCCAAGACCGTCTCGCATGGCATGCGTCTCTTCGGCAACATGTATGCCGGTGAACTGATCTTCCTGCTGATCGCGCTGATGGGCGGCGCCTTCACGCTGTCGGCCACCGGGATCTTCCTGGCGCTCGGCCACATCATCGCCGGCACCGCCTGGGCCATCTTCCACATCCTGATCATCACGCTGCAGGCCTTCGTGTTCATGATGCTGACGCTGGTGTACGTGGGCCAGGCCCACGATCACCACTGATCCGCGTTCCCTGCGTTCTTTCCGCTTTCGTTTTTTCTTTTTCTCTTCAACCAAAGTCCTTAGGAGTCATCATGGAAGTTATTAGCTTTGTCGCCCTGGCCGCCGGCCTGATCATCGGTCTGGGCGCCGTGGGCGCTTGTATCGGCATCGGCATCATGGGCAGCAAGTACCTCGAGTCGGCCGCCCGCCAACCCGAGCTGATGGGTGAACTCCAGACCAAGATGTTCCTGCTGGCCGGTCTGATCGACGCCGCGTTCATCATCGGTACCGGTATCGCGCTGTGGTTCGCCACCGCCAACCCCTTCCTCTCGCAGATCGCCAACCTGCCGAAGTAATTGAGCGCAGGCTTCTCGTCGAAACCGCTGCAGACCTTTCTTCCTCATGAAGAACGGCGCCGGATTTCAATCCCAAAGAGAGGGTGAAAAGTGAGCATTACCGGTACCCTGATCGTCCAGATGATCGTGTTCCTGATTCTTGTCGGGTTCACGATGAAGTTCGTGTGGCCGCCGATCGCCAAGGCGCTGGATGACCGTGCCCAGAAGATCGCCGAAGGCCTGGCCGCAGCCGACAAGGCCAAGGTCGCGTTGTCGGAAGCGGACAAGCGGGTGGAAGTCGAGCTGGGCAAGGCGCGCAACGAGTCCGCGCAGCGCCTGGCCGATGCCGAACGCCGTGCGCAGGCCATCGTTGAAGAGGCCAAGGCCCGCGCCACGGAAGAAGGCAACAAGATCGTAGCGGCCGCCCGCGCCGAAGCCGAGCAACAGGCCGTGAAGGCGCGCGAGGTGCTGCGCGAGCAGGTGGCCGTGCTGGCCGTCAAGGGCGCCGAGCAGATCCTGCGCAAGGAAGTGAATCCGGCCGTGCACGCCGATCTGCTTTCGCGGCTGCAGACTGAACTCTGAAACGGACGCCATGGCTGAACTCGCCACCATTGCACGCCCCTACGCCGAAGCGCTGTTCAAGGCGTCTTCGTCGGACCTCGCCGGCGCCGGCGCATGGCTCGAGAGGGTCGCGGCCATTGCCGCCAATCCCGAGCTGCAGCAGTTCGCCGACAACCCCAAGGCCACGCCCGAGCAGGTGCTGGGCGTGATTGCCGGCGCCAACGGCGCCGAGCTGCCCGCTGCCGCCAACAACTTCCTGATGGCTCTGCTCGAGAATGGCCGCTTCACCGCGCTGCCGGAGATCGCCAGGCAGTTCCGGGCCCTGGCGAATGCGCAGAGCGGCTCGTCCGATGCGGTGGTGTACAGCGCCTTCCCGATCGACGCCGCCTCGCTCAACGGCGTGGCGGCCGCGCTCGAAAAGCGCTTCGGCCGCAAGCTGCAGGTCACCGTCGAGCAGGACCCGTCCCTGATCGGTGGCATCCGCGTGGTGGTGGGTGACGAGGTGCTCGACACCTCCGTCAAGGCGCGCCTCGAACAAATGAAAGTTGCGCTGGCAGCCTGAGGCCGCCAGCCCCCTCAACGAAAGAAGGAAAGAGTCATGCAACTCAATCCCGCAGAAATTTCCGAGCTGATCAAGAGCCGCATCGAGGGTCTTGGCGTCAGCGCGAACATCCGCAACGAAGGCACCGTGGTGTCGGTGACCGACGGCATCGTGCGCGTGCACGGCCTGTCGGACGCGATGCAGGGCGAAATGCTCGAGTTCCCGCCTTCCGCGGACGGCACGCCGTCCTTCGGCCTGGCGCTGAACCTCGAGCGCGACTCCGTCGGCGCCGTGATTCTGGGCGAGTACGAGCACATCTCCGAAGGCGACACCGTCAAGTGCACGGGCCGCATCCTGGAAGTGCCGGTCGGCCCCGAGCTCATCGGCCGCGTGGTCAACGCGCTGGGCCAGCCGATCGACGGCAAGGGCCCGGTCAACGCCAAGATGACCGACGTGATCGAGAAGGTCGCTCCGGGCGTGATCGCCCGCAAGTCGGTGGATCAGCCGATGCAGACCGGCCTCAAGTCCATCGACTCGATGGTGCCGATCGGCCGCGGTCAGCGCGAGCTGATCATCGGCGACCGCCAGACCGGCAAGACCGCGGTGGCGATCGACGCGATCATCAACCAGAAGGGTCAGAACATGACCTGCGTCTACGTCGCGATCGGCCAGAAGGCTTCGTCGATCAAGAACGTGGTGCGTGCGCTGGAGCAGGCCGGTGCGATGGACTACACCATCGTCGTGGCCGCCTCGGCTTCCGAATCGGCCGCCATGCAGTACGTGAGCGCCTATTCGGGCTGCACGATGGGCGAGTACTTCCGCGACCGCGGGCAAGATGCGCTGATCGTCTACGACGACCTGTCCAAGCAGGCCGTGGCCTACCGCCAGGTGTCGCTGCTGCTGCGCCGCCCGCCGGGCCGCGAAGCCTACCCCGGCGACGTTTTCTACCTGCACAGCCGCCTGCTCGAACGCGCAGCCCGCGTGAACGCCGACTACGTCGAAGCCTTCACCAAGGGCGAGGTGAAGGGCAAGACCGGTTCGCTGACCGCGCTGCCGATCATCGAGACGCAAGCCGGCGACGTGTCCGCCTTCGTGCCGACCAACGTGATCTCGATCACCGACGGCCAGATCTTCCTGGAAACCAACCTGTTCAACGCCGGCATCCGGCCCGCCATCAACGCCGGTATCTCGGTGTCGCGCGTGGGTTCGTCGGCGCAGACCAAGGTCATCAAGAGCCTGTCGGGCGGCATCCGTACCGACCTGGCGCAGTACCGCGAACTCGCGGCCTTCGCGCAGTTCGCCTCCGACCTGGACGAAGCCACCCGCAAGCAACTCGACCGCGGCGCCCGCGTGACCGAACTGCTGAAGCAGCCCCAGTACAGCCCGCTGCCCATCTCGCTGATGGGTGCCTCGCTGTTCGCGGTGAACAAGGGCTTCATGGACGATCTCGACGTCAAGAAGGTGCTCGCCTTCGAACACGGCCTGCACCAGTTCCTCAAGTCCAGCCACGGCGCGCTGCTCGACAAGATCGAGCAGGCCAAGGCGATCGACAAGGACGCCGAGGCCGAGCTGACGGCCGCCGTCACGGCGTTCAAGAAGTCGTTCGCCTGACCGACCCAAGGAGTCCCAATGGCAGCTGGTAAGGAAATCCGCGGCAAGATCAAATCGGTGGAGAACACCAAGAAGATCACCAAGGCCATGGAAATGGTGGCCGCGTCGAAGATGCGCAAGGCGCAGGAACGCATGCGCGCCGCCCGCCCCTACAGCGAGAAGATCCGCAACATCGCGGCCAACCTCGGCCAGGCGAACCCGGAGTACACGCATGCCTTCATGAAGGTCAACGACGTGAAGGCCGCGGGCTTCATCGTCGTCACCACCGACAAGGGCCTGTGCGGCGGCATGAACACCAACGTGCTGCGCGCCGTGACGACCAAGCTGCGCGAGCAGCAGGCCGCCGGCGTCGCCGTCGAGGCGGTGGCCATCGGCAACAAGGGCCTGGGTTTCCTCAACCGCATCGGCGCCCGCGTGGTCTCGCATGTCACCCAGCTGGGCGACACGCCGCATCTCGACAAGCTGATCGGCCCGGTCAAGGTGCTGCTCGACGCGTACGCCGAAGGCAAGCTCAGCGCGGTCTACCTCTGCTACACCAAGTTCATCAACACGATGCGCCAGGAGTCGGTGGTCGAACAGCTGCTGCCGCTGGCCGCCGAGTCGTTGAAGATGGAAAAGGGCCAGCACTCGTGGGACTACATCTACGAGCCCGATGCGCAGAGCGTGATCGACGAACTGCTGGTGCGCTACGTCGAGTCGCTGGTGTACCAGGCCGTGGCGGAGAACATGGCGTCGGAACAGTCGGCGCGCATGGTTGCCATGAAGTCCGCCACCGACAACGCCGGCAACGTGATCGACGAGCTCAAGCTGGTCTACAACAAGACCCGCCAGGCCGGCATCACCAAAGAGCTGTCGGAGATCGTTTCGGGCGCTGCGGCGGCCGCAGGCGTTTGAAGGCCTTCGGTCCCTCGACCTCAACCAGATTTAGTTTTTATCGGAGCAGATGATGGCTCAAGCAAATACAACGCAAGGCAAGATCGTTCAATGTATCGGCGCCGTGGTCGACGTGGAATTCCCGCGCGACCAGATGCCCAAGGTGTACGACGCCCTGCAATACGAAGGCGGCACGCTGACCCTCGAAGTGCAGCAGCAGCTCGGCGACGGCGTCGTGCGCACCATTGCGCTCGGCTCGTCCGACGGCCTGCGCCGTGGCCTCGTCGTGACCAACACAGGCAGCCCGATCACCGTGCCCGTGGGCAAGGCGACCCTGGGCCGCATCATGGACGTGCTCGGTCGCCCGATCGACGAGCGCGGCCCGGTCGGCCAGGAAGTCACCGCTTCGATTCACCGCAAGGCGCCGGCCTACGACGAGCTCTCGCCCTCGCAGGACCTGCTGGAAACCGGCATCAAGGTGATTGACCTGGTCTGCCCCTTCGCCAAGGGCGGCAAGGTGGGCCTGTTCGGCGGCGCCGGCGTGGGCAAGACCGTGAACATGATGGAGCTCATCAACAACATCGCCAAGGCCCACTCGGGTCTGTCGGTGTTCGCCGGCGTGGGTGAACGCACCCGCGAAGGCAACGACTTCTATCACGAGATGTCCGATTCGGGCGTGGTCAACCTCGAGAACCTCGCCGAGTCGAAGGTGGCCATGGTCTATGGCCAGATGAACGAGCCCCCGGGCAACCGCCTGCGCGTGGCGCTGACCGGCCTGACCATCGCCGAATCCTTCCGCGACGAAGGCCGCGACGTGCTCTTCTTCGTCGACAACATCTACCGCTACACGCTGGCCGGTACCGAAGTGTCGGCGCTGCTGGGCCGCATGCCTTCCGCCGTGGGCTACCAGCCGACGCTGGCCGAGGAAATGGGCCGCCTGCAGGAGCGCATCACTTCCACCAAGGTGGGCTCCATCACCTCGATCCAGGCCGTGTACGTGCCGGCCGACGACTTGACCGACCCCTCGCCCGCGACGACCTTCGCCCACCTGGACTCCACCGTGGTGTTGTCGCGCGACATCGCCTCGCTGGGCATCTACCCCGCCGTGGACCCGCTGGACTCGACCTCGCGCCAGCTCGACCCGCACGTGGTCGGCGAAGAGCACTACAACGTGGCCCGCGCCGTGCAGGGCACGCTGCAGCGCTACAAGGAGCTGCGCGACATCATCGCCATCCTGGGCATGGACGAACTGGCGCCCGACGACAAGCTGGCCGTGGCCCGCGCCCGGAAGATCCAGCGCTTCCTGTCGCAGCCCTTCCACGTGGCCGAGGTGTTCACCGGCTCGCCCGGCAAGTACGTGCCGCTGGCCGAGACCATCCGCGGCTTCAAGATGATCGTGAACGGCGAAGCCGACCACCTGCCGGAGCAGGCCTTCTACATGGTGGGCGGCATTGACGAGGCCTTCGAGAAGGCGAAGAAGGTCGCCTAAGGCGGCTGCATAGGAACCCCGATGGCAAACACCATTCACGTCGACGTGGTCAGCGCCGAGGAGTCCATCTTCTCGGGCGAGGCCAAGTTCGTGGCGCTGCCGGGTGAAGCCGGCGAGCTGGGCATCTATCCGCGCCACACGCCGCTGATCACGCGCATCCGCCCCGGTGCCGTGCGCATCGAGACGGCCGACGGCGGCGAGGAATTCGTCTTCGTGGCCGGCGGCATCCTGGAAGTGCAGCCCAACACCGTCACCGTGCTGTCCGACACCGCGATCCGCGGCAAGGACCTCGATGAAGAGAAGGCCAACAAGTCCAAGGCCGCGGCGGAGGAAGCGCTGAAGAAGGCCAAGAGCGACATCGACATCGCGCTGGCTCAATCCGAGCTGGCCGTGATGGCCGCGCAGATCGCGGCGCTGCGCAAGTACCGCCAGAAGAAGTAAGCAAGGCGCGCCCACCGCCCCTTCCAAAAAGCCGCCCATCGGGCGGCTTTTTTATTTGGCCGCGCGCTGGCGTGCCGTCAGCTTGGGACCAAATTAGGCCGAAGTTCAATCTTGTTCGGCTGAAGCTCAACGCCTAGTATTCGCCTTCGATCCGGACGGCGCCACTGCCCGGATCCAAGACGAACAAACAGGAGACAAGCGCTTGGCACCCTGGAGCGGCCTCACTGCCGACGAGATGGCGCTGCTGGAAACGACCTTCTGGTCCGCCGGCGGCTCGCGCCATGCCATGGCCGAGCGGCTGGGTTTCTCCAAGAGCAAGGCCAACGCGCTGATCGCCGGGCTGGTCGAGCAGGGCCTGCTGGCCGAGGCTGGCCTGCAGCGCTCCTCGGGAGGGCGCCGTGCGGAGAACCTCCAGCTGCACGAGGGCCTGGGCGTGCTGGTCGGCGTGGACATCGGCGCCACCAGCCTCGACGTAGCCGTGCTGCGGCCCGACCTGAGCGTGCTGGCCCAGCACGCCGAGCCGGCCGATGTGCGCGAAGGCCCCGGCGTGGTGCTGGCCCGCGTGCGCGTGCTGATGCGTGAGCTGCTGGGCCGCTGCGGCTTCGGACCGAAGCAGCTGATCGGCATCGGCATCGGCGTGCCCGGCCCGGTCAACTTCGAGATCGGGCAACTCGTGAACCCGCCGCTGATGCCGGCCTGGGACAGCTTCTCGATCCGCGACTACCTGCGCGAGGACTACGCGGCCCCCGTGTTCGTCGACAACGACGTGAACCTGATGGCGCTGGGCGAGCTCTGGCGCCTGAAGCGCTCGCTGTCCAACTTCCTCGTCATCAAGGTCGGCACCGGCATCGGCTGCGGCATCGTCTGCCACGGCGAGGTGTACCGCGGCGCGGCCGGCTCGGCCGGCGACGTGGGCCACATCTGCGTCGACCAGGAAGGGCCGCTGTGCCACTGCGGCAACCTGGGCTGCGTCGAGGCGATGGCGGCCGGCCCTGCCATCACGCGCATGGCGGTGCAGGCGGCGGAGGCGGGCGAGAGCCGCGCGCTGGCCGAGCGGCTGCGCGCGCAGGGCCGCATCGACGCGGTCGACGTCGGCCAGGCCAGCCGCGCCGGCGATGCGGCGGCCAATGCCATCGTGCAACGGGCCGGCCAGCTGATCGGGCAGATGCTGGCCTCCATCGTCAACTTCTTCAATCCCTCGCATGTGTTCATCGGCGGCGGCATCACCCACATCGGGCCGCTGTTCCTGGCGGCCCTGCGCCAGAGCGTCTACCACCGCTCGCTGGCGCTGTCGACGCGGCATCTGGAGATCCAGTACACGCCGCTGGGCGCGCAGGCCGGCCTGGTCGGCGCGGGCGTCCTGGCGATGCACGAGACGCTCAAGGTCCGGGGGGTGGCGCCATGAGCCGCCGGGCCGCTCCCAAGGCGAATAGCACCGCAGCCGAAGGCGAAGGTACTCCAGTGACCACGCAGCAGCATCCGCCGAAGCGCAGCGTCGCCGTCGAGTTCGATCAGGTCGTGAAGGCCTTCGGCCCGGTGCAGGTGCTGCACGGCGTGAGCTTCTCCCTCGAGCCTGGGCGCGTCTACGGCCTGCTGGGCGAGAACGGTGCCGGCAAGTCCACGCTGATGAAGATCCTGGCCGGCTACGAGCCGATCACCGGCGGCGTGGTGCGCGTCAACGGCGAGCCCCAGGTCTTCGCCAGCTCGCGCGAGGCCGAGGCGCTGGGCATCGTGCTGATCCACCAGGAGTTCAACCTCGCCGAAGACTTGAGCGTGGCGCAGAACATCTTCCTCGGCCATGAGAAGAAGAAGGGCTGGCTGCTCGACGACGCCGCGATGGATCGCGATGCCGCGGCCGCGCTCGCGCAGGTCGGCCTGAAGGTCGATCCGCGCACCAAGGTGCGCCGCCTGATCGTGGCCGAGAAACAGCTGGTCGAGATCGCCAAGGCGGTCTCGCGCCACGCCCGCCTGCTGATCATGGACGAGCCCACTGCCACGCTCACGCCCGGCGAGACCGAGCGCCTGTTCCGCCTGATCGCCCAGCTGCGCGCCGATGGCGTGACCATCGTCTACATCTCGCACAAGCTCGACGAGGTCGAGCGCGTGACCGACGAGGTGATCGTGATGCGCGACGGCCGCTTCGTCACGCGTGCGCCCACCGCCGAGCTCACGCGCCACCAGATGGCCAACCTGATGGTGGGCCGCGAGCTGGCCGACCTGTACCCGCCGCGCGACCCCGTCACGGCGGCGCATGCGCCCGCGATGCAGGTGCGCGATTTCAGCGTGCCCGGCTGGGCCGACAGAGCCAGCTTCGAGGTGCGCCCCGGCGAGATCCTGGGCTTCGCCGGCCTGGTGGGTGCGGGCCGCACGGAGCTCTTCGAGGGACTGCTGGGCCTGCGCCCCGTCAGCGGCGGCAGCGTCGAGATCGCCGGCCAGTCCGTGCAGCTGCGCCATCCCCGCGACGCCGCGCACCACGGACTCACCTACCTCAGCGAAGACCGCAAGGGCAAGGGCCTGCACGTGCACCTGGGCCTGCGCCAGAACCTCACGCTGATGGCGCTGGAGCGCTATGCCCAGCCCTGGCTCAAGCCCGAGGCCGAGCGCAGCGCGCTGGCCGCCGCAGTGAAGGACTTCGGCATCCGCACCGGCGACCTCGATGCGCGCGCCTCGTCGCTCTCGGGCGGCAACCAGCAGAAGCTCGCGCTGGCCAAGGTGCTGCAGCCCAAGCCGAAGGTGGTGGTGCTCGACGAGCCCACGCGCGGCGTCGATGTCGGCGCCAAGCGCGACATCTATTTCCTGATCCAGCGCCTGGCCCGCGAGGGGCTGGCCGTGATCGTCGTCTCCTCGGAGCTGATGGAGCTGATCGGCCTGTGCCACCGCGTCGCGGTGATGCGCGCAGGCCGGCTCGTCGCCACGCTGGACGCCGATCACCTAACCGAAGAGGAGCTGATAGCCCATGCCACCGGAACCGCAGCAAGCCACGCCTGAAGCCGCGGGCGCCATGCACCGCAGCGAAACCCGGCCGCGCTGGACCGAGCGCCTGCACGGCCTCGGCCCCGTCATCGGCCTGGTGCTGCTGTGCATCGCCGGCACGCTGCTCAACAGCGACTTCGCCACCCTCGACAACGCGATGAACGTGCTCACCCGCACCGCCTTCATCGGCATCATCGCGGTGGGCATGTGCTTCGTGATCATCTCGGGCGGCATCGATCTCTCGGTGGGCTCGATGGCCGCGCTCATCGCCGGCTGCGTGATCATGTTCATCAACGCCATGGGGCCGGCGCTCGGCTCGCCGCTGCTGGCGGTGCTGCTCGGGGCGCTGCTCGCGGTGGTGCTGGGCGCCGTCTTCGGGCTGGCCCACGGCCTGCTCATCACCAAGGGCCGCATCGAGCCCTTCATCGTCACGCTCGGCACGCTGGGCATCTTCCGCGCCTACCTCACCTACTTCGCCGACGGCGGCGCGCTGACGCTGGACAACGAGCTGTCCGACCTCTACGCGCCGGTGTACTACGCGAGCCTGCTGGGCATCCCGGTGCCGGTGTGGGTGTTCCTGGTCGTCGCGGTGATCGGCGGCCTGATCCTCAACCGCACCGCCTACGGCCGCTATGTGCAGGCCATCGGCTCGAACGAGCAGGTCGCGCGCTACGCGGCGGTGGGCGTCGACGGCGTGAAGATCCTCACCTACGTGCTGCTCGGTGTTTGCGTGGGCATCGCGACCCTGCTCTACGTGCCGCGCCTGGGCTCGGCCTCGCCCACCACCGGCCTGCTGTGGGAGCTGGAGGCGATCGCCGCGGTGATCGTCGGCGGCACTGCGCTCAAGGGCGGCGCGGGCAGCATCACCGGCACGGTGATCGGCGCCATCCTGCTCTCGGTCATCAGCAACATCCTCAACCTCACGAGCATCATCAGCGTGTACCTCAATGCCGCGGTGCAGGGCTTCGTGATCATCGTGGTCGCTTTCCTTCAACGAGGCCGCCGTTGACGGGCCCTTCCGATTTCGTGTCAGTGAATTTTTCAACCAAGGAGACAAGTCAATGAAGCATCTCACCCGACGCATCGCACTCACCGCGGTCGCCGCTGCCGCGCTTGCAGCCATTCCGGCGCTCGCTGCAGACAAAGTGAACCTCGGCGTCTCGATCCCGGCCGCGACGCACAGCTTCATGGGCGGCATCAACTACTGGGCCAATCAGGCGAAGAAGGATCTGGAGAAGGAGCACAAGGACCTCAAGATCACCATCAAGACCGCGGCCAACGCGCCCGAGCAGGCGAACCAGCTGCAGGATCTGTCGACGGTGACCAAGATCAACGCGCTGGTGATCTTCCCCTTCGAATCGGCCGCGCTCACCAAGCCGGTGGCCCAGGTCAAGGCCAAGGGCACCTATGTCACCGTCGTCGACCGCGGCCTGACCGACACCAGCGCACAGGATGCCTACGTGGCCGGCGACAACACCGCCTTCGGCAAGATCCCGGCCGAGTACATCGCCAAGAAGCTGGGCGGCAAGGGCGAGATCGTCGCCCTGCGCGGCATCGCCACCACGCTGGACAACGAGCGCATGGACGCCTTCAACGGCGTGCTCAAGAACCACCCCGACATCAAGCTGCTCGACGCCAAGTACGCCAACTGGAACCGCGACGACGCCTTCAAGGTCACGCAGGACTACCTGACGCGCTTCAAGAAGATCGACGCCATCTGGGCGGCCGACGACGACATGGCCGTCGGCGTGCTCAAGGCCATCGAGCAGGCCAAGCGCGACGACATCAAGGTCATCTTCGGCGGCGCCGGCGCCAAGGGCATGGTCAAGACCATCCTCGACGGCAAGGACCCGCGCATCCAGGCCGACGTCAGCTACTCGCCCAAGTTCATCTACGACGCCATCAAGCTCACGGCCGAGGCGCGGCTGAAGGGAGAAAAGCTGCCGGCGACCACCATCATTCCCTCGGTGCTCATCACCAAGGAAAACGCCAAGGACTTCTACCATCCCAACTCGCCGTTCTGAGGTCCCGATGCCGGCGACACGCAAGCTGCGCTACGCCATGGTCGGTGGCGGGCGCGATGCCTTCATCGGCGCGGTGCACCGCAAGGCGATCGCGCTCGACGGGCAAGCCGAACTCGTGGCCGGCGCGCTGTCGTCCAGTCCCGAAAAAGCGCGCGCGTCGGGCCGCGAGCTCTGGCTGGCCGACGACCGCAACCACGGCGACTGGCGAGCCCTGCTGGACGATGAGCTGAAGCGCCCCGAGGAAGAGCGCATCGACTTCGTCTCCATCGTCACGCCCAACCACCTGCACTTCCCGGTGGCGCAGGCCTTTGTCGAGGCCGGCTTCCATGTGGTGTGCGACAAGCCGCTGGTGCACACCGGCGCGCAGGCCGATGCGCTGGTCGCGGCCGTGGCGCGGCAGGGCAGGGTGTTCGCCGTGACCTACAACTACACCGGCTACCCGATGGTGCGCGAGGCGCGCGAGATCGTGCGCAACGGCCGGCTCGGCGAGATCCGCAAGGTGGTCGTCGAATACAACCAGGGCTGGCTCGCAACCCAGCTCGAGAAGGAAGGCAACAAGCAGGCGGCCTGGCGCAGCGACCCTGCGAAGAGCGGCGCGGCCGGTGCCATCGGCGACATCGGCTCGCATGCCGAGAACCTGGTCGCCACCGTGACGGGGCTCGAGATCGAAAGCCTTTGCGCCGACCTCGGCGCGCTGGTGCCGGGCCGCGCGCTCGACGACGACGGCAGCGTGCTGCTGCGCTTTCAGGGCGGGGCGCGCGGCGTGCTGATCGCATCGCAAATCAATACCGGGCTGGAGAACGACCTGCGCCTGCGCGTCTCCGGCACGCTGGGCACGCTGGTGTGGCGGCAGGAGCAGCCCAGCGAGCTGCTGCACCTGCCGCACGACGGACCGAGGCGCGTGCTGACGCGCGGCGCGCCGTGGCTGGGCGAGTCGGCGCGGCGCGCGAGCCGGCTGCCCAGCGGGCATCCCGAGGGCTTCATCGAGGCCTTCGCCAACGTGTACGCCGGCGTCGTGGCCGACGTGCGCGCGCGACTCGCGGGCCGACAGGCCGATGTGCTGGAGGCCGACTACCCGCGGGTGGAGGATGGCGCGCGCGGCGTGCGCTTCATCGAGCGCGTGGTGGCATCGGGAAAGAGCGACGCGAAGTGGACGGCGTGGTGAGGACGTCGCAGGCCCAGGCGCGCCTCAGCTTGCCGGGCGCCGCTCCCCCAGGGTGATCCTGCCCTTCCGCACCGCCCAGACCCTGCCGTCCGGCGTGCCCACGAACATGGGCTGGCGCGCCCAGAGGCTCCAGAACACATGGGCCTCCGTCGGGGTGTTGTCCAGGACGTGCGTCACGTACAGCCCGGCGGCTCGACGATCCTGCCGCAGGGTCAGGCAGCTGCGCGTGAAGCCGCGTTGTGCGATCACCGTTGCTCCCTCGGTGATCACGCGGTAGGTGCCGCCGAGCGGAACCGTGTTGTTCCCGCTGGCCGCGGGCAGCAGGTAGACCACCCATCTGCGGGGGACGTCGCCGGTATCGGCCGCCAGGACCACCGTGTTGTATTGCTCGGCGCAGGGCTGGAACCCGGACCCGACCGCCAGCTCGCGGGCGGCGGCGGCGCCTGCCTCGAACGGTGTCAGGGGCGAGGGCTGGTCGAGCGTGGTGAGCTCCTGGACCTTGTCGTCCTCGGTCGAAACGGCCACACGGTAGAGCGCGGCAGGCCGTCGGTCGACGAAGGTCACGGTGATCAGGCCACCGTGCTCTTCGGTGATCCATCCCCGCACGCGCGCATCGCGGCGGAAGGCAGGAATCTTGAGCACCGCGTCGCTGGCCGTGGCGATGGCGCGCTCATGCTGGTGGACCGCCCTGCCCATCACTTCGGCGCTCTCCAGTGCGGCCGCTTCCTGGTCCGGAGACAGGGGCGGCAACGGAATCTGGGCTTCGTTCGCGTGGGCGGCAAGCCAAGTCAGCGCGAGGGCCAATGCAAGGAAGTGGCGGATCATGGTCGCGGCAATCGAAAGCAGCGGATGCTATCGATGGCAGTGCCAATGCACGCATCGAAGAGACATTTCGCGAGAGTTGCCGGACTGTCCTCGTGAACGAGTCCTCAGCGGCGCGTGGGATCAAGGGTGCGCAGCGAGTCCCAGCAGCCGTGCCAGCCGCGAGAGCGCCGCCTCGGCAGAAGACTCGATCGCTGTTGAGCAGGCCAGCATCAGGTTCAGGCGCTGGCCCAGCCCTTCCACCATCACGCCGCTGTCGCGCTCCCGCATGATGCCGGCGGCATCTTGCGTGCAGGCCATCGTCGCGCTCACGCGGCTCGCATAGCTGCCCGCCGGCACGCCATAGACCACCACCGGCTTGCCCAGCGCCACCGCAAAGCCGACCTCGAACACGGTGCCCGAATCCGGCTCGAGGCCGCGGAAGTCCATCAGGTTGGCGATCGCGCCGTCGCACTGCCGGATGAGGGCGATGTTGCCCTCGTAGATGAGGCGCGCCCGCTCGTCGTCGGTGCCCTTGAAGTCTGCGCCCAGACCACCATCCGAAGGCTCGATGCCCTCCAGGCCCAGGCGCTCGCAGTGAGCTTTCAGGTCCTGGTAGACCCGCTCGCAGTCGCGAAAGAAGATGTCCGGACCCGCGAGATAGACGCGAGGCCGGGAAGGTCGGGGCTGGGGCATGGTCGCGTCGGAGGTGGTCGTCGGGTCGTCACGAGCTGGGCCTTGCATTCTCCAGCACGCAAGGGCCCGGCGCACGCGCGCGCCGGCTCTGTAGGTTCCCTCCCACAGCTGAAAACGCCCCTGCGCTGCCGACCGGGCGGCGCAGGCGAATCAGCATGGAGGCATCCGCGCGCGCTCGTTGCTGCTTTCGCGGCACGCACGAACGGGTTTCTCGATGT
The DNA here is from genome assembly GCF_057657375.1 of Variovorax sp. Soil_C_12. NCBI lineage: Bacteria > Pseudomonadati > Pseudomonadota > Betaproteobacteria > Burkholderiales > Comamonadaceae > Variovorax > Variovorax sp. Soil_C_12. The sequence continues at coordinate 161,093 of NZ_JBDGIO010000012.1, read as the reverse complement.
GAAGGGAGATTCGTATGGACACCGTGAGCATGCAGGCCTGGTGGGTGGTGGGGATCGTCGTGGTTCTCGCACTTGTCGCGCTGGCCGCCTATTTCCTCTATCGAAAACGACAGTCCGACCGGCTCGCCGAGCGCTTCGGCGACGAGTACGACCTGGCCGTCAGAGAGCACGGCAGCCGTACCAAGGCCGAGGCCGAGCTCCGGCAGCGCGAGGCGCGCGTCGGCCAGTTGCGCATCGTTCCGCTGGCGCCGGGTGAAGGCGCCCGCTTCAGCAGCGCATGGAACCGGGTGCAGGCCGATTTCGTCGACAACCCTGCCGGCGCGGTGACGCAGGCGGATCAGCTGGTGCGCGAGCTCATGCAGAAGCGCGGCTATCCGATGAGCGACTTCGAGCATCGTGCGGCCGACATCTCGGTGGACCATCCGGCGGTGGTGAGGAACTACCGCGCGGCGCAGGCCATCCATGCGCGCACCCTGAGCGGCGAGGTCGAGACCGAGGAGCTTCGCAAAGCTGTGGTGCATTACCGTGCGCTGTTCGACGAACTGCTCGAAGTCAGCGTGACCGAGGAACGAAGGATGCCGGCGAGGCCGGTGGAGGCACGATCATGAATCTCGATATCAGGCAGGACGACGAGCGGGCCGTCGCGGCCCGGCCCACGCAGACCCAGGGCCAGACGCCGAACCCCGATGAGCGCGTCGCGCCGGACGACCTCGACCGGCCGGTCGTGGTGGCCCAGAATCGGCTGCCGGCGGACGGTGCCGACGATGACGCCCTGGCCCCGCTCTTCACGACCGACGCGACCCGTGATTTCCGCGCCCGCTGGGACGCGGTGCAGATCGGCTTCGTCGACGATCCGAAGCAGGCCGTGCGCGAGGCGGACGAGCTGGTCCGGCAGATGCTGCAGAACCTGGCGCAGACCTTCTCGGACGAGCGGGCGGGGCTCGACGCCCAGGGCGATGGGGCGGCGGAGAGCGGATCGACGGAAAAGCTGCGCCTCGCCTTGCGTCGCTATCGCGCCTTCATGCAGCGACTGTTGTCGCTGTGATGGGAGGGTGGCGCGGGACGCGACCTTCAGCGGCGCGGCAGCGCCGCGCCGACTTTTGCCTGCGAAGGCCTGACCGAGCGCCTCACTCGGCGCGGATGTCGTTGTCCTTCACCACCTTGCCGAGCAGCGCGTAGTAGTCCTTCGTCAGCGCGCCGAGCTGCTCGGGCGTGCCGCCACCGGCGTCGTCGCCGCGGTCGGAAATGGTCTTCTGCACGTTCGGATCCTTGAGCGCGCTGTTCATCGCGGTGTTGACCTTCTTCACGACGTCCGCATTCAGGCCGGGTGGCCCGTACAGGCCGATGAAGGAGATGACCTGGAAGTCCTTGATGCCCTTTTCCGTGGCCGTGGGCACGTCGGGAAAGGCCGGCACCCGCTTGGCCCCAGTGGCCATCAGGGCCTTGAGCTGGCCGGATTTGAGGAAGGGCGCGACCACGGAGGACGCGTCGAACATGCACGGCACGCGGCCGGCGATCAGGTCGGTCATGGCCGGCGCGCTGCCCTTGTAGGGCACGTGGCTCATCTTCGGCTTGCCGATGCGCTCGCGGAACAGCTCCATCGTGGTCTGCACCAGGCTGCCCGGCCCGCCCGAGGCGTAGTCGACGGTCTTGCCTTCCTTGTCCTGCGCCTTCACCCAGGCGATGAAGGCGTCCAGATCCTTCACCGGCAGGCTGGCCGGCACCACCAGCATCAGCGAGGAGGTGAGCAGGAGGCCGATGGGCACCATCTTCAGCGGGTCCGCCACGGGCGTGTTGCGGTAGGTGTGCGGGTTCAGCACCATGTTGCTGCCATTGCCCACCAGCAGCCGGTAGCCGTCGGGCGGCGACTTCGCCACGTAGTCGGTCGCGATGTTGCCGTTGACGCCGGCCTTGTTGTCCATCACCACCGGCTGGCCCAGGCTGGCCTGCATGCCGGCGGTGAGGATGCGCCCAGCGAAGTCCGTCTGCCCGCCCGGTGGATAGCCCACGACCAGCGTGATCGATTTGGTTGGCCAAGCCCCCTGGGCGTGGGCGAAGTCGGGAAGCAGTCCGGCCCCGAGGCCGCCGAGGCCAAGTTGCAACAGGGCGCTGCGGCGCGACAGAGAGAGATCGGGCGCGATCGGCATCATGTTCTCCTCCGACCTTGGCAAGGTCTGCGGGGCCATCATAGGAGTGCGCCGGACGCGCCACAAGGGCGGCAACGCGATGCGGCGTGGAGCGCTCGCAGCGCGGCGTCGGTGCGCTCCTACGTGCCTCGGCGGCCTGTCCGATCCCGGACGTCGATGTCCGCCGCTCGCCGAGTCTCGGCCGGGCTTCGTAGTGTGGTCCTTCACGAGCTTCAAAGGAGATCCGCATGAGCAAGCCGCAAGACCCCAAGAGCCCCGACATCCAGGGCGAAGGCAATTACGACGCAACCCGCCGCTACGACCAGGCCGCCACGGACTTCGTGAAGTCGGGCAAGGTCGATCAAGCGGCGCGCGATGCGCGTCCGAAGAGCGAGGCCGAGGCCGAGGCGATGAAGAAGGCCGAGGAGGAGGGCAAGTCGCACGCGAAGGGCGAGGACCCGGCGCTGCGCAAGGGCGGCGCCTCGAAGTGAGGTAGGAACCGTGCGTCGAAGGGCTGGCCTGGAAGCCCACCGGCGGCATCCGCCCCGTGAGGCCACAATCCGGCCATGACCGAGCACGAGTTCTTCAACCCCTACACCCACGGCTTCGCCCGTCTGGCCGTGGCGGTGCCGCGCAACCGGGTGGCCGACCCGGTGTTCAACACCGCCGAGACCCTCCGCCTGTACCGCGAGACCGCGGCCGACGGCGCCGTGCTGGTCGCCTTCCCCGAGCTGGGCCTCTCGGCCTACACCTGCGACGACCTGTTCCACCAGGCCGCGCTGCTCGATGCCTGCGAGCGCGCCCTGCTGGAAATTGCCGCCGCATCGAGCGGCATCGGCGCCGTGGCCGTGGTGGGCCTGCCGTTGCGCGTGGACCATCGCCTCTTCAACTGCGCCGCGGTGGTGGCCGATGGCCGGGTGCTGGGCATTCTGCCCAAGACCTATCTCCCGAACTACGGCGAGTTCTACGAGGGCCGTCAGTTCAACGGCGCCGACACCGCGCTCGCGACCGAGATCGTGCTCGGCGGCCAGCGCATCCCCTTCGGCGCCGACCTGCTGTTCCAGTCGCGCCAGCTGCCGCTCTTCAAGCTGCACGTGGAGATCTGCGAGGACGTGTGGGTGCCCATCCCGCCCTCCAGCTATGCCGCGCTCGCGGGCGCGACGGTGCTGGTCAATCTCTCGGCCTCGAACATCACGATCGGCAAGTCGGACTACCGGCACCGGCTGGTGAGCCTGCAGTCGGCGCGCTGCCTGGCGGCCTACCTCTACACCTCGGCCGGCATCGGCGAGTCGACCACCGACCTGGCCTGGGACGGCCAGGCGCTGATCTACGAGGGAGGCGACATGCTGGCCGAGAGCGAGCGCTTCCGCAACAGCTCGCACTTCGTCGCGGCCGACGTGGACCTGGAACGCCTCTCGCGCGAGCGCATGCGGCAGAACAGCTTCGGCACCTCGGTGCACAAGCACCGCGAGGCGCTGGCGGGCTGGCGCACCGTCGAGTTCGAGCTGCCGGTGCCGTCGCAGGTGCCGCACGGCCTGCTGCGCCAGGTGGCGCGCTTTCCGTACGTGCCCTCGGATGCGGCCACGCGCGACGCGCGCTGCAGCGAGGTCTTCAACATCCAGGTGCAGTCGCTGGTGCAGCGGATCGAGGCGGCCCGCATCGGCAAGCTGGTGATCGGCGTCTCCGGCGGCCTCGATTCCACCCACGCGCTGCTGGTGTGCGCCCAGGCCATGGACCGGCTGGGCAAGCCGCGCTCCGACATCCTCGGCTTCACCATGCCCGGCTTCGCGACCACCGGCCGCACGCTGGCGCAGGCGCACCGGCTGATGACCAGCATCGGCTGCACCGCGCGCGAGATCGACATCCGCCCCAGTTGTCGCCAGATGCTGGAGGACCTGGGCCATCCCTTCGCGCAGGGCGAGCCGCAGTACGACATCGCCTTCGAGAACGTGCAGGCCGGCGAGCGCACCAGCCACCTGTTCCGGCTCGCCAACTTCCACGGCGGCATCGTGGTGGGCACCGGCGACCTGAGCGAGCTGGCGCTCGGCTGGTGCACCTACGGCGTGGGCGACCACATGTCGCACTACAACGTGAACGCGAGCGTGCCCAAGACGCTGATCAAGCACCTGGTGCACTGGGTCGAGACCACGAAGCTGCTGGGCGACGAGGGCAGCTCCGTGCTGCGCGACATCCTCGAGACCGAGGTCAGCCCGGAGCTGATTCCCGCGGATGCGCCGGCAGCCGGCGAGGGCGCTTCGACCCAGCCGGGGCAGCGCACCGAGGACACCATCGGCCCCTACGAGCTGCAGGACTTCCACCTCTACTACACGCTGCGCTACGGCTTCAGGCCGAGCAAGGTCGCCTTCCTCGCGCATGCGGCCTGGGGCGACCGCGCGCGCGGCCGCTGGCCCGACGATTTGCAGAAGGAGCGCAACGAGTACGGGCTGGCCGACATCAAGCGCCACCTCGGCACTTTCCTGTTCCGCTTCTTCAAGACCAGCCAGTTCAAGCGCTCCTGCGTGCCGAATTCGCCCAAGGTCGGCTCGGGCGGCTCGCTGTCCCCGCGCGGCGACTGGCGCGCGCCCAGCGATTCGGAAGCCGAGGTGTGGCTGGAGGATCTGAAGCGCGTGCCAACCCCCTGACTTGCGCGCTCAGCCCCGCGCCGTGCGGGGCGTGCCGCGGCTCCCCCTCAGATGCCACTCGATATCGGCCGCGCGGCTGCCGACGGCGCGCACGGCCTCGCGCAGCCGATCGTGCGTCACGTCCAGGCGGCGCGACCATTTGTCGAGCTCGCGGGCGCTGCTGATGTCGATGCGTTCGGGCGGAGCGCCGCTGCGCGCGCCGTCTGCCGGGGTCTTCATGGCTTCGCTCCTGGGTGCTTGTGCTTCGTGGGACGCCCACCCTAGGAGCCTCGGCTTCGCGGCGCTGTAGGAGATCAGCCATCCGGCCTGCCCGCCAAGCCGAACAGGCCGATCGTGCTATTTCGCCGGCGCGGCGGACGGGTTAGAAAGCGGCACCTTTTCTTCGGAGCCCTCGATGACGACTTTCGCCCGCACCCCCAGGAACGCCGCCGCGGCAACGGTCTGCCTGCTGCTGGCCGGCGCGGCCAGCGCGATGGACTACCCCGCGCGCAAGCCCGGCCTCTGGGAAATGACGATCCAGGGCGACGGCGGCGCCAAGACGCCCGCGATGATCACCCAGCAATGCATCGACGCCGCCACCGACAAGGCGATGCGCGAGATGGGCAACGGCATGGAGCGGCAGAACTGCACCAAGCAGGACATGCGCAACGAGTCCGGCCGCATGGTGATCGACTCCGTCTGCAAGATCGGCGCCAGCACCGCCACCACGCATGCGGTGGTCACGGGCGACTTCGGCAGGGCCTACCGCATGGAGAGCCGCTCGACCTACAGCCCGCCGATGATGGGCCGCAGCGAAGGCACGGCCATCATCGAGGCCAAGTGGGTCGGGCCCTGCAAGGCGGGCCAGAAGCCGGGCGACGTCGTGCTGCCCAACGGCATGAAGATGAACCTGCTCGAGATGCCGGCCGCGCGCGGCAAGTAGGACGGCCAAACCCCAGGGCATTGCGCGCGACCCGGGCCTACATGCGCGCCGGGTACGGCAGGGCTAGCATGGCCTGCCCATGCCTGCCGAAGACCTCGTCATCGCGCGCCCCGAAGGCCTGTACTGCCCGCCCGGCGATTTCTACATCGACCCGTGGCGGCCGGTGGACCGCGCCGTCATCACCCATGCGCACTCGGACCACGCGCGGGTGGGCCATGGGCATTACCTGGCGCACGACGACAGCGCCGGCACGCTGCGCGCCCGGCTCGGCGACATCACCCTGCAGACCTTGCCCTACGGCGAGGCGATCACCCATCGCGGCGTGCGCCTGTCGCTGCATCCGGCCGGCCACGTGCTGGGCTCGGCGCAGGTGCGGCTCGAGCACGAAGGCCGCGTGTGGGTCGCCTCGGGCGACTACAAGACCGAGCCCGACGGCACCTGCACGCCCTTCGAGCCGGTGCCTTGCGACACCTTCATCACCGAATCCACCTTCGGCCTGCCGATCTACCGCTGGCCGACGCAGGCCGCCCTCTTCGCCGAGATCGACGACTGGTGGCGCGCCAACGCGGCGCAGGGGCGCGCCTCGGTGCTCCTGTGCTACGCCTTCGGCAAGGCGCAGCGCATCCTGCACGGGGTGGACGCGGGCATCGGGCCGATCGTGGTGCACGGAGCCGTGGAGCCGCTGAACGCGGTCTACCGCGCAGCCGGGGTGACGCTGCCGTCCACGCTGCGGGTGAGCGATCCGGGCGTCAATGCCGCGTTGCTGAAGCGCGCGCTGGTGCTGGCGCCGCCCTCGGCTGCGGGCACGCCGTGGATGCGGCGCTTCGGCCAGTACTCGGATGCTTTTGCCAGCGGGTGGATGCAACTGCGCGGGACGCGAAGGCGGCGCGGCGTCGATCGCGGCTTCGTGATGTCGGACCATGCGGATTGGGCGGGGTTGCAGCAGGCCATTGCCGGGACCGGGGCCGAGCGCGTGTTCGTGACGCATGGGAGCGTGGCGGTGATGGTGCGGTGGTTGAGCGAGAGCGGGCTGGATGCGCGGGCCTTTCGGACCGAATATGGCGATGAGGACATGGAGGGCGATGGGGACGCCCGGAGCCCCCATCCCGGCCTTCCCCCGGAGGGGGAAGGAGAGAAGTCCCAGGGGGAAGGAGAAACGGCCGGGGTATGAAGCAATTCGCCGCGCTGTACCGCGAGCTCGATGCGAGCACCTCCAATCTCGTGAAGCAGGCGGCGCTGCTGCGCTATCTCCAGACCGCCGCACCGGCGGACGCGGCCTGGGCCGTGTACTTCCTGGCCGGCGGCCGGCCGCGGCAGCTGGTGCCGACCAAGCTGCTGCGGCTGCTGGCCCAGCAGGCCGCCGGCCTGCCGGAGTGGCTGTTCGACGAGAGCTACGAGGCGGTCGGCGATCTAGCGGAGACCCTCTCGCTGCTGCTGCCGCTGCCCACCGAGGCGCACGACCTGGGCCTCGCGGCGTGGCTCGAGCAACACTTGCTACCCTTGCGCGGGATGCCGCCCGAGCAGCTCTCCGATGCCCTGCGCGCCCAGTGGCGCCAGCTGGCGCCGGAAGAACGCCTCGTCTACTTCAAGCTCATCACCGGCGCCTTCCGCGTCGGCGTCTCGCGCCTCCAGGTCACGCAGGTGCTGGCGACGATCAGCGGGCTGGACCCCAAGCGCGTCGCGCAACGCCTGATGGGCTACACCCACATCACGGGCCGGCCCGGCGCGGCCGACTTCGCCGCGCTGATCGCGCCCGAGAGCAGCGGCGAGCAGGACCGCCAGACCAGCGGGCAGCCTTACCCCTTCTTCCTCGCGCATCCCTTCGCGCTGCCGCTCGATCAGTTCGATGCGGTGCTGGGTCCGCCCTCGCAGTGGCTGGTCGAATGGAAGTGGGACGGCATCCGCGCGCAACTGGTGCGGCGCGCCGACCAGGTGTGCCTGTGGTCGCGCGGCGAGGAGCTGGTGACGGACCGCTTCCCCGAACTGGCCGACATGGGAGGCACCTTGCCCGAGGGCACGGTGGTGGACGGTGAGATCGTGGTCTGGCGCAGGGATTCGACCTCGCCTCACGGCGAGGGTCGCGTGCAGCCCTTCGCCGAGCTGCAGAAGCGCATCGGCCGCAAGACACTGACGCCCAAGCTGCTGCGCGAGATCCCCGTGGTGCTGCTGGCCTACGACCTGCTCGAATGGGAAGGCCGCGACCTGCGCGCGCTGCCGCAGCAGGAACGGCGCGTGCTGCTCGACGAACTGGTCGCGGCGGCGCAGCATCCCTCCTTGATCGCAAGCCCGATCCTGCATGGCGAGAGCTGGCAGGACCTCGCGCGTCAGCGCGAGTCGGCGCGGGCCATGGGCGTGGAAGGCATGATGCTCAAGCAGCGCCACGCGGCCTACGGCGTCGGCCGCACCAAGGACGTGGGCCTGTGGTGGAAGTGGAAGATCGACCCGCTCTCGGTCGACGCCGTGCTGGTCTACGCGCAGCGCGGCCATGGCCGGCGCGCGAGCCTGTACAGCGACTACACCTTCGCGGTGTGGGATGCGCCGCCCGAGGTCGAAGGGCGCAAGCTCGTGCCCTTCGCCAAGGCCTACTCGGGCCTGAGCGATGCCGAGATGGCGCGGGTCGACGCGATCGTGCGCCGCACCACCATCGAGAGCTTCGGGCCCGTGAGGAGCGTGACGCCCACGCTGGTCTTCGAGCTGGGTTTCGAGGGCATCGCGCGCAGCACGCGGCACAAGAGCGGCATCGCGGTGCGCTTTCCGCGCATGCTGCGCTGGCGCGAGGACAAGCCGGTGGAGGAGGCGGACAGCTTGCAGACGCTGGCCGCGCTGTTGCCGGAAGCGGCATCGACGCCGCCATGAGCAAGAGCGCAACCCTGTCTTTCTCCCTCCCCTTCCAGGGGAGGGCAGGGGTGGGGGCACGCGGCGAAGGGGCAAGACCGTGAGCCGTCTCGATGACTGGTTCGCATCGCGTGGGTGGGCGCCCTTCGCCTTCCAGCGCGACGTCTGGCAAGCCCTCGCCGAAGGCCGCTCCGGCCTGCTCCACGCCACCACCGGCGCCGGCAAGACCTACGCCGTCTGGCTCGGCGCGCTGCAGGCCTTTGCCACCACGACCAGGAGCAAGACCCCGCCGCCGCTGACCGTCCTGTGGCTCACCCCCATGCGCGCCCTCGCCGCCGACACCCTGCGCGCGATGCAACAAGCCCTCGACGCCCTGCAGCCCGACTGGAGCGCCGGCGCGCGCAGCGGCGACACCTCCTCGGCCGAGCGCAGCGCGCAGGACCGGCGCCTTCCGACGGTGCTGGTCACCACGCCCGAGAGCCTCTCGCTGCAGCTCGCGCGCGCCGATGCGAAGGACGTGCTGGGCTCGCTGCGCCTGGTCGTGGTCGACGAATGGCACGAGCTCATGGGCAACAAGCGCGGCGTGCAGGTGCAGCTCGCGCTGGCACGGCTGCGCCGCTGGAATGCGGGGCTCTGCATCTGGGGCATGTCCGCCACGTTGGGCAACCTGCAGGAGGCGATGCGCACGCTGCTGGCCGGCGGCGAGGGCGTGCTGGTGCAGGGCGAGGTGCCCAAGCAGCTGCTCATCGACTCACTGCTGCCCGGCCGTGCCGAGCGCTTTCCGTGGGGCGGGCACCTGGGCCTCACGATGCTGCCGCAGGTCATCGAGGAGGTTGCCGCCAGCGCGAGCACGCTGGTCTTCACCAACACGCGCTCCCAGTCCGAGATCTGGTACCAGGCGCTGCTCGAGGCGCGGCCCGAGTGGGCCGGGCAGATCGCGCTGCACCACGGCTCGCTGGACCGCGCGGTGCGCGAGTGGGTGGAACTGGGCCTGAAGTCCGGCGCGCTCAAGGCCGTGGTCTGCACCTCCAGCCTGGACCTGGGGGTGGACTTCCTGCCGGTCGAGCGCGTGCTGCAGATCGGCTCGCCCAAGGGCGTGGCGCGGCTGCTGCAGCGCGCCGGCCGCTCGGGCCACGCGCCGGGGCGGCCCTCGCGCATCACGCTCGTGCCCACGCACAGCATCGAGATGGTGGAGGGCGCGGCCGCACGCGAGGCCGTGGCGCAGGGCCGCATCGAGGAGCGCCGCTCGCCGGCCCAGCCGCTGGACGTGCTGGTGCAGCACCTGGTCACGGTCGCGCTCGGCGGCGGCTTCGTGCCGGACGATCTCTATGCGGAGGTGCGCGGCACCGTCGCGTATGCGGGGCTGTCCCGCGAGAGCTGGCAGTGGTGCCTGGAGTTCGTCGCGCAGGGCGGCCCTTCGCTCGCGGCCTATCCCGACTACCGCCGCGTGGTGCCCGACGCCGAGGGCATCTGGCGCGTGCCCGATGCGCGCCTGGCCCGACGCCACCGCATGAACATCGGCACCATCGTCAGCGACGCCAGCATGGCGGTGCAGTACCTGCGCGGCGCGAGGATCGGCAGCGTGGAGGAAAGCTTCGTCGCCCGCATGAAGCCGGGCGACTGCTTCCTCTTCGGCGGCCGGCTGCTGGAACTGGTGCGGGTACACGACATGACGGCCTGGGTGCGGCGCGCGAGCGGCCGCAAGCCTTCCGTGCCGCGCTGGAACGGCGGGCGCATGCCGCTGACCAGCACCCTGGCCGATGCCGTCGTGCGGCAGCTGGCGCTGGCGGACGAGGGCCGCTACGACACGCCCGAGCTGCAATGCGTGCGGCCGCTGCTCGAGATCCAGCAGCGCTGGTCGGCCCTGCCCACGCCCGACACCCTGCTGGCCGAGCTGCTGAAGACGCGCGAGGGCTGGCATCTCTTCCTCTATCCCTTTGCGGGGCGGCTGGTGCATCTGGGCCTGGCCAGCCTGGTCGCCTGGCGTGTCGCGCAGCACCAGCCGCGCACCTTCTCGATCGCCGTGAACGACTACGGCTTCGAGCTGCTCTGCGCGGCCGAACTGGATTGGCCGGCGCTGCTGCCGCAGGTGCTGGCGCCGGTGGACGAGTCGCAGCTGCTGCACGAGGTGCTCGCCTCCATCAACGCAACCGAGCTGGCGCGCCGGCGTTTCCGCGAGATCGCGCGCGTCTCGGGCCTGATCTTCCAGGGCTATCCCGGCGAGCGGCGCAGCAACAGGCAGCTGCAGGCCTCGTCCTCGCTGTTCTACGAGGTGTTCCGCAAGTACGACCCGGCCAACCGTCTGCTGCAGCAGGCCGAGCACGAACTGCTCGCTCAGGAGCTGGAGATCGGGCGCCTGCGCGCCGCCCTGGCGCGCATGGCTTCGCAGCGGCTGGTGCTGCAGACGCCGCAGCGGCCCACGCCCTTCGCCTTTCCGCTGATGGTGGAGCTCTTTCGCGAGAAGCTGTCGAACGAGAGCGCAGCCGAGCGCATCGCGCGCATGGTCGCGCAGCTCGAGCAGGCCGCCGGCGGCACCGCCGAGGCGGCGGACCCGGAGCGCGTGCGCAAGACGCTGGCCTTCGAGAAACCCGTGGAAGACGGTGAGGCCGGCATGCAGCAAGGCGCGGTGCGCCGGACTTCACGCGGGCGCGGAAAAAGTCCGGGACGCGCGGGTGCGGCGTGACAATTTGCGAGTTTTTGCGGCGCGGGCTTAATGGACACTCGACGCGTGCATGCCACTTCCCCCTCTTGCCGGCTCGAAATTGCCGGCGAATCCATCGACCTTCTGCCCGAGCGAGCCCTCTGGTGGCCGGCCGGCGACATGCTCTTCGTGGCCGATCTTCACCTTGGCAAGGCGGCCAGTTTCCGTGCGCTGGGGCAACCGGTGCCGCACGGCACCACCGCGCAGAACCTCGCCCGGCTCGACCAACTGATCGGGCAGCACCGGCCTCGCGAGCTCGTCGTGCTCGGCGACTTCCTGCATGACGCGCAGGCGCGCACGCCGCAGCTGCTGGCAAACCTCGAATCCTGGCGCGAACGCAACGCAGGATTGCGCTGCACGCTGGTACGCGGCAACCACGACGCCCGTGCCGGCGATCCGCCGCACTCGCTGTCCTTCGACATCGTCGACGAGCCCTATCTGACCGGCCCTTTCGCCGCCTGCCACCACCCCCGGCCCCATCCGACGCACTTCGTGCTCGGCGGCCACCTCCATCCGGTCTGCAAGCTGCAGGGCAGTGGACGCGACAGCCTGCGCATGCCCTGCTTCGTGCGCGAGGAACGGCGCCTGATCTTGCCCGCCTTCGGCGAATTCACCGGCGGATGGCTGATGGAGGCTGTGCCGGGCCGGCGCTTCTACGGCATCGGCGGCGATGCCGTGTGGCCCTTGCCGAACTGAGCTCCGCATCCTCTTCTTCATGCCACAAGCCCCCACGCCTCCCCGCCGCAACGACCTGCGCGAACACGCCATCGACCTGATGATGCAAGCCGCTCCTCTGGCCGGCATGCGCCGCGCCGAAGCGGAAGTCGTGATCGACGTCATGAAGCCGTTGCACGTGCTGGCCGACACGCTGCTGTTCGAAGAGGGTGACGCGGACGACAACGACTACATGGTGCTGGTGCTGCAAGGCCAGCTCCGGGCCGTGAGCAGCACCAGCATCCCCGACGGCGAGGTCGTGATCACGGTGGTCGGCCCCGGCAGCCTGCTGGGCGAGATGGGCGTGATCGATGGCGGGCCGCGTTCGGCCAGCTGCACGGCGCTCACGGACGTCAAGCTCGGCGTGCTCTCGCGCGAGGCGCTGCTGGGCCTGATCGACAGCCATCCGGCGGTGGCGGCCCGGATGATGCTGGGCATCTCCGCCGTGCTCGCCGGACGGCTGCGCGAGGGCAACCGCCGCATGCGCACGCTGTCGCAGGTGTCGCGCGCACTGCAGCTGGAGCTGGACGCGGTCCATGCGGTCAACCGGCGGCTGCTGGAAGAGCAGGTCGGGCGCTGAGCCGGTTGTCCCGCGCCCCTACATCACCACCGGCTCGTCGGGCAGCTCGTTGCGGTCGGGCTCGCCCTCGGCCAGCGGGAAGTGCGCGACCAGCAGCGCCGAGACTTCCTCCAGCGCCTGCGTGATCCCGTCCTCGAAGCGGCCCTCGCGAAAGGCCGCGCCCATGCGCTTCGCCATCGCCGCCCATTCTTGCGCGTTCACATGTGCGTCGATGCCGCGGTCGGCCACGATCTCGATCGCATGCTCCGCCATCAGCAGGTAGATCAGCACGCCGTTGTTGTGCGCGGTGTCCCACACGCGCAGCTTGCCGAACATGGTGATCGCGCGCTCGCGCGCCGCCGCGGCGCGCCGGATGTAGGACCAGGGCAGCCCGGCCTCGATGCAGATGCGCACTTCGCCGCTGTGCCGGCGCTCGCTGGCCGCAACGCGGGCGCCCAGGCGCTGCAGGGCCTCGGGCGGCAGCGCGCGCCGCACGTCGGCCGCATCGATCCAGCGATGGCGCCACAGGCGCAGCAGCTTGGAGAAGAAGGATGGGGTGGCCATGGCTACCAGTCTCCCGAGGCGCCGCCGCCACCGAAATCGCCGCCGCCGCCCGAGCTGAAGCCGCCGCCGGATGAGGAAGACCCGCCGCTCCAGCCTCCGCCGCCGAGGCCGCCGCCCAGGCCGCCGGCAGCCGGGCCCCAGCCGCCGCCGCGGCCGCCGCGCCGCCCGGCGCCGGCACCGAAAGCGCTCGACAGCAGCGTGAAGAGCAGGGCCGCGAGCCCGGCCAGCACCGCGATCACGAGGCTCGCGGTCAGCGCCATCACGACGGCGCCCGTCACGCCGCCCAGCGCCAGCGGGCCCAGCACCTTGCCGAGGATGGCGCGCGCGATCGGCGCGCCGATCAGCACGCCGAAGAAGAGAAAGATGGCCAGGTCGCCCCAGTCGAATCCCTGCTCCTCCTGACCGCCGCCGAAGTCGCCGCTCTTCGCATCGACCTCCGGCAGCGCTTCGCCCTTGACGCGCGCGATCAGCTGGTCGGCCGCCGCATCGAGCCCGCCCGCGAAGTCGTTCTCGCGGAAGCGCGGCTTCATCGCGAAGTCGATGATGCGGGCGGCGGCGATGTCGGGCACCGCGCCTTCCAGCGTCTTGGCGACCTCGATGCGCATCTTGCGGTCGTTCTTGGCGACGATCACCAGGATGCCGTCGCCCACCTCCTTGCGGCCGATCTTCCAGGTATTGCCGACGCGGTTGGCAAAGCTCGCGATGTCTTCGGGCGCGGTGGTCGGCACCATCAGCATCACGATCTGCGAGCCCTTCTGCTGCTCGAAGGCGGCCAGCTTGGCCTCCAGCGCCTCGCGCTGAGCCGCGTCGAGCGTGCCGGTCTGGTCGATCACCCGCGCGCCGAGCGGCGGCACCGGCAGCAGGTCCTGGGCCTGCGCGCCTGCGAGCGCGAGCACCAGCAGGAAGAAAGCTGCCAGCGCGCGCCGGATGCGGGCGGCCGTCATCGAGGCGCTACTTCTTCGGTGCGCCGAAATCGACCGTCGGCGGGGTCGAGATCTGGGCCTCGTTCTGCACTGTGAAGTTGGCCTTGGGGTCGTAGCTGAAGATCTTGGCGGTGATGTTCGTGGGGAAGCTGCGCGCCAGCACGTTGTACTCCTGCACCGTCTGGATGTAGCGGTTGCGCGCCACCGTGATGCGGTTCTCGGTGCCTTCCAGCGTCACCCGCAGGTCGCGGAAGGCCTGGTTGGCCTTGAGGTTGGGGTACTGCTCGGCCACCACCATCAGGCGCGACAGCGCGCTGGAGAGCTCGCCCTGCGCCTGCTGGAACTTGTTGAAGGCCTCGGGGTTGTTGAGCGTCTCGGGCGTGACCTGGATCGAGGTGGCCTTGGCGCGCGCCTCGATCACCTTGGTCAGCGTCTCCTGCTCGAAGTTGGCCTCGCCCTTGACCGTGGCCACGATGTTGGGCACCAGGTCGGCGCGGCGCTGGTATTGGTTGAGGACCTCGCTCCAGGCCGACTTGCTGGCCTCGTCGAGGCGTTGGAAGTCGTTGTAGCCGCAGCCCGAGAGCGCGAGCGCCGCGAGGAGGGCCAGGAGCCAGCGTTGCACGATCTTCATGTCGAAGCCTCTTCGTCGTTCTTGCGAAGAGGCGAAGTTAGCATAGGCCGATGGCGGTCGTTCCTTTACAGGCATTGCAGGCCGCGAACCGCGCGGCCCCGCCGGTGCGCCGCGACGAAGGCACGCTGCTGATCGCCGGCGCCACCGGGGCCTTGGGGCACGAGCTGGTGCGGCGGCTGGCGGGCCGGCATCGCTTCGAGCACACGCGCGTGCTGGCGCGCGAGCCCATCCGCGACGGGCTGCGCGGCGTCGAGACCCTGCTGGCCCCGGGGCCCGACATCGCGCAATGGCCGCGCACGGCGGCCGATGCCGCGCTGGTTTCGTTCGAGCCGCCGCGCCTCTACTACGACCGCGAGCGCGCGCTGTGGACGCCCGAGCCGGCGCAACTGCCCGTGCTTGCGGCCTGGCTGAAGGCCTGCGGCGTGCGCACGCTGGCCGTCGTGCAGCCGCACGACCAGGGCCGCTTGCCCGAGGCGCTGAAGCGCGGGCTGGCCAGCCTCGACGAGGAGGCCGTGGTGGCACTGGGCTTCGAGCGCGTGATCATCGTGCGCTCGGCGCGCAAGCCCGCCGCGGCGCGCTTCGCCAATCCGGCCGAGCGGCTGGCGGCCTGGATGCTGTCCATCGCCCGCTTCATGGTGTCGGCCAGCGAGCAGCCGGTGCGCGCCGGCAAGGTGGCCGAGCTGGTCGACGTGGCGCTGCGCATTGCGCCGCCGGGCGTGCACGTGGCCGCGCCCGAGCTGGTGTGGCGGGCGGCGCAAGGCGAGCTGCAGGCGGTGGCCGAGGGTTGGCTGCTCTGATGCAGCGGCGACCGGTCCCCGTCAGGCACCCGAGGCAAAATCGGCTTTTCCAGCCGCAGTCACCATGCCCAAGACCAAACTTCGCGCCGCCGCCCTGGCCGGCACCGCCGACGATGTCGAGGCGACCTTCTACGAGTCCCTGCAGCGCGGCGACATCGATGCGCTGATGGCCTGCTGGGCCGACGAGGACGAGGTGTTCTGCGTACACCCTGGCGGCCCGCGCCTGGTGGGCGCCAGCGCGATCCGCGCGGCCTTCGAGCAGATGTTCGCCAACGGCGCGATCCATGCCACGCCGGCGCAGGTGCGCAGGGTGGAGTCGCTCGCCAGCGCGGTACACAACGTGCTCGAGCGCATCGAGGTGCTGACGGCCGAGGGCCCGCGCCACGCCTTCGTGCTGGCCACCAACGTCTATCACAAGACCGCGCAGGGCTGGCGCATGGTGGCCCACCATGCGAGTCCGGGAACGGTTCATGCGCCCGACGAGTCGGAAGAGATACCGCAGACCCTTCACTGATGCAGTACGTTGCGCCACTCTGGTTGCCGGGCGGCAACCTCCAGACCATCTGGCCCGCGCTCTGGGCGCGTCGGGTCGAGGCGCCGCTGCCGGCCTACCGCCGCGAGCGCTGGACCACGCCGGACGGCGACTTCATCGACGTGGACTTCCTCGCGGCCGAGGGGCCCGCGCCGAGGCCGCTGCTGGTGCTGTTCCATGGCCTCGAGGGCTCGTCGAAGAGCCACTACGCCGAGGCCTTCGCGGCCCACGCGCAGTCGCGCGGCTGGGACTACGCGGTGCCGCATTTCCGCGGCTGCAGCGGCGAGATCAACCTGGCGCCGCGGGCCTATCACTCGGGGGACTTCGAGGAGGTGGGGTGGATCCTCGCGCGCCTGCGTGAGCGGCATGTGGGTCCCGAGCGCCGCGCCGGGCCGCCCCAAGCAAGCGAGCGCCCCCTCGGGGGGCAGCGAGGACACGAAGTGCCGAGCGTGGGGGCACCCATCTTCGCCGCGGGCGTTTCGCTGGGCGGCAATGCGCTGCTGCGCTGGGTCGAAGAGGCAGGTGCGGAGGCCTCGAAGGTGGTGAGCGCGGCGGCCTCGATCAGCGCGCCGCTGGACCTGGCGGCCGGCGGAACGGCCATCGGGCAGGGCTTCAACCGGCTGGTCTATACGCGCATGTTCCTGGCAAGCATGAAGCCCAAGGCGCTGGCCAAGCTGGCCCAGCATCCGGGGCTGTTCGACCGCGAGGCACTGCTCGCGGCCGCGGACCTGCGCGCCTTCGACAACGTGTTCACCGCGCCGCTGCACGGCTTTCGCGACACCGATGACTACTGGCGCCGCGCTTCGGCCAAGCCGCACCTGGACGCGATCCGCATTCCGGCGCTGGTGGTGAACGCGACCAACGATCCCTTCGTTCCGGCCGCCAGCCTGCCGCGCCCGGAGGAGGCGGGCCGCCATGTCACGCTGTGGCAGCCGGCCCATGGCGGCCACGTGGGCTTTCCGATGGGACGGCCGCCCGGCCATGTGCTCGGCATGCCCGAGCGGGTCGGCGACTGGCTGGCGCAGCACCTCTGAGAGGCTGACGCGGCTTCGTCCGATGGCGCGGCGGCATGATCCGCGCCAGAATCCGCGGCATGGACGACATCGTCAAACAAGCGCTCGCCAAGTGGCCCAACGTGCCGCACTGCTACGGCTGGCTGGGCCTCGACGCGCGCGGCAACTGGTACCTGCGCGACGACCGCACGCAGGCCACGGGGCCTTTTCCCGCCGCCAAGGGCTCGCGGCTCGAGCACGAGAAGCTGATCGACTTCATCCAGCGCAACTACGAGCACGACGAGCAGGGCCAGTGGTTCTTCCAGAACGGGCCGCAGCGCGTCTACGTGGAGCTGGAAGCCGCGCCCTGGGTGTGGCGGATCGGCGAGGACTTCTCGGTGCGCTCGCATGCCGGCGACCCGGTCGAGCCCTCGACCTGCCTGGTCGACGAGCAGGGCCGGCTCTATTTGGTCGCGCCGCCTGGCCTGGGCCTGGTGCACACGCAGGACGTGGGTTACGCGGCCGAGGCCATCGAGCAGGGGCGCTGGGTGCCGCAGAGCGTGCGCGCGGAGGAACTGCCCGCGCGCTTCGGCCATGTCATGAGCCCGGCTGCGGGCCGACCCGTCCAGGCCGCGCATTGAAGAAAAGCGCAGGCCCATGAAAAAAGAGCCCGCATGCGGGCTCTTTTGTCGTGGGGGCCGAAGCCCCGATTACGGCTTGGCAGGTGCAGAGGCCGGCGCCGCTGCCGCTTCCGAGGCTGCAGCCTCCGGAGCGCCTGCGGTCGCCGGACGGTCCGGCACCGGGAACTTGGCGCCGCCGGCATTGGCCAGGTAGACCACCGCACGGCCGATCTCGACGTCTTCGAAGTCGCCACCGCCCTGGGGCGGCATCGCGCCCTTGCCCTTGAGCGCATGCTCCAGCAGCGCGGTGTAGCCCTGGCCGATGCGCGGGCCCCAGGCCGCGGCGTCGTTGAGGTGCGGAGCGCCCGGGATGCCCGGGGCGCCGTGGCAGGCCACGCACTGGGCCTTGAACACCGCCTCGCCGGCGGCCAGCGGCCGGTTGGCGTCGCGGATCTCGATCGAACCGACCTTCTTGAGGCGCTCGGCGATCTCGCGGTCGCGTGCTTCCTTCGACACGCCGTAGAGCGCCATGCCGGTGCCCTGGGCCTCGCCCGACGGATGATTGGCGGAAGTCACGTACGAGACCAGACCAACGATGATCAGGATCGGCGCGATGAAGGAGAAGAAGACCGCCAGCAGCAGTTGTTTGGGGTTCTTGATCGGGCCGATGTGGGCGTCTTCTGTGGCCTGGTGGTGCGCGTCGTCGCTCATTGGGTCCTCAGTGTGGGGCTCGTCGGGGGCTTTTCTAATCAACCGGCGATTATAGAGAGGCGCCCGAAAGCGCCCCGCGACGGTCCTCGGCCCCTCAGCGCGTGGCCCACCCGCCGCCCAGCGTCTTGTACAGCACCACCTGGTTCTGCAGCTGCGCGAGCTGGATTTGCACCGCAGCCTGCTGCGCGCTGTAGAGCGAGCGCTGGGAGTCGAGCACGTCCAGCGCGCTGGCGATGCCGTTGCGGTAGCGCAGGTCCGAGAGCCTGAAGCGCACCGCCTCGGCCTCCGACTGCGCGCGCAGGGCGCGCAGCTGCTCGCCCAGGGTGGCGCGGCCGGCGAGCGCGTCGGCGACCTCGCGGAAGGCGGTCTGGATCGATTTCTCGTACTGCGCCACCGCGATCTCGCGGCCGGCCTTGGCCGAATCGAGCCCGGCCCGGTTGCGGCCGGCGTCGAAGATCGGCACCGTCAGCTGCGGCGCGAAGGCCCAGGCCTTGGTGCCGCTCTCGAACAGGTTCGAGAACTCGCTGCTGGCCGTGCCGATCGAGGTGGTCAGCGTCACGCGCGGGAAGAAGGCCGCGCGCGCCGCGCCGATGTTGGCATTGGCCGCGATCAGCTGCTGCTCGGCGGCGCGGATGTCCGGCCGCTCGCCCAGCAGGTCGGAGGGCAGGCCGGCAGGCAGCTCCGCCATCGGCGCGACCGCATCCAGGCCGCGCGCGCCACCCTCGGTGGCCTCCGGCGGCACCGGCGCGCCGAGCAGCAGGGCCAGCGCGTTCTCGTCCTGCATGCGCAGGCGGCGCTGCTCCGCATACGAGGCGCGCGCGGTCTCGGCCAGCGAGTCGGTCAGGCGCAGGTCGATCTCCGAGACCACGCCGCTGTCGAAGCGCATGCGGGTGAGCTTCTGCGACTCTTCGCGGGTGGCCAGCGTCTGGCGCGTGAGCGCCAGCAGCTCGTCGTCGGCGATGAGCGTGAGCCAGCCGCTGGCCACGGCGCTGATCAGGCTGATCTGCGCGGCCTTGCGCGATTCTTCGGTGGCGAGGAACTGCGCCAGCGCCTGTTCCTTGAGGCTGGCGACGCGGCCGAAGAAGTCGAGCTCCCAGGCCGTGATGCCGAGGTTGACCGCGTAGCTCGAGGTCACGCTGCCGCCCAGGCCCAGCGACTGCAGCGCATTCGGGCTGGAGCGCGAGCCGCTGGCCGAAAGGTCGAGCGCCGGGAACTGCGCCGCGCGCTGGATCTGGAACTGCGCGCGCGCCTGCTCGATGTTGAGCACGGCCACCCGCAGGTCCCGGTTGTTGGCGAGCGCGGTCTCGATCAGCTTGGCCAGCCGCGGATCGGTGAAGTAGTCCTGCCAGGCCAGCGTCGAGGCCGGCGAGGGGCTCGTGGCCGCGGGCTGTGCGCCCGGATAGCTGGCCGGCACCGGCGCTGCGGGGCGCTCGTAGGTGGGGATGAGCGAGCAGCCGGCCAGGACCAGGGCGGCTGCACCGGCCAATGCGGTGGAAACGAAGTTCTTCTTAATCATGGGCGGGGCTTTCTTCAATGCCTGCGGCCTGGGCGTGGCGCCTGTCGACCTCGTGCTGCCGGTCGCTGCCCTTGAACAGGCTGCGCACCACCACGAAGAACACCGGCACGAAGATCACGGCGAGCGCCGTGCCGGTCACCATGCCGCCGATCACGCCGGTGCCGATCGCGCGCTGGCTTGCCGAGCCCGCGCCCGAGGCCAGCACCAGCGGCAGCACCCCGAGGCCGAAGGCCAGCGAGGTCATGATGATCGGCCGGAACCGCAGGTGGGCGGCGGCCAGCGCCGACTCGACCACGCCCTTGCCCTGCGCCTGCAGGTCCTTGGCGAACTCGATGATCAGGATCGCGTTCTTCGCCGACAGGCCGATGATGGTGATCAGGCCGACCTGGAAGTACACGTCGTTCGAATAGGCGCGCATCAGCGTCGCGAGCAGCACGCCCAGCACGCCCAGCGGCACCACCATGATCACCGACAGCGGGATGGTCCAGCTCTCGTACAGCGCGGCCAGGCAGAGGAACACCGCCAGGATCGAGAAGGCGTACAGGATGATGGCCTGCGCGCCCGCGAGCTTTTCCTCGCGCGACTGGCCGGTCCATTCGTAGCCGAAACCCGGGGGCAGCTGCTGGGCGAGCTTCTCCATCTCGGCCATCGCGGCGCCCGAGCTGTAGCCCGGTGCGGCCGAGCCCGAGATGCGGATCGCCGGATAGCCGTTGTAGCGCACCGTCTGTTGCGCACCCGTGACCCAGCGCGTGCTGGCGAAGGCCGACAGCGGCACCGGCTCGCCCTTGGTGTTGCTGGCGTTGAGCCGCAGCAGGTCGTCCGGCTGCATGCGTGCCGGCGCATCGGCCTGCACCACCACCCGCTGCAGGCGCCCCTGGTTCGGGAAGTCGTTCACGTAGGTCGAGCCCAGCCCCGTCGACAGCGTGCTGTTGATGGCGTCGAAGCTCACGCCCAGCGCGTTCGCCTTGTCGCGGTCGATGTCGATCTGCAGCTGCGGCGCGTCTTCCAGGCCGTCCGGGCGCACCTGCGTCAGGATCGGGCTCTTGCTGGCCGCGCCCAGGATCTGGTTGCGCGCGTTGACCAGCGCCTCGTGGCCGGCGCCGCCGCGGTCCTGCAGGCGGAAGCTGAAGCCGCTGGCGTTGCCCAGCTCGGGAATGGGCGGCGGCGACAACGGGTAGATGAAGGCATCGCGGATGCCCGACAGCGCCCCGAAGGCGCGGCCG
Source organism: Variovorax sp. Soil_C_12 (assembly GCF_057657375.1). NCBI lineage: Bacteria > Pseudomonadati > Pseudomonadota > Betaproteobacteria > Burkholderiales > Comamonadaceae > Variovorax > Variovorax sp. Soil_C_12. The sequence goes on along the minus strand of NZ_JBDGIO010000012.1, from coordinate 140,085 downwards.
GCCACCGCCTCGGCCGAATGGCTCGGGTCGTGCCGCTCCTTCCAGTCCTTGAGCGTCACGAAGGCGAGGCCGGCGTTCTGGCCCTGGCCCGAGAAGCTGAAGCCCAGCACCCCGACCATGCTCTCCACCTCGGGCTGCTTCAGGATGTACTTCTCGACATCCTGCATCACCGACAGCATGCGTTCCTTCGTCGCGCCCGGCGGCAACTGCACGTTCACGATGATGTAGCCCTGGTCTTCCTGCGGCAGGAAGGAGGTGGGCAGCTGCCGGTACACCAGCACCACCGCGCCGATGATGGCCACGTAGATCACCAGGTAGCGCGCCGCGCGCTTGAGGATGCGCGCCACCAGGCTCTCATAGCCCTTGGCCGTGCGCGTGAAGCCGCGATTGAACCAGCCGAAGAAGCCGCGCTTCTCGTGGTGGTGGCCGGCCTCCACCGGCTTCAGCAGCGTGGCGCACAGCGCCGGCGTGAGCGACAGCGCCATGAAGGCCGAGAAGGCGATCGAGGCCACCATCACCGCCGAGAACTGGCGGTAGATGTTGCCCGTGGAGCCCGCGAAGAAGGCCAGCGGCACGAACACCGAGATCAGCACCACCGTCACGCCGATGATGGCGCCGGAGATCTGGCGCATCGCCTTGCGCGTGGCTTCCAGGGGCGAGAGCCCCTCCTCGCTCATGATGCGCTCGACGTTCTCCACCACCACGATCGCATCGTCCACCACGATGCCGATCACCAGCACCATGCCGAACATGGTCAGCACGTTGATCGAGAAGCCCAGCGCCAGCAGGATGCCGAAGGTGCCCAAGAGCGCGATCGGCACCACCACCGTCGGGATGAGCGTGTAGCGCCAGTTCTGCAGGAACAGGTACATCACCAGGAACACCAGCGCCACCGCCTCGAACAGCGTCTTCACCACCTCGGTGATGGAGATGTTCACGAAGCGCGAGCTGTCGTAGGGGATGGTCCACTTCACGCCCTGCGGGAAGTAGCGCTCCAGCTCGGCCATCTTGGCGCGGATCGCCTTGGCCGACTGCAGCGCGTTGCCGCCGGGGGCGAGCTGCACGCCGATGCCCACCGCCTGCTCGCCGTTGAGGCGTGCCGAAGTCGAGTAGGCCTGGCCGCCGAGCTCGATGCGCGCCACGTCCTTGAGCCGCACGGAGGAGCCGTCGGTGTTGGCGCGCAGCACGATGTCGCCGAACTGCGAGGTCGTGGTGAGCTGGCCGTTGACCACCACCGTGGCCGCGATCGCCTGGCCCGGCACGTTGGGCAGGTCGCCGATGGTGCCGGAGGACACCTGTGCGTTCTGGGTGCGGATGGCCAGGTTGACCTCGGCCGCCGACAGGTTGTAGCCCTGCAGCTTGTCCGGCTCGATCCAGATGCGCATCGCACGCTCGGTGCCGAACAGCTGGGCCTGGCCGACGCCGGCCACCCGCTGCAGCTCGGGCACCACGTTGCGCGATGCGTAGTCGCCCAGCGCCGTGGTGTCGATCGACGGGTTGTCGGAGGACAGCATCGTGAACAGCAGGAAGTTGTTGCGCGACTTGTCCACGCGCACGCCCTGCTGCGTCACTGCCGCCGGCAACCGCGGCGTGGCGCGCGACAGGCGGTTCTGCACGTCCACCTGGGCGAGATCGGCGTTGGTGCCGGTCTCGAAGGTGATGGTGATGGTGCCGGTGCCGTCGGCCTGCGCCACCGATTCCATGTAGATGAGGCCGGGGGAGCCGTTCATCTCGCGCTCGATGACCGAGAGCACGCTGTCCTCCAGCGTCTGGGCCGAGGCGCCGGGGTAGGCGACGTTGACGACGATGGCCGGCGGTGCCACCGGCGGGTATTGCGCGATCGGCAGCTGCGTGATGGACACCGCGCCCACCACGATCACGAACAGTGCGATCACCCACGCGAAGATGGGCCGGTCGATGAAGAACTTTGCCATGCGGGCGCGCTCCTTACGGCTTCGCGGCCGGAGCCGAGGCGTTCGCGGGGGCAGCCGGGGCTGCGGCGGATTCGGGCGCCGGCGCCTTCCACGGCACCGCCTTCACCGCCGCGCCGGGCGGCATCATCATCAGCTTCTGGAAGCCGTCGACCATCACCTGCTCGCCGGCCTTCAGGCCTTCTGTCACCACCCACTGGTTGTTCTGGGCGGCGGTGATCTTCACCGTGCGCTTGTGCATCTTGCCTTCCGCATCGACCACGGTCAGCGTGTCACCCTGCTGGGTGCGCGTGACCGCCTGCTGCGGCACCGTGATCGCGTTGGTCGCCTGGGCCTGCTCCACCTTCACGCGAACGTAAAGGCCGGGCAGCAGCTCGCCCTTCGGGTTGGGCACCTCGGCGCGCAGCGTCACCTGGCCGGTGGTCGAGTCGACCGTGAGGTCGGAGAACAGCAGCTTGCCGGGCAGCGCGTACTCGGTGCCGCCTTCGAGCTCGATGCGCACGCTGGCCGCGTCGCCGCTGCTCGCGCGCTTGAACTGGCCGGCCTCCATCGCGCGGCGCAGCTTGAGCACCTCGTTGGCCGACTGCGTGAAGTTCACGTAGATCGGGTTGATCTGCTGGACCACGGCCAGCGCGGTGGCGTCGCCCTGGCCCACCAGTGCGCCTTCGGTCACCAGCGCGCGGCCGATGCGGCCGGAGATCGGCGCCGTGACGCTGGCGTAGCCCAGGTTGATCTTGGCCGTCTGCACCGAGGCGCGGGCCACCGCGATGTCCGCATCTGCCGTCTTCGCGGCAGCCACCGCATTCAGGTATTCCTGCTTGCTGACCGCGTTGGCTTCCACCAGCGGCTTGTAGCGCTCGGCCAGGGCCTTGGCCTGCACCGCGTTGGCCTCGGCGCGCGCCAGGCTGGCCTGCGCGCTCTGCGCGGTGGCCAGGTAGGGCGCGGGATCGATGCGGAACAGCGGCTGGCCAGCCTTCACGTCGCTGCCTTCGCGGAACAGCCGCTCCTGCAGGATGCCCGCCGCGCGGGCGCGCACCTCGGCCACGCGCGAGGCCTCGAGCCGGCCGGGCAGCTCCGTCAGCAGGCCGACGTCGGTCGGCGTCGCCACCACCACGCCCACTTCGGGCGGCGGCGGTGCCCCGCCGCCGGCACCGCCGCCCTTTGCGCCAGCGGCCGGCGCCTCGCTCTTGCCGCAAGCGGCGAGCGTCAGCACCGCGGCGGCTGCGAGGGCGGCAAAGGCGGGGCGGCGCGACATGGACAACAACGAATGACGCGAGACATGCAGGAGAGGCATGCGATTCCTTTGAAGCAGAGACGGGGAACGGCGCGTGGTCGCAGCGAGTGCCTATAGCAATACGGCGAGCCTGGCCATCAGGAGGGACCCGAGTTTACATACATTCGTGAATGTATAGTGGCAACCCTCACGACTTCGGTTGTTTTACAAGTTTCAAGTCAAAGGAGCAAAGTGGTCCGTCGTACCAAGGAAGAGGCGCTGGCGACCCGGCATCGGCTGCTCGATGCTGCGGAGGTGCTGTTCCAGTCTCAAGGTGTTTCGCAGACCACCCTGCAGCAGATTGCGCAGGAGGCCGGCGCCACGCGTGGTGCGATCTACTGGCACTTCAAGGACAAGCCGGACCTCTTCAACGCCATGATGGAGCGCGTCACGCTGCCGCTGGAGTCCGCCACCCGCGAGGCCCGCGCGGCCAACGAGGACCCGCTCGCGGCGATCGAGCAGGTAATGGTGCAGGCCCTGAGCCTGATGACCACCGACCCCCAGGTGCGGCGGGTCTTCGAGGTGGCCACCCTCAAGGTCGAGTACACGGACGAGATGGCGCCGGTGCTGCAGCGCCATCGCAGCGCGCGGAATGAATGCGTGACGGATTTTGTGCATGCGCTGCAGCATGCGGCGAGCCGTGCGGGGATCGAGCTGCCCATACCGGCGAAGACGGCGGCGTATGGGCTGCATGCGGTGATCAGCGGGTTGATCCAGGACTGGCTGCTGGAGCCCGGGGCATTTGACCTGGTGCCGGCGGGGCGGCATCTGTTCAATGTCTATCTGGCGGGGCTTGGGTTCGAGCGCAGGCCGGGGGCGGCGGGGGAGGGGAACTGCAAGGAGGCTGCGTGATCAGTGATAATGCCGGGCTTCGGCCGCTGGGTCGGAGACCCATCTCGCTGTATTTCAATGGATAGAATTCGGCCCTCCGAAGGCTGAGATCCAGGTTCGATTCCTGGCGGCGGGACCAAAATACAAGACTGGAAGCTTCCAAAAGCTCCCGGTCTTTTCTTTTTCTCCCTCTGTAAACCCTTGCTTGGTGACCACGGATTCGCCGGGAAGGGTGCCTTCTCCCATGCACCTCACGAACTTGTGCGAATGGTTTGAACGGGTGAACGGGTGAGTCGAATTCAAGTAGGTGTCGAGGGCTGGAACGACGCAAGGAGCGCCATGCACGACCTGTTGGCGGTCAAAACCCAATACTGACGAGGCCTGTAAGGGGAGGGTATGGTTCCTGACAGCCCACTAGGCCTCAGAACCCGTTCGCTACACAGGCGCTGCGGGTTTTTCTGCGAGGTCGGCCGCCAGGATGAATTCAAAGAACAAGGATTGACGCGGCCTCCAGCCGCGTCAACTGCTCCCGGCAAGCCTAGAGCTCGGCATGCATCGTGTCCACCGAACCGACGCCCGGCAGGACTGCGTGTTCGCTCCCTGCGAAGGCAGTGGCATGGCCGCGTCGACGTGACTGGACGCCTTCTGCCTCCAGCATCGTTGACCACCCCTCGGCTTCGCTGTCGCCCGTCGAGAACAGCAACGTCCCCCATGCAAGCGCAAAGCAAGCGACCAGCACAGGCCAGCCAAACGCAAGGACCAATGCCCCCATCGCAAGGGGGCCGACAAGGAAGGCGACAAGCCGCATACGCATCTCCAAATCGTTTGTCATCGGACAGGCCCGCCTCGTTCGTACGAGTGATGGGTCTTGCCTGGGATCGAATGTAGGCATGCGCGCAAGCGAATACATGAGCGTTGTGCCCCTATGTGATGAGGACACAAGGCCCGCTTTCATTCGACGTCAGGCATGACGAAACGACTACCCATGTACCAATTGCCGACGCGAGCGGCCTTGTCCCGCCTTGCCTTCGAGTCCGGCCTTCCAAGGTCTTCGGTCTTTGCCGTTTCCCCCGGGTGACCGGGCTTAATGTCAACGCCCCAGCCCGCTCCCAAGCCCCTCGAAGCGCCACTGCATCCGCATCCGCAGCACCTCCCCCTCCGCCAGCAGCCGCAGCCCCGGCCTCCCCTCCAGGTGAAACGCATCGATGGGCTGCGTGATCGGCTCGAAACAAAAGGCCGGGCCGTCGAGCGGCCGATACATCAGACAGTAGTGGCGCTCCGCGCCGCCATCCTCCTCGAAGTCCGGCATCGTCAAGCTCAGCTGCAGCCCATGCTCCGGCCACTCGATGCGCGCGTGCCCGCCCCACCCGGTGTACGCGTTGTCGACGAAGCTACCGAAGGCCGGCGCCCCGCGTCCCAGGTCCCAATCCTCGGGGATCTGCCCGGTGTGCCGCGTCGGCAGCGGGTCATCGCCGCACAACCAGACCCCTTGCACCGGCGCGACGATGCGCGTGCCCGCCGTGCGCAGAAACCACGGATGCACGCCCAGCCCGTAGGGCAGCGGCGTCGAACCCAGATGCTGCACTTCAAGCGTCTGCTCGAGCCCGTCGTCGACCAGGCGAAACCGCTGCACCGCGCGGTACTCGTACGGATTGCCGTCGAAGCGCTGCGACTGCAGCGTCATCGTCGCGGTGTCGTCGGCCAGGCTGTCCAACTGCCAGGCCTGCAACCAGCCGTCGCCGTGGATCGGATACGGCTCGCCCGCACGGTTCGGCCGCATCGGATGAAACTCGCCCGCCTCCGCGAAGCCCCCGCCGCTGATCCGGTTGGACCACGGCACCATGGGAAAGGAAGCCATGCGGTAAAGGTCGGCCGTCACGCCGTCCCAGGGCCGCCAAAGGTCCAGCAGGCCCTCGGCGCGCTCGAGCTGCCAGGCGGCCACGCTACCGCCGAGCGAGGGCACGAGGCCCAGGCGCTGGCGACCGTGCCGCAGCCAGACGGTGGGGTGCAGAGCGTCCGTGGCCATGCTGTCAGCCGGCAAAACGAAAGGCCGGCAGCCCCGGGCTGTCGACCTCGATCGCGAACAGCCCACCCGCCAGCGGCTCGGCCGCACATTGCGCCTCGTCCAGCCCCACCTTGGCCGAGCTGATGTACAGCGTGCGCAGGTCGGGCCCGCCGAAGGCGCAGTTGGTGACCTGGCTCACCGGCAACTCGATGCGCGCAAGCTCGTCGCCGCTCAGCGGATGGTGGCAGCTCACGCAGCTGCCGGCCCAATGGGCGATCCAGAGGCGGCCCGCTGCGTCGGTGGTCATGCCGTCCGGCAGGCCGTCGCCGCGGGCGAAGCGCAGCCAGAGCCGGCGGTGGGCGAGGGTGCCGCGCTCCGGGTCGACGTCGTAGGCGAGGATGGCGCCCTTGTCGGTGTTGTTGAAGTACATCGTGCGGCCATCGAGCGACCACGTCGGTCCGTTGGTCACCGCGAAGCCGCTGTCGTGTTGCGTGCATTGGCCGTCGGGGTCGTAGCGGTACAGCGCGCCGCTCGGGGCCACGCAGTCGAAGTCCATGGTGCCGCCCCAGAAGCGGCCGCGCGCATCGCACTTGCCGTCGTTGAAGCGGTTGCTGAGCAGCTCCGGCTCGGGCCGGTGCAGCCATTGCGGCCCCGCGTCGGCCGCCGCCGGATCGAAGAAGGCAAAACCGCGCCGCAGCGTGACGATCAGGCCGGGCGCGTTCTCGCGTTCGGCCAGCGCCGAGATCTCCTCGTCGAAGCGCCATTCGTCCTGCTTGCCGCTCGACGGGTCGAGTCGAAACAGGCGCTTCTCCAGGATGTCGGCCCAGTAGAGCCGCTGCTCGCGCACCGACCACATCAGCCCTTCGCCAAGGCTCGCGCCCGCGGGCTGGATGCAGCGCAGCGCGCCTTCGAAGCGCGGCGCGGGAAATGTCGAGGAAGCATTCATGCGTTGTCTCCGATCCAAGGCTGGCGGGTCACTCCGGACCCTTGACGCGCTGCATCGTAGCAAGGCATATTGATAAACGAAAGCGTGCAAATCCATATATATCGATACGCAATTTGCAATGTCAGATAACCAGGAGACCTTCTTGACCGCCACCGCCCAACGCGCCGACGCGCCTGCTTTTTCCACCTACCCCAGCCTGCGCGACAAGACCGTCTTCGTGACCGGCGGCGGCAGCGGCATCGGCGCCGCGATCGTCGCCGCCTTCGCCGAGCAGGGCGCGCGGGTCGCCTTCGTTGACATCGCAGAGGAGGCCAGCGCCGCGCTCGCGCGGCAGATCGCCGAGGCGGGCCACCGCGTCCCCTGGTGGCGAACCTGCGACGTGCGCGACATCGCCGCTCTGCAGACCGCCATCGCCGACGCCGCTCGCGAGCTTGGCGACTTCGCCGTGCTGGTCAACAACGTCGCGAGCGACGACCGCCACACGCTCGAATCGGTCACGCCCGACTACTACGACGAGCGCATGGCGATCAACGAGCGCCCGGCCTTCTTCGCCATCCAGTCCGTGGTGCCCGGCATGAAGCGCCTGGGTGGCGGCTCCGTCGTCAACCTCGGCTCGACCGGCTGGCAGGGCAAGGGCGGCGGCTATCCCTGCTATGCCATCGCCAAGTCCTCGGTCAACGGCCTCACGCGCGGTTTGGCCGTGGGGCTGGGGCGCGACCGCATCCGCATCAACACCGTGTCGCCGGGCTGGGTCATGACCGAGCGCCAGGTCCGCCTGTGGCTCGACGCCGAGGGCGAGCAGGCCCTCGCGCGCAACCAGTGCCTGCCCGACCGCCTGCAGCCCCACGACATCGCCCGCATGGTGCTCTTCCTGGCCTCCGACGACGCGGCCATGTGCACAGCGCAGGAATTCAAGGTCGACGCGGGCTGGGTCTGAGGCAGCTCAGGCGTCGACCTCCAGCCGCCGTCCATAGACCGTCAGGCTGGCGGCCTTCAGCGCCCGCATCATCACCTTCGCCGCCGGTGACAGCAGCCGGTCCGTGTGGGTGATGATGCCGAAGGCGTCCATGTGGCAGGGCACGGCCACCGGCAGTACGGCGCCCAGGCCGTGCGCAGCGTAGTAGCGCGCCACGTCGGTCGCCAGCACCGCGAGCATGTCCGACTGCTGCAGCATGCGGGTGATGAAGAGCAGGGCCGAGGTCTCGATCACGTTGATCGGCGGCGCCAGCCCTTCCTCCCGGAACATCAGCTCGAAGCGGTGCCGCAGCACGCTGCCCGACGGCGGCACGATCCAGCCCGCGCCCACCAGGTCGCGCAGCGTCAGCCCGGTCATCGCCAGCAGCGGATGCCCTGGCCGCACCAGGGCCGACACGGGCTCCTCGGTCAGCGGCTCGTAGTGCAGCTTGGCCTTGTCGTGCTCGGCGGACAGCCGCGCCACGAGGATGTCGAGCTTGCCCTGCTCGAAGCGCTCCATCAGCACCGCGCTGGTCTCGATCTCCAGCGCCACGCGCAGGTTGGGCTGGTCGCGCTTGACGATCGCGATGGCCGGCGGCATCAGCGTCAGCCCCGGCGCGGTGATGGTGCCCACGCTCACCTGGCCGAAGCGCCCGGCCTTCAGCGCCATGAGCTCGTCGTGCGCCTCGTTGAGGCTGGCCAGCGCCATGCGCGCGTGGCGGATCATGCTCTCGCCGTACCAGGTGGGGCGCATGCCGCGCGGCAGGCGCTCGAAGAGGGGGACCTCCAGCACGTCCTCCAAGTCCTTGAGCAGCTTGGAGGCGGCCGGCTGCGTCATGTTCAGCACCTGCGCGGCGCGGTGGATGTTGCCTTCCTCCGCCAGCGCGACCAGCAGCAACAGCTGCCGCGTCTTGAGGCGAGCACGGATGAACCAGTGCGTGTAGTTCGTCATGGGGTTTTCCTGAATCCTGTTTCCGGTATCGATTCGATCCAAATCTTCATTGGAAAGATATCAGTGCGATTCCTACACTCCGCCGCACCTTCCGCCACAAATCCAGGAGTCCCAACGTTGAAGCGCAGTCCCGAGGTCCAGCTCAGCGCGCGCCATTACATCAATGGCCGCTGGGAGACGGGCGTGACCAGCGGGCAAAGCATCAACCCCTCGGACCTGCGCGAAACGGTGGCCGAGTACGCGCGCGCCGACCGCAGCCAGACCGAGCAGGCCGTGCGCGCCGCTGCCGACGCCTTCCGCGCCTGGAGCATGACCACGCCGCAGCGACGCGCCGACGCGCTCGACCAGATCGGTAGCGAGATCCTGGCGCGCAAGGACGAGCTGGGCCTGCTGCTGGCACGCGAGGAGGGCAAGACCCTGCCCGAGGCCGTCGCCGAGGCCGCGCGTGCCGGACAGATCTTCAAGTTCTTCGCCGGCGAGGCGCTGCGCGTGGGCGGCGAGAGCGTCGCCTCGCTGCGCCCGGGCGTGCACGTGGACATCACGCGCGAACCCGTGGGCGTGGCGGGCCTGATCACGCCCTGGAACTTCCCGCTCGCCATTCCCGCCTGGAAGATCGCGCCGGCGCTGGCTTGCGGCAACGCGGTGGTGTTCAAGCCTTCCGAGCTGGTGCCGGCCTGCGGCTGGGCGCTGGCCGAGATCATCGGCCGCGCCGCGCTGCCGGCGGGCACCTTCAACCTCGTGATGGGCAGCGGGCGCGAGGTCGGCCAGGCGCTGATCGAGCATCCGCTGGTCGATGCGCTGAGCTTCACCGGCTCGGCGGCGACCGGCGAGCGCGTGCTGCAGGCCGCGGCCGCGCGCCGCGCCAAGGTGCAGCTCGAGATGGGCGGCAAGAACCCCCTGGTGGTGCTGGCCGATGCCGACCTGGAGCTGGCCGTCGACTGCGCGGTGCAGGGCGCCTTCTTCTCCACCGGCCAGCGCTGCACGGCATCGAGCCGCCTCATCGTCGAGGCGCCCGTGCACGACGCCTTCGTCGCGCGGCTCAAGCAGCGCATGGCCGCGCTGAAGGTCGGCCATGCGCTCGAGCCCGGCGTGGACATCGGCCCGGTGGCCGACCGCGCGCAGCTCGAAGACAACATGGCCGCCATCGCAACCGCGCGCGAGGAGGGCGCCGAGCACGTGTACGGCGGCGACCTGCTGCAGCGCCCGAGCGAGGGCCATTACATGAGCCCGGCGCTGTTCCTTGCCCAGCCCAGCCACCGCATCGCCCGCGAGGAGATCTTCGGCCCGGTGGCCTGCGTGCTGCGCGCCGACGATGCCGAGCACGCGCTGGCGCTGGCCAACGACACGCCCTTCGGCCTGTGCGCCGGCATCTGCACCAACTCGCTGCGCCATGCGATGCACTTCCGCCGCCATGCGCGCGTGGGCATGACGATGGTCAACCTGCCCACCGCCGGCATCGACTACCACGTGCCCTTCGGCGGGCGCAAGGCCTCGAGCTACGGCGCGCGCGAGCAGGGCCGCCATGCGGCCGAGTTCTACACCACGGTGAAGACCGGCTACATGCGGGCATAGAAGTTCCAGGAGGGAAGCGCTGCCGCCAACAGCAAGAGCCGAAGTCTGCAGCCATCCCAGTGCGTTTCGATGTTTTCAACCATACCAACCAGGAGACAACAGCATGAAACTGAACCGCCGCACATTGACCACCGCCATCGCCGCCGCCTCGCTGGCCGCGCTTCTGCCGGCCACCGCGCTGGCGCAGAAGAAGATCGTCCTCGGCTTCAGCCAGGTCGGCGCCGAGAGCGAATGGCGCACCGCCAACACCGAGTCGATCAAGTCGGCCGCCAAGGAGGCCGGCATCGAGCTCAAGTTCTCCGACGCGCAGCAGAAGCAGGAGAACCAGATCAAGGCCATCCGCTCCTTCATCGCGCAGAAGGTGGACGTGATCGCCTTCTCGCCGGTGGTCGAGTCGGGCTGGGAGACGGTGCTGCGCGAAGCCAAGGCCGCCAAGATCCCGGTGGTGCTGACCGACCGCTCCGTGAACACCAAGGACGATTCGCTCTACGTCAGCTTCATGGGCTCCGACTTCGTCGAGGAAGGCCGCAAGGCCGGGCGCTGGCTGGTCGAGAAGATGAAGGACCAGAAGGGCGAGGTCAACATCGTCGAGCTGCAGGGCACGGTGGGCTCGGCGCCCGCGATCGACCGCAAGAAGGGCTTCGAGGAAATCATCAAGGCCGACCCCAAGTTCAAGATCATCCGCTCGCAGACCGGCGACTTCACCCGCGCCAAGGGCAAGGAGGTGATGGAGGCCTTCCTCAAGGCCGACGGCAAGAAGATCAATGTGCTCTACGCGCACAACGACGACATGGCGATCGGCGCCATCCAGGCGATCGAGGAGGCCGGGCTGAAGCCGGCGAAGGACATCACCATCATCTCCATCGACGCCGTGAAGGGCGCGTTCGAAGCCATGATCGCCGGCAAGCTGAATGTCTCGGTCGAGTGCAGCCCGCTGCTGGGGCCGCAGCTGATGTCGGCCGTCAAGGACATCAAGGCCGGCAAGCCGCTGCCGAAGCGCATCGTGACGGAGGAAACCATCTTCCCGATGGAAGTCGCCGCAAAAGAATTCCCCAAGCGCAAGTACTGAAATGCGGCTAAGGCGCGCGGCCCTGCTGCGCGCCCGCCGAACAACTCCAGGAGACCCAGCCCATGAAACGCAATTTCCTCAAATCCACCCTTGCCATCGCGGCCTTCGCCATCGCCGGCACGGCCGGCTTCTCCTCGCTCGCCCAGGCCCAGGACAAGGGCCCGATCGCGATCTCGATGCCCACCAAGTCCTCGGCCCGCTGGATCGCCGACGGTTCGAACATGGTCAAGTACTTCAAGGAGAAGGGCTACAAGACCGACCTGCAGTACGCCGACGACGACATCCCCAACCAGCTCGCGCAGATCGAGAACATGGTGACCAAGGGCTCGAAGGTGCTGGTGATCGCGGCCATCGACGGCACCACGCTGTCCGACGTGCTGCAGAAGGCTGCCGACAAGGGCGTGAAGGTCATCGCCTACGACCGGCTCATCAAGGGCTCGAAGAACGTCGACTACTACGCCACCTTCGACAACTTCCAGGTCGGCGTGCTGCAGGCCCAGTCCATCGAGAAGGCGCTGGACCTGAAGTCCGGCAAGGGCCCCTTCAACATCGAGCTCTTCGGCGGCTCGCCGGACGACAACAACGCCTTCTTCTTCTACAACGGCGCGATGTCGGTGCTCGACCCGTACATCAAGAGCGGCAAGCTGGTGGTGCGCAGCAAGCAGATGGGCATGGACAAGGTCGGCACGCTGCGCTGGGACGGCGCGGTGGCGCAGTCACGCATGGACAACCTGCTGTCGGCCTACTACAGCAAGGACCGTGTCGACGCGGTGCTCTCGCCCTACGACGGCCTGTCGATCGGCATCCTGTCCTCGCTCAAGGGCGTGGGCTACGGCTCGCCGCAGCAGCCGATGCCGATCGTGTCGGGGCAGGACGCGGAAGTGCCCTCGGTCAAGTCGATCCTGCGCAAGGAGCAGACCTCGACCGTGTTCAAGGACACGCGCGAACTGGCGAAGGTCACGGTCGCCATGGTCGACGCCATGCTGGCCGGCAAGACGCCCGAGGTGAACGACACCAAGACCTACAACAACGGCGTGAAGGTGGTGCCCTCGTACCTGCTGAAGCCGGTGAGTGTCGATGCCTCGAACTGGAAGCCGGTGCTGGTCGACAGCGGCTACTACAAGGAAAGCCAGATCAAGTGAGTGTGCCTGTGAGCGTGTGGCACGGCGAGCGGGCACGCCCGCTCGCCGGTGCGAAGGAGGCCCATTGAGCGACCCGAGCGACCCGAGCGATGCGAATGACGCCGTGCTTCTGGAGATGCGCGGCATCACCAAGACCTTCCCCGGCGTGAACGCGCTGGACAACGTCAACCTCGCCGTGCGCGCGGCGCAGATCCACGCCGTGGTGGGCGAGAACGGGGCCGGCAAGTCCACGCTGATGAAGGTGCTCAGCGGCGTCTACCCCTGCGACTCCTACGCCGGCGAGATCCACTTCGACGGCGAGCTGCGGCGCTTCCGCGGCATCGCCGACAGCGAGGCCCTGGGCATCATCATCATCCACCAGGAGCTGGCGCTGGTGCCGCTCTTGTCCATCGCCGAGAACATCTTCCTCGGCAACGAGACGGCGCAGCGCGGCATCATCGACTGGAGCGAGTCCTGGCGCCGCACGCGTGAGCTGCTCGCCAAGGTGGGCCTGAAGGAGTTGCCGACCACGCTGATCACCGACCTGGGCGTTGGCAAGCAGCAGCTGGTCGAGATCGCCAAGGCGCTGTCCAAGCGCGTGCGCCTGCTGATCCTGGACGAGCCCACCGCCAGCCTCAACGAGAGCGACAGCGACGCGCTGCTGGCGCTGCTGCTGGAGCTCAAGGCGCAGGGCATCGCCTCGATCCTGATCTCGCACAAGCTCAACGAGATCGCCAAGGTGGCCGATGCCATCACCGTGCTGCGCGACGGCAGCACGGTCGAGACCATCGACTGCCGGCGCGAGCCGATCAGCGAGGACCGCATCATCCGCGGCATGGTCGGGCGCGACATGGCGCATCGCTACCCGCAGCGCACGCCGCGCATCGGCGAGCGCGTGCTGGAGGTCAGCAACTGGCGGGTACACCACGCGCTGCACGCCGACCGCGAGCAGATCAAGGGCGTGGACCTGCACGTGTGCCGCGGGGAAATCGTCGGCATCGCGGGGCTGATGGGCGCGGGGCGCACCGAGTTCGCGATGAGCGTGTTCGGCCGCTCCTACGGGCAGCGCATCAGCGGCACGGTGCGCATGCACGGCAAGGAGGTCGACGTCGGCACCATCCGCAAGGCCATCGACCACGGCATCGCCTACGTCACCGAGGACCGCAAGGGCGCCGGCCTGGTGCTGGAGGAGGACATCCGCACCAACATCAGCCTGGCCAACCTGGAGGCGGTGTCGAATGCGATGGTGATCGACGAGGCGCGCGAGTACAAGGTGGCCAGCGACTACCGCAAGGCGCTGCGCATCCGCAGCGCCGACGTCTACCAGCAGGTGGTCAACCTGTCGGGCGGCAACCAGCAGAAGGTGGTGCTGAGCAAGTGGCTCTTCGCCAAGCCGGAGCTGCTGATCCTCGACGAGCCGACGCGCGGCATTGACGTCGGCGCCAAGTACGAGATCTACACCATCATCGACCAGCTCGCGAGCGAGGGCAAAGGCATCCTGATGATCTCCTCGGAGATGCCGGAGCTGCTGGGCATGTGCGACCGGATCTATGTGATGAACGAGGGACGCTTCGTTGCCGAATACCCGGTGGCGGAGGCCTCGCAGGAGCGCATCATGCGCGCAATCGTGAACTCGGGAGGTGGCGTCCATGGCCAGTGAATTGCAGGCGGCCGAGGCCGCGCCGGGTGTGGAGGGTGCGGCCGCGAAGGCCACCATCCACGCGGGTTTCCTGAAGAGCAACCTGCGCGAGTACGGCATGCTGATTTCGCTGGTCGCGATCATGGTGCTGTTCCAGGTGCTCACCGAGGGCACGCTGATGCAGCCGCTCAACCTCACGAACCTGGTGCTGCAGAACAGCTACATCGTGATCATGGCGCTGGGCATGCTGCTGGTGATCGTGGCCGGCCACATCGACCTGTCGGTGGGCTCGGTGTGCGGCTTCATCGGCGCGCTGGCGGCGGTGCTGATGGTGGAGTACGAGTGGCACTTCGTCCCCACCTTCCTCGCCTGCCTGATCGCGGGCGGCGCGATCGGCGCGGCGCAGGGCTGGTTCGTCGCCTACTTCCGCATCCCGTCCTTCATCGTCACGCTGGCGGGCATGCTGGTGTTCAAGGGGCTGTCGCTGGCGCTGCTGGCGGGCCAGTCGGTCGGGCCCTTCCCGGTGGCCTTCCAGCGGCTGAGCTCGGGCTTCATCCCCGAGGCGCTGGCCACCGACGGCCTGCGGCTCACTTCGCTGCTGCTGGGCGCGCTGGCGGCGGCGGCGCTGGTGTTCTTCAAGCTGCGCGGGCGGGCCCAGCTGGCGCGGCACGGGATGGAGGCGGAGCCCTTCGCCTTCTTCCTGCTGAAGAACGTCATCTTCGCGGCCATCATCCTGTTCTTCAGCTGGCTGCTGGCCTCGTACAAGGGGCTGCCCAACGTGCTGATCGTGATGGCGGTGCTGATCGTGGCCTACGACTTCGTCACCACCCGCACGACGGTCGGGCGCCGCATCTACGCGCTGGGCGGCAACGAGAAGGCGGCGCGGATGTCGGGCGTCAAGACGCAGCGCCTGGCCTTCCTCGCCTTCGTCAACATGGGCGTGCTGGCCGCGCTCGCGGGCCTGGTGTTCGCGGCGCGCCTCAACACCGCCACGCCCAAGGCAGGCTTGGGCTTCGAGCTCGACGTGATCGCGGCCTGCTTCATCGGCGGCGCCTCGGCCTCGGGCGGCGTGGGCAAGGTGATGGGCGCGGTGATCGGCGCCTTCGTGATGGGCGTGATGAACAACGGCATGTCCATCCTCGGCATCGGCATCGACTACCAGCAGGTCATCAAGGGCCTGGTGCTGCTGGCGGCGGTGTTCGTCGACGTGTACAACAAGAACAAGTGAGGCCCTGGCCATGCAGCCTGTCCTGGAGCTCGAGGGGATTCGCAAGCAGTTCGCCGGCGTCGACGCGCTGCGCGATGTGCAGCTGCGGCTGTACCCGGGCGAGATCCATGCGCTCATGGGCCAGAACGGCGCGGGCAAGTCCACGCTGATCAAGGTGCTGACCGGCGCGCTGCCCTCCGGCGGCGGCACGATGCGGCTGGACGGCGAGGCGATCCATCCGGCCTCGCCGCTGGAGGCGCAGAAGCTGGGCATCAGCACGGTCTACCAGGAGGTCAACCTCTGCCCCAACCTCTCGGTGGCCGAGAACGTGTTCGCCGGCCGCTATCCGCGGCGCGGCGCGGCCGAGGGCTTCCGCATCGACTGGTCGGCGGTACATCGGCGTGCGCGCGAGCTGCTGGCGCGCATCGGGCTGGACATCGATGTGGCGCGCCTGCTGTCGAGCTATCCGGTCGCGGTGCAGCAGATGGTCGCGATCGCGCGAGCGCTGGGCGTGTCCTCGAAGGTGCTGATCCTCGACGAGCCGACCTCCAGCCTGGACGAGGACGAGGTCCGCAAGCTCTTCGAGGTGCTGCACCGGCTGCGCGACGAGGGCCTGGCGATCGTCTTCGTCACCCACTTCCTGAACCAGGTGTATGCGGTGTCGGACCGCATCACCGTGCTGCGCAACGGCGCGTGGGTCGGCGAATGGCGGGCGAGCGAACTGGGCCCGCAGGCGCTGATCGCCGCGATGCTCGGGCGCGAGCTGGCGGCGCAGTCGGCACGGCCGGCGGCCCTGCCGGCCGTGGCCATCGACACGCCCGCGCTGCTGGAGGTGCAGGGGCTGGGCCAGACCGGCCAGTTGCAGCCGGTGGACTTGCGCGTGCGCGCCGGTGAGATCGTGGGCCTGGCCGGCCTGCTGGGCGCCGGGCGCACGGAGCTGGCGCGGCTGCTCTTCGGGCTGGAGGCGCCGGACCGCGGGCAGCTGCGCATCGACGGCGAGCTGGTGCGCTTCGCGAGCCCCGCCGATGCGATCCGCCACGGCCTCGCGCTGTGCCCGGAGGAGCGCAAGACCGACGGCATCGTGGCCGAGCTGTCGCTGCGCGAGAACATCGCGCTCGCGCTGCAGGCGCGGCTGGGTGCGCGCCGCTTCCTGTCGCGCGCCGAGCAGGTCGCGCTGGCCGAGCGCTACGTGGCCGCGCTGGACATCAAGGCGGCGAGCGTGGAGACGCCGATCGGCCTGCTCTCCGGCGGCAACCAGCAGAAGGCCATCATCGCGCGCTGGCTCGCCACCGAGCCGCGGCTCCTGATCCTCGACGAGCCGACGCGCGGCATCGACGTCGCGGCCAAGCAGGAAATCATGACGCAGATCCTGCGCCTGGCGAAGGCCGGCATGGCGGTGCTCTTCATCTCGTCGGAGATGAGTGAGGTGGTGCGCGTGGCGCATCGCATCGTGGTGCTGCGGGACCGCGCCAAGGTGGGCGAGCTGCCCGCCGGCAGCAGCGAAGACGAAGTCTGCGAACTGATTGCGGCCACACCATGAGCCGCCGGGCCGCTCCCAAGGCGAATAGCACCGCAACCGAAGGCGAAGATACTCCAGTGAGCACCACTCCCTCTTCCAACTTCTTTGCGACGGCCTTTCGCCATCGGCTCGCGTGGCCGCTGCTCACGCTGGTGCTGCTGCTCGCGCTCAACGCGGCCTTCAACCCGGGCTTCCTGCACCTCGAATGGCGCGAGGGGCACCTCTACGGCAGCCTGATCGACATCCTCAACCGCGCGGCGCCGCTGGTGCTAGTGTCGCTGGGCATGACGCTGGTGATCGCCACCCGAGGCATCGACATCTCGGTGGGCGCGGTGGTGGCCATCGCCGCGGCGCTCGCGGCCTGGATGATCGGCGGCTCGGTCTCGGGCAACGTCAGCCGCTTCCCGATGCCGGTGGCGATCGCGGCGGCGATCGGCATCGCGCTGGTGTGCGGGCTGTGGAACGGCCTCTTGGTCGCGCGCGTGGGCATGCAGCCCATCATCGCGACGCTGATCCTGATGGTGGCGGGGCGGGGCATCGCGCAGCTCATCACCGGCGGGCAGATCATCACCATCTACTACCAGCCCTTCTTCTTCCTCGGCAGCGGCTACCTGCTGGGCCTGCCCTTCTCGCTTTTCGTGGTGGCGCTGGTCTTTGTCGCGCTCTACCTCGCGATCACGCGCACCGCGCTCGGCCTGTTCATCCAGGCCGTGGGCATCAACCCGACGGCGGCGCGCGTGGCCGGCGTGCAGGCGCGGCGGCTGGTGGTGGGCGCCTATGCCTTCTGCGGCGCCTGCGCGGGCGTCGCCGGGCTTCTGATCAGCTCCAACGTGAAGAGCGCGGACGGCAACAACGCCGGGCAGCTGCTCGAGCTCGACGCGATCCTGGCCGTCACGCTGGGCGGCACCGCGCTCACCGGCGGGCGCTTCAGCCTGGTGGGCAGCGTGATCGGCGCGCTCATCATCCAGACGCTGACCTATGCGATCTACTCGCTGGGCGTGCCGCCCGAGATCAACCTGGTGGTGAAGGCGGTGGTGGTGTTCGCGGTGATGCTGTTGCAGTCGCCGGAGTTCCGCGCCACCCTGGGCCAGTTGGTGCGGCGCCCGGCGCTCGAGGGGGCGGAGCGATGAGCGCGGTAATGGACAAGCGCGAAGCGGCCGCGACCGGCACCACCCCGGGCGCCGCGCACCGCCCGCGCTTCAACCCCAAGTACCTGCCGCTGGCCGCCACCGTCTCGCTCTTCGCGATGATGGCCGCGCTCGGCTCGGTGCTGTACGACGGCTTCTTCTCGGCCCAGGTCTTCCTCAACCTGCTGATCGACAACGCCTTCCTGATCGTCGTGGCGATCGGCATGACCTTCGTGATCCTCTCGGGCGGCATCGACCTGTCGGTGGGCTCGGTGATCGCGCTCACCACCATGGTCTCGGCCTCGCTGGTGGAGAAGCATGGTTGGAATCCTGCAGCGGTCATCCCGCTCGTGCTGCTAATGGGCACGGCCTTCGGCGGGGTGATGGGCGTCCTGATCGAGCGCTTCCGGCTGCAGCCCTTCATCGTCACGCTGGCGGGCATGTTCCTGGCGCGCGGGCTTTGCTATCTCATCAGCATCGACTCGATCAGCATCACCAACGAGTTCTATTCCTCGGTGTCGCAGCTGCGCATTCCGGTGGGCTTCGACGCCTCGCTGTCGATCAGCGCGGTGATCGCGCTCGTCGTGCTGGCCGTCGCGGTCTTCGTCGCGCACTGGACGCCCTTCGGCCGCACCGTCTACGCAATCGGCGGCAGCGAGCATTCGGCCATGCTGATGGGCCTGCCGGTGCGCTCCACGCTGGTGGGCGTGTATGCGCTCTCGGGCTTCTGCTCGGCGCTGGCCGGCGTCATCTTCACCTTCTACATGCTGTCGGGCTACGGCCTGCACGCGATGGGGCTGGAGCTCGACGCGATCGCGGCCGTGGTCATCGGCGGCACGCTGCTGACCGGCGGCGTGGGCTATGTGGCCGGCACGCTCTTCGGCGTGCTCACGCTCGGGATCATCCAGACCCTGATCGCCTTCGACGGCACGCTGAGCTCCTGGTGGACGCGCATCGTGGTGGGCGCCTTGCTCTTCTTCTTCTGCCTGCTGCAGCGCTTCTTCACGGCGCGCGCGCCGCGGCGCTGAGTTCCTCTTCTTTCCATCACCCGTTCCCAAGAAAGCCCGCCTCATGCCGGATGCTCCCAAGAAACTACGTTCTGCCCAATGGTTCGGCCCGGCCGACAAGAACGGCTTCATGTACCGCAGCTGGATGAAGAACCAGGGCATCCCCGACCACGAGTTCGACGGCCGCCCGATCGTGGGCATCTGCAACACCTGGTCGGAGCTCACGCCCTGCAACGCGCATTTCCGCAAGATCGCCGAGCACGTCAAGCGCGGCATCTCCGAGGCGGGCGGCTTCCCGGTGGAGTTCCCCGTGTTCTCCAACGGCGAGTCGAACCTGCGGCCGACCGCGATGCTGACGCGCAACCTCGCCAGCATGGACGTGGAGGAGGCGATCCGCGGCAACCCCATCGATGCCGTGGTGCTGCTCACCGGCTGCGACAAGACCACGCCCGCGCTGCTGATGGGCGCGGCCAGCTGCGACATCCCCGCCATCGTGGTGACCGGCGGGCCCATGCTCAACGGCAAGCTCGAGGGGCGCGACATCGGCTCGGGCACGGCGGTGTGGCAGCTGCACGAATCGCTCAAGGCGGGCGAGATCGGCCTGCACCAGTTCCTCGCGGCCGAGGGCGGCATGTCGCGTTCGGCCGGCACCTGCAACACCATGGGCACGGCTTCGACCATGGCCTGCATGGCCGAGGCGCTGGGCACCTCGCTGCCGCACAACGCCGCGATCCCTGCCGTGGATGCGCGCCGCTACGTGCTGGCGCAGATGTCGGGCGCCCGTGCCGTGGCGATGGCGCGCGAGGGGCTGACGCTGTCGAAGATCCTCACGCGCGAGGCCTTCGAGAACGCGATCCGCGTCAACGCGGCGATCGGCGGCTCGACCAACGCGGTGATCCACCTGAAGGCCATCGCGGGGCGCATCGGCGTGGAGCTGGAGCTGGAGGACTGGACGCGCATCGGCCGCGGCACGCCCACCATCGTCGACCTGATGCCCTCGGGGCGCTTCCTGATGGAGGAGTTCTACTACGCGGGCGGCCTGCCGGCGGTGTTGCGCCGGCTCGGCGAGGCGGGCCTGCTGCCGCATCCCGGCGCGCTCACCGTCAACGGCCACTCGCTCTGGGACAACGTGCGCGAGGCGCCCAGCTACAACGACGAGGTGATCCGCCCGCTCGACCGGCCGCTGATGGACGACGGCAGCATCCGCATTCTGCGCGGCAACCTGTCGCCGCGCGGTGCGGTGCTCAAGCCCTCGGCCGCCACGCCCGAGCTGCTCCAGCATCGCGGGCGCGCTGTGGTGTTCGAGGACTTCGACCACTACAAGCAGCGCATCGGCGACGAGTCGCTGGAGGTCGACGCCAGCTCGGTGCTGGTCATGAAGAACTGCGGCCCACGAGGCTACCCCGGCATGGCCGAGGTCGGCAACATGGGCCTGCCGCCCAAGCTGCTGCGCCAGGGCATCAAGGACATGGTGCGCATCTCCGATGCCCGCATGAGCGGCACCGCCTACGGCACGGT
Source organism: Variovorax sp. Soil_C_12 (assembly GCF_057657375.1). Taxonomy (NCBI): domain Bacteria; kingdom Pseudomonadati; phylum Pseudomonadota; class Betaproteobacteria; order Burkholderiales; family Comamonadaceae; genus Variovorax; species Variovorax sp. Soil_C_12. The sequence continues at coordinate 119,414 of NZ_JBDGIO010000012.1, read as the reverse complement.
GGTGCTGCACGTGGCGCCCGAGGCGGCAGCCGGAGGTCCGCTCGCGGCGGTGCGCGACGGCGACTGGATCGAGCTGGACTGCGAGGCGGGGCGGCTGCACCTGGACATCAGCGACGAGGAGCTGGCCGCGCGGCTGGCGGTGCTGGCCGCGCCTGCTGAGGCGTCGCCTGCGGCCGCGAAGGCGCGGGGCGGCTACCAACGCCTCTACATCGACCATGTGCTGCAGGCCGACGAAGGCTGCGACTTCGACTTTCTGGTGGGCTGCCGAGGGGCCGAGGTGCCGCGGCACTCCCACTGATTTACGCCTCACCCCTGGAACCTGCATGACCCTCGACAACCCCCGCCACCGCGGCATCTATCCGGTGGCGCCCACCACCTTCACCGAATCGGGCGAGCTCGACCTCGAGAGCCAGAAGCGCTGCATCGACTTCATGATCGATGCCGGCTCCGACGGCATCTGCATCCTGGCCAACTTCTCCGAGCAGTTCCTGCTGTCGGACGAGGAGCGCGAGGTGCTCACGCGCACCGTGCTCGAACATGTGGCGGGCCGCGTGCCGGTGATCGTCACCACCACGCACACCAGCACCCGCGTCTGCGCCCAGCGCAGCCGGCGCGCGCAGGACATGGGCGCCGCGATGGTGATGGTGATGCCGCCCTACCACGGCGCCACCTTCCGCGTCGCCGAGCCGCAGATCCAGGCCTTCTACGCGGGCATCTCGGACGCCATCGACATCCCCATCATGATCCAGGACGCGCCCGCGAGCGGCACGCCCTTGTCGGCGCCTTTCCTCGCGCGCCTCGCGATGGAGATCGAGCACGTGGCCTACTTCAAGATCGAGACCGCCGGCGCCGCCTCGAAGCTGCGCGAGCTGATTCGCCTGGGCGGCCAGTCCATCGAGGGGCCGTGGGACGGCGAGGAGGCGATCACGCTGCTGCCCGACCTCGACGCCGGCGCCACCGGCTCGATGACGGGCGGTGGCTATCCGGACGGCATCCGTCCCATCATCGAGGCGCATCGCAACGGCGATCGCGAGCGGGCGTATGCGCTCTACGAGCGCTGGCTGCCGCTCATCAACTACGAGAACCGGCAGGCCGGCTTCCTGGCCGCGAAGGCGCTGATGAAGGAGGGCGGCGTGATCGCCTGCGAGGCGCCGCGCCAGCCGTGGCCGGCGCTGCATCCGGACACGCGCAAGGGGCTGATCGAGACGGCGCGGCGGCTCGATCCGATGGTGCTGCGCTGGGGGCGTTGACGGGGCATCGTGCCGCGCTAGCATGAGCCCGAAAGGTCTCTGCCATGACTTACCAGCTTCACTACTGGCCCACCATCCAGGGCCGCGGCGAATTCGTGCGGCTCGCGCTCGAAGCGGCCGGCGCCGAGTACGTCGACGTGGCGCGCGAGCCGACGGGCAAGGGCGGCGGGGAGTCCGCGCTGGCGCAACGGCTGAGCGATCCCGGCAATCCGCGCGCTTCCTTCGCGCCGCCCTTCCTGGTCGACGGCGACATCGTGGTCGGCCAGACCGCCGCGATCCTGCTCTACCTGGGCCCGCGCCTGGGCCTGGCCGGCATCGGCGAGCGCGACGGGCTGTGGACGCACCAGCTGCAGCTGACCATTGCCGACGTGGTGGCCGAGGCACACGACACGCACCACCCGATTTCCGTCGGCGACTACTACGAGGACCAGCGCGAGGCCGCGCAGGCGCGCGCCAAGTGCTTTCGCGAGGAGCGCATTCCGAAGTACCTCGACTGGTTCGAGCGCGTGCTGCAGCGCAATCCGGCGGGGGACGTGCATCTGGTGGGCGACAGCTTGACTTACGCCGATCTGTCGCTGTTCCAGCTCGTGGCGGGGCTGCGCTATGCCTTCCCCAAGGCCGCGGCGCGCGCATTGGCGGGCACGCCGGCGGTGGTGAAGCTGCATGCCAACATCGCGCGGCGGCAGCGGGTGCGGGAGTACCTGCAGAGTCCCCGGCGGATTGCGTTCAATGAGGAGGGGATCTTCAGGTGTTATCCGGAGCTGGATGGTTGAGCGGCGTGACGGGTGTGCATTCGGTGGTGGCGCCTGAAGGACTGTTGTTTGCTTCTCGTGCTGTGCGCCATCGTCGGCCCCATCCTGGCAGAGAGGCTGCGGCCGTGATCAGCTTGGGATTGCGAGCAGTGGGCTCACGGTCCGGAAGGGGGCAATGCGTTTTGTGACTGCCAAGGCGGGAAATCGTCCGGCGGGGTCAGCTTGAAAGTAATGGGCTGACGGAGCAGCACCTTGACGGGTGTGCCACGGTAGGTGTGAGGTCGGAATTTCCATTGGCTAATGGCGGTGACTGCCGCGTCTGCCAGGAGTTTGTGTGGCTCGCCGATCACCCTCGTCCGAGCGACGTTGCCGCGCTCATCGACTTCCAACTCGACGATGACTCTTCCTTCAATGCCTGCTCGCCTCGCCTCCCGCGGATACGGGGAGGGCGCTCCGCGCAAGAGTCGAGTTGGCTGGTCTAGTCCAGGCCTGCCTTCCCAAGGCGCGTACTCCCTCGCTAAGGCCGCTGAAGCCTGCTCAAAGCTCAGGCTCTCGGACCCGGCTATCGAATACGTCGGAGGTTTCGTCGCGCAGCCAGCCAGAAGGTTGGCAAGTATGAAGAGGGGCAGAAAGGGTCGCATCGCAGATGATCGGAAGTTGCTTTTTTGAGTGGCACTGAATGTCCGTTGCTCGTGGATTCAGGCATGTTCGCCGCAGGTGATCGTGGTGGTGGCGCTGCCGTTGCTGTAGACGGTGCTGGCCAGGCGGCCCAGGGCGTCATAGTTGTAGCTCACGGAACCGGCGTGGGCTGCGAGCGTGGCGATGCACAGGCAAGCGGCAATGACTGTGCGGCTCAGCATCCGCGCCGGCAGACGGCGATCGGATGGCATCGATGCGTGCGAACTCGATGCATGCGCTGTCAATGCAGCGGGATTTTTCTTTCTCATGGGGCCCCTGGCTTCTTGATGTGGCGCGGACTGTAGTCGAGCCGGGGCGAATCAAATACTCGTTTTTTGTCGCGCAAAGGTTACCCGCTCACCTCGTTCATGCGTGACGCAAGACTCACAGGAGGCTCGCCAAATGTGACTTGCCTTCAGCGCGTGAGTGGCCGCGGAGGCGGAGCCCGAAGACCCGAGTCAGCGCTCGTCTTCCCGCAGCCGCAGCGCGAGCTCATAGAGTGCGTTGCGCGGCCCACCGCTGATCTCCGCGGCGAGCCGTACCGCGCTCTTCAGCGGCAGCTCGGCCAGCAGCAGGCGCAGCACGCGCTCGCCTTCGGCGCTGTCGTCCGGGGCGGCGAGCAGGGGATGCAGCACCAGCGCAAATTCGCCGCGCGTGCGGTCGCGGCTGGCCGCCAGCCAGGCGGGCAGCGCCGCAGCAGTCATCGTGGCGATCTCCTCGAACTGCTTGGTGAGCTCGCGCCCCACCGTCACGCGGCGTTCGCCCAATGCCGCGAGCGCGCGCGCCAGGGCCTCGATGCGATGCGGCGCCTCCAGCAGCAGCACGCTGCGCGGTTCGGCGGCGAGCGCCTGCACGGCGGTATCGCGCTCGCCGGCCTTGGCAGGCAGGAAGCCGGCGAAGACGAAGGCGCTCTCGGCATCGCCGCCCGCAACCAGGCCCGCCGCCGCGATCAGCGTGGTCACGCTGCTGGCGCCGGGCAGCGGCAGCACGCGCAGACCGGCGTCGCGCACGGCGGCAGCGAGGCGCGCGCCGGGGTCGCTGACGCCGGGCGTGCCGGCATCGCTGACATAGGCGATGCGCTCGCCGGCCGCCAGGCGCGCGACCACGCCCTGCGCCGCCTCGGCTTCGTTGTGCTGATGCAGCGCGAGGAGCTGCGCCCCGGGCCGCTCGATGCCGTAGGCGCGCAGCAGGCTCTGCGTGTGGCGCGTGTCCTCGCAGGCCACCGCGTCGACGATCTGCAGCACGTGGAGGGCGCGCAGCGTGATGTCGGCCAGGTTGCCGATCGGCGTGGCGACCACGTAGAGCGCGCCTTCGGGATAATGCTGCGCGCCCGCGGCCTCGCGCGCAGCCTGCAGGGCTGCGGCGAAGGAGGCGGGGACAAGGGAGGTCAAGCGTGTTTCTCCAGAACAAGAAGGTGGCCGGGGTCACCACCAAGCAGCGCGGCGACGCGGCCGAAGCGGCCGCGCTCGCGCATCTGCAGGCGGGCGGCCTGGTGCTGGTCGCGCGCAATTATCGAACCCCGGGCCGCGGGGGCGGCGAGATCGACCTGATCATGCGCGACCCGCGCGACGGCACCCTGGTGTTCGTCGAGGTGCGCCAGCGCGCCAGCGCGAGCCATGGCGGCGCGGCCTCCAGCATCACGGGCGTGAAGCAGCGGCGCATCGTGTTCGCGGCGCGGCACTATCTGAGCCGCCTGCGCACGCTGCCACCCTGCCGCTTCGACGTGGTGCTGGTGGAAGCGCGCATCGAATGGATCCGGGCCGCTTTCGACGCCGATTGACATCTGGGGAACCCCGGCCGCCCGCCGCACTCAACGGGGGCAATAACCTTTTGTTGCGCCACCCGCAGTTATCATCCCGCCCCATGCTCGAGCAACGGATCCAGCAGCACTTCATCGACAGCGCAGACCTCAAGTACCAGGCCGGCCCGCTTCTCAGCAAACCGATCTCGCAGGCCATGCAGGCCCTGCTCGCCTGCGTCACCAGCGGCGGCAAGATCCTGGCGTGCGGCGCGGGCGTCTCGGGCCTGCTGGCGGCGCAGTTCGCCGCGCAGTTCGTCGGCCGCTTCGAACGCGATCGTCCCGGGCTCGGCGCCATCGCGCTGCCGCTCGATCCCATCGACCCCGCCGCCGACACGGCCGAGGTCGGCGACCCCGACCGCTTCGCGCGCCAGGTGCGTGCGCTGGGGCAGGGCGGCGACGTGCTGCTGGCCCTCAGCGCCAGCGGCCAGTCGGCGGCCGTGCTGGCTGCCGTCGAGGCGGCGCACATGCGCGACATGACCGTCGTGGCCCTGCTGGGCAATGCCGCGGGCGGCGGCGCCAGCAGCAGCAATCCCGGTGGCGCCGTGGGGCGGGCCTTGCGCGAAACCGATGTCCAGGTCTGCGTGCCGCACGAGCGCGCGGCACGCATCCACGAAGTCCACCTGCTCGTGCTGCACTGCCTGTGCGACGGCGTGGACGCCCAGTTACTCGGAGAACAGGAAGGTTCCATATGACAACGACATCCCTCCGGCGCTTCGCGCTGGCCCTGGCCGCGGGCACCACCCTGGCCGCCGGCCTCTCAGCCTGCGTGCCGCTGGTGGTCGGCGGCGCCGCGGTGGTCGGCGCGGGCATGGTGGCGACGGACCGCCGCAGCTCGGGCGCGCAGGTCGACGACCAGGGCATCGAGCTGCGCGCGAGCGCGCGGGTGCGCGAGATCGCCAACGACCAGATGTACGTCAGCGTCACCAGCTTCAACCGCCAGGTGCTGCTGACCGGCGCGGTGGGCAACGAGGCCGACCGGCGCCGCGTCGAGGACGTGGTGCGCCGCGTGGACAACGTGCGCTCGGTGGTCAACGAGCTGACGATCGGGCCGCCCAGCACCTTCCAGCAGCGCTCCAGCGACACCTTGATCGTCGGGAAGATCAAGGCCTCGCTGCTCGACGCCAAGGACGTCTTCGCCAACTCCTTCAAGGTCGTCGTGGACCGCGGGACGGTCTACCTGATGGGCCTGGCCACGCGCCGCGAGACCGATCGCGCCACGGACATCGCACGCGGCGTGTCGGGCGTGGAGAAGGTGGTGCGCGTGGTCGAGATCGTCAGCGAGGCGGAGCTGGCCGGCCAGCCGCAGCAGGGTGGCTCCGGCCCTGCGTCGGGCTCGCGCTCGAACGTGCCGCTGCCGCCGATGGAGCCGCTCCCGCCCGCAGGCTCTTCGCAGCCGTCCGGCGGTGCAGGTGCGGTCGCGACGCCGGTTCGATAGGAGATTCCAGCAACACCGCGGAACCGGCTCTGCCGGGCCGCCGGTGTTGCCCCCGGAAGGGGGTGGGCGGACCACACGAAGTGGGGGAGCCTGGGGGAAAGCTTATTTCAGCCGCGTGATCAGGCTCGAGGTGTCCCAGCGTTGCCCACCGGCCTGCTGCACGGCGGCATAGAACTGGTCCACCAGCGCGGTCACCGGCAGCTGCGCGCCGTTGCGCCTGGCCTCGTCGAGCACCAGGCCGAGGTCCTTGCGCATCCAGTCGACGGCAAAGCCGAAGTCGAACTTGCCCTCGACCATGGTCTTGCCGCGGTTGTCCATCTGCCAGCTCTGCGCGGCGCCCTTGCCGATCACGGCGAGCACCTCGTTCATGTCCAGGCCCGCACGCTGGCCGAAGGCGATCGCCTCCGACAGGCCCTGCACCAGGCCGGCGATCGCGATCTGGTTGACCATCTTCGCGAGCTGGCCGGCGCCGCTGTCGCCGAGCCGGGTGACGGCGCGCGCGAAGGCGGCGATCACCGGCTTGGCGCGCTCGAAGGCCGCCGCATCGCCGCCGCACATCACCGTCAGCACGCCGTTCTGCGCGCCCGCCTGGCCGCCGGAGACCGGGGCATCGATGAACTGCAGGCCGCGTTCGAGTGCGGCCTTGGACAGCTCGCGCGCCACGTCGGCCGACGCGGTGGTGTGGTCGACGAAGACCGCGCCTCGGGCCATGCCGGCGAAGGCGCCGTCCTCGCCCAGCACCACCGAGCGCAGGTCGTCGTCGTTGCCGACGCAGCTGAACACGATGTCGGCGCCGGCTGCGGCTTCGCGCGGAGTGGGCGCGTGGCGCAGGCTGCCCTTGGCCTGGGCGCCGAACTCCTGCTGCCAGGCAGCGGACTTTGCGGTCGTGCGGTTGTAGACCGCGACGCTGTGGCCGGCCAGGGCGAGGTGCCCGGCCATGGGGTAGCCCATCACGCCGAGGCCGAGGAAGGCGACCTTGTGCGCCGGGATGGAGTCGTAGGTTTTGGGGTTGAGGCTGCTCATGAGGGCGAGCTTATCGCCCCTCGCCGCCTCGCCGCCTCGCCGCGTTCAGACGATCGCGAAGTGCTCGGTGCCGGCGGACAGGTCCGTGGTGCGTGCGCGCTGGCTGTTGAGCTTGATCTGCAGCCGCAGGTCGTTGGCCGAGTCGGCGTTGCGCAGCGCATCCTCGAAGGAAATCATGTTGGTCTCGAACAGGTCGAACAGCGCCTGGTCGAAGGTCTGCATGCCGAGGTTGCGGCTCTTCTTCATGATCTCCTTGATCTCGCCCACCTCGCCCTTGAAGATCATGTCGCTGATCAGCGGCGTGTTCAGCAGGATCTCCACCGCGGCGACGCGCCCGTGGCCGTCCTCGGTGGGAACGAGGCGCTGTGAGATCAGCGAGCGCAGGTTGAGCGACAGGTCCATCAGCAGCTGGGCCCGGCGCTCCTCGGGGAAGAAGTTGATGATGCGGTCCAGCGCCTGGTTGGCGCTGTTGGCGTGCAGCGTGGCCATGCACAGGTGGCCCGTCTCGGCGAAGGCCACGGCATGCTCCATGGTCTCGCGGTCGCGGATCTCGCCCATCAGGATGACGTCGGGCGCCTGGCGCAGCGTGTTCTTGAGCGCGGCCTCCCAGCTGTCGGTGTCGATGCCCACCTCGCGCTGCGTCACCACGCAGTTCTTGTGCGGGTGCACGAATTCCACCGGGTCTTCCACCGTCACGATGTGGCCGTAGGAGTTCTCGTTGCGCCAGTCGATCATCGCGGCCAGCGTGGTCGACTTGCCCGAGCCGGTGGCGCCCACCAGGATGCACAGGCCGCGCTTGGTCATCGTCACGTCCTTCAGCACCTGCGGCATGCCCAGCCCGTCGATGGTGGGGAGTTGGGCCGGAATGGTCCGCAGCACCATGCCCACCTTGCCCTGCTGCACGAAGGCGTTGACGCGGAAGCGGCCGATGCCGGTGGGCGAGATCGCGAAGTTGCACTCCTTGGTGCGCTCGAACTCGGCGGTCTGCCGGTCGTTCATGATCGAGCGCGTGAGCGCCAGCGTGTGCTGCGCGCCCAGGGCCTGCTGCGACACTTTGGTGACTTTGCCGTCGACCTTGATCGCCGGCGGGAAGTCGGCGGTGATGAACAGGTCGCTGCCGTTGCGGCTCACCATGAGCTTGAGCAGTTCGTTGATGAACTGGCTGGCTTGATCGCGTTCCATGTCGGTACTCCGGTGCGGGCAGGCTCGTTCAGCCTGGGAAATTTTCGGGGATCTTCGCCTTGCCGCGTGCCTCGGCGGCCGAAATGACATTGCGCCGCACGAGGTCCGTCAGGCACTGGTCCAGCGTCTGCATGCCCTGGCCGCTGCCGGTCTGGATCGACGAGTACATCTGTGCCACCTTGCCCTCGCGGATCAGGTTGCGGATGGCCGAGGTGCCCAGCATGATCTCGTGCGCCGCGACCCGGCCCTGGCCGTCCTTGGTCTTGCACAGGGTCTGCGAGATCACCGCCTGCAGCGACTCGGACAGCATGGCGCGGATCATTTCCTTCTCCTCGCCCGGGAACACGTCGATGATCCGGTCGATGGTCTTGGCGGCCGACGAAGTGTGCAGGGTGCCGAACACCAGGTGGCCGGTCTCGGCCGCGGTCATCGCGAGACGGATGGTTTCCAGGTCGCGCATCTCGCCGACCAGGATCGCGTCCGGGTCCTCCCGCAGCGCCGAGCGCAGCGCGTTGGCGAAGGACAGGGTCATCGGCCCGACCTCGCGCTGGTTGATCAGGCACTTCTTCGACTCGTGCACGAACTCGATCGGGTCTTCCACCGTCAGGATGTGACCGTACTCGGTCTCGTTGAGGAAGTTGATCATCGCGGCCAGCGTGGTGGACTTGCCCGAGCCCGTCGGGCCGGTCACCAGCACCAGGCCGCGGGGCTTGAGCGCGAGGTCGCCGAAAATCTTGGGCGCGTTCAGCTGCTCCAGCGTGAGGATCTTCGAAGGAATGGTCCGGAACACCGCCGCCGCGCCGCGGGCCTGGTTGAAGGCGTTCACGCGGAAGCGGGCGAGGCCGTCGATCTCGAAGGAGAAGTCGACCTCCAGGAACTCTTCGTAGTGCTTGCGGTGCGTGTCGCTCATGATGTCGTACACCATGGCATGCACCGCCTTGTGGTCGAGGGCGTCGACGTTGATGCGCCGCACGTCGCCGTGTACGCGGATCATGGGAGGCAGCCCGGAGGACAGATGCAGGTCCGAGGCCTTGTTCTTCACGCTGAAGGCAAGCAGTTGGGTGATATCCACGAAGTTCCTCGGTGACGTTTTGATACGTTTTGACGATTATGACGATGATTGGTGACAAGCTCCAGCAAGTTCGGGCCCGAATCGTGACGGCATGCACGGCAGCCGGCCGAGACCCGGCGAGCGTGCGCTTGCTTGCGGTGTCCAAGACCTTCCCCGCCGAGGCGGTGCGCGAGGCCCGCGCCGCCGGCCAGATTGCCTTCGGCGAGAACTACGTGCAAGAGGGGGTGGCCAAAATCGAGGCCTTGTCCGACCTGCGCGCCGGGCTCGAATGGCACTGCATCGGCCCTCTGCAGAGCAACAAGACGCGGCCGGTGGCGGCGCATTTCGACTGGGTGCACAGCATCGACCGGCTCAAGATCGCCGAGCGCCTGGCCGAGCAGCGGCCGGCGGAACTGCCGCCGCTGCAGGTCTGCCTGCAAGTCAATGTGGACGCCGGCGCCAACAAGTCCGGTGTGACCGCCGGGGAAACACTGGCCCTGGCGCGGGCTGTTGCGGCCTTGCCACGCTTGCGGCTGCGCGGGCTGATGGCGATCCCCGAGCCGGCGCCGGATTTCGAGGCGCAGCGCGCCCTGTTCCTGCGCGCAGCGGCCGTCTTCGAGGAGATGCGTGGCGCGGGCCTCGAGGTCGACACGCTGTCGCTGGGCATGTCCGCAGATCTCGAAGCGGCCATTGCGGCCGGCAGCACGATGGTGCGCATCGGCACCGCGATCTTCGGCGGGCGCGGGTAGCGGGAAACCGGGGCGCATCTCGCGCCCGGCGGGGCAATCCCGAGTGCCGCACGGCCTACTTGACGAGGGCGTTCCCGAGCACGAACACGAAGGCCGTCACGGGAAGACAAAAGATCAGAAAGAGCAGGCCGGCACCGATGGAGCGCAGCCGCGAGAGCCGGTTCAGTTGCCGGTAGGCGCCCCAGCCGGCAAAAATCCACGTGAGCATCGCGCCGAAGCCGGCGATCTGCACCGGCAGCGACAGCCTGTAGGCTGGACTGGCGATCAATCGCTGGAGGTTTTCATGCAGGAAGGTGGCCAGCTTCCCGGCGTGAGTGGCGTCGTGCATCTCCTTGAGCAGTTCAGGGTCGCCGGCCCTGAGGGTGCCCACCGTGCCCAGGTAAAGACCGGTCGCGAGCAGCAGGAGAATGCCTGCGTAGTAGAAGTGGATGGTCAGAAATTGCTGGAGTCCGCTCCTTGCGCCCGCAATGCGCCAGGCCAGGTAGAGCGCCACGCCGTAGGCCACGACGTACACGAAGGCGAACACCGCATCGGCGCCCAGCTCGAGCAAGGGGTCGCCCCGGCTCAGCGGCATCTTCAAAACCCATCCGATCGCAAAGGAAACGGCGAGGAAGACCAGGGCCTTCTGCATCGCCGAGGCATCGCCCGACAGACGTTCGGCGATGAAGCGCTTGGGACCCGTCAGCAGAGGAAGCAGCGCTTCGAAGTAGGCCGGGACCAATCCTGCGAGTCGTTCAAGAATCTCTTTCATGCGTCGCCCTCTTGGTGGGATCCGAGTCCAAGACAGGTGGCGCATGGGCATCGCGCCGCCGGAAATTGTGCGCGCGCGCCGGCTTGCCGCAAGCGCATAAGACGCAACGCATCGTGCATAGACCATGGCGAAGGGTCACGGGCAGGACTATCGTGCGCGGCATCCCAACAACGCCTGGAGTGCCATGAGCGCCGATCTGTCCTACGTCCAACCGACCCCCAACAGCCCCTGGGGCACCTACCTGTCGCAGGTGGACCGCGTGGTGCCCTACCTGGGCGAGCTGTCTCGCTGGGTCGAGACGCTCAAGCGCCCCAAGCGCGCACTGATCGTCGACGTGCCGATCGAGATGGACGACGGCAGCATCGCCCACTTCGAGGGCTACCGCGTGCAGCACAACATGTCGCGCGGCCCGGGCAAGGGCGGCGTGCGCTTCCATCCCGACGTGACGCTGGAGGAAGTGATGGCCCTGTCGGCCTGGATGACGGTCAAGACCGCCGCGGTCAACCTGCCCTACGGCGGCGCCAAGGGCGGCATCCGCGTCGATCCGAAGAAGCTCTCGCAGCAGGAACTGGAGAAAGTGACGCGCCGCTACACCAGCGAGATCGGCATCATCATCGGCCCGCAGCAGGACATCCCCGCGCCCGACGTCAACACCAACGCCCAGATCATGGCCTGGATGATGGACACCTACTCGATGAACGTCGGCGGCACCGCCACCGGCGTGGTCACGGGCAAGCCGCTGCACCTGGGCGGCTCGCTGGGCCGGGTGAAGGCGACCGGCCGCGGCGTGTTCGTCACCGGCCGCGAGGCGGCGCGCCGCCTGGGCCTGGACCTGCGCGGCGCGCGCGTCGCCGTGCAGGGCTTCGGCAACGTGGGCTCGGTGGCCGCGGAGCTGTTCGCCGAGGCCGGCGCGAAGATCGTCGCGGTGCAGGACCACACCGGCACCATCGTCAACGCCAACGGGCTCGACCTGAAAACCCTGTTGCCGCTGGCGCGCACCGAGGGCGTGGTGGGCTTCAAGGGCGGCGACGTGATCGCCAACGAGTCCTTCTGGGACGTGGCCTGCGATATCCTCATCCCCGCGGCCCTCGAAGGGCAGGTCACCGCGGAACGCGCGCAGAAGACCAAGGCCAGGCTCGTGCTCGAAGGCGCCAACGGCCCGACCGTGCCGGCAGCCGACGACATCCTGGCCGAGCGCGGCGTGCTGGTGGTGCCCGACGTGATCTGCAACGCCGGCGGCGTGACGGTCAGCTACTTCGAGTGGGTGCAGGACTTCTCGTCCTTCTTCTGGGACGAGGACGAGATCAACCAGCGGCTGGACCGCATCATGATGAACGCGCTCAACCAGATCTGGGACACGGCCGACAAGCACCGGATCACGCTGCGCACCGCGACCTTCGCGGTGGCCTGCGAGCGCATCCTGATGGCGCGGCAAGAGCGCGGCCTGTACCCGTGAACCTGGCGCCCGACCTGGCCCATCTCGAGTCGCTGCTGGCCGATCGCCGGCGCAGGCTGCTCGGCCTGGTCGGGGCGCCCGGATCGGGCAAGTCGACGCTCGCACGCGCGCTCGAGCAAGCCCTTCCGGGACGCGCGCAGGTGGTGCCGATGGACGGCTTTCATCTTGCGCAAGTGGAGCTGCAGCGCCTGGGCCGGGCCGAGCGCAAGGGCGCGCCCGACACCTTCGACAGCGCCGGCTACGTGGCGCTGCTGCGGCGGGTACGCGAGCAGCGCGCCGACGAGATCGTCTACGCGCCCGAGTTCCGGCGCGAAATCGAGGAGCCGGTCGCCGGCGCCATTGCCGTGCTGCCGCAGACGCAGCTTGTCATCACCGAGGGCAACTACCTGCTGCTGCAGGAAGATTCATGGGCCGAGGTCGCGCCGCTGCTCGACGAGGTCTGGTTCGTGGAGGTCGACGACGCGCTGCGCGTGGAGCGCCTGGTGCGGCGCCACCAGCAGTTCGGACGCAGCCCCGAGGAAGCGCTTGCCTGGGTCGCGCAGACCGACGAGCCCAACGCACGCCGCATCGCCGCCACGCGCGAGCGGGCGCAGCGTGTGATCCGCATCGGCGCTTGAGGCCGGGAACGTCGGGGGCGCGGCGACGTCCAATCGGGGCACCGCAAGCGGGCAAGCGCCGCTAGCATTCCGCATCCCCGACATTGGCTTCTTTCTCATGCGTCCTCCCCTTCCGCACGCAGCCGTCGCGCTGCTGTTCACGCTTCTTCTCGCGGGCTGCGGCATCAGTACCCCGAAGCGGGTCTCCTACGACCCCGAGGAATTCGATTCGACCACCACTCACACGCGCAGCTTTCGCGCGAGCCAGGCCGAGACCTGCGAGGCTGCGCGCCGCGCACTGCTGAGCCAGGGCTATCTGGTGACTGCCGCCAACGCTGACCTGGTGGCGGGCCGCAAGAGCTTCCAGCCGGCCAGCGAAGTGCACGTGGAGGTCGAACTGCGCGTGGTTTGTGCGCGCGACAGCGGCGGCGCGAGCACCATCGCCTTCGCCAGCGCGCTGCAAGATCGCTACAGCCTCAAGAAGACCAACAACTCGGCCAGCCTGGGCGTCGGCGCGCTGGGTTCGTTGTCGCTGCCTTTTTCTTCGAGCGACGATGCGCTGGTCAAGGTGGCCAGCGAGACGCTGACCGAGGAGCGCTTCTACGATCGCTTCTTTGCCCTGATCGACCGCTTCCTCGTGCCCGAGGCGGTGCAGAGCACGCCGGTCGCGCCGCCCGCGCTGCCGGTGCCGAGCAACGATGCACCTCTGCGCGAGGTGCCGCTGTCGCCGTCGCGGGGCTGACTCGGGTTCAGCAGATCGGGACCGAGCGCGCCGCGTAGGCGGGCAGGCCGGTCAGGCCGCAGAGGCGTTGCATGACGCCATAGCCTTGCGCCAGTGCGGCGGCATAGGTGGCGAAAGGGCGATCGGCGCGATGGAGCGCCTCGAAGTGGCCGTCGTGGCGCACGTCCTCGTGGATCACCCAGTAATAAGACCCATCGAACGGTTGTTCCACCACCAGGCCGATCTTCCTTACATCCATGTCTTGCTCCTCGCTCTGAACTCGAAATGAGTACTTAAGAATGTAAGACTATGTGTCTCATTTGAGGCGCTGAAAAGTTCACGCTTCACCGCCTTTTGCGGCGCTTGCACCTCGTCATCCCCGCCGATTGACTTCACGGTTGCGCTGTGGGACGGTGCCAACGGGTTGTGTACTGACGTCACCACCGTCGACAAGGAGCAAGCCATGCTGGGAAACAAGGAAGCCGTCGCGAACCTCGCGGTCAAGGACATCGACCGGGCAAGAAAGTTTTACGAGGAAACGCTGGGACTGACGCCGATCGAGACCGATGGCGACGACATGGTCGTCTTCCAGAGCGGCGTTTCGACACTCAACGTCTACTGCTCGCAGTACGCGGGCACCAACCAGGCGACCGCCGTCACCTGGGCCGTCGGCGACGAGATCGAAGCCTTGGTCAGCGAACTCAAGGCCAAGGGCGTGCGATTCGAGCACTACGACATGCCCGACACGCGACTCGAAGGCGACATCCATGTCGTGGGCGAGATGAAGGTCGCGTGGTTCAAGGACCCGGACGGCAACATCCTCAACCTCATCAACCAGTAAAAAGAAATCAAAGGTTCTAAGCGCATGCGGGATCGCGTTTTTGCGCTCAGTGTTTAGTTTTCTTCGGTGACTTATTCACTCCCGTTTCGAGAGGGCGGCCGATACGCTTCACTCATCTTGTTCCTCGATGGAGATCCCCTTGGTCCCCTCCCACCTGAAGCGCGCTTTCGACGACTGGGCCCGGAGCCTGGAAGAAAGCAATGCCGGCACGCTGCCCGAAACCGGCCAGCCCCTGGTGTCGTCCACCGAATGGGCGCGGCTGGAGGACGTGGCCGTGCGGCGCACCCTCGGCATCTCGGTGCGCGTGGTCCCCAGCGTGTTCGCGCGCCTGCCCTGAGGCGCCTCAGCGCACCAGGGTCGACTTGCCGAACAGGCTCTCAATCAGCTCGACCGCCACTTCCGCCGTGCGGTTGCGCACATCCAGTGCGGGATTGAGCTCGACGACGTCGAGCGAGGCCAAGCGTCCGGTGTCGGCAATCATCTCCATGCACAACTGCATCTCGCGCCAGGTCGGCCCGCCCCGCACCCCGGTGCCCACGCCCGGCGCGTAGTCGGGGTCCAGGCAGTCGAGGTCGAAGCTCACGTGCAGGTGGGTGTCCTCGCCGATGTCCTGCAGCGCCTCGGTCATGGTGGTGCGCATGCCGTGCTCGTCGATGTGGCGCATGTCGAAGACGTTCAGGCCCAGCGCGCGGATCGCCGCCTTTTCCTCCGCGTCGACGCTGCGGATGCCGAGGAAGCGGATCGCATCGTGCTCCAGCGCCGCGGCCTCGCCGCTCCAGCCGCTCAGCGCCTCCGGCCCGTGGCCCAGCAGGCAGGCGACCGGCATGCCGTGGATGTTGCCGCTGGGGCTGGTGCGCTCGGTGTTGACGTCCGAATGCGCATCCAGCCACAGCACGCGCAGCTTCTTGCCGCGCCGGCGCGCATGCCAGGCGATCGCGCTGATGGAGCCGATCGCGAGGCAGTGGTCGCCGCCCATCAGCAGCGGCAGGTGGCCGGCGCCCATCGCCTGGTCGACGGCCGCGTAGACCGCCCGGTTCCAGGTGACCACTTCGTCCAGGTGGCGCAGCCCGTTGGCCGGCTCGGTCCAGGGCGTGGCCGGGCCCGCGAGGTTGCCGCGGTCCACGATATCGAAGCCCAGGCGCGACAGGGTGCCGGCGATGTCCGCCACCCGCAGTGCGTCCGGCCCCATGCCGGCGCCGCGCACGCTGGCGCCGATGTCGGTGGGGGCGCCGATCAGCTCGACCGTGGTGAAGGTGCTCATGGGCGAATCTCCGAAAAGGTCATGCGTGGGCGGGGACGAGGCCGCGCCGAAGGCGGCCGCTTGCAGTGTCCACGATGAAGACCAGCACGAACATGGCGCCGATCACGGTCGCCGACTGCGCCTGCTGGAACAGCGAAAGATGAAAGTACAGCATCTGCCCCAGCCCGCCGGCGCCGACGAAGCCGAGCACGGCGGCCATGCGGATATTCATCTCCCAACGGTACAGCGCATAGGCCAGCCATTGGGGCCATGCCAGCGGCAGGCTGCCGTAGGCGAAGGCCGCGACCGCGCCGCTGCCGGCGTCGCGCAGCGCGCGCTCGGGCGTGGGCGGCACGTTCTCCAGCGTCTCGCCGAACAGCCGGCCGAACACGCCGCTGGTGTGCAGCGCCAGGGCGAGCACGCCGGCGAAGGGGCCGAGCCCGGCCGCCAGCACCATCAGCGCGGCCCACACCAGCTCGGGCACGCTGCGCAGCAGGTTGAGCGCCAGGCGCGAGGCCTGCCGCAGCGCCGGGCCGAAGCGGCCCGAGGCCGGCAGCGCCAGCGCGGCGCCGCCCAGCATCGCGAGCAGCGTGCCCAGCGCCGAGACCGCGAGCGTCTGCAGCGCGCCCCAGGCGGTCTTGGCCAGGAAGTCGGGCGACAGGTCGGGCGGAAAGAATTCGGCCACGAACTTCGCCATCGAGGCGAGCGACTCGCGCGCCGCGAGGGCGCGGAAGTCGATGCCGAGGTAGAGGAAGCTGGCGATCACCGCCAGCAGGATCGCGGCGCCAGCCAGCAGGCAGCCGAGGCAAGGCCCGGCGGCGCGCGCCCGTTCAGTGGCCGTGGGGCGGGTCGGGTTCATGCCAGCCACTTTCGCAACAGGGCACTCAGCGCATCGGCCATCAGCACCAGCAGCAGGAACACGATCAGGATGCTGCACGCCTCGCCGCCGTTGAGCATCTTCATCGACTGGTCCATCAGCTGGCCCAGCCCGCCGGCGCCGACGAAGCCCATCACCACCGAAGCGCGCACCGCGCACTCCCAGCGGTAGACGGTGTAGGAGGCCAGCTCCTGCGCCGCGCCCGGCAGGAGGCCGTAGCACAGCGCGGCGAGCCGCCCGCTGCCGGCCTCGAGCAGCGCCCGCGCGGGCCGCGTGTCGCCCGACTCGAGAATCTCCGAGTAGATCTTGCCGAGCATGCCGCTGTAGGTGATCGCCAGCGCCAGCACGCCGGCGCCTGGTCCCAGGCCGAAGGCCCGCACCAGCAGCAGCGCCCACACCAGCTCGGGAATGGCGCGCAGCACGGTGAGCACGCCGCGCACGGCCGTGCGCATCGCCTGCCCGCGCCATCGCCCGGGCCCAGGGCCGATGCGCGAGATCGACAGCGACCGTGCCGCCGCAAAGGCCAGCGGCACTGCGAGCACGAAGGCGAGCGCCGTGCCCGCGGTCGCCATCGCGAGGGTCTGCAAGGTCGCGTGCGCCAGCAGGCCCAGGAAATCGGCCGACAGCGCCGGTGGCAGGAAGCCGGCCAGGAAGCCACCCATCACGCGCAGGGTGCCGGGCGCCAGCAGCGCCTGGGGCTTGAACTCGGCGATGACCAGCATCGGCCACAGCACCATCAGCGCGAGCAGCAGAGCGCCCAGGCGCCGGCGGGCGAGCGGGTCGCGCAAAGCGGCCTTCGCGCCTTCGGGCGGCCGGGCGGCTTCGGGCGGCCGGGCGGCGCTCATCGGCAGGCGGTGGGCAGCGGGCGCGCGCGGGCGCCCTCGAGGTCGAAGCCGTGGGCCTGGGTCGGCAGCAGGCTTCCCTCGGTGGCGTAGAGCTCGTGGAGCATGCCGGGGCTGACCTCGGCGGCCGGCGCATCGAAGACCACGACGCCCGCGCGCAGGCCGACGATGCGGTCGAACCACTTCAGCGCCAGGTCGACCGCGTGCAGCGATGCGAGCAGCGTGGCGCCCGTGGCCTGGCTCTGCGCAATCAGCTCGCCGACCGCCAGGTCGGCCAGCGCCGGGTCCAGCGCCGACACCGGCTCGTCGGCCAGCAGCAGTTCGGGCGCCTGGTAGAGCACGCGCGCCATGCCCACGCGCTGCAGTTGGCCGCCGGAGAGCCGGTCGCAGCGGTCGAACAGCCGGTCGGCCAGGTCGAGCCGGGCCAGCACGGCCTGCGCGCCGGCGATGTCCGCCGGCACCAGCAGCGAGGCCAGGGCGCGCCCGCCTGACCAGGCGCCCAGCCGGCCCGCCAGCACCGCGGTGATGACGCGCAGCCGCGGCGGAATCGGCGGCGCCTGGTGGATCAGCCCGATGCGCGCGCGCAGCGCCTTCAGCGGCCGCGCGCGCAGCTGCCAGGGCCGCGCGCCCAGCAGCTCGACGCGGCCTTCGCTGGCGCGCAGCGCGGTGGCGGCGATGCGCAGCAGGCTGGTCTTGCCCGCGCCCGAGGGGCCGATGACGGCCACGCGCGCACCCGGCGCGACCCGCAGCGTCACCCCCTGCAGCGCGCGCTGGCCGTTGGCATGGACCAGGCCGACGTCCTCCAGCGCCAGCGCGGCTTCGGCAGTCAACGGCGCGGCCCGCCTACTTGATGAGCCCGGCCGACTTCGCCGCCGCCTCGATGCCGTCGTAGTTCGAGGCCTGGGTCGGGATGAACTTCGAGGCGCGCTGCAGCTCGAGGATTTCCTTGTGCGCCGGATTGGCCGCGTCGAGCTTCAGGAAGGCGTCGGCCAGCTTCTTCGTGGTCGCGGCATCGAGGCCGGGGCGCACGGTCCAGTTGTAGTCGTAGTAGGGCGCGGTGGTCGCGAGCACGCGCACCTTGGCGGCGTTCGGATTGGCCGACTCGACGAGCTTGTCCATCACCGAGGCGTTCAGCACGCCGGCTTCGGCCCGGCCCGAGGCCACGAAGGCCACTGTCGCGTCGTGCGCACCCGAGAAGGCGATGGTCTTGAAGTCCTTCTCGGGATTGATGCCGGCCTGCAGCAGGAAATGGCGCGGCATCAGGTGGCCCGAGGTCGATGACGGCGAGCCGAAGGCGAAGGTGGCGCCGCGCAGGTCGGCCAGCGTCTTCGCCTTGCTGTCGGTCGGCACGATGAACTTGCTGGTGAACTTCTCGTCCTCCGCGCGCTGCACGATCGGCACGGCCGCGCCGCCGGTGCGCAGCTTGGCCTGCACGAAGGTGAAGCCGCCGAGCCAGGCCAGGTCGATCTTGTTCGTGGCCAAGCCTTCAACCACGGCGGCGTAGTCGGTGACGGGCGTGAACTGCACGTCGAGGCCGGTCTCTTTCTTCAGGTACTCGCCCAGCGGCTTGAACTTGCGCTGCAGCTCGGTCGGCGCCTCGTCGGGGATGGCCGAAACGCGCAGCGTCGTGGCGCTCTGCGCCTGCACCGGCAGGCCGGCGGCCAGGCCCAGCAGGCAGAAGAGGGTGGTCTGGAGGAACTGTCGTTTCATGATGGGCGTACCGAAGGAAAGAGGGCCGCAGTTTAAGGAGACGCGGTGCGGAAGCCGGCGAAGACATCGTTGCGGGCGGGCTGGAAGAAGTTGCGGTAGTGCGGATCGTGCAGCCGCGCGTGAGTGGCGAAGGCGCCTCCGCGCAGCTCCCGGTGGTCGCCGAACCAGGGGGCCGAGTAGTCGCGGTAAGGGCCGGGCGCGAAGCCGGGGTAGGGCGTGAAGGTGCTGGCGGTCCATTCCCATACGCTGCTTCCCCAGGCGAAGGCGGATTGGGTGGCGGCCGCGTGCTCCCATTCGGCGGCTGTGGGCAGTCGGCGGCCGGCCCAGCGCGCGTAGGCCTCGGCCTCCCAGGCGCTGAGATGGATCACCGGCTGGTCGGGGTCGAGCGGCAGCCAGCGGTCGAACCAGCGGGTCTCCCATTGCTGCGAGACGCGCCGCCAGCGCGCGGGGTGGCTGCGGGGCTGTGTCGCGCGCCAGCGTCCGGCCTCGCCGGGCCAGAAGGCCGGATTGGCGTAGCCTCCGGCTTCCACGAAGCGCAGGTAGCGGCCGGCCGTGACCGGCATGGCGTCGATCTCGAAGGCGGCCAGGGCAACGGGATGCTCGCCGAGCTCGTTGTCGAAGGCGAAGCCGCCGCGGGCCGCGGGCCAGCCGATGCGGGCCTGCGCGGCAGGCAGCGCGATGACAGGCGCCTCGGCCAGGCGCGGCAGTTCTGCCAGGCCGACAGGCGCGAGGTAGCCCAGCATCGCGCGCAGCCAGGCGAAGGCCTCGTCGTGCATGTCTTCGTGGAACAACGCCAGGCGATGAAAGTACAGGGCTTCGTCGCTGTCATCGCATTGCGCGAGCGCGGCCAGGCAGGCCTCGAGCTGCGCATCGAGGCGCGCGTCGATCTCGTCCCGCGTGGGCAGGGCCACGGACCAGCGCGCGATGTGGGCCAGCCGGGCCGAGTCGAACAGGGCGTCGGGCCCGGCGATGCGCGCCGGCCCGCTCGCCTGCACATAGCCTTGCGCATCGACCGCGTGCGGGCCGCGCAGCACCCAGAACTCGCCGAACCAGGCCAGGTGCGACAGCTCCCAGGCGACCAGGTTCACGCCGGTCTGGCGCGGCACCTGCCATTGCGCATCGCTCAGGTCGAAGGTCCAGGCGCGCGTGCGTGCGCGGCATTCGCGCAGCGCGGCCGCGAGCGCTTCGCCGGCGAGGGTGCGTGCGTCAATCATGGCGATGGCGGCCTGACAGAATGCGCCGATGAGCAAGAAGCCGCACGTCCTGATCGTCTCGCCCGCGCTGGCGGATGCGAACAACGGCAACTGGCGCACCGCTTCGCGCTGGGGCCGGTTTCTCTCGGGCGTGGCCGAGGTCGAGATCGCGCGCGCCTGGAACGGCATGGCCTGCGACGCGATGATCGCCCTGCATGCCCGCCGCTCCGCCGAGGCGATAGCGCGCCTGCATGCGGCGCGCCCGGCCTGCCCGGTCGCGCTGGTCCTGACCGGCACCGACGTGTACCGCGACATCGAAGAGAACGAGGCTGCTCGGCATTCGCTGCAGTGTGCCAGCCAACTGGTGGTGCTGCAGCCCGATGCGCTCGATCGCCTCGGGCCGGCCGAGCGCGCGAAGACCCGCGTGATCCTGCAGTCGGCCGGCCGGCTGCACAAAGGCGCGGCGGTCCGCAGCTTCAACCTGGTTGCGGTCGGGCATTTGCGCGACGAGAAGGACCCGCTCACTCTCATGAACGCCGCGCGCCGCTTGCCCGCGGCAACGCGGGTCCGCATCGTCCACATCGGGGACGCGCTGGTGCCCGAGCTCGGCGAGGCGGCGCGCCGCACCATGGCCGAATGCCCGCACTACCGCTGGTTCGGCGGGCTCCCGCCCGACGCCACGCGGCGCTGGATCGCACGCGGCCGCGCGCTGGTGCACATGAGTCGGATCGAGGGCGGCGCGCAGGTGGTGATCGAGGCGGTGCGCTCGGGCGTGCCGGTGCTGGCCAGCCGCATCGGCGGCAACCTGGGACTGCTGGGCGAGGACTACGAGGGCTGCTTTCCTGCCGGCGACGACGCGGCGCTGGCGGCACTGATGGAACGCTTTGCGGCCGAGCCCGTCTTCGCGCGGCGACTGGCGGCGCAGTGCGCGCTGCGCGAGCCGCTATTCACCCCGCCGGCCGAACGTGCAAGCGTGCGTCGCCTGCTGAGCGACCTGCTCGCGCCACCATAATCGGCCAGACCTGGAAAGGGCCCACCATGAACGACCGAAGCACTGCCCCCGCCCTCCGTCTCACCAGCTTCTCCCACGGCGGCGGCTGCGGCTGCAAGATCGCGCCGGGCGTGCTGTCGGAGATCCTGCGAAACAGCGGCAGCGGCATCATCCCGCCCGAGCTGCTGGTCGGCATCGAGACCGCCGACGACGCGGCGGTCTACCAGCTCAACGACGAGCAGGCGCTGATCGCCACCACCGACTTCTTCATGCCGATCGTCGACGACCCTTTCGACTTCGGCCGCATCGCCGCGACCAATGCCATCAGCGATGTCTACGCCATGGGCGGTACGCCGATCATGGCGCTGGCGCTGGTGGCGATGCCGGTCAACCAACTGCCGCTGGAGGTGATCGGCGAGGTGGTGCGCGGCGGCCAGGCCGTGTGCCGCGAGGCCGGCATCCCGATCGCGGGCGGCCACACCATCGACTCGGTCGAGCCGATCTACGGGCTGGTCGTGATGGGGCTGGTGCATCCCAAGCGGGTCAGGCGCAACGCCGATGCGAAGGCCGGCGACGTGCTGGTGCTCGGCAAGCCGCTGGGCGTGGGCGTGCTCTCGGCGGCGCTCAAGAAGGAAAAGCTCGACGCCGAGGGGTACGCGCAGCTGATTGCCAACACCACGCGGCTCAACAAGCCCGGCATCGCGCTGGCTGCGCTCGAGGGCGTGCATGCGCTGACCGATGTGACGGGCTTCGGCCTGGCCGGCCACACGCTGGAGATGGCGCGCGGCGCCGGGCTGCAGGCCGTGATCGACTGGCCGCAGGTGCCGCTCCTGCCCCGTGTCGCCCAGATGGCGGCCGAGGGCTTCGTGACCGGTGCCTCGGGTCGCAACTGGGCTGGCTACGGCGCCGAGGTGCGGCTCGATGCCGCACTGCCGCCGGTGGCGCAGGACCTGCTGAGCGATCCGCAGACCTCGGGCGGCCTGCTCGTGAGCTGCGCGCCGGACAGCGTGCCGCAGGTGCTGGCGCTCTTCCACGAACAGGGCTTCGAGGCCGCCTGCGTGATCGGCCGCATGGAGGCCGGGCCGGCCGGCCTGCGCGTCAACGCGTAGCGGCAGCGGCCGCGGCCGCGCCGCGGCGGGCCGGGGTCTTGCGCGGGGCGGCGGCCTTGGCGGGTGCGGCCTTTCGCGCCGGTGTCTTGCGTGCCTTGGGCTTCGCAGGCGCCTCCGCTTCGACGGGCGTGGGCTGTGACACCGGCTTGGCCGCTTCCGCGGCTTGCGCTGGTTCGAGCGCCTTGACGCGGGCCAGGATCTCGCGGTGCTCGACGAGCAGGTAGTCCGCGATCACGTCCACGTCGGGTACCGC
Organism: Variovorax sp. Soil_C_12; assembly: GCF_057657375.1. Classification (NCBI taxonomy): domain Bacteria; kingdom Pseudomonadati; phylum Pseudomonadota; class Betaproteobacteria; order Burkholderiales; family Comamonadaceae; genus Variovorax; species Variovorax sp. Soil_C_12. The sequence goes on along the minus strand of NZ_JBDGIO010000012.1, from coordinate 96,913 downwards.
GCGACGGCAGGCGATCAGGCCGAAGTCCAGGCTGCCGTTGTAGCTTTGCACCGTCATGTTGAGCGCCATGCCGTGGGCCGGGATCGACACCGGGTAGTAGGTCAAGAGCTTCGCGCCGGCGAAGTAGAGCGCGGCCTGCGCGCCCGGCACGTTGGAGATCACCACGTTGGCCACCGGCGGCAGCCGGTCCGCCAGCCGCGAGCGACCGTACATCGAGGCCAGGCCCGACATCAGCCAGGGCGCGCCGAAGGAGGGGAAGTCGGTGGGGATCGCGGCCTTGATGTTGCCCATCAGGTTCTTGGCCGCGGTGGAGGACTCGCGGATGCGCTCGATGCGCTCGATCGGGTCGGCCACGTCGGTCGCCAGCGTCATGACCGTCATCGACACCTGGTTGTTCGACGAGGTGTCGCCCGGCGCACGCAGCGTCACCGGGATGGCCGCGGTCATCGGCTTCTTCGGCAGCTTGCCGTGGTCCGCCAGGTAGCGGCGCAGCGCGCCGGCGCAGATGCCCATCACCACGTCGTTGAGGCTGGCGCCCAGCTTCTTGCCCGCCTGCTTGACCTCGGCCAGCGGGATCGAGCGCACGGCGTAGGCGCGCTGGTTGGTGATGGCCACGTTGAGCGGCGTGCGCGGGCCCAGCAGGTTGAGGTTCTTCGGCTGCTGCCAGAGGCTCGTGCCCTCGCTGCGGGGCTGCGGCACGATCAGGCTCTGCACTGCGCGCGCCATGTCGGGGAAGGTCTTCACCAGCTTCACGTACTGCTGCAGCGTGTTGCTCAGCGCCGCGCCGGCCAGCTCGGCCACGCCCAGCTGGTAGCGGTTGTGGCGGCGCGCTTTCTGGCGCGGCGCCTTGACCGGCTCGGGATGCGGCTCCAGGCTCATGATGGCCTGCGCGAAGGCGCTTCCGGCCTGGCCATCGATGCCCGCATGGTGAACCTTCGTATACATCGCGACATGGCCGCCCTGCAGCCCGTCGATCACGTAGAACTCCCACAGCGGGCGGCTGCGGTCCATCAGCGTCGAGTGCAGGCGGCCCACGTACTGCTCGAGCTGGCGCAGCGTGCCGGGCCGCGGCAGCGTGACGCGGCGCACGTGGTAGTCGAGGTCCACGTCCTCGTCCTCCACCCACACCGGGTTCGACAGTTCGAAGGGCATCAGCGCGAGCTTGCGCGTGAAGATCTCCGACAGGTGCATGCGGCTCGCCACGTGCGCCTGCACGTCCTCGTAGTAGTCGCCCTTGTAGTCCGCAGGCAGCTCCAGCAGGTGCAGGCCGCCGACGTGCATCGGCGTCTCGGGCGTTTCGGTGTGCAGGAAGGTCGCGTCCAGGCCGCTCAGGTGTTTCATTCGGATGGGTTCCCGTGTTGTCGTGGGCGCGTGGTGCGCGATGTGGAGCGAGGGAAAATGATCCGCAATGCGCGAAGGCCCGGATAGCGGGTAAGCCCGAGGGCAGGGCGAGACGGCGCGAGGCCCGCAGGCCGTAGCATCTCGGGGCTTTGAAGAATTGGGGCAGTTGGCCTAACTATCCGACGGTTCTAGTTTTCAAGGCCTAGGGCTTTGCGAAGAAGATGAGGCCATCGCGTCGGAACCATGACGCGAGTGATGGCGGGATGGGTTCCCGGTGTCATGTGTCCCATCCCACTTCAAGGAAATCATCATGTCCACGCAAAACTTCTCCACCGCCGCCCTCCACGTGGTCGGCCAGTACAACGATGCCGGCAAGACCCTGGTCGGCGCCTACCGCGCCGGCGCCCATCGCCTGCTGAACGGCGCAGCCACGCGCACCAGCGAATTCCTCAACGCCCGCCAGCTGCCGCTGGTGAGCGAGACGCTCAAGGCCCGCCTGATCGGCGCGCAGGAGAAGGTCAATGGCTTCCTGGCCAACCGCCTCGACATCGACACCGGCCGCGTCGTCGCTGTGATGGACCGCATCGCCGGCACCACCACCAGCGGCATCGAGACGGTCGCCAACGCCGCCGCCCGCATCGAGTCGCCGCTGGGCAGCTCGGTCCTGCAGGCCCTGGGCACCCTGAACCAGCCGATCGCTACGGTCTCGGTGCAGATCGCCGACCGCATCGCCGCCGGCGCCAAGCAGATCGAAAGCCGCGTGGCGGGCAGCACGGAAGAAGCGACGCCGGTCAAGACCGTGAAGGCCAAGGCCCGCACGGCCGTGCGCCGCCCGGTACGCACTGCGCGCAAGGCCGGCTGAGCCCCATGGCGGGCCGGCCGCCTTTCGAATTGACCTGTCCTGGAGCAACGCATGGCGACTCGCCGCGATGAAACTGTCAGCGTGAAGAAGAAGGCGGCTGCGGCCGGCAAGAAAGCTGCGCCGGCCAAGAAGGCGGTGCCGCGCAAGAAGGCGGCCCCCGCGAAGAAGGCCGTGGCCCCCGATCCGAAGGCCGGCGCGCAGGGTTTGCTGCGCGCCGGCCTGAAGGCCTTGGGCAACGTGCGGGACGACGTGGTCAAGCGCCAGACCAACGTCATCGAGAGCCTGCTCGGCATGAGCCAGCCCAAGGGCGATGCGCCGCAGCGCGGCTTCGGGCTCGAGAGCTTCGGCATCCGCAAGTTCGAAGACGTCTTCGACCAGCGCGTCGCCACCGCGATGCAGCGGCTGGGCATGCCGACGGCGCAGGAGATCCAGGAGCTGCGCGAGCAGATGAAGCTGCTGCTCGAACACCTGGAGCGCATCGAATCCGGACAGCGCAAGCGCTGAGCGCCACCGGTCGAGCCCAGAGCCCGTGGCCAGCATCAACACGCGCGAACGCATCCTGCAGACCAGCCTGGCGCTGTTCAATGCGCAGGGGCTCGCGGCCGTGTCCACGCACCGCATCGCGGCCGAGCTCGAGATGAGCCCCGGCAATCTCCACTACCACTTCAAGGCCAAGCAGCTGATCGTCGATCGCCTGTTCCGGCGCTTCGAGGAGCAGCTGGAGCTGCTCAACGCTTCCTCCGACACCGTTCGCGCCATCGACGACCTGTGGCTCGCTCTGCACCTGCGCTTCGAGGCCATCGACGCCTACCGCTTCGTCTACCGCGACATGGCCTTCCTCGCGGGCGAGTACCCGGCGCTGGGCCAGCGGGCCCAGGCCCTCACGGCGCAGAACCTGCTGGCCGCGCAATCGCTGTGCGAGACGCTGCGGGTCGCCGGTGTCATCCAGGCGACAGCTGAAGACGCGCAGATGCTCGCGCTGCAGATGGTCTTCACCACCACCTGCTGGCTCTCCTTCGAGCGGCTGGTGCCGGGGCGCGATGCCCTGCAGCAGGCCGACCCGGGGCTGGCAGCCTTCTACACGCTGACGCTGGTTTCCCCCTATGTTTCCCGGGAGTCGAGGGCTTACCTTGATTACTTGCGTGGCAAATACCTCGGATAGGCGAACTCGCCATGCGGCGCACCAGGAACCGCCGCGGATGCGCGGTCACCCATAACGACGACAAAGGAGATATTCATGATGGCAGCCACCCAAGACCCCGTCGATCCGCCTTCGCGCCTGCTGCTGCTGGCCGAAGGGCGCGCACTCTGGGAGGCCGGCGCCGCGCTGGCCCTGTGGCCGTTGTTGCAACTCACGCCGCGCGGCGACGGCCATCCCGTGCTGGTGCTGCCCGGCCTGGTGGCCAGCGACATGTCGACCAAGCTGCTGCGGCGCTACCTCGAAGGCCGCGGCTACGACGCCCATGGCTGGGGCCTGGGACGCAACTTCGGCCCGCGCGATGGCATCGAGGACGGCATGATCGCCAAGCTCGAGGCCCTGCATGCCGAGAGCGGCCGCAAGGTCAGCCTGATCGGCTGGAGTCTGGGCGGCGTTTATGCGCGCCTGCTGGCCGCGCGCCATCCGCAATGGGTGCGCAGCGTGGTCACGCTGGGCAGCCCCTTCACGGGCAGCTCGCGCGCCACGAACGCATGGCGGATCTACGAGGGTGTGAGTGGCCAGAGCTCGGAAGACCCGCGGCGGATGAAGCATGTGCGCCCCACGCCGCCGGTGCCCACCACCTCCATCTTCAGCCGCAGCGACGGCGTGGTCGCCTGGCGCTGCAGCGTGGAGGAGCCCGGGCCGCAGTCGGAGAATATCGAGGTGATCGCCAGCCACCTGGGCCTGGGCGCCCACCCCGCCGTGCTCTATGCGCTGGCGGACCGGCTGGCGCAGCCGGAGGGGCTGTGGAAGCCTTTCGATCGCAAGCTGTGGGGGCCACTGGTGTATCCAGATCCGGGGCGGCCGGAATAGCTGAGAGTCTTGTGGCAAGCTACGCCATCGAGCAGTCCTGAGCGGAGATCGGTGTGCGTACAGACCTGGAAGCCCTTGAAGCCGAAGTTCTGAAGGTCGCGCTACGCTTCCTCTCAGAATTCGAGCGTGTTGCCGATCTGTTGGTAAAGCATCCAGGCTTCGGAACGCCGTCGGCGAGCGGCCGCAGAGCGTTTCCTTTGCGAGTCTTTCCGTAAACGGTCGTGTATCGACAGGGCGACGTTGGAATTCTCATACTCGTCGTCCGCCATCAGCACCGATAGCCAAGCTACGGCGGCGCGAGGCGTTAGTCCGCGAGGTGAGTTTCTTGATCGCGATGGAGGTGTGCCCATGATCTTCGACCACATCTGGAACAACGATCCGTTGCGACGAAATTGAACTCATGCGCCTCAAGGTGATCCGTTGCGACGAAACACGAAGCCGCTGGGCGCTACGCACCGAAGTGCGCAGTACTCAGCCGCTCAGCGCCAAAGCCGAACGTTTTGAACTCATGCGCCTCAAGGAACAACGGTGAGTGATCTCCAGGCCAGCAAGGCCTTCCGTCTCCAGGCGCTGGCGCCGCTCGGCATCGGCGCTGCGATGGAAGACGAAGGCTGGGTCATGCTCGGGCGACCCGGCAGGCCGCAGTTCTGGATCGGTTCCTTCGGCCCCAGTCCCGGCCCGATCCATCTCGCCTTTGCGGCAGAGAACCGCGAGCAGGTGCGGCAGTTCTATGAGGCGGCCCTGGCCGCCGGCGGCAAGGACAATGGGGCGCCGGGGCTGCGCGAGCACTATCACGCCAACTACTACGGTGCCTTCGTCATCGGGCCCGACGGACACAACGTCGAGGCCGTGTGCCACAGGCCGGAGTAGCCAGAAGCTGTGTCCTCCATCCAAGCCTGCGAACTGCCGGATCGGGCGCTGCTCGCAAGATATGCCCACGGCGGCGCTTATGCGGACTGCTACACGACCGACATGGCCGGCGTCGTGTCGCACGCGGCCTACGTAGAGGCCTTCTATACGGGCACCGTGTTCAAGCTGGAGAGATTCCTGCTCGCCCGGCTGGCATCCAGGCCCTCGACGGATGCGCAGGTGAGGCAGCTCGCTGCCGGCGAACGAGACACCTTTTCCGCCTGGAAGGTGGAGGCGCGGACAGACGATCAACTGCTGATGTGCGACCTTGCCGGCCGCACGCGCTCATGGCTGATGGTGGCGCAGGCGCCCGGCGGCAGCGGCCCGTCTTCCACACGCCTGTACTTCGGCTCCGCCGTGGTGCCCGTCGTGGACAAGGTCTCCGGCGAGGCCAGGATGGGCTTTCTCTTCAAGGCCTTGCTCGGGTTTCACAAGCTCTATTCCCGCGTGCTCCTGCACGCGGCGCGATCACGTCTGGCGCGAGCTGCCCGCGCCGCTTGAGAGAGAGCACGAGCGTGATCCGCCCCGCGCTACCCGCCGACGCTCGCGCCATCGCCGAAGTCCATGTGCAGTCGTGGCAGTGCGCCTACCGCGATCTGCTGCCGCACGCATTCCTGGATGCCCTGTCCGTCGAGAAACGGCAGGCCATGTGGGCGGAGTCGCTCGCGAAGGGAGAGCCGTCCCTGCTCGTGGCCGAAGTGGACAATCGGATCGTCGGTTTTTCGGCCTTCGGCATCTGTCGAGATAGCGGCGCGGCGTCCTGCGACCATGAGCTCTGGGCGATCTATCTCGCGCCGAGCCATTGGCACACGGGCGCGGGGCGCCAGCTATGGTTGACGTCGAGAGCGACGATGGCTGCGCGAGGCGCGGCGAGGATCAGCCTGTGGGTGCTCGCCGGCAACGAGCGCGCAATACGCTTCTATTCCGCGGCTGGTTTCCAGCCGGAGGCAGCCGCCACCCGGTCATTCGCGATGGGCGGCGCACAGGTCCAGGAGATCCGCTATGTGCTGCAAGATGCCGGCGGGCCGGCGCCTGCTTCGGCAGCACGCGTGGCGGCCGCGCGAGAATCGCATCCCCGCGACTTCGCAGGCAAGCCCATGACACGCAGACTCATCAGCTCCGGCTCCACCTTCGAGCAGGAAATCGGCTATTCCCGCGCCGTGGTGGACGGCGAGTGGGTCTTCGTCTCCGGCACCACCGGCTTCGACTACGCGACCATGACCATCCGCGACGGCGTCGTGGAGCAGGCCGAGCAATGCCTGCTGAACATCGGCGCGGCCCTGGCCGAGGCCGGCGCCTCCTTCGCCGATGTGGTGCGCGTCACCTACGTGCTGCCCAGGGCGGACGACTTCCCCGCCTGCTGGCCCGTGCTGCGCAAGTACTTCGGCGAGTCCAGGCCGGCCGCGATGATGATCTCGGCCGGCCTGGCGGACCCGCGGATGAAGATCGAGATCGAGGTCACGGCGCGCAAGCGCACCTGAGCTGCGCGGGCCTCAATTGCCGGCCCACACGTCCAGCACGTAGCGCTTGTCGGCGATCATGCGCTCCAGCCAGGCCTCGCCGTCCTGCCCATGCTCGCGCGCGATGTCCGACAGCGCGCGCCGCACGTCGGGCTCCATGCGCGAGCCGTCGCCGCACACGTAGACGATCGCGCCCTGGTCCAGCAGCCGCCAGACCTCGGCCGCCTGCTCGCGGATGCGGTCCTGCACATAGACCTTGCGCTCGCCGGCGCGCGAGAAGGCGGTGTGGAGCCGCACCACGCCGCGCTCGGCCCAGGCGTTCAGCTCCTCGGCGTAGATGAAGTCCTGCTCGGGATGGCGGCAGCCGAAGAAGAGCAGGGCCTCGCCCGGCACCGTGCCCTTGGCGATCTGCGCCTCGCGCTCCTGCAGGAAGCCGCGAAAGGGCGCGAGCCCGGTGCCCGGGCCGACCATGATGAGCGGCCGCTGCGGGTCTTCGGGCAGGCGGAAGCCCTCGGCCGTGGTCTCGCGCACCACGCCATGCACCAGCTCGCCGGCCTCGGCGCGCGCCAGGTAGTTGGAGCACACGCCCTCGAAGCGGCCGAGCCCGGAGCGCGCCGGCCCGGCCACCACGCCCACGGTCACGCTGCAGCGCCCGCCATCGACCGCCGGCGACGATGAGATGGAGTAGTAGCGCAGCGACAGCGGCGACAGCATTTCCAGGAACACTGCGAAGGGCGGCTGGCAGGCCGGGAACTCCTCCAGCAGGTCGAGCACCGACTTGCGCTTGTGCAGCACCTCGCTCTTGTAGAGCGCGGCCGAGGCCTCGTCGGCACCCGACAAGGCCTCCAGCTTGGGCCGGGTGAAGGGGCATTGCGCATGGCTTGCGAGCTGCGCGATCTGCTTGCGCGTGGCCACGTCCTGCAGCTCGACGTAGTCGCCGAGCAGGCGGTCGACCGCGATCACTTCGTCCACCGGCAGGGCGGCCTTGCGCCCCGGCGTGGCCTGCAGCCGCACATGGGCCTTGCGGTCGAAGCCGAAGCGCGCCATGGCACGCTCCACCTGCGCCGCGCCGTTGCGCGGCACCACGCTCAGGTGGTCGCCGGCGCGGTAGCTGACGCCTTCGGGAAGCTGCAGCTCCACGTGCCGGGTGGAGCGGCCGTTGTTGACAAGATCGCCACCCATCTGCAGCTCGCGGTTCTGCAGGATGCGCATGCCCACCGCGCCCAGCGCATCGACCAGCCCGTTCTTCTGCGGCGGCGGCATCTCTTCCAGCGTGTAGAGCGGCTCGCTCTGCAAGGGCGCCGAATCGACAGCCTTCAGCTCGAAGGTTTTCGCGAGCTGTGGCCACAGCGCATCGCTCCAGTCCTGGAAAGCGCCGTCCATGTCCTCGCGCGCATCGCCTTCGCCGCGCACGTGGATGCAGGTCGCGCCCAGCGCGGCCAGGCGCTCGTCGATGCGCCGCGGCACCGCCTGGTAGGTGGAGGCCCAGTCGGTGTTGCCGCAGCCGAAGACGCTGAAGCGCACGCCCTTGAGCGAATCGTCGGCGTGGTCCAGCCAGCGATAGAACTCGGCGGCGTTGTCGGGCGCCATGCCGTTGTACGAGGCGCAGACGATGGCCACCGCGCCCTCGGCGGGCAGCCGCTCGGCGTAGTCGTCCAGCGAGGCGAGCTGGGTGGAGTAGCCGCGCATCTCGGCGACTTCGGTCAGCTGGCGTGCCAGGTCCTCGGCACTGCCGAGGTTGGAGCCTTGCAGCACCAGCAGCGGGGTGCCGTGGCGTGCGACTTGCGGTCGGGGGGCAGCGGGACGCTCGGCCGCGGTTTGCACCGGTTGCGCGACGGCCGTGTCGCCGCGCGAGCGCGTGGCGGGATCGCGCGGCACCGCCCGGATCTTGAACCCCTCCGGCTTGATCGTGAGCGCCTCGCGGATCTTCAGCTTGTAGCCCGTGTGGTCGACCAGGTCGAAGCGCTGCAGGATCATGCCCAGCGTGAGCACCGCCTCCTGCAGCGCGAACTGCCGCCCGATGCAGGCGCGCTGCCCGTTGCCGAAGGGCTTGAAGGCATTGACCGGCCGCTCGCGCTCGGCCTCGCGGCTGAAGTGATCGGGGTTGAAGCGGTCCGCATCCTCGCCCCACACCGCCTTGTCGCGGTGCAGCGCGAGCGCATGCATGATCACCATGTTGCGCTTCTTGATGGTGTACTGGCCGCCGATGGTCGTGTCTTCCTTCGCGGCCATCGCGATCGCCGGTGCGGTCGGGAACATGCGCAGCGATTCCTTCAGCACCTGCAGCACGTAGACCAGCCGGTTGACCTGCGCGTAGGTGGGCTTCGCCGAAGGGTCGGGGCCGAACACATGGTCGACCTCGGCCTGGGCCTTGGCCATCGCCTCGGGGTTGTTGAGCAGGAAGTAGAGCGCGAAGGACAGCAGGCCGCTGGTGGTCTCGTGCCCCGCGATGAGGAACTCGATGCACTCGTCCCGGATCTGCCGGTCGTCCAGGCGCTCGCCGGTCTTCTTGTCCACGCCGGCGATCATGTAGCTCAGCAGGTCGGGCTTGGTCGCGATGTCGGCCCCGCTCTGGCGCCGCTCCTGGATGATGTCCTCCACCATCTTGTGCATGAAGCGGATGTCCTTGCGCTGCTGGGCCAGCTCCTTCTTGAGCATCAGCTCCTCGAGCGGGATGCCGCGCCGGTTCTGCACCGTCTCCAGCGTGCGCACCATCGCGTCGACGAAGGGATGGAAGCCCTCGCGGTAGAAGGAGTTGAAGCGGTAGCCGAAGCCGCACAGGCCGATGGTGTCGAGCGTGAGCGCGGTCATGTCGCGCACCACGTCCACCTCCTCGTCGAAGTTCAGGCGCTCCCACTTGGTCACCAGCTGCTCGCCGATGTCCAGCATCATCGGGTGGTAGGCCTGCATCGCGCGCTGGCTGAAGTTGGCCAGGAGGATGTTGTGCGGCTTCGACCAGGTCGACTCGTGGGTATCGGACGTGAACAGCCCGTGCGAAAGCGCACGCAGCCGGCGCAGCGTGCCCTTGGTGCTCTTGTCGAAGCGCTTCTCGTCGCACAGCTCGTCGACCAGCGCGGCCGAGGAGACCACGATCACCGGCATGCCCGGCATGTCGAGCCAGTAGATCTCGCCCAGGTCCTGGGCGATCTTCCACATGTCGAGCACCGGCGACTCGGAGCCGATCGACAGGATGTTGCCGACGAAGGGTTTCCGCGCGGGATGCGGGATCGGATAGAGCGGGTTCTTGCCTGCCATGGTGTTCTACAGCCTCCATCGCCCCTCTGCGGACGACATCGCAGTATCCCGATGCCACCGCGGGCGGCAGGCAGGGCAATCCCTTAGCGCGGAAGCATCACGAGGCCGGCCGCACCATCTTGCATTCCGTCCCCTGCGCCAGCTCGTTGCCCGTATAGACCGCGTCGGTGCGGAAGCCGTAGTTCGTGCCTTCCCAGCCCACCTTGACCGCCTTCCCGTCCACCGGGGCGATGGTGTTGACCACCTGCGGCAGCAGCAGCTGGTGGTCTTCCGCGCGCATGCGCACGGGGCCGACCACCGAATCGAAGCGCATGTCTTCCAGCGCGCGCGCCACCTTGGTGGTGTCGGTGCTGCCGGCCTTGTCGATCGCGGCGGCCAGCAGGCGCGGGGTGAACTCGATGCGCGGCGCCAGGAAGTCCTTGCCGGTCTTGGCCTTGTAGGCCTTGGCCAGCGCGTCGGCCTTGGGCGAGTCGGCCTGGCCCGGATGCCATTCGGCCACCCAGGTCAGCTGGCCCAGCCTGGCCTGCGACACCGCGAGCACCGTGCCCGGCACCGAGCCGGCGCTGTGGTTGAAATAGCGCAGGTTGTAGCCGGCATCGCCGGCGGCCTTGAGCAGGAGCGTCATGTCCTGGCCCCAGTTGCCGCTGATCACCGTGTCGGCGCCAGCCTGCTTCACGTTCGCGAGGTAAGGCGAGAAGTCCTTCACGCGCCCGATGGGGTGCAGCGCCTCGCCCACGAACTGGACGTCGGGCCGCGCCAGGCCTACCAGCTGGCGGCCGTAGCTGGCCCACTGCTTGCCGTGCGCATAGTCCTGGTTGAGCAGGTAGACCTTCTTGATGTCCGGCGTCTTCTTGATGTAGTTGGCCAGCGCCTTCATCTTCATCGCCGTGTTGGCCTCGGTCTGGAAGTGCCAGAAGCTGCAGCCCTTGCCGGTCATCTCGGGGTCGATCGAGGAGTGGTTGAGCACGATCAGCTCCTTGCCCGGGTTGCGCTGGTTCCAGCGGTTGACCGACTGCACCAGCGCCGTCACCACCGAGGAGCCCGAGCCGCCGGTCACGATGGCCTGCGCGCCCTGGTCGATCGCGGCCTGCAGTGCGCTCTGGCTCTCCTGCGCCGAGAGCTTGCTGTCGAACTGCAGCAGCTGCAGCTTCGTGCCGCCGAGCACGCCGCCCTTGGCGTTGATGTCCTCGATCGCGTACTGCGTGTGCGTGAGCATCAGCTCGCCCACGTTCGCGAAGGGGCCGGAGAGCGGATCGATGTAGGCGATCTTGTAGGTCTGCTGGGCCTGGGCCGTGCCGGCCGCGAGCAGCGCGGCGGCGGCCAGCGGCGCGAAGGCGAAAGAGAGGCTCATGGCTTGTCTCCGGAAGTAGGGTGGAAGAAAAGGGAAGGGCGCAGCGCCGGTGCTCAGCCGCCGCGCTCGCGCAGGCCCAGCACGCGCCATGCGAGCTGCGTCAGCTCGGCCACCACCTCGTCCGGCGGGAGCCGGCCCTCGGGCCGATACCAGCTGTAGAGGAAGCCGGGCAGGCTGAGCGCGGCCAGCGCGGTGATCTTGGTCTCGCGGAAGTCCAGGTCGCCGTCGCGCCGCGCCTCCTCGAGGAGGGGGCAGAGCCGGTCGTAGAAATGGCGGGCCAGCTTCTTCTGCGCGGCGATGTACTCGGGCCGGTACACCTGCGGCTCGCGGTAGGGGAAGAAGGCGCAGGGATGGTGGGCCACCGTGGCGCTGATCAGGCGCTCGATGCCTTCCTTGACCTTCTCGACCGCGGGCCGCCGATCGCCTTCGGCGAAGTCCAGCGAGGTGAAGCAGTCGACCGCCGGCTGCCACGAGAGCGTCTCGAAGATCTCCTGCTTGTCGCGGAAGTAGTAGTAGACGAAGGGCTTGGTGACGTCGAGGGCGCGAACGATCTGCGCCATGGTCGTGTTGGCGTAGCCCTGCGCCGCGAAGAGCTGCGCTGCCGCCTGCAGGATGCGCTCGCGCTGCACGTCGGTGCCCGCGGTGGCGGCACGCTGGCGACCAGTGCCCTGTGGCAGGTCGATGCGCGCAGAGGGTTTGTGCGGTGTCGCCGAGGTTATACCCATGGGTAGGATTGTTGAAGCACCATGCGGCCATGGCAAGCGGCCAAGCCTATCGATAACCCTGTGAGAGTGACGCCATGGAGACAATCACCGCGCTTCCCGACCGCCCCGACCAGCCCCTGCACGAGTACCTGCGCGCGCACGCGCGCGAGCGCGGCGAGCACCCGGCCTGCATCTGGTACGGCCATGCGATGAGCTACGCCGAGCTCGACGCCGCCAGCGATGCCTTCGCGGCGCGGCTGCAGGCCATCGGCGTGAAGAAGGGCGAGCCGGTGGTGCTGTTCCTCAACAACTGCCCGCAATACCTGGCGGCGCACTACGGCATCCAGAAGATCGGCGCCATCGTGTGCCCCAGCGGCCCGCTCAACAAGGAGCACGAACTGGCCTACCAGGTCGATGACCTGAAGGCGCGCGTGATCGTCGCGGCTTCTTCACTGCTTCCGGTCGTTGACAAGGTGCGTGCCCGGAGCGCGCTGGAGCACGTGTTCGTCGTGCACTACGCCGACCTGCTGCCCGAGTCGCTCACGCTCGACATGCCCGCTGACCTGGTCGCATCGCAGCGCGAGCCGCGCAACGTGCCCGCAGGCTGCGAGGACTTCCTGGCCGTGATGAAGAGCGGCGCGCGGCCCGCGCCCGTCGCGCTCTCGATGGACGACGTGGCCCTGATGACCTACACCTCCGGCACCACCGGCCTGCCCAAGGGCGCAATGCTGAGCTACGGCAACGCGCTCTTCAAGACACGCGCCGCGGCCGATTGCAACGGCGTCGCCGGCAGCGACGTGCTCCTGTCCATTGCGCCGCTCTACCACATCGCCGGCATGCTGATGGGCGTCAACGTGCCGGTGCTCACCGGCGCCACCTCGGTGCTGCTGCACCGCTTCGAGCCGCGCGCGGCGCTGCAGGCCATCGAGCGCTACCGCGTCAGCTGGTGGTACAGCATCGCACCGATGAACGTGGCCTGCATGCAGGTGGAGGGCATCGCGGGCTTCGACCTGTCCAGCCTGCGCATGAACCCGGTCACCAGCTTCGGCATCACCTTCACCGAGCCGCTGGCCGCGCAATGGCGCGGCTTCGCGAAGAACTGCACCTCCTTCGAGGCGGCCTACGGCCTTTCGGAGACCCACACCTGCGACACCTACACCCCGCACCATGCGCCGCGCTGGGGCACGCAGGGTGTGGCGGTGCCGGGCGTCACCATCCGCATCATCGACCCCGACACGGGCGCGGACCGGCTGGTGGGCGAGATCGGCGAGATCGTGCTCGCCAGCCCCGGCAGCTTCAAGGGCTACTGGAACAAGCCCGAGGCCACGGCCGCCACGCTGCGCAAGGGCTGGGTGCATACGGGCGACATGGGCAAGCTCGATGCCGACGGCTACCTGAGCTTCATCGGCCGCTTCAAGGAAATGATCAAGGTCTCGGGCTACAGCGTGTTCCCCGAGGAGGTGGAGACCATCCTCATCAAGCACCCGGCCGTGGCGCAGGCCGCGGTCATCGCCGAGCCTGACGCGGAGAAGGGCGAGGTGGTCAAGGCCTTCATCGTGCGCAAGCCGGGCGCCGCGCTCGAGGCCGAGGCGCTGGTGGCCTGGGCGCGCGAGAACATGGCGCCGTACAAGACGCCGCGCACGGTGCGCTTCATCGATGCGCTGCCCACCACCGGCGCCGGCAAGGTGCTGCGCCGGCTGTTGAAAGACCATCCCTGAAAGGCCTGCGTTGTTCAAGAAGATCCTTGTAGCCAACCGCGGCGAGATCGCGGTGCGGCTGGTGCGCGCGCTGCGCGACCTGGGCATCGCGAGCGTGGCCGTGCATGCGAAGGACGATGCCGCGGCGCTGCATGTGCAGCTGGCTGACGCGGCCGTGCCGCTGGCGGCGACCGGCCCCGCCGCCTATCTCGACGGCGCCGCGTTGATCGAGATCGCGCGCGCCCAGGGCTGCGATGCGGTGCATCCGGGCTACGGCTTCCTGAGCGAGCGAGTGGACTTCGCGCAGGCCTGCGCCGAGGCGGGGCTCTGCTTCATCGGGCCGACGCCCGAGCAACTCGCGCTCTTCGGCGACAAGGCGCGCGCCCGCGCGCTCGCGCATCAGTGCGATGTGCCGGTGATGCCGGGCAGCGCCGGCGCGGTGACGCTGGCCGAGGCGCAGGCCTTCTTCGCCGCGCAGCTGGCGCAGGACGGTGCGGGCAGCAACAGGAATGACGCCGGACCCGGCGTCATGGTCAAGGCCATCGGCGGCGGTGGCGGCCGCGGCATGCGCGCGGTCCTGCACGCGCGCGACCTGCCCGAGGCGCATGCACGCTGCATGTCCGAGGCCAAGGCCGCCTTCGGCGTGGAGGGCGTGTACGTCGAGCGCCTGATGCGCAATGCGCGCCACATCGAGATTCAAGTGCTGGGCGACGGACGCGCGGTCGCGAGCCTCGGCGAGCGCGAATGCACGCTGCAGCGGCGCTTCCAGAAGCTGGTCGAGATCGCGCCCAGCCCGTCGCTGTCGACCGCGCTGCGCGAGCGCCTCACGCAGGCCGCGCTGCGCATGGCCAAGGCCGTGGGCTACCGGGGCCTGGGCACCTTCGAGTTCCTGGTCGATGAACATTCGACGAGCCTGCCCTTCGTCTTCATCGAGGCCAATCCGCGTCTGCAGGTCGAGCACACGGTGACCGAGGCCGTCACGGGGCTCGACCTGGTGCAGCTGCAGATCGGCGTCGCGGCGGGGCAGTCGCTGGAAGCGCTCGGCATCGACGCCGACCGCAGTGCCGCGCAGCGCGGCTTTGCCGTGCAGTGGCGCCTCAATGCCGAGACGCTCGACGCGCAGGGCCAAGCGCGACCGGCCAGCGGGCGCCTGTCGCGCTTCGACCTGCCGGCAGGGCCCGGGGTGCGCGTCGATACCCACGGCTACGCGGGCCTGGCGCCTTCGCCGCACTACGACACGCTGCTCGCCAAGCTGATCGTGCATGCCTCCTCGCCGCGCTTCGACGACGTGCTGCGGCGTTCGCTGCGCGCCCTGGAGGAATGCCGCATCGAGGGCGTCGCGACCAACCTCGCGCTGTTGCGCGCGATCGGCGAGCGCCCCGAGTTCGCCACGCAGAAGCTGCACACGCGCTTCGTCGAGGCGCATCTGTCGGACCTGCTCGCGGCGGCCTCGCGCGTCGATGCGGCGGCGGCCAGGGCGGCGCATGCGCCTGCGGTCGAGCCGAAGGCGACGGCGCCGGAGGAGGATGAGAAGGGAGGCGCCCTCGTCGTCAAGGCACCCATGCCGGCCCGCCTGGTGCAGTTCGAGGTCGAGGTGGGCGATGTGCTGCCGGCCGGCGCGCAGCTCGGCGTGCTCGAGGCGATGAAGATGGAGCACCTGCTGCACGCCCCCGCGGCCGGCCGCGTGATCGCGCTGCTGGCCGCGCCCGGCGACTACCTCGTCGAGGGCCAGTCGCTGCTGCGGCTCGAGGCCGTGGATGCGCAGGCCGTCGAAGCCGAGGCACACGCCGAGCAGGACCTCGATGCGATCCGGCCCGACCTGCAGAAGGTGATCGACCGCCACGCCTTCACGCTCGATGCGAACCGCGGCGCCGCGGTCGCGAAGCGCCAGGCGCAGGGCGGCCGCACCGCGCGCGCCAACATCGCCGACCTGTGCGACCTGGCCGAGGCGCCCGGCAACTTCAGCGAGTACGGCGCCCTGGCGATCGCCGCGCAGACGCGGCGCCGCACGCTCGAGGACCTGATCGCCAACACTCCGGCCGACGGCATGGTGACCGGCATCGGCAGCGTCAACGCCGGGCAGTTCGGCCCCGAGAAGTCGCGCTGCGTGGTGATGGCCTACGACTACACCGTGCTCGCCGGCACGCAGGGCCTGCGCAACCACCACAAGACCGACCGCATGCTGGGCATCGCGCACCAGCTGAAGCTGCCGGTGGTGCTGTTCGCCGAAGGCGGCGGCGGGCGGCCGGGCGACACCGACATGCCGATCGTCGCCGGCCTCAACAACCACACCTTCAGCCAGTTCGCGGCGCTCTCGGGCCAGGTGCCGGTGGTCGGCATCGTGCATGGGCGCTGCTTCGCCGGCAACGCGGCGCTGCTGGGCTGTGCCGACGTGATCATCGCCACCGAGGCCAGCAACATCGGCATGAGCGGGCCGGCCATGATCGAAGGCGGCGGCCTCGGCACCTTCGCGCCCGAGCAGATCGGACCCAGCAGTGTGCAGTCGCGCAACGGCGTGATCGACATCCTCGTGAAGGACGAGGCCGCGGCGGTGGCGGCCGCGAAGCAGTACCTCTCGTACTTCCAGGGGGCGACGAGCGAGTGGCAGTGCGCCGACCCGCGTGCGCTGCGTCATGCGGTGCCCGAGAACCGCCTGCGCGTGTACGACGTGCGCGCCGCGATGCGCGGCGTGGCCGACACCGGCTCGCTGCTCGAGTTGCGCGCGGGCTTCGGCGCCGGCATCGTCACCGCATTGGCGCGCATCGAGGGCAAGCCGGTGGGCCTGCTGGCGAACAACCCGCATCACCTCGGCGGTGCGATCGACGTCGAGGCCGCCGACAAGGCCGCGCGCTTCATGCAGCTGTGCAATGCGCACGGGCTGCCGCTGGTCGCGCTGTGCGACACGCCGGGCTTTATGGTCGGCCCCGAGATCGAGGCGCAGGCGCAGGTGCGCCATGTGTGCCGCATGTTCATGGTGGCCTCGCACCTGCGCGTGCCCTACTTCGCGGTGGTGCTGCGCAAGGGCTACGGCCTGGGCGCGCAGGCGATGACGGCCGGCGGCTTCGATGCGCCGGTCTTCACCGTCGCCTGGCCGACCGGCGAGTTCGGCGCCATGGGGCTGGAGGGCGCGGTGCGGCTGGGCTTCCGCAAGGAGCTGGAGGCCGCGGCCGAAGGGCCCGAGCGCGATGCCCTGTTCAAGAAACTGGTCGCGCAGCAGTACGCGAACGGCGAAGCGATCCACATGGCGCAGACGCTGGAGATCGATGCGGTGATCGACCCCGCCGACACGCGCGCCTGGCTGGTGCGCGGGCTTGCGTCCGCCGCCACGGCGCAGCGGCCGGCCACGCCCTACGTCGATACCTGGTAGCGCCCCGTCCGACACCGGACGGCAAGAGGCTTGCGTAAACTGGCTCGCTTGCGCAAGGACCTGGTTTCACGACGACGCTTCGCCCAGGCCGGGCTCGCGCGCTGCGCGGGCCTGGGGCTGCTTGCCGTCATGCCGTTGCCTCTGGTCGCGCGGCCGAAGCCGGCACACGCGCCGCTGTGGGCCGCCAGCTGGGCCGCGGCGCCGCTCGACTACATGCCGGCGCCGTTGTTCCCGGGCTTGCCGGCATTGCCTGCCAAGCCCCAGCACTTCGATGGCCAGAGCTTGCGCCAGCAGATGGTGTCTGCCCTGGGCGGCGAGGGCGTGCGTGTGCGTTTCTCGAACCTGTTCGGGCGCCGGCCGCTGCGCATCGTGGATGCCAGCGTGGGGTTCGCCGCCGGCGTCGCCGCGGTGGCGCCGGCCAGCCTGCAGCGGCTGCGTTTCGGCGGCCGCACCGGCATCACGATCGCGCCGGGCCGTGAGGCCTGGAGCGATGGCGCGCAGCTCGCGGTCGAGCCCGGCCAGGCGGTAGCGGTGAGCTACCAGGTCGAGGCGGGCACGCCCTTTGCCACCATGCACCCGCTGGGCGCCACGGTCATGGTGCCCGGCGCCGCGGTGATGCGTGCGAACTGGCCCGGTGCCGCCTCCTCGCCGATCAACCACGTCGTGACCGGCCTGGACGTCGCGATGCAAGCCACGCCGCGCGTGGTGGTGGCCTTCGGCGACTCGATCACCCAGGGCACGGGCAACGGCGAGGCCTCGCCCGCGAGCTACCCGGATCGGCTGGCCGCGCGCCTGCGCGAGCAGTCGGGCGGCGCCGGGGCCTTCGCGGTGATCAATGCCGGCATCGGCGGCAACCGGCTGCTCGTGGACGGCACCGGCCCGCGCGCCATCGAGCGCTTCCGGCGCGATGCGCTGGGGCAGAGCGGCGTGACGCATGTGCTGATCCTGGTCGGCATCAACGACCTCGGCGTGAGCCTGCCGGTCGCGATGCAGGGGCTGTCGCCGGCCTTCAGGCCGGCCAGTGCCGAGCAGCTCGCGGCCGGGCTGCAGCAGTTGATCGAGGAGGCGCGCGCCCGGGGCGTGAAGGTGCTGCTGGGCACGATCACCCCCTTCAAGGGCGCCGCCTACTGGAGCGAGGAGAAGGAACTGCGCCGGCAGGCCCTGAACCGCTGGATTCGCGGCCGCCAGGACGTCGACGCGGTGGTGGACTTCGACCAGGCGCTGCGCGACCCCGCCGATCCGGCCGCGATGAAGCCGCTCTGCGACAGCGGCGACCACCTGCACCCCGGCCCAGCCGGCTACGCCGCGATGGGCGATGCGATCGACCTGCGCGAGCTGCGCGAGTAGGCCGTGGGTTGCAACAAAAGGCGACAGAGCTTTACAAAAAGCTTCGGGCTGGGCTTACACGGGCTTCACAGGGCCCAGGGAGGATGAAGGCTCCTCCAACAACTCATGAGGGCATCCCCATGAAAAAACTCGCGATCTCTTTTGCTGTGGGCGCCGCGTCGCTTTTGTCGATGGGTACGGCCGTGATGGTGGTCCCGACCACCGCGCAGGCGCAGCCGGCGGTCGTCATCCAGACGCCGCCGCCGCCGCCGCGCTCCGAACGCATGCCCCCGCCGCGCCGCGGCTACGTGTGGGCGCCGGGGCACTACGAGTGGCGCGGCGGACGACATGTGTGGATCAACGGCGGCTGGGTCCGCGCGCGGCCCGGCTATGCCTACCGTGCGCCCGAATGGCGTGAGCGCGACGGGCGCTGGGAATACAACCGCGGCCGCTGGGACCGCGACCGCGACGGTGTGCCGAACCGCTACGACCGTGACCGCGACAACGACGGCGTGCCGAATCGCTACGACAACCGGCCCAACAACCCCAATCGCAGCTGATGTGAGCTGTTGACAAAAACGCCCGCTTCCGCGGGCGTTTTTTTCTCCTTAGCGCAGCATGCTGAAGACCAGCGGCATCAGGAGCGCCGCCAGCACGACCTGCAGACCGAGTGCCAGTCCCGCGTAGGCCCCGGCATCCGCATTGACGTGCAGCGCACGCGCGGCGCCGATGCCATGGGCCGTGGTGCCGAGCGCGAAGCCGCGCGCCGCGAAGCCGGCGGGATCGGTGCCGATGCGCAGGGCATCGAAGAGGTACTTGCCCGAGAGCGCGCCGATCATGCCGGTGAGCACCGCGAACACCGCCGACAGCGCCGGGATGCCGCCGATCTTCTCGGAGATGCCCATCGCCACGGGCGCAGTGACGGACTTGGGCGCGAGGGAGAGCACCACGTCGTGCGGCAGCCCCACCGCCCAAGCCAGGGCCACGGCCGAGGCGCTCGCCGCGATGCCGCCCAGCAGGGCGGCGAGCAGCACGCGCCCGAAGCGCGCCTTGAGTTCCGCGCGCCGCTGCCACAGCGGCCAGGCCAGCGCGACCACCGCCGGCCCGAGCAGGAAGTGGATGAACTGCGCGCCCGCAAAGTAGCTGGGGTAGTCCACGCCGGTCGCGACCAGGCCACCGGCCAGCGCGATCACCGACCACAGCACCGGGTTGGCCCAGGGCGCACTGCCCAGGCGCGCATAGGCCGCGTTCGCGAGCAGGTAGGTCACCAGCGTGGCCGTGAGGCCGAAGAGCGGCGTGGCGGAGAGGTAGATCCAGAGCTCGACGAAGCGGGGCATGGGCTCAGCGCTCCGCCTCGTGCCCGCGCTGTCGGTCGGGCCAGTAGAGCACGGTCGCCGTCACCGCCAGCCCGATCCAGGTCGACAGCACGATCACGAACAGCATGCGGCCGCCGTACTGCGCGAGCAGCGCGAGGTGCGTCATCACGCCCACGCCGACCGGGATGAAGAGCAGCGACAGGTGCGAGAGCAGGAAGTTCGCGCATTCGGCCACCGGCCCGCGCACGAGCTCGAACCGCAGCGCGGCGAGCAGCAGCACCAGGCCCAGCACCGGGCCCGGCAGCGGAAGCGACAGCCCACGCGAAAGCAATTCGCCGATCGACTGCAGGACCAGAAGCCAGGCGAGACCGCGCAATCCCTTCATCCTAAAAGCGCGGCAGATCTGCGTGCGGCATCCGTCCCGCGCGGAACACCTGCTTGCCGTACTCGGCGCAGCGCTGCAGCGTCGGGATGGTCTTGCCGGGGTTGAGCAGCCCCGCCGGGTCGAAGGCGCGCTTCACGCCGAACATCTGCTCGTTCTCCTCGGCCGTGAACTGCACGCACATGCTGTTGAGCTTCTCGATGCCCACGCCATGCTCGCCCGAGACGGTGCCGCCCATCGCGACGCTGGTCTCGAGGATGTCGGCGCCGAAGAGCTCGCAGCGGTGCAGCTCGTCGGGGTCGTTGGCATCGAAGAGCACCAGCGGATGCAGGTTGCCGTCGCCGGCATGGAACACGTTGCAGCAGCGCAGGCCGTACTTCTTCTCCATCTGCTGGATCGCCAGCAGGATGTCGGCCAGGCGCTTGCGCGGGATGGTGGAGTCGAGGCACATGTAGTCGGGGCTGATGCGTCCCGAGGCGGGGAAGGCGTTCTTGCGGCCGCTCCAGAACTTCAGGCGCTCTTCCTCGCTGGTGCTCACCGAGATCGCGGTGGCGCCGGAGGCTCGCAGTACCTCGCTCATGCGCGCGATCTCTTCTTCCACCTCTTCCGGCGTGCCGTCGGATTCGCACAGCAGGATCGCCTCGGCCTCGAGGTCGTAGCCGGCGCGCACGAAGTCCTCGACGGCGGCGGTCATGGGCTTGTCCATCATCTCCAGGCCGGCCGGGATGATGCCGGCCGCGATCACCGCGGCCACCGCGTCGCCGGCTTTGCGCACGTCGTCGAAGCTGGCCATGATGCAGCGCGCGAGCTGCGGCTTGGGCACCAGCCGGACCGTGACCTCGGTGGTGACGGCCAGCATGCCCTCGCTGCCCACCACCAGCGCCAGCAGGTCCAGGCCGGCGGCGTCCAGCGCCTCGCTGCCGAACTCGATCGGCTCGCCCTCGGCGGTGAAGCCGCGCACGCGCAGCACGTTGTGCAGCGTCAGGCCGTACTTGAGGCAGTGCACCCCACCCGAGTTCTCGGCCACGTTGCCGCCGATGGTGCAGGCGATCTGGCTGGACGGATCGGGCGCGTAGTAGAGGTTGAAGGGCGCGGCCGCCTCGCTGATCGCGAGGTTGCGCACGCCGCACTGGACCACGGCGGTGCGGCTGACCGGATCGACCTTCAGGATGTTGTTGAACTTGGCCAGCGACAGCGTCACGCCCATCGCATGCGGCATCGCGCCGCCCGAGAGCCCTGTGCCCGCGCCGCGCGCCACCACCGGCACGCCCAGCGAATGGCAAGTCTGGAGCACGGCCTGCACCTGCGCCTCGGTCTCGGGCAGGGCCACCACGAGCGGGCGCTGGCGGTAGGCGGTGAGGCCGTCGCATTCGTAGGGTGTGGTGTCCTCGGGCTGCCAGATCAGGGCATGGGCGGGCAGCCGGGCCTGCAGCGCGCGGACCACCTCGGCCTGGCGTTCGGAGGCCTGCAGCCGCTCACGCTGGGTCGTCGTCGTGGGCGCGTTCATGGGTCCGACTCTACGGCAAGGGATGCCGCGTGCGCTACTTGAAGACCACCGTCCGGTGCCCGTTGAGCAGCACCCGGTGCTCGCTGTGCCACTTGACGGCGCGGGCAAGCACCTGCGTCTCGGTGTCGCGGCCGCGGGCGGTCAGGTCCTCCACCGTGTCGGTGTGGTCGGCCCGCTCCACGTCCTGCTCGATGATCGGGCCCTCGTCGAGGTCGGCCGTCACGTAGTGGGCGGTGGCGCCGATCAGCTTCACGCCGCGGTCGTGCGCCTGGTAGTAGGGCTTCGCGCCCTTGAAGCTGGGCAGGAAGGAATGGTGGATGTTGATCGCGCGTCCGGCGAGCTGCGTGCACAAGTCGTTGCTGAGGATCTGCATGTAGCGCGCCAGCACCACCAGCTCGGCGCCCTCGGCCTCGATGATCTCCAGCTGCTTCGCCTCGGCCTGCGCCTTGGTGGCCGCTGTCACCGGGATGTGGTGGAAGGGCACGTTGTAGCTGGCCGCCAGCTGGTAGAAGTCGCGATGGTTCGAGACGATGGCGCGCACGTCGATCGAGAGCAGACCGCTCTTCCAGCGGAACAGCAGGTCGTTGAGGCAGTGGCCTTCCTTGCTGACCAGGATCACCGTCTTCATCGGCTCGGCCGCCACGCGCAGCTTCCAGCGCATGCCGAAGCTCTGGGCCAGGCCGGCGATCTGCTCGCGCAGCGCGGCCTCGCCGTGCTCGCTGCAGGCGAAGCGCACGCGCATGAAGAACAGGCCGGTGCCGTGGTCGTTGTACTGCGCCGCTTCTTCGATATTGCCGCCGCGCTCGAGCAGGAAGCCGGACACGGCGTGGACGATGCCGGTGCGGTCGGGGCAGGAAAGGGTGAGGATGTACGCGGGAGTCATAAGGGGCAGGATTGTCGCAGGGCTGCCGAATGTCGCGGCCGGTGCCAAAATGCCCTTCCCCCCAGCGTCCACCCTGCAGGAGCGAATAGATGGCCTACAACGACTTCAGCATGGACAACCAGTGGTTGCCCTTCACCCCGAACCGCCATTTCCGCAAGGACCCGCGCGTCTTCGTGGCGGCCGACGGCATGGAGTTCACCACGCACGACGGCCGCAAGGTGATCGACGGTATCTCCTCGCTGTGGTGCGTGGGCGCGGGCCACAACCGCAAGCCCATCAACGAGGCGATCAAGAAGCAGCTGGACACGCTCGACTACGCCACGGCCTTCCAGGTCAGCAACGACAAGGCCTTCAAGGCGGCCGAGATGATCGCCGCGATGGCGCCCGGCGACCTCAACAAGGTGCTGTTCTGCAACTCGGGCAGCGAGGCGGCGGACACTTCGCTGAAGGTGGCGCTGGCCTACCACCGCGCGCGCGGCGAAGGGCATCGCAACGTCTTCATCGGCCGCGAGAAGGGCTACCACGGCGTCGGCTTCGGCGGCATGTCGGTGGGCGGCATTCCGGGCAATCGCAAGGTCTTCGGCTCGGCCTTCCTGCCGCGGGTCGACCACATGCGCTTCATCCACGACCCGGTGAACCATGCCTACATCCACAACCAGGACCCGGTGTGGGCCGAGGACGCGCTGGCCGACCTGGAGCAGCGCATCCTGCCGCTGCACGACCCGAGCAACGTGGCCGCGATCATCGTGGAGCCGGTGGCGGGCTCGGCCGGCTGGTACCTGCCGCCCAAGGGCTACCTGCAGAAGCTGCGCGAGATCTGCGACAAGCACGGCATCCTGCTCGTCTTCGACGAGGTCATCACCGGGTTCGGGCGCATGGGCACCAACTTCGCGTCGGACTTCTACGGCGTGGTGCCCGACATGCTGAACTTCGCCAAGTGCGTGACCAACGGCGTGATCCCGCTGGGGGGCGTGATCTGCCGCGACAAGCTCTACGACGCGATGATGAACACCTCCGCGCCCGAGCACGTGGTGGAGTTCTTCCACGGCTACACCTACTCGGGCCATCCGGTGGCCTGCGCCGCGGCGCTCGCGACGCTCGATCTCTTCGCAAAGGAAAAGCTCTTCGCGCGTGCGGGCGAGATGGGCCAGGTGCTGGGCGATGCCTTCCATGGCACCTTCAAGGGCCTGCCCAACGTGATCGGCATCCGCAGCCTGGGGCTGGCGGCGGCGGTGGAGCTCGCGCCGATCGCGGGCGCGCCGGGCAAGCGCGCCTACGACATCTTCCTGGACTGCTTCCACAAGGGCGCGCTGGTGCGCCCCGCCGGCGACGTGATCGTGATCGCGCCGCCCTACGTGGTCGAGAAGTCGCACATCGACACGCTGGTCAACACGCTGGCGGATTCGATCCGCAAGAACACCTGAGCAAGCCCAGGCAGCCTAGCCTGGGGTGCGCATCTGTGCCCGGAGCGTTGCGCAGTAATCCTTCTCGGGCAGCGCGGGCGTCTGCCACACGGCGTCGAAGGCGCCCGGCGCGCGCTGCGGGTCCGAGGCGGCGCCGACCTGAAGCTGAACCGTCTTCACCGCGAGGTCGCTGGGCAGGTGCTGCGGCACGCCCAGCGCCTTGGCGCTGTGGCCGGCACCGCTCACCAGCAACACCGTCTTGCCCGGCACGCGGGCCTTGAGGAGGGTCTGCGCCATGGCGCGGTCGCGGGCGATCTGGATGCGTGTCATGGGGCCGATCTGCGACTCGGGCAGCAAGCGGCAGTGGCCCTCACGCACCGCCTCCTGCTGGGCCTTGAGCGCCTCGGCACCGAGCTGGACGTCGAGCGACACGTCGGCCATCGCATCCTTCATGCGCGCACGCGGGAGGTTGGCGCCGAGCACGGGCACGCCGGCACGCACCGCGGCCATCACGACCGGACCGTAGGCGCTCCAGGGCCAGGCCTTCTCGTTCCAGTCCAGGGCGGTCTTCACCTGGTCGTCGGTCGCCGTGGCGCCGAGGTGGGCGGTGCTGGCGCCTTCCTCGGCCATCTCGATGGCCAGCGCCGCCAGGCGCCCGCGCGCCACCAGCGCGTCGACGGTCTCGCGTTCGATCGCCTGATGTTCGGGGGCGTCGTGCTGTTCGCCCAGGAGCAGGGCGTCGGCCGGCAGCAAGGCCATGGCGCGGCGGGCGACCGGCGCATTCGCCGGTGGCACGGAGGCTGCGCAACCCACGAGCACGGCCGTCGCCAGAAGCGAGGCCAGCCAGGCGGACGAGGAAAGAGAGGGGCGCACCATCGGGCCATACTACGCGAGGGCGGCTGCGCCGCGTCGCCATCCATTGTCCCTTCCTCCCGTCCGTGCCCCCGCTTCGACTGACGCTGCGCGTCCTCGCCACCCTGTTGCTTGCGGTCGTGGCCGCGGGCGCCTGTCTCGCGCTGCACACCCCGCTGCCTTGGATGATCGGCCCGCTGCTGGCGGTGTCGCTGGCTTCCATCGCCGGCGCGCCGACCGCGAACTTCACGCCGCTGCGCAATGCCGGGCAATGGGCGATCGGGATGGCGCTGGGGCTCTACTTCACGCCGCAGATGGTGGGGCTGGTGGCCGGACTCTGGTGGGCCATCGTGCTGGCGATCGTCTGGGCGCTCGGCCTGGGCTGGTTGTTCGCGCAGGGCTTGCAGGCGCTGCACGCGAAGCGGATGCCGCATGTGCCGGTGAGTTCAATGAGAGCCACGACTTACTTCTCGGGCGCGATCGGCGGTGCATCCGAGATGACGCTGCTGGCCGAGCGGGCGGGCGCGCGCACCGATCTGGTGGCCGCCGCCCATAGCTTGCGGCTGGTGCTGGTCACGGTGGCGATTCCCTTCGCCATGCAATGGAGCGGCCTGCACGGCCTCGAGCTTCATGCCGCGGGGCCGCGCGAGGTGCGTTGGGGCGGGCTGGTGCTGCTCGTGCTGGCGACCGGGGTGGGCGGGGTGGCGATGCGGCTCGCGGGACGCACCAATCCCTGGTTCATCGGTCCGCTGCTGGTGTCCATGGGCTTTGCCGTGGCCGGCCAGTCGTTGTCGGCGGTCCCGGCGTGGCTGTCGAACGCGGCGCAACTGGTGATCGCGGTGAGCCTGGGCGTGCGCTTCAGCCGCGAGTTCCTGCACACGGCGCCGCGCTGGCTGGCGACAGTGGCGCTGGGAACCCTGGGGATGATTGTCTTGTGCGCCGGCTTTGCCTGGCTGCTGGCCTGGGGCACCGGGCTGCATCCGGCGACGCTGATTCTCGGAACCTCGCCGGGCGGCATCGCCGAGATGGCGATCACCGCCAAGGTGCTTCAGTTGGGGGTGCCGGTGGTGACGGCGTTTCAGGTGTGCCGGCTGGTGGCGGTGCTGCTGATCGTCGGGCCGATGTATGGCCGCTTATACGGAGCGGGGAAGAAGCCTCAGTGAACCAGCACGGGCGTGTGGGCGAGCTCGGCGTAGCCTTCGAGCGTGTCTTCGACCTCTTCCTGGGTCGGCGTGTTGAGCTGCCAGGCGGCGATCTGTTGCTGGAACAGCTCGGCCCAGGAGCCATCGAGATACACCTCCTTGCCGGAGCGCTTGTCCACGATCTCGAAGCCATGGCGGGCGAGCACGGGAATGTTCGGCGCCACTGGCGTGTCGCCCTCGGTCGGCTGCACGTGTACGACGACGAAGGAGTCGGAGTCGTAAAGCATTTGCATGGCGGGTCCAGTGAGGATGTCTAAGGCCTTCATGGTCGTTAGATAGCACTTAACGCGCCAGTTTCAATAAGGGCTGTTGTTTTGTAGGCACGCACCGTTATTTTTTGTGCATTTTTCGGCTTCAAGGGCGCGCTCCTTGGGCGTCACGCAGCTGGAAATCCGCGAAATCGCCATTGGCCTGGGTCTGCTTGATCCGCACCGGCAGGTAACCGAGCTCGGGCGCGATCCAGAGTTCCACCTTGTCGTCGTAGGGCTTGCGCGGGTTGCGCGTGAGCTTCCGGGCGTTGAACTCGCCGGCCGGCAGCTTCAGATGCTCGTCGTCCTCGACCTTGAAGATCCAGAGGTCGGCATCGCGCGGCCCCACCGTCTGGATCGCGAAGGCCGCGCCGGACGGATAGCGCGCCGGATCGCCGGCCATCAGCGCGCCGAGCTGCAGCATCACGCTGAGCCGGTCCTGCGCGCCGGGCAAGAGCGGCACGCTCGGCGCGTTGTTGCTGAACACCACCTGGGCCTGCTCGCGCATGAAATGCGCGGCCACCTCGCTGCGTTTTGCGTCCGAGAAGCGCGCGGGCTCGATGCCGCTGGGGCCGATCACGCCGTTGCTGTGCTGGCTGCGGATGGTCTTGAAGAGGAAGTTGAGCGAGAGCTGGGCGTCGTACCGCTG
This sequence comes from Variovorax sp. Soil_C_12, assembly GCF_057657375.1. NCBI lineage: Bacteria > Pseudomonadati > Pseudomonadota > Betaproteobacteria > Burkholderiales > Comamonadaceae > Variovorax > Variovorax sp. Soil_C_12. The sequence goes on along the minus strand of NZ_JBDGIO010000012.1, from coordinate 70,188 downwards.
GCCATCCTGCTGCCAGATCAGTTTGCCGAACACGCCCTGCATCGGTGCGGCGCCGATTTGGCCGGTGACGGCGAAGGCGAGCTGCACCGAGCCCGGAATCTGCATCGGAGCCGGCGCTTCCGCCTGGCCCCCAGCGGCCCCGCTGCCCGCTGCCCCCGCCGGTGCTGAGCCGGTGCCTGCAGCATCGCCCGCGGCCGCGCCTGGAGCGGCTTCGGCGGTGCCCGGCTCTGCCGGTGCCTCGGCCGCAGCGGGCGCCGTCTGATCGGGCGCCGGGCTTTCGGTGGGCGCCGGACTTGGCGCCACAGGTGCGGGCGGCCGGGCCGCCGGCCGTGGTCGCGGGGGCCTGGGTGCGGGCGGCTTCGCTGCGGCGGGCGGCGGCGGCGCTGCTGCGGGCTCGGGCGCCGGCGGCGCGATCACGATGGTGCGCGTGATGAACTTGCCGGCCAGCGGCGAGGGATGCGGCCCCCCCGCCAGGGGCGCCAGCGCCAGCAGGGCCAGGTGCGCGAGCAGCACGGCGCCCGCCAGCAGCGCCAGCGCGCGCCAGGGCGGGCGCGGGACGCTGGGTAGGGCGGGAGCGGCGGGGCGCAGGTGCATCGGGAGTGGATCGGAGGCTGCTGCCAAGGTTCAGCTCGGTACACTGCCGCCCGTCCAACCAGTTTAGTGGTAGCGGTGCCGTGCCGGCATCCGCGCCCGCCTCATCCATGAAACTCGCCACCCTCAAGGACGGCTCGCGCGACGGCCAGTTGGTCGTCGTCTCGCGCGACCTGGCCAGCGCCCACTACGCCACCGGCATCGCCAACCGCCTGCAGCAGGCGCTCGACGACTGGGGCTTCGTCAGCCCGCAGCTGCAGGATCTTTCGGGCGCCCTGAACGCCGGGCGCACCCGCCACGCCTTCCCCTTCGACCCCGCCCAATGCATGGCGCCGCTGCCGCGCGCCTACCAATGGGCCGACGGCTCGGCCTACCTCAACCACGTGGAGCTGGTGCGCAAGGCGCGCAACGCCGAGGTGCCCGAGAGCTTCTATACCGACCCGCTGATGTACCAGGGCGGCAGCGACGACTTCATCGGCCCCTGCGACCGTATCGTGGCGGCCAGCGAGGCCTTCGGCATCGACTTCGAGGCCGAGATCGCCGTGATCACCGGCGACGTGAAGATGGGGGCCACGCCCGCGCAGGCGCTCGACGGCATCCGCCTCGTGATGCTGGCCAACGACGTGAGCCTGCGCAACCTGATCCCGAACGAGCTGGCCAAGGGCTTCGGCTTCTTCCAGAGCAAGCCGGCTACCGCCTTCAGCCCGGTGGCTGTCACGCCCGACGAACTGGGCGAGGCCTGGCAGGGCGGACGGGTGCATCTCACGTTGCAGAGCAGCTGGAACGGCCGCAAGGTCGGCATGTGCGACGCCGGCGAGGAAATGACCTTTCACTTCGGCCAGCTGATCGCGCACATCGCCAAGACGCGCAACGTGCGCGCCGGCACCATCGTGGGCAGCGGCACGGTGAGCAACAAGGGTGTCGAGAAGAACGGGCGGATGGAGTGGCCCAAGGGCTACAGCTGCATCGCCGAGAAGCGATGCATCGAGACCATCCAGGACGGCCAGCCGTCCACCGAATTCATGAAGTACGGGGACACGATCCGCATCGAAATGAAGGGGCGGGACGGGCAGTCGATCTTCGGGGCGATCGATCAGGAAGTGGCGGCGCCCTGATCGCCCGGCGTCGCCAGCGTCAACGACACATCAAGCCGAGGCGCCGCGCAGCAAGTCCTTCAGGCTCCGTATCCCCAACCGCCGAAACGCCCGGTACTGATGAGTCCGCACCGTCGTGAGCTCGATCCCGATCTCGCGCGCCGTCTCCTTGGCGGTCCTGCCGGCCAGCAGGTGGCCGATCACCTCGCGCTCGCGCAGGCTCAAGGCCAGCAGGCGGGTTCCCAGGCTGGGCTCGGCCGCCTCGCGCGCCGCCATCGCGCTGCGGCCGTGCGCGAGGGTCGCGTCCGCGAGCAGGGTGGCGTGGGCCTCCAGCAGCGTGAAGTCCCTTTCGTCGAACTCCGATTGCGCGAGGCTGCGGTAGAAGCTCACGGCCGTGCGCTGCCCGGTGGGCAACAGCAGCAGCACCGAGGCGCGCTCGCGGATGCCCACGTCGCCGTAGCAGGCCGCGCGGTAGGCCGGGTCCGCCACCTCCTCGGCAACCTGGTGCCCCATCCAGAGCTGGGGCCGCTTGGGTAGCTTGCGGCCGGCGAGCCACACCATGTTGGGATCGAGCCGGTCGAAGCGCTGGGCCACGTAGCGCTCGGCCGTGCGCTCTGCCGTGCTGCCGTAGCTGCTGGCGGCCGACACGGTCTCGATGCGGCCGCTGGCGCTCACGGCGAAGACGGTGCAGAAGGTGACCGGCAGCACCCGGTGCAGGGCGCCCAGGTAGCTGGCCGCCAGGTGCGGCGTGCCGATGCCGGCGAGCACGCCGCTGACCACGGGGGCCGCGAACGTAAGCGCTTCGGCGCTGCGCAGGGGCCAGCGCCTCATGGGGGTCTCAGGGTTAACACTTCGTACGAAGTTAGGACATCGGCGCTCCGGAGGCATCGGGACAATCCCTTCGCATGAACACCGCTGTACTGCCCCCTCCGGCCGCGCGCCCCGGCGATGCCGCCACCGGCCCGCTCCCGCCGGCGGCCGGCGACCTGCCCCCGCCGGTCGGCGATTTCCGCTACACCCGCTTCGCACCCACGCTGCCGCCGCTCGAGGACGGCGTCGAGGCCGGCCGTCATCCGGTGGTGATCGCCGGCGGCGGCCCGGTCGGGATGGCGCTGGCCCTGGGCCTGGCCAACCACGGCCTGCGCAGCGTGATCCTCGAGGCCGACGACACGGTCTGCGTCGGCAGCCGCGCGGCCTGCGTGTCGCGCCGCAGCCTGGAGATCGTCGAGCGCCTGGGCGCGCTGCCGGCCTTCCTGGCCAAGGGCCTGGCCTGGACCGGCGGGCGAAGCTTCTACAAGACCGAGGAGGTGTTCCGCTTCGAGATGCCGCACGACGCGCGGCAGAAGCTGCCGCCGATGATCAACCTCGAGCAGTACTACATCGAGCAGTACCTGCTCGACGAGATCGTGCGCCGCAATGCAGCGGCGCCGGGACTGATCGACATCCGCTGGGGCACGGAACTCGCCGGCTTCACGCAGGATGCCGAGGGGGCGGTGCTGCAGGCGCGCAATGCCCTGGGCGCGTACACCTTGAATGCGCAATGGCTGGTGGGCTGCGACGGCGGCCAGAGCTTCGTGCGCAAGTCGCTGGGCCTCAACCTGGAGGGCACGGCCTACGAAGGCCGCTACGTGATCATCGACATCGAGCTCCACAGCAGCCACCCGACCGAGCGCCGCGCCTGGTTCGACCCGCCGTGGAACCCCGGCTCGACAGTGCTGATGCACCGCCAGCCCGACGACATCTGGCGCATCGACTACCAGCTGCGCGCCGGCCAGAGCACCGAGGAGGCGCTGCAGCGCGCCGCGGTGGCCGAGTTCGTGCAGCGCCATCTCGACGCCATCGGCGAGGGCCACCTGCCCTGGAAGACGGTCTGGACCTCGATCTACCGGGCCGGCGCGATGACGCTTTCGAGCTATCGTCACGGCCGCGTGCTGTTCGCCGGCAATGCCGCGCATGCCATGCCGATCTTCGGCGTGCGCGGGCTCAACTCCGGCTTCGACGATGCCGACAACCTGGCCTGGAAGCTGGCGCTGGTGGCGCGTGGCGTGTCGGACGCGTCGCTGCTCGACAGCTACTCGCAGGAGCGCATCGCCGCCTTCCACATCAATGCCGAGAGCGCCATGCGCAGCACCGAGTTCATGTCGCCGCCCTCGCGCGGCTTCGACCTGCTGCGCGAGGCGGCGCTGTCGCTCTCGGGCGCGCAGCGTGGCATCGCGAACCTGATCAACCCGCGGCAGACGCAAGCCGTGTTCTACGAAGACTCCGCGCTGTCCAGCGAGAGCGACGCGTTGCCGGCCGGCCCGCGGCCCGGCGAGACCCTGCCCGAACAGCCGCTCGCGCCCGGGCTGCATCTCACCGACTGGGTGGGGTCGCAGTTCACCGTGCTCGTGCTCAACATCGATCGCCCGGACGCCGGCTTCGAGGCCGAGCTCGCCGCCGCGCAGGCCGGCCCCTTGCAGCCGGTGCTGCGCGTGTTGCCGCCTGCTGCAGAACATGCCGCGGTGTTCGAGGCGCTGGGCGCAGAGGAAGGCGCGGTCTACCTGCTGCGGCCCGACGGCCATGTGGCCGCGCGCTGGCGCCGCGTGCCGCCAGGTGCGTTGGCCCAGGCGCTTGCACGTGCATCGGTGCTTGCACCGCAGCCGAAGGCGAAGGTATTTCAATGACTACCGCCCTCACGCTCGAAGCCCGCGACCGGCTCTACGCCGAATGCGCCAACGCCATCAGCGAAGCCGGTGCCGAGCGAGAATCGCTCTTCCTCGCGCGACTCGTCCTGCTGCTGTTCGAGCAACTCGGCGACGAAGCGCGTTGCCGGGCCGCGCTCGCCGAAGCGCTGCGCGAGCTGCCGGTGCCCTCGCTGTCCGCAGCTCCGGACGATGCCAGCCCGGCCTGACCCCTCTCACACACCAAGAAACCAGGAGACTTCATCGATGGACCGCAGAACCCTGCTCAGCACCCTCGCCGCCACCGCGGCCGCCGCCGCCGCACCCTGGGCGCGCGCGCAGAACTACCCCGAGCAGCTCATCAAGTGGGTGGTGCCCTATCCGGCCGGCGGCGGCACCGACGTCATCGCGCGCACCCTGGCCGAGGCCATGCGCCAGACGCTGGGGCAGCAGATCGTGATCGACAACCGCCCCGGCGCCTCGACCAACATCGGCGCCGACCTGGTCGCCAAGTCCAAGCCCGACGGCTACACCATCATGTCCGCCGACAACGCAGTGCTGGCCTTCAACGAGTACCTGTTCAGCAAGCTGCCCTTCAACCCCGAGAAGGACTTCAGCTACATCGGCGCCATCGGCAAGTTCCCGCTCGCCCTGGTGGTGCACCCGGACTTCCCGGCCAAGGACTTCAAGGCCTTCCTGGCCTACGTGAAGGCCAATCCCGGCAAGGTCAACTACGCCTCGCCCGGCAACGGCTCGCCGCATCACCTGGCGATGGAGATGTTCAAGAACCGCACCGGCACCTTCATCACGCACATCCCCTACCGCGGCGCGGCGCCGGCGATGGCGGACGTGATGGGCGGCCAGGTCCCCTGCATGTTCCTCGACCTCGCCTCGGGTCTGCCGATCATGCAGGGCCAGAAGGTGCGGGTGTTGGCGATCGGCTCGGGCGCGCGCTCGAAGCTGCTGCCCGATGTGCCGACGCTGGCCGAAGTGGGCGTGCCCAACACCGAGGTGTTCGCCTTCCAGGGCATCCTGGGCCCCGCCGGCCTGCCCGCGCCGGTAGTGAGCAAGCTCAACACGGAACTCAACCGCGCTTTCGGCGTGCCGGCGGTGCAGAAGCGCTTCAGCGACTTCGGCATGGAGGCGATGCCGGGCACGCCGCAGCAGTTCGCGGCGCTCTCGCGCGCCGAGTCGAAGCGCTGGGGGCCGATCATCAAGTCGGCCGGGATCAAGCTCGATTGAGAACGCGAAGGCCTACCTTGCGTAGGCCTTTCGCGAGCCGTCCTCGAAGACCTCGTCATCGCGCTCCAGCTTGCCGTCGGCGTCCCAGCTGCGTTCGCGCGTCACGCGGCCCTTGTCGTCGTAGCTCGACTCGGCGCGCAGCTTGCCGCTGTCGTTGAAGCGCTGGTGCAGGCCGATCGGGATCTGGCGGAAGCGGCTCACGACGGCGAAGCGTCCCAGCGCGGCGCGCTCGCCGTTGTCGTGGAACTCGGTGATCTCGACCGTGCGCGCCTCGTTGCCTTCGCCGTAGACTGCCTTGCTGCGCGGCTGGCCGTTGAGGTAGTAGCTCTCGTCGGAGAGGGGCTCGCCGGCGGCGCTCCAGCGCTGGTCGCGCACGAGCAGGCCCTTCTCGGAGAACTCCTGCTCGCGCCGCTTGATCGCGCCGCGCTCGAGCAGCAGGTAGACGATCTCCCGGCGCTTGATGCCCTCGGACGACCAGCGCCGCTCGATGCGCTGGGTGCCGCTGATCTCGTCCTGCATCGACGGCTTGCCATTGTCGTAGAGCTCTTCGCTGCGCACCCGCTTGCCGGCCAGGTAGGCGAGGCGCGTGCGCAGGATGCCCTTGCCATCGAACAGCTCGACCTGCGAGGGGGTGCTGCCGACGAAGCCGCACAGCCGCGCATCGTCGGCCGCCGGCGCCAAGAGGGGCTTGTCGCCGCAGCGCAGGCCGGACAGCTGGCCGCGCTCGGTGAATTCGGCGTAGGCGCGCTCGCCGGGCTCGGCGTAGAAGGTGGCGCGGCGCAGCTGCCCGTTGGGATGAAAGCTGCGCGTGACGCCGGTCTCGTGGCCATTGTCGTACACCGCCTCGCGCAGCACCCGGCCGGTGGCCGGCGAGAACTCGCGCGCCGGGCCTTCCATGTTGCCGCGGGCGTTGACGCTGTGCTCCTTCAACAGCTTGCCCTTCTCGTAGGTGCGCACCGGGCCCATGAAGACGCCATTCTGGAGCTGCTGCTCGCGCATCAGCTCGCCGCTGTCGCGGTCCTTGCAGCGCATCAGGCCGGTCTTGCCGGCCGTGGTGTTGCCGTTGGCCGGGTTCACGCTCTGACCGTTGAGCTCGCAGTCCTGCACCGCCGGCGCGCCCAGCGGCAGCAGGGCGAGCAGCGCGGCTGCGAGAGCGGCCGGACGCGGGAACATGGACAACATGGATTCAGGTGGCGTAGACGGTGTCCAGCGAGCGGAAGCCCTTGACCTCGATGGGGTTGCCGAAAGGGTCGCAGAAGAACATCGTCCATTGCTCGCCCGGCTGGCCTTCGAAGCGCACCTGCGGCTTCAGCACGAACTCGGTGCCGGCCGCTTCCAGACGCTCGGCCAGGGCCTGCCAGTCGGGCAGTTCGAGGATCAGGCCCAGGTGCGGCATCGGCACCAGGACGTCGCCCACATGGCCGGTGCGCGCGGTGGCGAAGGGCTCGCCCAGGTGCAGCGAGATCTGGTGGCCGAAGAAGTCGAAGTCGACCCAGGTGTCGGTACTGCGGCCTTCTGCGCAACCGAGGCGCTTGCCGTAGAAGCGCCGGGCCTCGTCGAGATCGCGGACGTTGAAGGCGAGGTGAAATATGCTGCGCATGCGAAGAGCATAGCGATGCTGCCGCCGTCCCGAAACCTGTGGATACAAACACCATGAGCGCGCCTCCCGACACCCCCGATCCGATCACCCGGCTGCTGCACGCCGACCGCCGCTTCGGCGCCGAGCAGGGCGGTGTCCACATGGCCGTGAATCCCTCTGTGCAGTATGGCTATGAGCGGGTGGAGGACCTGATCGGCGTGTTCCAGGGCCGCTTGAAGAACCGCTTCAACTACGCCCGCCAGGGCACGCCGACCACGGCGGCGCTGGAATCCAAGATCACGGCGCTGGAGGAGGGCGTGGGCACCGTGAGCTTCGCGACCGGCATGGCGGCGGTGTCGGCGGTGTTCCTGACCCTGCTGCGCGCAGGCGACCACCTGGTGGCGAGCCGCCACCTCTTCGGCAACACCCACAGCGTGCTCGGCACCCTGCAGGGCCTGGGCGTCGAGGTGAGCCTCGTCGACGCGGCCTCGGCCGATGCGGTGGCCGCCGTGCTGCGGCCCGGGACGCGCATGGTCTTCGTCGAGACCATCGCCAACCCCGGCACGCAGGTGCCTGACCTGCCGGGCATCGGCCGGCTCTGCGCCGAGCGCGGGCTGGTCTACGTGGTGGACAACACCATCAGCTCGCCCGCGCTGTTCCGGCCGCGGACGGTGGGCGCCAGCCTGTCGCTCAACTCCTTGACCAAGACCATCGCCGGCCACGGCAATGCGCTCGGCGGCGCGGTGACCGACACCGGTCTTTTCGACTGGCAGGCCTATCCGAACATCTTCGAGGGCTATCGCCAGGGCGACGCGAAACAGTGGGGCCTGACGCAGCTGCGCAAGAAGGGCCTGCGCGACCTGGGCGGCACCCTCAGCGCGGACCATGCGCACCGCATCGCCGTGGGCGCCGAGACCCTGGCGCTGCGGGTGGCGCAGACCAGCGCGACCGCGCTGGCGCTGGCCCGCTTCCTGGAATCCCACCCGGCCGTGGCGCGGGTGTATTACCCGATGCTCGAATCGCACCCGCAGCACGCGATGGCGCGCGCGCTGTTCGGCGCGGGCGCCTGGCTGCTGTCGTTCGAGCTGCGCGATCCGGCGGCTTGCATCCCGGTCATCAATCGGCTGCAGATCCCGGTCAAGGCCACGGGCATGGGGGATACGCGCACCCTGATCATTCCGGTCGCGCCCACGATCTTCTGGGAAGCCGGGCCTGAGAAGCGCGCCGAGATGGGCATTGCGGAGGGGCTGATCCGCGTCTCGGTCGGCCTGGAGCGCGAGAGCGAGCTGATCGCCGATTTCGCGGCGGCGCTGGACGGCTGAATGAAGCCCGGCCCGGTCCTGCCCGGCTGGCGCCGGGCGCTGCGCGCGCTGGCCCTCGCGGGCCTGTGTGCAGGCGCCGCGCCGGTGTTTGCGGCCGGCGAGGCGGGGGCGCCCGTTGCCTGTCCGCCTGCGGCGCCCGTGCCCGATCTCTCCCCGGCCGCCCTGTCGCGCGCACTGGCCTCGGGTGCCGACCGCGGCCTGCTGTGGCGCCTCGAGAAAGACGGCCGGCGCTCCTGGCTCTACGGCACCATGCACCTGGGCAAGGCCGAATGGATGATCCCGGGCCGCCGCGTGCTGCGCGCGCTGACGCAGAGCGACACCCTGGCGCTCGAGCTCGACCTGGAGGACCCCGCCACGGTGGCCGTGTTCAGCGCGCCGGCCGACCCTGATGCCAGCGCGCGTCTGCTGACGCCCGAACGCCGACGCCGGCTGGACCGGCAGGTGGCCGCGGCCTGCCTGCCCGAGGGAGCGCTTGCCAGCCTGCGGCCGATCCTGCAGGTCACGACCCTGGCCATGCTGGCGGCGCGCGCCGAGGGGCTCTACGGCGACTTCGGCAGCGAGGCCTTTCTCTCGGCCCTGGCGCGGGCCCGCGGCAAGCCGGTGGTGGCGCTCGAAAGCGCAGCGGCGCAGTTGAAGATGCTGGCCGGCGATTCCGAGGCGGAGGAGGGCGAGCAGGTCGACCAGGCGCTCGACGAGCTCGAGTCGGGCCAGGCCGGCGCGCAGGCCAACGAACTGGCGCAGGCCTGGGCGCGCAATGACTGGCCGCGACTCGACAGCTACACCGAATGGTGCGAGTGCCTCCGCACGCCCGCCGAAAGGCGCGCGCTGCAGCGCCTGCTGGACGATCGCAACCCGGGCCTGGCCGAGGGCATCGCGCGGCTGCACGACGAGGGGCAGCGCGTGTTCGGCGCGGTCGGCGCGCTGCACATGGTGGGGCCGACGGGCCTGCCCGCGCTGCTGGCGGCGCGCGGCTTCCGCGTCACGCCGGTGGTTCCTGCCGCGGCTTCCCCACCCGCTCCCGCTTCCTCATCGGTTGCCGCGGCGCCGCGGGCTGCCGCGACCCCGCCCGTTCGGGCTGAGCCTGTCGAAGCCGGCACCACACCATCTGGCCGATAATCGCCACCCCATGTCCTGCCTGCGCCACGCCCACCGCATCGGCCGCCTCGTGCTGCTGTGGTTCGCGCTGTCGCTGGGCGCAGCGATCGCCTCGCCGATCGTGCATCCGCAGACGCTGGAGCTGGTGTGTTCCAGCGCCGGCGCCATCAAGGCGGTGGTCCAGGGCGAGGACGGCGCGCAGGAACTGGGCGCCACCCACATGGATTGCCCGCTGTGCCTGCTGACCGGCGCGCCGCCGCCGGCGCTGGTGGCGGCGCTGCCGCATCCCCTCCCGCTGGCCCACGCGGTCCAGCCCATCCCGGCCGCGCGCATCGCCGCGGCCACCGCGGCCCCGCTGCCCGCGCGCGGGCCGCCCACGCTCTGAGCTTGCTGTCGATCTCGTAGCGAGCGCGCGCCCTTCCGGCGCTCGCTCGCGGATCTCCTTGCAATGCACCGGCGCTCCGAGGCGCCGAGGAGCGCTCTCCATGAACAAGAAAACCGTGCTGTCGCTCGCCGTGGGCGCAGCGTTCCCGTGCCTGGCCGGGCCTGCGCTCGCCCAGACTCCCTCCGCCCCTGTCGCCGAGCAGGCGCCCGAGCGCATCAAATCGCTCGGCGTGGTGACCGTCACCGGGGGCCAGCCGACCTCGCTTCCCACGCAGATTCCCACCACCATCGAGGGCGTGACGCGCGAGGAGATCGAAACCCGCGTCAACGCCACCGACAGCGAGGACGCGCTCAAGTACCTGCCCAGCCTGCTGGTGCGCAAGCGCTACATCGGCGACTACAACCACGCCATCCTCTCGACCCGCGCCTCGGGCACCGGCAACAGCGCGCGCTCCGCGGTCTATGCGGACGGCATCCTGTTGTCCAACTACCTGGGCAACGGCATCGCCAACGGCACCAACTACGCGCCGCGCTGGGGCCTGGTCACGCCCGAGGAGATCGAGCGCGTGGACGTGATGTACGGGCCCTTCTCCGCCGCCTACCCCGGCAACTCGGCCGGCGCGGTGGTGGACTACGTGACGCGCATGTCGACCCAGCTGGAGGCGCATGTGAAGGCCGGCTACTTTTCGCAGCCCTTCGATCTCTACAACACGCACAAGACCTTCGACGGCTGGCAGACCAGCGCCTCGCTGGGCAGCAAGAGCGGCGACTGGTCGTGGTGGATCGACATCAACCGCACCGACAGCCGCGGCCAGCCGCTGACCTTCACCACCGCCACCGTCGCCTCGGGCGCGCCGGGTCGCGGCGGCACACCGGTCTCTGGCGCCGTGCCGGGCCTGAACACCACCAACACCCCCTGGTACCTCCTGGGCACCGGCAACGCGTACCACACGGTGCAGGACCATGCCAAGCTCAAGCTGGCCTACGACTTCTCGCCCACCGTGCGCGCCACCTACACGCTGGGCTGGTGGCAGAACAGCTCGGAGGGCCGGCCCGAGAGCTATCTGGTCAACGCGGCCGGCCAGCCCGTCTACAGCGGGCCGGTCGACTTCGGCGGGCGCAGCTACACGCTGGCACCCACCGCCTTTCCCCTGACCAACGACCGCCAGACGCACTACATGCACGGCCTCTCGGTCAAGAGCAACACGCGGGGCGAGTGGGACTGGGAGGTGGCGGCCAGCCTGTACGACTACGCCAAGGACCAGCAGCGCGCGCCCACCGTCGCGCTCCCCCTGGCGGCGGTCGGTGGCGCCGGCACGCTGCAGGACCAGGATGGCACCGGCTGGAACACGCTGGCCGCCAAAGGCACCTGGCGACCGCAGGGCGTGGGCGGCGCGCACATCGTCGACTTCGGCGTCGGCCGCGATGCGTACAAGCTGGCCATCGCGAAGAACAACGTGTTGGGCAGCTGGCTGGACGGGCCGGCCGTGCCCCGGTCCGTCGTCAGCAATGTCGGCGGCCGCACGCAGACGCAGAGCGCCTGGGTGCAGGACAGCTGGGGCTTCGCGCCGCAATGGAAGGCCGTGCTCGGCCTGCGCTACGAGCACTGGCAGGCCAAGGACGGCTTCACCGCCACGGCGGTCAGCTCGCAGGTCTACCCCGCGCGCAGCGAATCGGATCTGTCGCCCAAGGCCGCGCTCGCATACCAGTTGACGAAGGACACGGTGCTCAAGGCCTCAGTGGGACGCGCAGTGCGCTACCCGACCGTGGGCGAGCTCTACGGCGCGACCTCGGGCGGGACGCTGTCCTTCATCAACGACCCGAACCTGAAGCCCGAGAAATCGTGGACCGGCGAGCTCTCGGCCGAGAAGGACCTGGGCAACGGCCTGGCGCGCGCCACGCTGTTCCACGAGACCACCAAGGACGCGCTCTACAACCAGCTCATCCCGAACTCGACCGTTTCGCGCGTGCAGAACGTCGACAAGGTGCGCACCACCGGCCTGGAGCTTTCCTACACCGGCCAGGACGTGTTCGCCGAAGGACTGGAGCTCGGCAGCAGCCTGACCTACGCCGTTTCGAAGATCGTGGCCAACGCCGCCTTCCCGGCCAGCGTGGGCAAGTGGCAGCCGCGCGTGCCGCGCTGGCGCTCCACGGTCTACGCCACGTACAAGCCCGATGCGCGCTGGGCCTTCACCGTGGCGGCGCGCTACAGCGGGCGCCAGTACTCGAACCTGGACAACAGCGACGTCAACGCCAATGCCTACTTCGGCGCCAGCAAGTACTTCACCGTCGACCTGCGCGTGGTCTTGCGCATCGACAAGCGCTGGTCGGCCGCCTTCGGCATCGACAACGCCAACAACGAGCAGTACTGGAATTTCCACCCCTACCCCCAGCGCACCTACAGCGCTGAACTCCGCTTCGACCTTTGATTCACACTTCGCCAAGGAGCCATGCCATGAATTACAAGCTACTTCTTCGCCGGCGCGTCGCCGCCGCCCTCCTGCTGGCAGCCGCCGGCAGCGTCCTGGCCCAGGCGCCCGCGCCCGGCGCCGCCGCAGTCGATGTGCGAGATGCCTGGGTCCGCGCCTCGGTGCCCGGCCAGAGCGGCACCGGCGCCTTCATGAAGCTCAACGCACCTGCGGGCGCGCGCCTGGTCGGCGCTTCCACGCCCGTGGCCGGCGTGGCCGAGGTTCACGAGATGAAGATGGAAGGCGACACCATGCGCATGCGTGCGGTGGAGGGCGGGCTCGCGCTGCCCGCCCGGCAGACCGTCGAGCTCAAGCCCGGCGGCTATCACCTGATGCTCATGGATCTGAAACAGCCCCTGGCCAAGGACAGCACCGTGCCGCTGACGCTGCGCTTCGAGGATGCCAAGGGGCAGAAGAGCACGCTCGACCTGAAGGTGCCGGTGCTGGCCGGTCCCGTCGCGCCCGCGGGCGGTGCGCACAAGCACTGAGAGGCCCCAGGGCCCTGCGCATGGAGTAAGCTGCCCGGACACAAAAACCCCCTCGCAGGAGACCGCCCATGAGCGACGCCAAGCCCTTCGCCTTCAGCCAGTTCGTTCCGGGATTCGACTTTCTCCAGAGTCTTGCGGGCGGCGCGTCGGGCGGGACCAGCGCGGTGCCCGGCATGCCCAGCCTGTCGAGCTGGGTGGCGCCGACGCTCAGCATCGAGGAGGTCGACAAGCGCATCCAGGAGCTCAAGACCGTGCAGTACTGGCTGGAGCAGAACGGCCATGCGCTCAAGGCCACCATCCAGGCGCTGGAGGTGCAGAAGATGACGCTGTCGACCCTGCGCGGCATGAACCTGCGCATGGAAGACCTGGCCAATGCCTTCACCCGGTCGGCCGCGACGCCGCCGGCCCCGGCCGCCTCGGCGGCACCCGCACCCCGCGCGCATGCCCCGGCGCCCGAGCCCGAGCCCGAATCCGAACCCGAAGAAGCCGCCGAGCCGGAGGAGGCGGCCGAAGTGCCGGCGCCCAAGCGCGCCGCCAAGGCCAAGGCATCCAACGGCGCCGCCGCGCCGGAGGCCGCCAATGGCGGCGTGGTGGACCCGCTTCAGTGGTGGGGCGCGCTCACGCAGCAGTTCCAGCAGATCGCCAGCTCGGCCCTGAAGGACGCCTCGCAGATGAAGATGCCCGCCGCGGCCCAGCCGCTGGCCGCGGCGGTCGGCCAGGCCATGGGCGCGCCCGCGCGCGCGCCGGCACGCAAGGCGGCCACTGCCGCGAAGAAGGCGCCGGCCGCGGCCAAGAAGACGACGAGCGCCAAGCGAACGCGCGAGCGCTGATTTCCAACCACGTTGCCGGGGAGTCCGAGTCCATGAAGCTGTTTCCCACGGGCCACGCCACCCATCCCCAATGGCGCATGGCAGCCGGGCTCGTGCTCGCGCAACTGCGGGCGCAGATGGCGCTGCCGGACTATGCGCACTCGCCCACGCTGGGCCTGCTCTACATCACCGACCACTACGCGACCGAGGCGCAGGAGATCCTCGACCACCTGGGCGCCGAGCTGCCCGAGATCACCGACTGGTCGGGCACGGTCGGCATCGGCGTCTCGGCCAACAACGCCGAGTACATCGACGAGCCGGCGCTGTCCGTCATGCTGTGCATGCTTCCGAGCGATCAGTACCGCGTGTTCTCGGGCGTGGCCCCGCTGGCCGGCTCGGAGATGAGCGGCTTCGCGGCCCACACGGCGCTGGTGCATGCCGACCCGGGCACGCCGGACCTCACCGAGCTGGTCGCCGAGATGGCCGGACGCACCGACACCGGCTACCTCTTCGGCGGCCTGTCCTCGGGCCGTGGCGACGCCCTGCAGTTCGCCATCGGCGGCAACGGCAACATCCGCGGCCATGGCGCCGCGGGCGGCGTGTTCTCGGGGGGCCTGTCTGGCGTGGTCTTCGGCGAGGGCGTTCGGCTGGTGTCGCGCGTCACCCAGGGCTGCCAGCCGGTGTCGCGCGAGCGCGAGATCACCGAGGCCGAGGGCAACCTGCTGCTCAGCCTCGACGGCGAGCCGGCGCTGGACGTGCTGCTGGCCGAACTGCGCGTCTCGCTGGAAGCGCCGCAGGAAGCGATCGAGGCGGTGCGCGGCACGCTGGTCGGCCTGGTCAACGCGGGCAGCGACGGCATCCGGCGCACCGGCGACCTGGGGGCCGACGTGCTGGTGCGCCACATCATCGGCCTCGACCCCACGCGCCGCGGCATCGCGATCGCCGACGTGGCCGAGGCCGGCATGCGCATGAGCTTCGTGCGCCGCAACGCGCAGGCCGCGCGCGCCGACCTGATGCGCATCTGCGCCGAGATCCGCGAGGAGCTCGAGCCCCAGGAGCAGACGCTCGCCACCGCGCGCGCCGTGGCGGCCGGCGAGGCCGAGGCTGCGCCCCATCCGGCGCGCCGCATCGCGGGCGCGGTGTACGTGAGCTGCTCGGGGCGGGGTGGCCCGCACTTCGGCGCGCCCGGCGCGGAGCTGCAGATCGTGCGCCATGCGCTGGGCGACGTGCCGCTGGTCGGCTTCTTCGCCGCGGGCGAGATCGCGCGGCACCACCTGTATGGCTATACGGGCGTGCTGACCGTGTTTGCGGCGAACGATTAGCGCAGAAATCGCTCGGCCAAGAGCACCCAGTAGGCCGCGCCGATCGCCACGTTGCCGTCGTTGAAGTCGTAGCCGGGGTTGTGCACCATGCAGGCGCCGTGGCTGTCGCCTTCGCCGTTGCCGATCAGGAGGTAGCTGCCGGGCACGCGCTCCAGCATGAAGGCGAAGTCCTCGCTGCCGGGCAGCGCCGGGCCCTGCAGCGTGACGCGCTCGGGGCCCAGCAGTTCCAGCGCCACCTCGCGCGCGAAGGCGGTTTCTTCTGGCGTGTTGACCAGCACGGCATAGCCGGGGCGCCAGTCGATCTGCGCCTTGATGCCGAAGCTCTCGGCCTGCGCCGCGATCAGGGCCTTGATGCGCTCCTCGAGCCTGATGCGTACCTCGCGGTCGAGCGCGCGCACGCTGAGCTCCAGCGTGGCGCTCTGCGGGATCACGTTGTTGGCCTTGCCGGCATGCACCGCGCCCACCGTCACCACCGCCATCTGCAGCGGATCGATGTTGCGAGACACGATGGTCTGCAGCGCCATCACGATGCTCGCCGCCGCCACGATCGAGTCGGCCGTGCGATGCGGCATCGCGCCGTGGCCGCCGACGCCGGTGAGCGTGACGGTGGCGTAGTCGGAGGAGGCCATCGCCGGCCCTTCGCGCAGCGCCAGCCGGCCCTGCGGCAGGCCGGGCATGTTGTGCATCGCGAAGATGGCGTCGCAGGGGTACTTGTCGAACAGGCCCTGCTCCATCATGCGCACGGCGCCGCCGCCGCCTTCCTCGGCCGGCTGGAAGATCAGGTTCAGCGTCCCGGAAAAGCGCCCGCGCTCGGCCAGGTGGTGCGCGGCGGCGAGCAGCATCGCGGTGTGGCCGTCATGGCCGCAGGCATGCATCACGCCGGTGTGGCTGCTGGCGTAGGCGAGGCCCGTCGCCTCGTCGATGGGCAGGGCGTCCATGTCGGCGCGCAGGCCCAGGCGGCGTTCGCCGTCGCCGCGCACCAGCCGTCCGACCACGCCGGTGCCGCCGAGGCCGCGCTCGACCTGGTAGCCCCAGGCCTCCAGCCGCTCGGCCACCAGCGCCGAGGTGCGGTGCTCGTCGAAGGCGAGCTCGGGATGGCGGTGGATGTCGCGGCGGATGTCGATGAAGGCATCGGCCTGCGCGTGCAGGTCTTCGAGGAGCGTGCTCATGATTCGGCTTATTGGGGTTGCAGGTGGATGGACTTGGCGATGTCCCGGTAGCGCGCGGTCTCGGCTTCGAAGAACTTCGCCGATTCGGCCAGCGACATGGGCGGCGAGGCGACCTGCGTCTGGGCCGCGAGTTGCGTGCGCACGCCCGGGTCCTTCAGGGTCGCGCCGATGGCCTTGTGCAGTTTCTGCACGACGTCCTCCGGCGCGTTCTTCGGCACCATGAAGCCGCTCCAGATCTTGTAGGTCAAATTCTTCAGCTCCTTGCCTTCACTCGCAGTGGGCACGTTCTTCAGCAACTCGGAGCGCTGCGCGCCCAGCTGGCCGATGACCTTGAGCCGGCCCTGCTCGGCCAGCGCGCCCATGGCCGCGCTGTAGACCAGCACGGCAAAGTCCACCTGCCCGCCGCCGAGGTCCTGCAGCAGCGGCGCATTGCCCTTGTAGGGCGCGTGCATCAGCTTGATGCCGGCATCCTGCTGCACCTTCTCCAGGATCAGGTGGTAGAGCGAGCCGACGCCCACGCTGCCGTAGGACAACGGCTGGTCGGTCGATTTGCGGGCCAGCGCGATCAGCTCGTCCACGCTGTTGGCGGGCAGGTCCTTGCGGGCGACGAAGACCATCACCGCATCGGCCACCGGATGCACCAGGCGAAAGTCCTCGGTCTTGAGCTTCACGGCCGCGTTGGCCAGCGGCGAGAGGATCACCTCGTTGGCAGAGCCCTGGAAGATGTAGTGGCCATCGGCCGGCGCCGCCAGCACCTTCTGTGCCGCCATCGCGCCGCTGACGCCGCCCAGGTTCTCGACCAGCACCTGCTGGCCCAGCTCCTTGCCCAACGGGGTGGCAAAGATGCGCGCCAAGGCGTCCGAAGGCCCGCCGGCAGGATAGGGGACCATCAGGGTGACGGGCTTGGCGGGGTAGCTCTGGGCGAAGGCCGTGCCCGCGGCCAGCAACAGGCCACAGGCGAGGAGATGTGAACGCTGGAAGAACGATGTCATCGGGGGACTCCGGGTGGGGCGCCGGCGCGATTGCCGGATGCGGATGAATGCTAGGAGCGGCCACTGCTAACGTCCAATGCATTGTTGGCTGCATTAGCATGAGTTCAATGCAGCTATCCCGCAGGCCTTCGCCATGACGCTGGTCCAACTCAGGCATCTGATCTCGCTGGCCCGCACGGGCTCCTTCAGCAAGTCCGCGCAGGCCTTGCACCTGACCCAGCCGGCCCTGAGCCGCAGCATCCGTGCGCTGGAGGACGAGCTGGGCATGCCGCTGTTCGACCGCGTGGGCCGCAGCAACGAGCTCACCGCCTTCGGCCGCGAGGTGCTGGACCGCTCGCGCCACCTGGTCTTCGAGGCTGACGAGCTGCGCGACAGCGGCCGGCGGCTGCGCGAAGGGGAGGGCGGCACGGTGCGCATCGGCATGGGCTCCGGGCCGGGGGCGATGCTGATGACGCCCTTCCTCATGCACATGGCGAAGCACCACCCGCGGATGCGCGTGGCGGTGGCGCGCGGCGGCACCGATCTGCTCGTGCAGTCGCTGCGCGAGCGCACCCTGGATGCGCTGGTGGTCGATGCGCGCTCGCTGGAGCCGGCGCCCGACCTCGAGCTCGGCCTGGTGCGCGAGATGCGCGGTACCTTCCTGTGCCGCCGCGGCCATCCGCTCGCGCGGCTGCGTGCCGTGGCTTTCGAGGCGGTGCAGCGCTACCCGATCGCTTCCACACCGCTGAGCGACGAGGTGGCGCGCACCCTGGTCGAGGCCTACGGGCCGCAGGCGCATCCCGCGCACTGCGTGACGCTGCAATGCGAGGAGGTCCCCAGCCTGGTGGAGGTGGTGCGCCAGAGCGACGCCGTGCTGCTGGCGATTCGCGCGGCGGCACCCGGCCTCGTCGAGCTGAAGATGGATCCGCCGCTCGACGGCGTGGCGCGCTTCGGCCTCGTGACCCTGCGCCGGCGCACCGAGGCGCCGGCGCTGGTCATCCTGCGCACGCTGATGCAGGCGCTGATGCGCGACTGAGGCTCAGGCGCCGGCAAAGGCGAAGTCGACCTCCGGCTTCAGCCCGCTCACGATGCGCGCGATCGAATGGCCCGAGCCGCAGGCGTGGGTCCAGCCCAGCGTGCCGTGGCCGGTGTTAAGGAACAGGTTGGGCAGGCGCGTGCGGCCGATCAGCGGCACGTTGCTCGGCGTTGCGGGGCGCAGACCGGTCCAGAACTGCGCGCGCGTCGTGTCGCCGGCACCGGGGAAGAGCTCTTCCACGCGCCGCACGATGGCTTCGCAGCGCACGCGATTGAGGTCGCGGTCGTAGCCGTTGAGCTCGGCCGTGCCCGCGATGCGCAGCCGGTCGCCGCTTTCCGAGGTGTAGCGCGAGAAGACCAGCTTGTATTCGTCGTCGGTCAGCGAGACCTGGTGCGCCTTCGAGGCGTCCTTCACCGGCAGCGTGACCGAGTAGCCCTTGGCCGGGTAGATCGGCAGCCGGATGCCCAGCGGCGCGGCGTACAGCGGCGACAGCGAGCCCATCGCCAGCACGACGGCGTCGCCGCGGATGCGCTGGAAGCGGCCCTCGCTGTCGGTGGCCTCCACGTGGTCGATGCGCCCGCCCGCCTCGCGCAGCGCGGTGACGGTGTGGCTCATGAGGAACTGCACGCCGTCCGCCACGGCCAGCGCGACCAGCTCGCGCGCGAAGCGGTTCGCATCGCCCGACTCGTCCTCGGCCGTGTAGGTGGCGCCGGCCAGCTGGGGCCGGATGTGGGCCAGCGCCGGCTCGATGCGCACCGCCTCGTCGGCCGAGACCACGCGGCGCTCGCAGCCGAGGGCCCGCATCTGCTCGGCCGGCTTGAGTGCGCCGTCGAACTCCTTCTGCGTCGTGTAGAAGTGCAGGATGCCCTGGGTGCGCTGCTCGTACTGCAGTCCCTTGTCGCGGCGCAGCTGCTGCAGCAGCTCGCGGCTGTAGGTGCCCAGGCGCACGATCTGCTCGATGTTGCGCCGGGTGCGCGCCGGCGTGCATTCGCGCAGGAAGGCCAGGCCCCAGAGCCACTGGCGCAGGTCGCCGCGCAGGCGGAAGAGCAGCGGCGCATCCTCCTTGCCCAGCCATTGCAGCAGCTTGAGCGGTGCGCCGGGATTGGCCCAGGGCTCGGCATGGCTCACCGAGATCTGGCCGCCGTTGGCGAAGCTGGTTTCGGCGGCCGCCGTGGCCTGCCGGTCGATCACGGTCACGTCGTGGCCGAGTTGGCGGAGGTAATAGGCCGAGGTGACGCCGAGCAGGCCGGCGCCAAGAACGATCACGCGCATTGCAGGAACCTTTCAGGTTGCAACGCTCGGACGCGACGAAAGCAATGGAAGCTCGTGAAGAAGAAAAAGCAACCGGCGCACGCGTCCGAGTTGCCGCTCCCCCTGTCCTCGGTACCTGAGAGATTCATCCGCTGCGCCCGCAGCGGACTTGCTCCTTCGGTGCGTCGCGTGGTGCGACGGCTCTCCAGACGGCTTTGACAGTTGGTGCAGTACAGGCCCTTGGTTGCGAGCCGACCTGAGCGTTTATGGGAGTTTGCGCCTTCGGTGGGGCCGCCTCGCAGCGGCCCGCTCTCCTGCAGTGGGGCGGATTGTAGGCGGCCCGGCCCGTGTCACCAAGCGCGGTCGCCGGGGCCCTGACCCGCCTCGATCTCGATCGCCTCAGGCCCGCCGAAGCCGCGTGAAGAGCTCGAACTCCCAGTTGCGCATACCCAGCAGCAGCGTGTAGCCCTCACGCTCCTTGGGCGAGAGCTTCTGGTCGGTCTGGTGCTGCTGCGCGAAATCCTGGGCCACGCGCTGCAGGCGGTCGAGGAAGGCCGGGGCCAAGCCCTTGCTGATCGAACCATGCACCAGCAGCAGGCCCTCGGCCGGCCCGTCGAAGCCGCCGCGGTAGTAGTCCAGCACCACGTTTTCGCGGAAGAAGTCCATCACCGGCCCATGCGGGCGCCAGCGGAAGGTCTTGGCGAGCTTGAGCCGGTAGCGGTTGAGCGGTCGCAGCTCGATGATGCCGATGCGGTCCAGCTGCGCCAGGTAGCCGATGCATTCGGCCTCGCTGATCCGGTAAGCGGCCACGATCTGCTCCAGCGTCCACTGGCTCAGCACGCAGATGGCCAGCAGCAGCAGCTTCTTGTCCTTGACCACCGCCTTTTCCTGCTCGAGCGTCAGCTCCTTGAGCAGTGGCTGGGCATCGGCGACGCGTCGCGCCAGCTCGGCGAAGTCGATTTTCAGCGCACGACAGATCGCATCGACGCGCGTGAGCGGCATGTCGCCCTTGGCGAGCATGCGCTTGACGCTGGATTCGGCCATGTCCAGCGACTTGGCGAGGTCCGCATAGGTCATGTGGGCGGTCTTCAGCTCGTTCTTGAGAGCCTGGACGAGGTCGATGGTGGTGCTCATGGATCGGGTATTGGTTTTTGATACCGGGGGGCGTGAAAAAGTACTCCGTATCGATTCTCGATGCTCCTCCGGAGGTTGACAACCTACATTCCGCCGCACCGACCTCTCACCGGGAACCGCCATGCCCCTCACGCTCCTCTCCCGCCGCGAACGTGTTCTGCTCTTCTTCTTCGCCTTGCTTCTGCTGCTGGCCGTCGCCGGGCCCTCTCTGCCGTCGCCGGGGATGGGCGGCGTTCCCTTTGCAGACGAGCGCGACTGGTTCGGCCTTCCCCACGCGATGGACGTGCTGAGCAACCTGCCCTTCGCCGCGCTGGGCGTCTGGGGCCTGCGCTGGCTCCACTGGCACGACCAGGCGCACGAGCACGTGCAGGACGCGGTGCCGCTGCACCACGCGGTGGCCCAGCCGCCGGTCAACCTGCTCGACTGCGCCTGGATGTTCTTCGCCGGCCTGGTCATCACGGCCGCCGGCTCGGCCTTCTACCACCTGCAACCCGACGCCCTGCGTCTCGCGGCGGACCGCGCCGGGATGACGGTGGCCTTCGCCGGACTGATCGGGTGCGCCGTCTGCGAGCGGGTGAGCGCGCGTGCCGGTTGGCCGGCGGCCTGGTTCGTGCTCGGCGCAGGCTTGCTGGCGGTGGCCGTCTGCCAGGAAACGGGCAACGTGATGCCCTGGGCGCTGGTCCAGTTCGGCGGCATGCTGCTGGTGCTCGTGCTGGCGCTCACCCGGCCCGCGCAGGGCGCCATCGGCCTGCGGCTGGGCTGGGTGATCTTCTTCTACGCGCTGGCCAAACTGTTCGAGCTGTCGGACCGCGCCATCTACGAGGCGACGCACCACCTGCTGGCCGGTCACAGCCTCAAGCACCTGACGGCGGCATTGGCGGCGCTGCCCGTGCTGCACGCACTGCAGGCCATGGGCCGCCAGACGCTGCGGCACAATCCGGGCGCGGCCGCGGTGACGGCCTGAAGGAGCCCGCCAGGGCGTTTCGAATGACGACATCCGCCGACGCCTCCGTTGCAGCCAGCGCGCCCGCGCCGAACGCGCACGCCAACCAGTTCGCCCTGCTCGGGCAGCGGCGCTTCGCGCCCTTCTTCTGGACGCAGTTCGCGGGGGCGGCGAACGACAACCTGTTCAAGTTCGCCTTCACGGTGATGGTGACCTACCAGCTGCAGCTGGGCTGGATGCCGCCGGCCATGGCGGGGCTGGCGATCGGCGCGCTGTTCATCCTGCCCTTCCTGCTGTTCTCGGCGACGGCTGGGCAGCTCACCGACAAGTACGACAAGACGAAGATGATCCGCTTCGTCAAGAACCTCGAGATCGCGATCATGGTGCTGGCGGCCTGGGGCTTCATGCGCGCCGACGCGGTGCTGCTGCTGGCGTGCGTGTTCCTGATGGGGCTGCACTCGACGCTCTTCGGGCCGGTCAAGTTCGCCTACCTGCCGCAGGTGCTCGATGCGCGCGAGCTCACCGGCGGCAACGGCATGGTCGAGATGGGCACCTTCATCGCCATCCTGCTGGGGCAGGTGGCGGGCGGCCTGCTGGTCGCGCTCCCGGGCATCGGTCATACGACGGTGGCGGTGGCCTGCCTGCTGCTGGCGTTGGTGGGGCGGGGCGTGGCGCAGGCGATCCCGCCGACGCCGGCGACCGATCCGGGCCTGGTGGTCAATTGGAACCCGGTCAGCGAGACCTGGCGCAACCTGCGGCTCGCGCACGGCAACCTGGTGGTGTTCCGCTCGCTGCTGGGCATCTCGTGGATGTGGTTCTTCGGCGCCGTCTTCCTGAGCCAGTTCCCGAGCTTCGCCAAGGAGGTGCTGCACGGCAACGAGCAGGTCGCCTCGCTGCTGCTAGTGGTGTTCTCGATCGGCATCGGCATCGGCTCGCTGCTGTGCGAGACGCTGAGTCGGCGCCAGGTGGAGATTGGCCTGGTGCCGCTGGGTGCGATCGGCATGAGCGTGTTCGCCGTCGACCTCTACTTCGCGTCCCGTGGTTTGCCGCCAGCGGCCGAGATGGGCCTCTACAGCTTTGTCGCCCAGCCGGCCCACTGGCGCGTGATGGCCGACCTGGGCCTGCTGTCGCTCTTCGCCGGGCTCTACAGCGTGCCGATGTACGCACTGATCCAGCTGCGCAGCCAGCCCACGCACCGCGCACGCATCATCGCCGCCAACAACATCCTCAACGCCCTCTTCATGATCGCCAGCGCGGTGATCGCGGGCGCGCTGCTCAGGGCCGGCTTCACGATTCCTCAGATCTTCCTCTTCACGGGCATCGCCAACGCCGTGGTTGCCTTCTACATCTTCATGCTGGTGCCGGAGTATTTACTGCGCTTTTTCGCCTGGCTGCTGTCGCACGTGGTCTATCGCTTCGACGTGAAGGGCGAGGAGCACATCCCGGCCGAAGGCGCCGCCGTGCTGGTCTGCAACCATGTGAGCTT
Organism: Variovorax sp. Soil_C_12; assembly: GCF_057657375.1. Taxonomy (NCBI): domain Bacteria; kingdom Pseudomonadati; phylum Pseudomonadota; class Betaproteobacteria; order Burkholderiales; family Comamonadaceae; genus Variovorax; species Variovorax sp. Soil_C_12. The sequence continues at coordinate 47,144 of NZ_JBDGIO010000012.1, read as the reverse complement.
CATCGACGCGGTGTTGCTGATGGCCGCCAGCCCGAGGCCGATCCGCTTCATCATGGACCACCGCATCTTCCGCGTGCCGGTCCTCGGCTGGCTGTTCCGCCTGGCCAAGGCCATTCCGATCGCGTCGCAGAAGGAAGACCCTGCGGCCTATGAGGCGGCCTTCGCCCGCGCGGTGCAGGTGCTGCGCGAGGGCGACCTGCTCGCCATCTTCCCCGAGGGCGCCATCACGCGCGACGGTACGCTGCAGCCGTTCAGGGGCGGCGTGATGAAGATCCTCGAAGACGCCCGCGCCGAGGGCATCGACGTGCCGGTGATCCCGATGGCGCTGACCAACCTGTGGGGCTCCTACTTCAGCCGCATCGAGGTGCGCGATGGTGAGCGCGTCGCGATGGTGCGCCCCTTCCGGCGCGGCTTCTTCAGTCGGGTCGGGCTCCATGTCGGCAGCGCAATGGCGCGCGCCGAGGTGCAACCCGAGGCCCTGCAGCGGCGCGTGGGCGGGCTGCTCGGCGGCCAGCCGAGCTGATGCTGTTCCTGCCCGACGGGTTCTGGCATTCGATCACCTGGTTCGGTGACAGCGGCTTCCTGCTGCCGGTCGCGGCCTGGATCGCCGTCTGGCTGGGCGTGCGGACGGTCACGCGGCCGATCGCATGGCGCTGGCTCGTGCTGTTCGGCTCCGCCGGCGCCCTGGTGGCGGCCTCCAAGATCGCCTTCATGGGCTGGGGCATCGGCAGCGCGATGCTCAACTTCACCGGCATCAGCGGCCACACCATGCTCTCGGCCAGCGTCTGGCCGGTCGCCTTCTGGCTGGTCGCCGCGCACTGGGAGCCGCGCGTGCGCGCCTCGGCCGCCACGCTCGGCTGGGTCTTCGCGGGGCTCATCGGGCTGTCGAGGCTCGCGATCTATGCCCATTCCAAGTCGGAGGTGGCGGCCGGGTTCGCGCTGGGCGCGGCGGTCAGTGCGCTCTTCCTGTGGAGGCAGCATCACCGGCCGCCGCGGCTTCACTGGGTCCTGCTGCTGATCAGCATCGTCTCGCCGCTGCTGTTCCTGCGTCCCGGAACGCCCGCGCCCACGCAAGATGCGCTCGGGCTGCTCGCCGTGCGGCTGGCCGGCACCGAGCGGCCCTTCACGCGCGAAGACCTGTTGCGGCGCCGGCAGCGCATCGGTATCGATTGAAGATACCCGTGGCGGCGAGATCCGCCACCAGTGCAGGAATTTGAACCCCGCAGCGAAGGCGCGAACCATCATCCGCGCACCTTCACTACGCCGCGAGGCATTCATGCAACCCTCTACACCCATCGTCTCCATCCAGCGCGATACCCGTGCCTGGCAGGTCCAGGTCTGGATCTCCTTCGGGCTGGCCGTGTTCCTCTGCGCGACCGGCCTCGGCTGGCTGCCGGGGCAGGCGCTGGATCGGGCCTTCATGGTGATGGGCTACGTGTTCTGCCTGTCGGCCGCCTTCGTGCTGGCGAAGTTCGTGCGCGACAACCAGCACGGTGCGGTCCCCGGTGCCGGCGACACGCCGATGTGGAAGCTGGTGGTCTGGGGCGGCTTCTTCACCGCCATGGGCCTGACCGGGTGGGGCCTGCTGCGCATGGAGATCGGCGAGACCTACAAGGCCTTCCTGGGGGTGAGCTGGCTCTTCCTGATCAGCAGCGCCTTCACGCTGGCCAAGACGCTGCGTGACCGCCACGAGGCCGACATCGCCGAAGCGCGGCTGCAGGGCCGCCGCGAAGCCCGCGCCGAAGCGGACCGCGGCGAATGACAGCGCAACCCCTTCAAACCCCTCTTTCTGGAGAGCACATCATGAAGAAGTCCTTCGCCGCGGCGTTGATCGCGGCCTGTGCCGCGCTGGCGGGCGTCGCCGCCCCGCTGCAGGTTCATGCGCAGAGCGAGGCCTCGGCTGCGCTGTCGATGCTGCCGGTGGCCTCCGTCGTCGGGACCGCCTCGCTGGCCGGCAGCGCGGCAAGCGCGGTGGTGGCCTTGCCGGCGGCGCTATCGGTGGCCGGGGCTACGCTCACGGTGGTGGCGGTCGAGGCCTCGGCAGACGGCACCGTCTATCTGCTGGAGCGTGCGTCCGACGGTGCCCGCGCCAGTGTCAAGGTGCTGGGCCGTGCCGTCCATGGCAGTGCGGTCGTGGCGGGCACCGTGGTGACGGTCAGCGTGATCGGCACCGGCGTCGTGCTGTCGGCGGCCGGCGAGGTGCTGGCCTTCGTGCCCAACGCAATCGGCCGCGCGCTGCTCTACAACGAGAGGCTGTCGTGAGGCGCATCCCCACCAACTTCGGCAGCTACGAGATCGAGTACCGAAACCGCGTCCCGCGCGCACGGCGCGGGCTGCGGGCGGTGATGCACCTGATCGCGGCCGCGCTGGCGGTGGTGCTGGCCGGGCTCTTCCTGTTCCCGCTCAACGCGCACGCCGGCCGATCCTGCGAGGAGCACCGGCCGAACGCGGCCTCGATCATCAAGGGCATGGAGCTCGCTCAGCGCACGGCGCAGCAGCTCGACGCCAGCGGCGCGCAGGTGGTGCTGCTGGCGCGGGCCGGGCAGGACCTGGGCAAGTACGGGCTGCGCTACTCGCACATGGGCCTCGCCTACAAGACCGAGGCCGGCGCCTGGCGCGTGGTGCACAAGCTCAACCAGTGCAACACGGCGACGGCGGCGGTGTATCGCCAGGGGCTGGGCGAGTTCTTCCTCGACGACCTGTGGCGCAACGAGGCCGCCTGGGTGGTGCCTACACCCGCCGTGCAGGCGCTGCTGCGGGCGGCGCTCGAAGAATCGCCCGCGCGCATCACGCGGCTGCACATCCCTGCCTACAGCATCGTGAGCTATGCCTGGGGCGACAGGTACCAGCAGTCGAACCAGTGGGCGATCGAGACGCTGGCCGCGGCGATGGAGCCCGCAACCATCCGCACGCGCGGGCAGGCGCAGGCCTGGCTGAAGTTCAAGGGCTATGAGCCCACCACGCTCAAGCTCGGGCCGTTGACGCGCTTGGGCGGCCGCGTCAGCGCGGCCAACGTGGCCTTCGACGACCATCCCAACGAAAAGCGCTTTTCCGATCGCATCGAGACCGTCACGGTCGACTCGGTCTTCACCTGGATGCCGCGCGCGGGACTCAGCGCGGCGCCGGTGACGCTGCGCCTGTGAGACCGCCGCCGCGCCTGCACGCGAACCGCAGTCTGCGGGCAGGCGAGCCCCTGCTGTCGCGCCGGACCGTGCTCGCGACGGCGCTGGCCGGTGCCGGCCTGCTGCTGGTTCCGGCCCGCGCCGTCCTGGGCGCGACGCCGTTCCTCGTCGAGAACGTCACGCGGCTTTACGCCGTGGAGGTCGCGCGTGTGCTGAGGCCGCGCTCGCGCGAAGCCGTTCGCGACGCGGTCCTTCAATGGCCTGGACGGATCGCGGTGGGCGGCGGGCGGTATTCGATGGGCGGGCAGGTGGCGGTCGCGGGCGGCCTGCATCTCGACATGCGCGAAATGAATCGTCTGGTGTGGTTGCGCCCCGAGACGAAGACGGTACGCGTGCAGGCGGGCATGCGCTGGCGCGACCTGCAGGATCGCATCGACCCGCATCAGTTGTCGGTGCGGACCATGCAGAGCTACGCCAACTTCACCATCGGCGGCTCGGTGTCGGTGAACGCCCATGGCCGCTACGTCGGCCATGGCCCTCTCGGGCATTCCGTGCTGGCGCTGCAACTCGTGCTGGCGGACGGCGAGATCGTCGAGGCCGATCGCCGGACGCGACCGGAGCTCTTTCGCGCCGCGATCGGCGGCTATGGCGCCCTCGGCGTGATCACGGAGGTGGAGCTCGCGCTGGACGACAACGTGCGGATCGAGCGCTCCGTCACGAGCTTGCCCCTGCAGGACTATCCCGCCTGGTTCGAGCGCGAGGTCAAGTCCGCCCGCGGATGTCTGCTGCACAACGCCGACCTGATGCCGCCCCACTTCGATACGGCCGTGGCCGTGAGCTGGCTTCGGTCCGACAAGCCGCTGACCGTGGCGGAGCGTCTGACTCCGCGCGATCGCAGCTATCGGCTCGAGCAGAGCCTGATCTGGGCCGTGACCGAGCTTCCGAACGGCGATGCGCTGCAGCGCAAGTACGTCCGGCCGCTGCTCTTCGAGGGGAAGGCTGTGGTCTGGCGAAATCACGAGGCGAGCCTGGACCTTCGCTCGCTGGAGCCGGCGAGCCGCCGGGCATCCACCTACGCGCTCCAGGAGTACTTTGTTCCGACGCGGTGCTTCGGGCTCTTCGCGACCGAGATGATCCGGATCATCGGGGAGCATCAGGCCAAGGTGCTGAACGTCTCGATCCGGCATTCGCCGCCCGACGAGCTGTCCCTGCTGTCTTGGGCCCGCGAGGAAGTTTTCTCGTTTGTCGTGTATTACAAGCAGCGCACCGACGCCCAAGGCCAGGAGCACACCGGCCACTGGACCCGGGCGATGATCGATGCTGCCTTGAAATGCGATGGAACCTACTACCTGCCCTACCAGCTGCACGCGACCTCGGCGCAGTTTGCCGAGGCCTATCCGAAGGCCGATGCATTCCGCGCGGTGAAGCGCGCCGTTGACCCTGCGGGACGCCTCTGCAACACGCTGTGGCAGAGATACCTTTGAATCGACGACCTTTGATGAACCGGAGATATTGAATGAGCAGCAAATCCCTGCGCCTGTCGGAGAAGTGGTTCCGCCGCGGCCTGTGGGTGGTGGCCCTGGTGTTCGCGAGCTTCCTGATCGGACTGGGCAGCACGATCGTCGGCGACCTGCCGCGGGTCGAGCGCACGCTGACGCTCGACGACTTCATCGACCGCCCGGCGGCCGAGCCGCTGCGCCAGACCATCCGGACCAGCCAGCGCACCGAGCAGGAGGCCACGCGCGAGCGCGAGCAGGCCGAGCTGGCGCTGCTGGCCGCGCAGCAGGCCAGCCGCACTTCGCGCGAGACCTTCGGCAACTGGCTGGCAACGCGGCGCGCGACCGCGCAGCCCGACCAGGACACCGAGCTCATCGCCCGCACCAAGGCGCTCGATGCGCTGAAGACCAAAGAGAACGAAGCCGAGCGTGCCGTCGGGGCGCAGCGCCAGATCGCGCTCGATGCCCGCCAGGCGCGCCAGAGCGCGCAAGAAAAGCTCGCCGTCCTCGAAGAGGCGGCGCGCAAGGCGCTCGAGGCGGAGAACCGGCGCGTCGAACTGCGCGTGTTCGCCTACCGGCTGGCGCTGACCCTGCCGCTGCTGGTGGTCGCGGGCTGGCTCTTCGCGAAGAAGCGCAAGAGCACCTGGTGGCCCTTCGTCTGGGGCTTCATCTTCTTCGCGCTGTTCGCCTTCTTCGTCGAGCTGGTGCCCTACCTGCCGAGCTATGGGGGCTATGTGCGCTACGCGGTGGGCATCGTGCTGACCGTGCTGGTGGGTCGCTACGCGATCATCGCGCTCAACCGCTACCTCGCGCGCCAGAAGGTGGCCGAGGCACAGCCCGACACCGTCCGGCGCAACGAGCTGAGCTACGACACCGCGCTGGCGCGGCTGGCCAAGAGCGTTTGTCCGGGTTGCGAGCGGCCGGTGGATCTCAAGAACACCGAGATCGACTTCTGCCCGCACTGCGGCATCGGCCTGTTCGACCACTGCCGCGCGTGCAAGGCACGCAAGAGCGCCTTCTCCCGTTTCTGCCACGCCTGCGGGACCGTCGCGGCATCGCCGCCGAGCGACGGCCTGCCGCCTCAGAAGCTGTGAATGAATCCGGCGCGCCCGAGCAGACCGTCCAGGCGGCGCCAATCAAGGCCAAAGCGCAGCCGTAGCTTGAGCTATGGCGAGCATTTGCAACGCAGAGTGGGGCCGCTGGGCGGGATGAGCAGGCGTGGTGGATCCGTTCACAGCTTCTCAGGTCCAGCCCGCATCCACCACGTAGTCCTGCGCGCTGCACATCTTCGAATCGTCGGCCGCGAGGAAGAGCGCCATGCTGGCGATGTCCTGCGCCATCACGCGGCCCGGTAGGCATTGGGCGGCGTCGATCTGGGCCTCGGACTCGGGCTTGACCCACAGCTTCAGCTGGCGCTCGGTCATCACCCAGCCCGGCACGATGGAATTGACGCGGATGTTGGCCTTGCCGAGGTCGCGTGCCAGCGAACGGGTGAGGCCGCGCGCCGCAGCCTTGCACGCCTGGTAGACCGGGTAGCCGGCGCCCTTGATCATCCAACTGATCGAGCCGAAGTTGATGATCGAGCCGCCGCCCGCCGCACGCATGTCGTCCGCCACGGCCTGCGCGGCGAAGAACTGGTGCTTGAAGTTGATCGCCACCAGCGCATCGAAGTCCTCGCTCGTGACATCGGCCATCTCATGGCGGCGGTCGTTGGCGGCGTTGTTGAGCAGCACGCGGATCGGCCCGAAGCGCGCGCGCACCGCGGCGATGGCCGCCTGCAGCGCGGCGACATCGGTGACGTCGCACGCATGGAACAGCACTGCGTTGTCGCCCTGCAGCGTGGCCGCCACTGCCTGGCCAGCCGCGACATCGATGTCGCAGAAGCCGACATGCGCGCCTTGCGCATGGAAGGCGCGCACCAGCGCTTCGCCGATGCCGGTGGCGCCGCCGGAGATGAAAACGCTGCGGCCGGCGAGCGATGGATAGCGTGCCGAATAGGAGGAGTTCGTTGCCGTCATGATCGGGGTCCGTGCGAGTGAAGGGAGCTGCCGCCGCGGGCGCGGCCGAGTGATTCTCTACGCCGCGGAGGGTGCGCGCCAGTCTGCACACGGTCCTCGCGCGTGCGGCGTATGGCTTAGGTCGTGTTCCCGCGCGCGCGGCTTCTGGCTACGCTCGATGCCTTCGATACGAGACATGCAGCCATGTTCAGCCAGCTCCTTCGCCGCCACGCCGCTGCCGGCCTTTACCTTGCATCGGTCGCCGCCGCCTTGTTGTCGGCGGCGAGCCTGGTCGCTTATGCAAAGGAGCCGGACGACATCCATCTGTTCGCGCCCAACAGCACGCCGCCGGCCTTCGAGACGACCGGCGCCGCGGAGTAGCTCAGATGCCGCGCGCGCGGTCGGCCTTGAACTGCCCGCGGAACTGCGAATAGGCGCCCGCATCGAGCGCCGCGCGGATCTCGCGCATCAGGTTCAGGTAATAGTGCAGGTTGTGGATGGTCGTGAGCATCGGCCCGAGCATCTCGCCGCAGCGGTCCAGGTGATGCAGATAGGCGCGGCTGAAGCCCCCGCGCCCACCCTCGTTCCACGGAATGCCCGAGGCGCCCGCGCAGGCATGGCAGCTGCAGCTCGGGTCGATCGGCTGCGGGTCGTTCTTGTGGCGCGCATTGCGCATCTTCAGGTCGCCGAAGCGGCTGAAGAGGGTGCCGTTGCGCGCATTGCGCGTGGGCATCACGCAGTCGAACATGTCGACGCCCTGGGCCACGCCCTCCACCAGGTCCTCGGGCGTGCCGACGCCCATCAGGTAGCGTGGCTTGTGGGCCGGCAGCCGGTGCGGCGTGTGCGCCATGATGCGCAGCATCTCCTCCTTGGGTTCGCCGACGCTGACGCCGCCGATCGCGTAGCCGGGGAAGTCGAGCTCGACCAGCTGCGCCAGCGATTCCTCGCGCAGGTTCTCGTACATGCCGCCCTGGACGATGCCGAAGAGGGCATTGGGATTCGCGAGCCGCGCGAACTCGGCCTGGCAGCGCCGGGCCCAGCGCAGGCTCAGTTCCATCGACGAGCGCGCCTCGGCCTCGGTCGTGATGTGGCCTTGGGTGTCGTAGGGGGTGCACTCGTCGAACTGCATGACGATGTCGCTGTTGAGGATGGTCTGGATCTGCATCGAGACCTCGGGCGTGAGGAAGAGCTTGTCGCCGTTGACGGGCGAGGCGAACTTCACGCCTTCCTCGCTGATCTTGCGCATTGCGCCCAGCGACCAGACCTGGAAGCCGCCCGAGTCGGTGAGGATGGGCTTGTCCCATTTCTCGAACTGGTGCAAGCCGCCGAAGCTCGCCATCACGTCCAGGCCCGGGCGCATCCAGAGGTGGAAGGTGTTGCCCAGGATGATCTGCGCGCCCATCTCCTCGAGGCTGCGCGGCATCACGCCCTTGACGGTGCCGTAGGTGCCCACGGGCATGAAGATCGGCGTCTGCACCACGCCGTGGTTCAGGATGAGCGTGCCGCGGCGGGCGTGGCTGTCGGGATCGGTGGCGAGGAGTTCGAAATTCAGCATGCGTTGTCTCTTGATCAATTCGCCCGGGCCAGCAGCATCGCATCGCCGTAGCTGAAGAAGCGGTAGCGCTCGCGAATGGCGTGGGCGTAGAGCCCCATCACGCGCTCGTAGCCCGCGAAGGCGCTCACCAGCATCATGAGCGTGCTCTTGGGCAGGTGGAAGTTGGTGACGAGCAGGTCCACGTGCGCGAAGGCGAAGCCCGGCGTGATGAAGATGCGGGTGTCGCCGCTGGCTTCACCGCTCTTCGCCCACGATTCGAGCGTGCGCACGGTGGTGGTGCCGACGGCGACGATGCGGCCGCCGCGCGCCCTGGCCTCGGCGATCGCGCGCTGCGTCGCCTCGGGCACCTCGTAGCGCTCGGCATGCATCTGGTGCTCGGCGATGTTCTCGGTCTTGACGGGCTGGAAGGTGCCGGCGCCCACGTGCAGCGTGACGCTGGCGCGCTGCACGCCTCGTGCCTCGAGCTCGGCAAGCAGGGCCTCGTCGAAGTGCAGCGCCGCCGTCGGCGCGGCAACTGCTCCCGGCACGCGGGCGAACACGGTCTGGTAGCGGTGCTCGTCCTCCTGCGAGTCGGCGTGCTCGATGTAGGGCGGCAAGGGCACATGGCCGCAGCGCGCCATCAGCGCGTAGGGGTCCTCGCCCGTGGGGCTGTTGAAGCGCAGGCGGAACAGCGCACCCTGCTCGTCGGGCCACCGGCCCAGCAGCGTCGCCTGGAAGCCGCCCGCCATGTAGAGCAGGGTGCCCACTGGCGGCTTCTTGCTGACCTTCATGTGGGCGACCACCTCGTGGTCCTGCAGCACGCGCTCGACCAGCAGCTCGAGCTTGCCGCCGGTGGGCTTCTCGCCGAACAGGCGGGCCTTGACCACGCGGGTGTCGTTGAAGACCAGCAGGTCGCCCGCGCGCAGCAGCGAGGGCAGGGCCTTGAAGATGCGGTCGGCGGGCGGCTCCACCGTGCCGTCGAGCAGGCGCGAGGCGCTGCGCTCGGCGGCGGGATGCTGCGCCACGAGCTCGGGCGGCAGAGCGAAATCGAAATCAGAAAGGGTGAAGGCGCGCATGAATCTTGAGGGCCGGACGGGCCCGTGCCAAGGAGGCGAGGGAAAGGGAAGGGAGGCCGAAGAGGCGGGCAGAATTGTCCCATGCCCGCCGCCGCCAAGTCCTTGTCCCCGGAAAAGCCCGTCGCGGCGCCAGGCACCGGCCTGAGCGCGGTGCAGCGCGCGCTGCGCAAGCTGGGCCTGGTGCGCGACATCGACTTCGCGCTCTACCTGCCGATGCGCTATGAAGACGAGACCCGCATCGTGCGCCTGGCCGATACGCGCGACGGCGACATGGCGCAGATCGAGGCGGTGGTGACCGAGAGCGAGGTCGTCTTTCGCCCCCGCCGCCAGCTCATCGTGACGGTGGACGACGGCAGCGACACATGCCAGCTGCGCTTCTTCAATTTCTATCCCTCGCAGCAGAAGCAGCTGGCCGTGGGCGCGCGGGTGCGCGTGCGCGGCGAGGTGCGGGGCGGCTTCGTCGGGCGGCAGATGATGCATCCGAACGTCAAGGCCGCGGGCACCGAGCTCCCGCAGGCGCTCACGCCGGTGTACTCGACCGTCGCCGGCCTGCCGCAGCCGCTGCTGCGGCGCGAGGTGCGCTCCGGTCTGGCGCGCGCGGTACTCGACGAGACCATTCCCGCGGGACTCGTGCCGCCGAACGCCTGGGACTTGCGCAGTGCGCTTCATTTCCTGCACTACCCGGCGCCCGACGTCGCGTTGGCCACGCTGGAAGACCACAGCCATCCGGCCTGGCAGCGGCTCAAGGCCGACGAACTGCTGGCGCAGCAGTTGTCGCAACTGCAGGCGAGGCGGGCCCGCGGCGCGCAGCGGGCGCCGGTGTTGTCGGCGGCTGCCTTGAGGGATTCGCTCAGCGAGGCGCTGCGGGCCGTCCTCCCGTTTGCGCTGACCGGCGCCCAGCAGCGCGTGGTGGAGGAGATCGTCCGCGACCTTGCGCGCGAAGTGCCGATGCACCGGCTGCTGCAGGGCGACGTGGGCTCGGGCAAGACCGTAGTGGCGGCGCTGGCGGCGGCGCGCTGCATCGACGCGGGCCACCAGTGCGCGCTGATGGCGCCCACCGAGATCCTGGCCGCGCAGCATTTCGGCAAGCTGGTCGGCTGGCTCGATCCGCTGCTGGCCGAGCGTGGCCTGCGGGTGGCCTGGCTCACCGGCAGCCAGAAGAAGAGGGAGCGCGACGCGATGTCGGCCGCGGTCGAGAACGGCGAGGCCGCGCTGGTGATCGGCACGCATGCGGTGATCTCGGAGAAGGTGCGCTTCCGCCAGCTGGCGCTCGCGATCATCGACGAGCAACACCGCTTCGGCGTCGCCCAGCGGCTGGCGCTGCGCGGCAAGGCCGGGGGACAGCTGGAGCCGCACCTGCTGATGATGAGCGCCACCCCGATCCCGCGCACGCTGGCGATGAGCTACTACGCCGACCTCGACGTCTCCACCCTCGACGAGCTGCCGCCCGGGCGCACGCCCATCGTCACCAAGCTGGTGGCCGAGCACCGGCGCGACGAGGTCATCGACCGGATCCGCGTCCAGCTGGAACAGGGCCGGCAGGTCTACTGGGTCTGCCCCCTGATCGAGGAGAGCGAGGCGGTCGATCTGCGGAACGCGACCGAGACGCGCGACGAATTGGCCGACGCGCTCGGCGAGGAAGTGAGCGTCGGGCTCCTGCATTCGCGCATGCCGACGGCCGAGAAGCAGGCGGTGATGGAGGCCTTCACCGCCAACCGGCTGCAGGTGCTGGTCAGCACCACCGTGATCGAGGTCGGCGTCGACGTGCCCAATGCCTCGCTGATGGTGATCGAGCATGCCGAGCGCTTCGGGCTCTCGCAGCTGCACCAGCTGCGCGGCCGGGTCGGGCGCGGCGCGGCGGCCTCGGCCTGCGTGCTGCTCTACGCGCCGAACGAGGGCGGCCGCGTCGGCGAGGCGGCGCGGGCCCGGCTCAAGGCCATGGCCGAGACCAGCGACGGCTTCGAGATCGCGCGGCGCGACCTCGACATCCGCGGCCCCGGCGAATTCCTCGGTGCGCGCCAGTCGGGTGCCCCGCTGCTGCGCTTTGCCGACCTCAGCACCGATGTCCTGCTGCTCGACTGGGCGCGCGAGCTCGCCCCCCGCATGCTCGACCGCCACCGCGCGCTGGCCGAGAAGCATGTGGACCGCTGGCTGGGCAGCAAGGCCGAATACCTCAAGGCATGACCGGGCAAGCCGGCCAGCGAAGCGAGGCCCATTGACGGACCGCGAAGCCGGCTTGCAGGGGTTGGCGGTTACACGAGGTGAACAAGCCTTGGGGGCGAGCAATAATTGACGAAAGCTATGACCCTCACGGAACTCAAATACATCGTTGCGGTCGCGCGCGAGCGGCATTTCGGCAAGGCGGCCGAGGCCTGCTATGTCTCGCAGCCGACGCTGTCGGTCGCAATCAAGAAGCTGGAAGATGAACTCGAGGTCAAGCTCTTCGAGCGCAGCGCGGGCGAGGTCACGGTCACGCCGCTGGGCGAGCAGATCGTGCAGCAGGCCCAGAGCGTGCTCGACCAGGCCGCCAGCATCAAGGAGATCGCCAAGCGCGGGAAGGACCCGCTGTCGGGGCCGCTGAACCTGGGCGTGATCTACACCATCGGGCCCTACCTGCTGCCCGACCTGGTGCGCCAGAACATCGCGCGCACACCGCAGATGCCGCTGGTGCTGCAGGAGAACTTCACCGTCAAGCTGCTGGAGATGCTGCGTTCCGGCGAGATCGACTGCGCAATCATGGCCGAGCCCTTCCCGGATACCGGGCTCGCCGTGGCGCAACTGTACGACGAGCCCTTCATGGCGGCCGTTCCCGTCCACCATCCGCTGGCGGAGCGCGAGTCCGTGAGCTCCGACGAGCTCAAGAAGGAGACCATGCTGCTGCTCGGCACAGGCCACTGCTTCCGCGACCACGTGCTCGAGGTCTGCCCGGAATTCGCCCGCTTCTCGAGCGATGCCGAGGGCATCCGCAAGAGCTTCGAGGGCTCTTCGCTGGAGACCATCAAACACATGGTGGCCGCCGGCATGGGCGTGACGCTGGTCCCGCGCCTGTCGGTGCCGGCCGATGCGCTCAAGCCACGGGCCGCGAAGGGGCGCGGCAGGGAGCTTGAGCAGATCGTGCGCTACCTGCCGGTGCGCGACCTCCAGGGCGGCGAGCCGCCGACGCGCCGCGTCGTGCTGGCCTGGCGTCGCAGCTTCACGCGCTACGAGGCTATCGCGGCACTGCGCAATGCCATCTATGCCTGCGAACTGCCGGGCGTCAAGCGGCTCTCGTAGCAGCGTCGATAGCCGAGGTCGCGCTATCGGCCTACGCTTTCGAACAGGTCCGGCACAATCGCTGCGATAGAGTGCGGCTGTTGCGAAGCCAGTCCCCGGCTCCTAGAGTCTTGAACAGTTCAACAACCTCGAAGAAAGAACTTTTGCCATGGCCAAAGTCGACAAGAAATCCAAGTCCGCCGTCGCCAACGCACCGGCCGCTTCCGCCGGCAAGGTGCCCAAGAAAGGCGGCGCACTGGTGGCCCAGGAATCGGGCAGCCGCAATGCGCCGATCATCAACATCGGCATCGACCGCGAGGACCGCGCCGCTATCGCCGAAGGTCTGAGCCGCGTGCTGGCGGACACCTACACGCTCTACCTCACGACCCACAACTTCCACTGGAACGTCACCGGCCCGCACTTCAACTCGCTGCATGCGATGTTCATGGCGCAGTACACCGAGCTGTGGGGCTCGACCGACGTTATCGCCGAGCGCATCCGTGCGCTGGGCCACTACGCTCCGGGCTCCTATGCCGAGTTCAGCAAGATCGCGACCGTGCCCGACGTGCCCAAGGACCCGCCCAAGGCGATGGAAATGGTGCGCATCCTGGTCAAGGGCCACGAGACCGTCTCGCGCATCGCGCGCGAGTTCATCCCCGTGGCCGAGGAGGCCGGCGACGACCCGACCGCCGACATGCTGACCGCGCGCTGCACGGTGCACGACCAGACGGCCTGGATGCTGCGCTCGCTGCTGGAGGACTGAGCCACTTCGCTCGGCACGAGCCTCGATCCGGGCGGGCTTCCTCCTTGCGGTGGCGCAAAATTGCGGCATGTCCGCCTCCACCGCCCTCGCTCCTCGCGGCCGCCTCTCGCTTTACCTGGACCTGATCCGCTGGAACCGGCCGGCCGGCTGGCTGCTGCTGCTGTGGCCCTCGCTGGCTGCGCTGTGGTTCGCGGCCGACGGCTTCCCCGGCTGGCACCTGATCACGGTCTTCGTGCTCGGCACCATCCTCATGCGCAGTGCCGGCTGTTGCGTCAACGACGTGGCCGATCGCGATTTCGATCGGCACGTCAAGCGCACTGCCCAGCGCCCCGTCACCAGCGGAGCGGTGTCGGTCAAAGAGGCGCTGGTTGTAGGGGCAGTGCTCGCGCTGGCGGCCTTTGCGCTGGTGCTCACGACCAACCGTGCGACGGTGCTATGGTCCTTCGCGGCATTGGCTGTCACGCTGGTCTACCCCTTCGCCAAGCGCTTCGTCTCGATCCCCCAGGCGGTGCTGGGTATCGCCTTCAGCTTCGGCATTCCGATGGCGTTCGCGGCCGTGCAGGCTTCGGTGCCGGCCTTCGCCTGGTGGCTGCTGGCGGGCAACCTGTTCTGGGTGCTGGCCTACGATACCGAATACGCCATGGTCGATCGCGACGACGACCTCAGGATCGGCATGAAGACCTCGGCCATCACCTTCGGGCGCTTCGATGTGGCCGCGGTCATGGCGAGCTATGCGATCTTCCTCGCGGTGTGGGCCGCCGCCGGCGCGAGCCGGGAGTTGAGTCCCGTGTTCTACGCCGGCATCGCCCTCGCGGCGGTGCAGGCGCTGTGGCACTGGCGGCTGATCCGCGAGCGCACACGCGAGGGCTGCTTCAAGGCCTTCCGGCTCAACCACTGGTTGGGCTTCACCGTGTTCGCCGGCGTCTTGGCCGGCTATCTGCTGCGCTGAACCCGCAGGGCCGCTGCCTCAGCCGCGGCCGAACTCCTCGCCCAGTTCCGCCGCTCGCTGGTGGGCGGCGCGGATCGCTGCCTTGAATTTCGCCTTGACATCGGCGTTTTCGAGCGAGGTGATGGCGGCGTGGGTTGTCCCGCCCTTGGAGGTCACGCGCTCGCGCAGCACGGCGGGCGGCTCGGTTGCATCGTTCGCCAAGGTCGAGGCGCCAGTGAAGGTGCCGACGGCCAGCCGGTGCGCCTGCTCGGGCGTGAGACCCAGCTCGATGCCGGCCTCGGTCATGGCCTCAATGAAATAGAACACGTAGGCGGGCCCCGAGCCGGAGACCGCGGTGACCGCGTCCAGCGCGCTCTCGGCGTCCACCCAGAGCAGCTCGCCGGTGGCTTCCAGCACCTGCTCCACCTGCTTGCGCCCAGCCGGGTCGACGGCCGGCCGCGCAAACAGGCCGGTCATGCCCTTGCCGACCAGCGCCGGCGTGTTCGGCATGGCGCGGACCACCTGGTCGGTGCCGAGCCAGCGCGCGATGCTGTCGGAGGGGATGCCGGCGGCGACGCTGAGATGCAGCGCGTCCTTGGCCAGGCCCCGGACGGCCCGCGCGGCCTGCGCAAAACTCTGCGGCTTGACGGCCCAGACCAACACCCCGCAGCGCTCGAGCGCCGCGCCGGCCTCGGCCTGGGCCGTGATGCCGAAGTCGTGCCGCAGCCGTTCGCGGGCTTCGGCCTGGGGTTCGACGACCTCGAAGGTGGCGGCCGGCACCTGTCGTTTGATCAGCCCGCCGATGATGGCGCTGGCCATGTTGCCGCCGCCGATAAAGCCGATCGGCGGCAGGGGAGCCCGCTCCTGGCGGGGCAGGAAAGTGACGGCGATGTTCATGATCTGTCCAGTAAATTCGAAGGCTGCGAGCTGCGGGCCTGCCGCGGATTGAAATTGTCGCCGCTTGCTGCCATCGCGCGGCGGCTGCCGTGCGGGCGCTGGGGAAGAGCCCAATTTGGGGACCTGACGATTTGGCAATAACCAGGCCCCGTCGGTAATTCTTGCGAAGCAGGTACTCACCTTGCAGGTTTCCTGGCTGGTGCCCGATGGCGCGCAGTCTATCGACGGCGCGGCAGTCCGGGACGCCGCGCAACAGGTGCGTTTGACAGTCAAGCGCTGCTTATGCAACAATCGCGGGCTTCGCTTTTCCAAAGGCGAAAAAACAGCGATAGAGCTTCTGCCCAACGGAGACGCATCGAAGTGGTTTCGATGCGAGGACGACGGGCCCAAGACTGACCGCAAGCTGCTTCCGGCATTTCGGGGTGGCGATCGGTACAAGTTGGGAATACACGAAATGATCCAAACTGAATCCCGGCTCGATGTGGCCGACAACACGGGCGCGAAATCCGTCCTGTGTATCAAGGTGCTCGGCGGCTCCAAGCGGCGTTATGCCAGCGTGGGCGACGTCATCAAGGTCAGCATCAAGGAAGCCGCTCCGCGTGGTCGCGTCAAGAAGGGCGAGATCTACAGCGCGGTGGTGGTTCGTACCGCCAAGGGCATCCGTCGCGCCGACGGCTCGCTCGTCAAGTTCGACGGCAATGCCGCCGTTCTGCTCAACGCCAAGCTGGAGCCCATCGGCACCCGCATCTTCGGACCGGTCACGCGCGAGCTGCGCACCGAGAAGTTCATGAAGATCGTGTCGCTGGCCCCCGAAGTTCTCTAAGGACAACTCGCCATGAACAAGATTCGCAAGGGCGACCAGGTCATCGTGCTGGCCGGGCGCGACAAGGGCAAGCGCGGCACGGTGTCGCTGCGCAAGGATGACTCGCATGTGGTCGTCGACGGCATCAACCTGGTCAAGAAGCACACCAAGCCGAACCCGCTCAAGGGTACGACCGGTGGCATCGTCGAGAAGGCCATGCCGATTCACCAATCCAACGTGGCGATCTTCAATGCCGCGACCGGCAAGGCCGATCGCGTGGGCATCAAGGTCACGGACGGCAAGCGCGTGCGCGTCTTCAAGTCCAGCGGCGAAGAAATCAAGGCCGCCTAAGGGGTACTCACATGGCACGTCTCCAACAACACTACCGCGAAAAGATCGCGAAGGACCTGACCGAGAAGTTCGGCTACAAGTCCCCCATGCAGGTCCCGCGCCTGACCAAGATCACGCTCAACATGGGCGTGGGCGAAGCGGTCGCCGACAAGAAGGTGCTCGACAACGCCGTGGCTGATCTGACCAAGATCGCCGGCCAGAAGCCCGTCGTGACCAAGTCGAAGAAGGCCATCGCCGGCTTCAAGATCCGCGAGAACCAGCCGATCGGCTGCATGGTCACGCTGCGCGGCATCCAGATGTACGAATTCCTGGACCGCTTCGTGACCGTGGCGCTGCCGCGCGTGCGCGACTTCCGCGGCATCTCCGGCCGTGCCTTCGACGGCCGTGGCAACTACAACATCGGCGTGAAAGAGCAGATCATTTTCCCCGAGATCGAGTACGACAAGGTCGACGCGCTGCGCGGTCTCAATATCAGCATCACGACCACGGCCAAGACCGACGAAGAAGCCAAGGCGCTGCTCGCGGGCTTCCGTTTCCCGTTCAAGAACTGAGGTGACTTGTGGCTAAAGTAGCTTTGATCGAGCGCGAGCTCAAGCGAGAAAAACTGGTCGCAAAGTACGCCGCCAAGCACGCGGAACTGAAGGCGATCGCCAACGACGCGAAGAAGAGCGACGAAGAGCGCGCGGCTGCCCGTCTGGCCCTGCAGAAGCTCCCGCGCAATGCCAACCCGACGCGCCAGCGCAACCGCTGCGAAATCACCGGCCGTCCCCGTGGCACTTTCCGCCAGTTCGGTCTGGCCCGCGCCAAGATCCGTGAACTGGCCTTCAACGGCGACATCCCCGGTGTCACCAAGGCCAGCTGGTAAGCCAGGCAGGAGCAAACAACATGAGCATGAGTGATCCCATTGCCGACCTGCTGACGCGTATCCGCAACGCGCAGATGGTGGCGAAGCCCACCGTGTCGGTCCCGTCTTCCAAGGTGAAGGTCGCGATCGCACAGGTGCTGAAGGACGAGGGCTACATCGACGGTTTCCAGGTCAAGACCGAAGCTGGCAAGAGCGAGCTTGAAATTGCGCTGAAGTATTACGCCGGCCGTCCGGTCATCGAACGCATCGAGCGCGTGAGCCGTCCCGGCCTGCGCGTCTACAAGGCCAGCGCTGCGATCCCGCAGGTGCAGAACGGCCTGGGCGTCGCCATCGTCACCACCCCCAAGGGCGTGATGACCGACCGCAAGGCTCGCGCCAGCGGCGTCGGCGGCGAAGTGCTGTGCTACGTCGCCTGACCGAGACATCGAGGAGAACACTGAAATGTCCCGAGTAGGAAAAATGCCGGTCGCCATCCCCGAAGGCGTGGATGTGGCGATCAAGGAAGACCAGATCAGCGTCAAGGGCAAAGGCGGCGCGCTCAGCCTGCCGCTGAATGCGTTGGTGAATATCGTCAACAAGGACGGCAAGCTGAGCTTCGAGCCCGCCAACGAGTCGCGCAACGCGAATGCGATGAGCGGCACGGTGCGCCAGCTGGTGAACAACATGGTGGTCGGTGTGACCAAGGGCTTCGAGAAGAAGCTGAACCTGGTCGGCGTGGGCTACAAGGCCCAGGCGCAAGGCGCCAAGCTGAACTTGCAGGTCGGCTACTCGCACCCGGTCGACAAGCTGATGCCCGAAGGCATCACGGTGGCGACCCCCACCCCGACCGAAATCGTGATCAAGGGTGCCGACCGCCAGCGCGTCGGCCAACTGGCCGCCGAGATCCGAGCTGTTCGTCCGCCCGAGCCCTACAAGGGCAAGGGCATCCGCTATGCGGACGAGAAGATCGTGATCAAAGAGACCAAGAAGAAATAAGGGGCAGCAAAATGATGTTGACCAAGAAAGCACAGCGTCTTCGCCGCTCGCGCCAGACCCGCATCCGCATTGCGACGCAAGGCGTGGCGCGCCTGACGGTGAACCGCACCAACCTGCACATCTATGCTGCCGTCATCTCCGACGACGGCACCAAGGTGATCGCCTCCGCCTCGACCGCGGAAGCCGAAGTGCGCAACTCGCTGGGTGGTTCCGGCAAGGGCGGCAACGCCGCCGCGGCCACGCTCATCGGCAAGCGCATCGCCGAGAAGGCGAAGGCCGCCGGGGTCGAGAAGGTTGCCTTCGACCGCGCGGGCTTCGCCTACCACGGCCGCGTCAAGGCGCTGGCCGATGCGGCCCGCGAAGCCGGCCTGCAGTTCTAACCGGACACGAGATTCAACATGGCAAAGATTCAGGCAAGAACGCAAAGCGAAGGCCCCGAAGACGGTCTGCGCGAGAAGATGATCGCGATCAACCGCGTCACCAAGGTGGTGAAGGGTGGTCGTATCCTCGGTTTCGCAGCACTCACCGTGGTCGGTGATGGCGATGGCCGCGTCGGCATGGGCAAGGGCAAGTCGAAGGAAGTGCCGGCCGCAGTGCAGAAGGCGATGGAAGAAGCGCGTCGCAATCTCGCGAAGATCTCGATCAAGAACGGCACGCTGCACCATCGCGTGACGGGCCATTGGGGCGCCGCCTCGGTGGTCATGATCCCGGCGCCGAAGGGTACCGGCATCATCGCCGGCGGCCCGATGCGCGCGGTGTTCGAAGTGATGGGCATCACCGACATCGTGGCCAAGAGCCACGGTTCGTCGAACCCCTACAACATGGTCCGCGCCACGCTGGACGGCCTGCGCAACTCGACGACGGCTTCCGAAGTCGCAGCCAAGCGCGGCCTGACCGTCGAGCAACTCTTCGCTTGAACGGGAGCAAAGACATGACGACGCAACAACAAACGCTCAAGGTGCAACTGGTCAAGAGCCCGATCGGCACCAAGCAATCGCATCGCGACACCGTGCGCGGCCTGGGCCTGCGCAAGCTCAACAGCGTGAGCGAGCTGCAGGACACGCCCGCGGTGCGCGGCATGATTAACAAGATCAGTTATCTGGTCAAAGTGCTGTAAGAGAGACGGATATGGAACTCAATGGCATCAAGCCGGCAGCGGGCGCCAAGCACGCCAAGCGCCGCGTCGGCCGCGGCATCGGCTCCGGCCTGGGCAAGACCGCGGGCCGCGGTCACAAGGGTCAGAAGTCCCGCGCGGGCGGCTTCCACAAGGTCGGCTTCGAAGGCGGCCAGATGCCGCTGCAGCGCCGCCTGCCCAAGCGTGGCTTCAAGTCGCAGTCGCTCAAGTACAACGCCGAAGTGACCCTGGCTGCGCTCGAGAAGCTCGGGTTGGCCGAGGTGGACCTGCTCGCGCTCAAGCAAGCCGGCCTGGTGGGCCAGATCGCCAAGGTGGTCAAGGTCATCAAGTCGGGCGAGTTGACCAAGGCCATCAAGCTGACGGGCATCGGCGCGACCGCCGGCGCCAAGGCCGCGATCGAAGCGGCCGGCGGCAGCGTGGCCTGATCGCAAGCGAAAGAAGGTCATAGTGGCAACGAACGCGGCGACGCTCGCAAAGACAGGCAAGTTCGGCGACCTGCGTCGCCGGCTCGTCTTCTTGCTGCTCGCCCTCGTGGTCTACCGCATCGGAGCGCACATTCCGGTGCCGGGCATCAACCCGGACCAACTGGCGCAGCTGTTCCAGGGCCAGCAAGGCGGCATCCTGAGCCTGTTCAACATGTTCTCGGGCGGCGCGCTGTCGCGCTTCACCGTGTTCGCGTTGGGGATCATGCCGTACATCTCCGCGTCGATCATCATGCAGTTGATGACCTACGTGGTGCCGACCTTCGAGCAGCTGAAGAAGGAAGGCGAGGGCGGCCGGCGCAAGATCACCCAGTACACCCGCTACGGGACGTTGGGCCTGGCGCTGTTCCAGTCCTTCAGCATCGCGGTGGCGCTGGAATCCTCCGCAGGTCTGGTGATCTCGCCTGGCTTCGGCTTCCGCCTCACGGCCATGGTCAGCCTGACGGCAGGCTCGATGTTCCTGATGTGGCTCGGCGAGCAGATCACCGAGCGCGGTCTGGGCAACGGCATCTCGATCCTGATCTTCGCGGGCATCGCGGCCGGCCTGCCGAGCGCGATCGGCGGTCTGCTGGAACTGGTGCGCACCGGTGCCATGAATGTGCTCGTCGCGCTGTTCATCGTCGCCGTGGTGATCCTGGTCACCTACTTCGTGGTGTTCGTGGAGCGCGGTCAGCGCAAGATCCTGGTCAACTACGCGCGCCGGCAGGTCGGGAACAAGGTCTACGGCGGCCAGTCCTCGCACTTGCCGCTGAAGCTGAACATGGCCGGCGTGATTCCTCCGATCTTCGCCTCCTCGATCATCCTGCTGCCGACCACGGTGGTGAGCTGGTTCAGCACGGGCGACAGCATGCGCTGGATCAAGGACATCGCGAGCGCGCTGACGCCGGGACAACCGATCTACGTGCTGCTCTACGCCGCCGCGATCGTGTTCTTCTGCTTTTTCTACACGGCCCTCGTGTTCAACAGCCGCGAGACCGCCGACAACCTGAAGAAGAGCGGTGCGTTCAGCCCGGGCATTCGTCCGGGCGACCAGACCGCGCGCTACATCGACAAGATCCTGGTTCGCCTGACGCTGGCGGGCGCGGTGTACATCACCTTCGTCTGCCTGCTGCCGGAGTTCCTGATCTTGAAATACAACGTGCCGTTCTATTTCGGCGGCACCTCTCTGCTGATCATCGTGGTGGTCACGATGGACTTCATGGCCCAGGTGCAGAACTACATGATGTCGCAGCAGTACGAATCCCTGCTAAAGAAGGCCAATTTCAAGACTTCCTAGCGGGCGAAGTGAGATGTCGAAGGACGATGTCATCCAGATGCAGGGTGAGGTTCTGGAGAACCTTCCGAATGCGACCTTTCGGGTCAAGCTGGAAAATGGACACATCGTGCTGGGACATATTTCCGGAAAGATGCGGATGCACTACATCCGCATCCTTCCAGGTGACAAGGTCACCGTCGAGTTGACGCCCTATGACTTGAGCCGGGCGCGCATTGTGTTTAGGGCGAAGTGAGTCGCCGGGTTGAACAGAGTTTTAGGAGAGTGAAATGAGAGTTTCGGCTTCGGTCAAGACCATTTGCCGCAATTGCAAGATCATCCGCCGCAAAGGTGTCGTGCGCGTGATCTGCACCGACCCGCGCCACAAGCAGCGCCAGGGTTGAGCTAGAGATTTAAGAGGACGCACATGGCACGTATTGCTGGCATCAACATTCCGCCGCACAAGCACGCTGAGATCGGCCTGACCGCCATCTTCGGCATCGGTCGCACCCGCGCCCGCAAGATCTGCGAAGCGAGCGGCATCGAATACTCGAAGAAGATCAAGGATCTGACCGACGCCGATCTCGAGAAGATCCGCGACCAGATCGCGCTCTTCACCATCGAAGGCGACCTGCGCCGCGAGACGACGATGAACATCAAGCGCTTGATGGACATCGGCTGCTACCGCGGCTTCCGTCACCGTCGCGGCCTGCCCATGCGCGGCCAGCGCACGCGCACCAACGCCCGTACCCGCAAGGGTCCGCGCAAGGCCGCGCAGTCCCTGAAGAAGTAAGGATAGACAAGCATGGCTAAAGCTCCTGCCAACAACGCCGCACAGCGCGTTCGCAAGAAGGTCCGCAAGAACGTGGCGGACGGCATCGCGCACGTGCACGCCTCGTTCAACAACACGATCATCACGATCACCGATCGCCAGGGCAACGCCCTGTCGTGGGCGTCGTCGGGTGGCCAGGGTTTCAAGGGCTCGCGCAAGTCGACACCCTTCGCTGCGCAGGTCGCTTCCGAAGTCGCCGGCCGCGCTGCGGTGGAACAAGGCATCAAGAACCTCGACGTCGAGATCAAGGGCCCCGGCCCGGGTCGCGAGTCGTCGGTGCGCGCGCTGGCCGCGCTCGGCATCCGCATCAACTCGATCGCCGATGTGACGCCGGTTCCGCACAACGGCTGCCGCCCGCAGAAGCGCCGTCGCATCTGAGGCGAAGGCGTTCGGCGCAGCCAGCTTCCGGGCCGGCTGCGCGTTTTGTTTTTTTCAACAAGCCCACCGCCATCGGCACGCCGCTGATGGCTCCCGCAGACCCCTGCGGTAGATGACACAAAGGAAGATCAAGTGGCACGTTACCTCGGCCCCAAGGCCAAACTCTCCCGCCGCGAAGGCACCGACCTGTTCCTCAAGAGCGCCCGCCGCTCCATCCAGGACAAGGCCAAGTTCGACTCCAAGCCCGGCCAGCATGGCCGCACCTCGGGCCAGCGCACTTCCGACTTCGGCCTGCAGCTGCGCGAGAAACAGAAGGTCAAGCGCATGTACGGCGTGCTCGAGAAGCAGTTCCGCCGCTACTTCGAGGAAGCCGATCGCCGCCGCGGCAACACCGGCGCCAACCTGCTGTTCCTGCTCGAATCGCGCCTGGACAACGTGGTCTACCGCATGGGCTTCGGCTCCACGCGCGCCGAAGCGCGCCAGCTGGTTTCGCACAAGGCGATCACGGTGAATGGCCAGTCGGTCAACATCCCGTCGTACCTCGTCAAGACCGGCGACGTGATCGCCGTGCGCGACAAGTCGAAGAAGCAGAACCGCATCGCCGAGGCGCTGCAGCTGGCCCAGCAGGTCGGCATCCCGGCCTGGGTCGAAGTGAATGCCGACAAGGCCGAAGGCACCTTCAAGAAGGTGCCCGATCGCGACGAGTTCGGTGCCGACATCAACGAATCGCTGATCGTCGAACTGTATTCGCGATAACAGGCGATGACGTGCCGCCCATCGGCGGCCCGAACTTTTGATTTTTGTTCCCTGTCGCGGCGCCGCGACCGGGCACTTCACCAGCCTTACCGGTGTAACGAGCCGAGGGTATTGAGAGGAAGTCTGCATGCAAACCACCTTGTTGAAACCCAAGACCATCCAGGTCGAGCAACTGGCCCCCAACAAGGCCAAGGTCACGCTCGAGCCTTTCGAGCGCGGCTACGGCCACACGCTCGGCAACGCGCTGCGCCGCGTGCTGCTGTCTTCGATGGTGGGTTACTCCGCCACCGAAGTGACGATTGCCGGCGTGCTGCACGAGTACTCGTCCATCGATGGCGTGCAGGAAGACGTCGTCAACATCCTGCTGAACCTCAAGGGCGTGGTGTTCAAGCTCCACAACCGCGACGAAGTCACGCTGAGCCTGCGCAAGGACGGCGAAGGCGCCGTCACCGCTTCGGACATCCAGACGCCGCACGACGTCGAGATCATCAACCCCGACCACGTGATCGCGCACCTGTCACAAGGTGGCAAGCTGGACATGCAGATCAAGGTCGAGAAGGGCCGCGGCTACGTGCCCGGCACCATGCGCCGCTATGCGGACGAGCCGACCAAGTCGATCGGCCGCATCGTGCTCGACGCCTCCTTCTCGCCGGTCAAGCGCGTGAGCTACACCGTCGAGAGCGCCCGCGTCGAGCAGCGCACCGACCTGGACAAGCTGCTGGTCGAGATCGAGACCAACGGCGCCATCACCGCGGAAGACGCGGTCCGCGCCTCGGCCAAGATCCTGGTCGAGCAGCTGGCCGTGTTCGCGCAGCTGGAGGGTGGCGAGCTCGCCGCCTTCGACCAGCCGGCGCCGCGCAGCGCCCAGCAGTTCGACCCGATCCTGCTGCGCCCGGTCGACGAGCTCGAGCTCACGGTCCGCTCGGCCAACTGCCTGAAGGCAGAGAACATCTACTACATCGGTGACCTGATCCAGCGCACCGAGAACGAGCTGCTCAAGACCCCGAACCTGGGTCGCAAGTCGCTCAACGAAATCAAGGAAGTGCTCGCCTCCCGCGGTCTGACCTTGGGTATGAAGCTCGAAAGCTGGCCGCCCGCCGGCCTCGACAAAAGGTAACTGGACGAGAACAAGGCTTGCCGCACGCGGCAGCCTTGGACTTCTGACTTCGTAATAGGTGAACGCGGCGTACCTGACACGGCCCCGCGCAATTGATAAGGAAAGGAACTCACCATGCGTCACGGACACGGACTCCGCAAACTCAACCGCACCAGCTCGCACCGCCTCGCGATGCTGCAGAACATGATGAATTCGCTCATCGAGCATGAGGTCATCAAGACCACGGTCCCCAAGGCCAAGGAACTGCGCCGCGTCATCGAGCCGATGATCACCCTGGCCAAGAAGCCGACGGTCGCCAACAAGCGCCTGGCCTTCAACCGCCTGCGCGACCGCGACAGCGTGGTCAAGCTGTTCGGCGAGCTGGGCCCGCGCTACCAGGCGCGCCCGGGTGGCTACACGCGTATCCTGAAGATGGGCTTCCGCGTGGGCGATAACGCGCCCATGGCGCTGGTCGAGTTGGTCGATCGCCCTGAAATCGCCGATACCCCTGCTGATGAGCAAACCGGCGAAGAATAAGCTATAATATCTGTCTGCCGCGCGATGGAGCAGCCTGGTAGCTCGTTGGGCTCATAACCCAAAGGTCGCAAGTTCAAATCTTGCTCGCGCAACCAAATTTTTTGCGAATTCGAGTTTCTCGCAAATAACAAAACGCCCACTTTCGAGTGGGCGTTTTTGTTTTTGCAGCACGCGTAATGAAAACCGCGCTTGCCTCAGGCCCGAAACCTGCGCGAAACAGGCAGTGGCAAGGTCCGCCAATTTTGGCAAGCACTGGATCCGTTCTTTTGTTAAGAACAAACTACTCTTTTGTCCCGCTGTATGGCCTTAAACGAGTAGCGGACGTGACAAAAGTCATGGATTCGTGCCCCTGCCGTGTGTAACATTTGGTCAGCAAAATTCTCAGCAATGAAGGAAAAAGTCCATGAATGCCGGAGACAAAGAATTTCATGACTGACCCTTCGATTTCGCGCGATCTGGTTGAAAACGCGATGGATGCCGTCCAGCAGGCCGTTCATTACATTTTCGACAACCAGCCCGCTGTCCCTTTCCATCGGACGACCGATCTTCTTTCGCTCGACGAAAATGAACAGGAACAGATTCGTCGCGGGGAGGAGGCCAATTACCGAGGCCGGCCGACGATGTCGGCGCTCAGTTTCTGCCTGACTTCGGCTATTTCGCTGCTGGCCATTGCGCATTCATTGATCGACCAGCCGGACGTGCTGTCCCCGGTCGAGCGCGACCAGCTGTGGAAGAAGTTGGCCACGGAGACGAAGGTGGCGGGCCGGGCCGCCTATCGCGCGGCGCTGATTCTTTCCGACCCCGGCGCCGAGGACGGCGCCTACCTGTAGCTTTGGTGCCCGCTGATCAGTCAGGCACGACGGCCGTAACCTCGATCTCCACCTTCGCGCGCTCTTCCACCAGCGCCGCGACCTGAACACAGGTCATCGCGGGGAAGTTGCGCCCCATCGCGTCGCGGTAGACCGGCCCCAGTTCGCCCAGGCGCCGGTTGTACTCGTCGCGATCGGTCACGTACCAGGTCATCCGCACCATATGCTCCGGACCGGCGCCGGCCTCGCGCAGGATCTCGGCGATGTTGCGCAGCGCCTGGCCGGCCTGCTCGATGAAGTCGTCCGAGACGAATTGCTGCTGTGCGTTCCAGCCGACCTGCCCGCCGACGAAGACCATCGTGCCGCGCGCGGCGACCCCGTTCGCGTAGCCTTTGGGAGGCGCCCAGCCGGGCGGTTGCAAGAGTTTGTTCATGGTGTCATTTGCCTCAGTTTGAATCGTTGGAGCTTGCCGGTTTCGGTGCGCGGCAAGCCGGCGACGAACTCGATCTCCCGTGGGTACTTGAAGGGTGCGATGGTGGCCTTGACGTGGTCCTGCAGCGCCTTGATCAGGGCTGCATCGCCGGTGTAGCCGGGCTTGAGTACGCAGAAGGCCTTGACGATCATTCCGCGCTCCTCGTCCGGCTTGCCGATCACGCCGCACTCGGCGACGGCGGGGTGCTTGAGCAGCGCATCCTCGACCTCCGGCCCGCCCACGTTGTAGCCGGCCGTGATGATCATGTCGTCGGCGCGAGACTGGTAGAAGAAGTAACCGTCCTCGTCCTGCACGAAGGCGTCGCCGGGGTAGTTCCAGCCCTTCTTCACATAGTCCTTCTGGCGCGGGTCGTCGAGGTAGCGGCAGCCGACCGGGCCGATCAGCGCCAGCTTGCCGACGGTGCCGCGCGGCACCTCATTGCCTTCGTCGTCGACCACCTTGGCGGTGAAGCCGGGCACGGCCTTGCCGACCGCGCCGCGCCGCACTTCATCGGGGGCCGCCGAGATGTAGATGTGGAACACCTCGGTGCCGCCGATGCCGTCCAGCATCTCGATGCCGGTGGCCTCCTTCCACAGCTGGCGCGTCGCATCCGGGAGGGCCTCGCCGGCGCTCACGCTGATGCGCAACGTGGGCACGCCCAGCGCCTTCGCGAAGGGCGCCATCTGCCGATAGAAGGTCGGTGCGGTGTAGCAGATCGTTGCGCCGACATCGCGAATGGTCTTGACCATGCTTTCCGGCGTGTAGGGCCCGTCGCTGAAGTAGACCGAGGCGCCGGCCCACATCGGGAAGACCAGCAAGCCGCCCAGCCCAAAAGTGAAGGCCAGCGGTGGCGAGCCGAGCACGATGTCCTCGCTGCGCGCGCGCAGCACGTGGCGCGGCCAGGTCTGGCACATCGCAAGCACGTCGCGGTGCGTGCTCACCGGCGCTTTCGGCTTGCCGGTGGTGCCGGACGTGAAGGCCAGGAGGGCGATATCGTCGGCGGCCGTTGGGCAGGCCTTGAACACGCCGCTCTTGCCGGCGGCGCGCGCCTCCAGCGAGTCGGGCGTCTCCGGCTGGTTGAAGGCGATCAGGGTCTTGAGCACCGGGTGGGCCTGCTGCGCACTCCGAAGCTCCTCGAGCAGGCGGCCATCGCACAGCGCGACCACGGGCTGCGCCTTCTCGATGATGTCGCCCAATTCCTTGGCGCGCAGCAGCGGCATGGTGGCGACTGCGATCAGCCCCGCCTTCACCACCGCGAGCCAGCCCAGCGCCATCGCGATTGAATTGCCGCCACGCATCAGCACGCGGTTGCCGGGCACTAGGCCCAAGTCCTCCACCAGCACCTGCGCGATGCGGTTGACCTCCGTGGCGGCCTCGGCATAGCTCAGCGTGCGCGCCGGCGAGCGCAGCATCGGCCTGTCGGCCCAGGGCTTGGAGGCGGCCTTGTCCAGCAATTCCTCCACCAGGTTCAACTGGTCCGGCAGCTGGAGCTCAGGCAGGTCGTAGCGGAAGGTCGGCAGCTGGTCTGCCGGCGGCAGGCGGTCGTGGACGAATCGGTCGACCTGTGCGCTCATGACGCGCTCCGCAGCACCGACTTGCCGATGATCAGCTGTTGCACTTCCGTCGCGCCCTCGTAGATGCGCAGCGAGCGGATGTCGCGGTACAGGCTCTCGACCTTCGTGCCCACCTTCACGCCCAGCCCGCCATGCATCTGCAGCGCCATGTCGATCACGCGGCTCGCGTTCTCGGTGGCGCACATCTTGGCCATCGCGGCGGCGGCCGTGATGTCGCCGGCCGGCGGCGTGCCGCGGCTTTCGCTGTCGTCGCGCATCCAAGCCGCGCGGTAGGTCAGGAGCGCCGCGCTGTCGATCAGCGCGGCCATCTCGCCCAGCTTGGCCTGCGTGAGCTGGAAGTCGGCCAGAGTCTGCCCGAACATGCGGCGGTTGCTCGCATGCCGCACGGCCTCGACCAGGGCCCGTCGTGCCATCCCAAGCGCGGCTCCGGCGACCGAGGCACGGAAGATGTCCAGCGTGCGCATCGCGAGCTTGAAGCCGCCGTTCACCTCGCCGAGCTGGGCTTCGCGCGGCACCGTGCAATTCTCGAAGCGCAGCGTGGCGAGCGGATGCGGCGCCATCACTTCGATATGCGCCGAGCTGTCGAGCCCCGCTGTGTCCGCATCGACGACGAAGGCGCTGATGCCGCGCGATCCGGCTGCCGGGTCGGTCTTGGCGAACACGCAGTAGAAGTCGGCGATGCCGCCGTTGCTGATCCAGGTTTTCTGGCCATCGAGGCGCCAGCCCTGCGGCGTGGCGACGGCCTGCATCGCCATCGCGCCCACGTCCGAGCCGGCCTCCGGCTCGCTGAGCGCAAAGGCCGCGATCTTGTCGCCGCGCGCCACGGCCCCGAGGTAGTCGCGCTGCTGCGCCACGCTGCCTGCCAGCGTGATCGCGCCGCTGCCCAGGCCCTGCATCGCAAAGGCGAAATCGGCCAGCGGCGAATGGAAGGCCAGGGTTTCACGCAGCAGCACCAGTGCGCGCGAGTCCAGGCGCTCCAGCGCGCCGCCCGAGGCCGCCGGAACGCAATAGCGCAGCCAGCCACCCTGGCCGAGGCGTCTCACCCAGTCGCGGCAGGCGGCGCGATCGTCGCGCTCGTCCACCGATTGCGCCGCCGCCCAGGGCAGCAGGTCGCGCGCCAGCGCGCGGTGCGCGTCGTCGAAGAAGGGAAGCGCCAGATGCGCCGTGGAGGGGGGCGTTGCGGATGCAGCCATCGTGTCAGTCCCCGCCGAACACCGGCTTGCGCTTGGCCGCGAAGGCCTCGAAGGCGCGCTTGAAGTCCTCGGTCTGCATGCAGATTGCCTGCGCCTGGGCTTCGGCCTCGATCGCCTGGTCGATGGTCATCGCCCATTCCTGCGAAAGCATGGTCTTGGTCATGCCGTGCGCGAAGCTCGGGCCTTCGGCCAGCTTGCGCGCCATGGTTGCGGCGGCAGACAAGAGCGCATCGCTGTCGTGCAGGGCGTTGAAGAAGCCCCAGGCCTGGCCCTCCTGCGCCGTCATCGCACGGCCGGTGAACAGCAGCTCCGAGGCGCGGCCCTGGCCGATCACCCGCGGCAACAGCGCACAGGCCCCCATGTCGGCACCGGCCAGCCCCACGCGCGTGAAGAGGAAGGCGGTATTCGTGGCCGGCGTGCCGTAGCGCAGGTCGCAGGCCAGCGCGATCATCGCGCCGGCGCCCGCGCACACGCCGTCGATCGCGCCCACGATCGGCTGGGGGCAGTGGCGCATGGCCTTTACGAGGTCGCCCGTCATCCGGGTGAACTCCAGCAGCTCCGGCATCCGCATCTTCGTCAGCGGGCCGATGATCTCGTGCACGTCGCCGCCCGAGCAGAAGTTGCCGCCCGCGCCCGTCACCACGATCGCCTTGACGTCGGTCGCGTAATTCAGCGCGCGGAACAGGTCGCGCAGTTCGGCATAGGAGTCGAAGGTCAGCGGGTTCTTGCGCTCCGGCCGGTTCAGGGTGATGGTGCCGACACCGGCCTCGAAGGCCCAGCTGAAGTGCTCGGCCCGGTAGGCGGATTTCGGTTCGAATTGCGCATGCATGGGATTGCCTGCGCCGATGTAGTGCTTCATAGGGCCTCCGCCAGTTGCTGATGGGAATGCTGCTTGACCTTGCCGAGCAGCTTGTGCAGTTGCGCGATCTCCTTGGCATTGAGCGCCGCGAAGGCGTCGACGATCCATGCCTCGTGCTGCTGCGCCATGTCGTTGAAGAGCCGGCGCCCGCGCGCCGTGAGCCGGACGCGCCAGGCGCGGCGGTCGCCCTCGACGTCGACGCGCTCGACCAGGCCCTCGGCCACCAGCTGGTCGGTGATGCCGGTGACGTTGCCGCCGGTGACCATCATGCGGCGCGACAGCTCGTTCATCTTCAGCCCGTCCGGTGCGCGCTCCAGCTGCGACATCAGGTCGAAGCGGGGCAGGGTGGTGCCGAACTGCTCGCGCAGCCCGTTGCGCACCTGCTTCTCGATCAGCAGGGTGCAGGTCAGGAGGCGCAGCCAGAGCCGCAGTTCCTCCGGGTGCTCGCTGTGGCCGCGTGCTTCGAGGTCCATGCTATTGCTCCTCTTCGGAATTGCGCGGCGCGGCGCTCGCGGCCATGGCGGCGGCGAGCTGCTGCTGCTTGGCGATCTCGCGGTACATCTGGTCGCGGCCGCTCAGGTACTGCTTGGGCCAATCGATCTCGCGGGCCTGCAGCTTGGCAGTCTCGTGCAGGGTCCAGGCCGGGTCGGCCAGATGCGGGCGCGCGATCGCGCACAGGTCGGCGCGGCCCGCGGCGATGATGCTGTTGGCCTGGTCGGCGTCGGTGATGGCGCCCACCGCGATGGTCGAGATGCCCACCTCGTTGCGGATGCGGTCGGCAAAAGGCGTCTGGTACATGCGGCCGTACACCGGCTTGGCAGCGCGGGTGGTCTGGCCCGAGGAGACGTCGATGAAGTCGCAGCCGGCCTCCTTGAAGAGGCGCGCTACCACCACCGCATCGGCATCGGTGTTGCCGCCGGGCACCCAGTCGTGCGCCGAGATGCGCACGCTCATCGGCTTGTCCGCAGGCCACGCTGCGCGCATGGCACGGAACACCTCGAGCGGATAGCGGCAGCGGTTCTCGAGGCTGCCGCCGTACTCGTCGGTGCGCAGATTGGTCAGCGGGCTGATGAAGGACGCCAGCAGGTACCCGTGCGCGCAGTGGAGCTCGAGCCAGTCGAAGCCGGCCTCGGCCGCGCGCCGCGTCGAGGCCACGAACTGGTCGCGCATCGTCTCCATCTGTTCGTGCGTCATCGCGGCCGGCTGCTGGTTCTGCTCGCCGTAGGCCAGCGCGCTGGCGGCCAGCAGCGGCCAGTTGCCTTGCGGCAGCGGCTCGTCCATCTCTTCCCAGCCCAGCTGGGTCGAGCCCTTCGGTCCGCTGTGCCCCAGCTGCATGCCGATCTTGGCGGTGCTTTGCGTATGCACGAAGTCGACGATGCGCTTGAAGGCGGCCGACTGCGCATCGTTGTAGAGCCCGGTGCAGCCGGGGGTGATGCGGCCCTCGGGCGTGGGGCTGGTCATCTCCACGAAGACGATCGCTGCGCCGCCGAGCGCGCGTGCGCCGAGGTGCACGAGCAGGAAGTCCTGAGGCACACCGTCTACTGCGCTGTAGGTCGCCATCGGCGAGACCATGATGCGGTTCTTGAGCGTGAGCCCGCGCACCTTCAGCGGCATCAGCATCGGGGGGATCGCCTTGCCGCCCGACAGCCACTGCTCGTAGCCGCCCAGCCATTGCGTGTCGCGCAGGCGCAGGTTCTCGTGGCTGATGCGCTGCGAGCGCGTCAGCAGTGAGTAGGCGAACTGCTCGATCTCCATGCCCGTGTAGCGCTTGACGTTCTCGAACCACTCGGTCGAGTTGCGCGCCGCGTTCTGGATCTTCAGCACCTCGACGCTGCGCCGCGCCTCGTAGGCCTCGAGCACGGCATCGACATCGCCGCCGCCCGAGAACTCGTTGCACAGGTCGATCGCGTCCTCGAGCGCGAGCTTGGTGCCCGAGCCGATGGAGAAGTGCGCGGTATGCGCCGCATCGCCCATCAGCACCACCGGCACGCTCTTGCCGCCGACGTCGATTCGGTGCGTCCAGCGCTTGCAGATCACGCGCGGGAAGCGAATCCAGTTGGCCGAGCCGCGCAGGTGGGTGGCGTTGCTGATCAGCTCGTGGCCGCCCAGGTACTTCGCGAACATCTTCTCGCAGAAGGCGATCGCCTCGGGCTGTTCCATCTGGTCCAGCCCGTGCGCCTTCCAGACTTCTTCGGGCGTCTCGACGATGAAGGTCGAGGTCTTGTCGTCGAACTGGTAGGCATGGGCCTGGAACCAGCCATGCTCCGTCTCTTCGAAGGCGAAGGTGAAGGCGTCGAAAGTCTGGTGCGTGCCGAGCCAGACGAAGCGGCACTGGCGCAGGTCGACGTCGGGCTCGAAGACCTCGGCATAGCGCTGGCGGATACGGCTGTTGAGGCCGTCGCTGGCGATCACCAGGTCGGCGTTGTACCGGGCGGCCAGCGCTTGGTCGTCCGTCACGTCGGTCTCGAACACCAGCTTGACGCCGAGCGCCAGGCAGCGCTCCTGCAGGATGTTGAGCAGCCGCTTGCGCCCGATGCCGCAGAAGCCGTGGCCGCCCGAGCGCACCTGGCGGCCCTTGAAGAAGACCTGGATGTCGTCCCAATGGTGGAACTCGTTGCCGATCAGCGCCGCGGTCGGGGGGTCGGCGGCGCGGAGGTTGTCCAGCGTCTGGTCGCTCAGCACCACGCCCCAGCCGAAGGTGTCGAAGGGGCGGTTGCGCTCGACCACCGTGACCTCGAGGCCCGGCTGCCTGGCTTTCATCAGGAGCGCGAAGTAGAGGCCGGCCGGACCGCCGCCGATACACAGGATGCGCTGGAGGTTGGGTGCGAAGCTATTCATGGATCAATAGTTTAGACCTAAACAATTTGATGTCAACACCGAGAAGGGCTTTCCCTGAGGGTCGGTTGACGATTCTGTGCGTGCTGGCAAGAATGGCTCCATGCGGACTCTGATGCCAAGCTCCATGCCAAGCCTGATGCCGAAGATCGAATCGCAGCTCTCCGACTTGCCGGTTCCCGTGACCCTCCAGTTGCCGGACGGCCGGAAGGTCAGCCGGCCCGGATCGCGCATCACGCTGGCCTTCTCCGACTGGTCGGCCCTCGCCAAGCTCGGCGCGCGGCAGCTGGGCGCCATCGGGGAGGCCTACGTCGAGGGCAAGGTCCAGATCCAGGGCGCCATGCGCGACCTGGTCGACGTGACGGTAGGACTGCTCCCACGCAATCCGGCGGAAATCACGCACGGCTGGTGGAGCAGGCTGCAGCGGCAGGCCCGCTCGCGCGGTTCGCATTCGCTGGGCAAGGACGCGGAGCAGATCGAGTTCCATTACGACGTGTCCGACGACTTCTACGCGCTGTGGCTGGACCCGCGCCGCGTCTATTCATGCGCCTATTTCCGTGATGCCGGCATGACGCTGGCGCAGGCGCAGGAGGCCAAGCTCGACCACATCTGCCGCAAGCTCATGCTGCAGCCCGGCGATCGCTTCCTGGACATCGGCTCCGGCTGGGGCGCGCTGCTGCTGTGGGCGGCCGAGCATTACGGCGTCGACGCGACCGGCATCACGCTGTCGAAGAATCAGCACGCCTACGTGACGCGGCTGATTGAGGAGAAGGGCCTTGCCGGAAGGGTGCGCGTGGAGCGGCGCGACTACCGCCTGCTCGAGGAGGACAAGCCTTTCGACAAGATCGCTTCGGTGGGCATGTTCGAGCATGTGGGCAGCGCCAACATGGGCACCTACTTCCGCAAGATCCACGCCCTGCTCAGGCCCGGCGGCCTGGCCCTGAACCACGGCATCACCTCGGGCCAGCTCGGCTATACCCAGCTGGGCGCCGGCCTGGGCGACTTCATCGAGAAGTACATCTTCCCGGGCGGCGAGCTGCTGCACGTCACCCGGATCCTGCGCGAGACCTCCGCCGCCGGGCTCGAGATGGTCGACACCGAGAACCTGCGGCCGCACTACGCGCGCACGCTGTGGCACTGGTCCGACGCGCTCGAGGCCCGCTTCGACGAAGCGCGCGAGGTGCTCGTGCGCACCGGCGGCGCGGAGAAGGCCGAGCGCGTCCTGCGCGCCTATCGCCTGTATCTGGCGGGCTCGGCGATGAGCTTCGAGCAAGGCTGGATCGCGCTGCACCAGATGCTGTCCACCAAGCCGGACGGCAACGTGAAAGAACGGCCCCTGCGCGGCGCACAGTCGGTGTACCCTTTTGTTCGCGACTACATCTACAAGTAAGCGAGGCACCCCCATGCTGTACCGATTCAAATCCCGCGCCAGCCCTCCCTTCGTGATGCTCGAGACGCACGCGCGGCAGTTGTTCGACATCATCGGCAAGGCGCCGGCGCCCAAGGGCGTCATCACGGGCGAGCAGATGCCGGCGGCCATCTCCGCGCTCGAGTCCGCCATTGCGCGCGAGGGGCGCAACACCCACAACCACGACGACTATGCCGTCGAGGGCCACGACAACGAGGCCGAGAAGCAGCACGTCGGGCTGCACCAGCGTGCCGTGCCCTTGCTGCATATGCTCAAGGAGTCACTGGCGGACGGCAAGGACGTCACCTGGGAGGTTTAGCTCGCCGCAAGGCGAGCCAGCCTCGGGCTTAGTCCACCTTGGCGCCCGAGGCCTTCACCACCTTCGCCCACTTGGTGTGTTCGCTGTCGATCAGCTTGGCGAACGCGGCCGGCGTATTGCCGCTCGGGATCGCCCCCTGGGCCTCCAACTTCTCCTTGATCGCTGGCGTGCCCAGCGACTTGGCCACTTCCTGCTGGATGCGGTTGACGATCTCGGGCGACGTGCCGGCGGGCGCCAGCAGGCCGAACCACGAGCTCGCCTCATAGCCCTTGAGCGAGGGGCCGCCGGCCTCCTCGACCGTCGGCACGTCGGGCAGGGCGGGCGAGCGCTGCGAGCTGGTCACGGCCAGGGCCTTGAGCTTGCCGCCCTTGATCTGCTGCATCGACGAAGGCAGGTTGTCGAACATCACGTCTGAATTGCCGCCCACAAGGTCGAGCAGCGCCGGGCCCGAGCCGCGGTAGGGGATGTGGGTCATGAAGCTGCCCGTCATCGTCTTGAAGAGCTCGCCGGCCAGGTGGATCGAGGTGCCGCTGCCGCTCGAGGCCATGTTGAGCTTGCCCGGGTTGGCCTTGGCGTACTTGATGAAGTCCGCCACGTTGTTGATGTTGAGCGCCTTCGCCTTGTCGGCGTTCATTTCCATCACGTTCGGCACCGCGGCCACCAGCGTGATCGGCGCGAAGTCCTTGATCGGGTCGTAGGGCAGCTTGGGGTAGAGCGCGCGGTTGATGCCGTGCGTGCCCACGGTACCCATCAGCAGCGTGTAGCCGTCGTTGGGAGCCTTGGCGACGATCTCGGCGCCCACGTTGCCGCCGGCGCCCGCGCGGTTGTCGACAATGAACTGCTGGCCGAAGGCCTTCGAGAGCTCCGGCGCCACGGCGCGCGCCAGGATGTCGGTGGTGCCGCCCGCCGCGAAGGGCACGACGATGCGCACCGGCTTGTTCGGCCAGGCGCCCTGCGCGCCGGCGGTGCCTGCGGCCAGCAGCAGCGTGGCAGCGGCAGCCGCCGCGAGCGCGCTGCGGCGGGAAACGAAAGAAGAAAGTCTCATGTTGTGATCCTCTGAATGCATGGCGCCGTGTTGTACATGCCGCGGATGACATCCACCGCAGGGAATAACCCCGTGTTCATGCAGGCGCGACGCAGGCGCCCTGCATGCGTTCGGCGAAGCCCTGCTCGCGGAAGCGTTCCACCACGAAGTCGACGAACGCGCGCGTCTTCGCCGGCAGCAGCTTGCGGCTCGGATAGTAGATGGAGATCGGCCCCGCATCGGCCCACCAGCCCGGCAGCACGCGCCGCAGCGCACCGTTCTGCAGCCAGGACAGCGCGAAGGGCATGGGCAGCAGGGCGATGCCCAGGCCCATCGTGGCGGCGCGGCACATCGCCTCGGGGTCGTCGAAGACGAGGCGGGGCTTCGCCTCCACGGCCACCTCCTCCCCGGATTCGTTGCGCAGGCTCCAGGCACCCACGCGCCCGGTGGCGGAGGAGCGCCGCAGGATGCCGTCGAAGCCCGCCAGGTCCGCCGGATGCCCGGGTACCGGCCGCCCGGCCAGGTACTGCGGCGCGGCCACCGCCACCACCCGGATGCGTCCCAGTTCGCGCGCCACCACGCCGGGCGTGAGCGGAATGCCGCCGCCGATCGCGGCATCGAAGCCCTGGCCGATCAAGTCCACCGGACGGTTGTCGAAATGCCAGTCCGGCAGCACCGCCGGATAGCGCGCGAGGAACTCGCCCAGAAGCGGCACCAGGTACTCGCGCCCGAAGGCCTGGCCCATGCTCACCTTGAGCGTGCCGGCCGCCTGGCCGTCGGTCCCGGCCGCACCCGCCATGGCGTCGGCCAGCGTGCCGAGCGCGCCGGAGATCTGCCCCAGCAGCCGCTCCCCGCCCTCGGTCAGCGCGAGCTTGCGCGTGCTGCGCTGAAACAGGCGCAGGCCCAGGCTCTTTTCCAGGCGCGCGACGTTCTTGCTCACTGCCGCCGGCGTCAGGCCCAACTGCCGCGCGGCGGCGGAGAAGCTGCCGGTCTCGGCGCTGCGGACGAAGGACTCGAGATGGCTCAGGGGCTGCATGGGCGGATTCTCAACCCAAAGTTGAAATTGATAGGGCTTGTGGACGGCTACCGAAAGCGCAATCGAATCGCGACACTGAAGCCATCGCAACACACTTCGGAAGCCAACCATGACCCAAGCCACTTCTCCCAAGCCCGTCCTCGGCGGCAAGGCCGCCTTCGTCACCGGCGGTTCGCGCGGCATCGGCGCCGCCATCGTGCGGCGCCTTGCCCAGGACGGCGCCGCCGTCGCCTTCAGCTACGCCAGCAACGATGCCGCGGCCAAGGACCTGGCCGCAAGCATCGAAGCCGCGGGCGGGCGCGCGCTCGCGCTGCGCGTCGACAGTGCCGATGCGAATGCACTGCGCGCCGCTGTCGACCAGGCTGCGCAGGCCTTCGGCCGGCTCGACATCCTGGTCAACAACGCAGGCGTTCTCAAGCTCGGTGCCGCCGACGAGATCTCGCTGGAAGACTTCGATCTCACGCTGAACGTCAACGTGCGTGCCGTCTTCGTCGCCATCCAGGCGGCGCTGCGCCACCTGGGCGAGGGCGGCCGCATTATCAACATCGGCAGCACCAACGCCGAGCGCATGCCCTTTGCGGGCGGCGGTGTCTATGCCATGAGCAAGTCCGCGCTCACCGGCCTCGTGCAAGGCTTCGCGCGCGACCTCGGACCGCGCGGGATCACGATCAACAACGTGCAGCCCGGCCCCGTCGACACCGACATGAACCCGGCCGACGGCCCGATGGCTTCCACGATGCATGGGTTCATGGCCATTCCCAGACACGGCCGCGGCGCCGAGATCGCCGGCATGGTGGCCTACCTCGCGGGGCCGGAGGCCGGCTTCGTGACGGGCGCGAGTCTCAACATCGACGGCGGCTTCGCGGCTTAGGCAAGGAGCGCTGCCGGTCGTTGAATGGCGCATTGGGCGACATAGCGCTCATCGACAAAGCGCCCGGGCCGCCTCGGCAATCCGCTCGACGCCCACGCGCGACTGCGCTTCGAGCACCGGCGCGTAGCCCACCGGAATGCGCGGCGCGCCGAGGCGGGCGATGCGGCAGCCGGTGGCCTCGGCCGCGGTGGCCGCGATCTCGCCGCCGAAGCCGGCCGCTTGCACCGCCTCATGCACCACCAGCAGCCGCCGCGTGCGCGCGCAGGAGTCCAGCACCATGGCGCGATCCCACGGCCACAGGGTGCGCAGGTCGATCAGATCGACCGCGATGCCTTCGGCTGCGAGCGCGTCGCAGGCGGCCTTGCAGGCCTGCAGCTGGCGGCTCCAGCTGACCATCGTCAGAGCATCGCCCCGGCGCAAGCGCGCGGCCTTGCCGAGCGGAACGGCGAGCGACTCGTCCACCGCGCCGCGCAACGCCCACAGGTTCTTGTGCTCGATGTAGACCACCGGGTCTCCGCACTGCAGCGCCGAGCGCAGCAGCGAATGGTTGTCCTGCGGCGTCGAGGGACACGCCACCACCACGCCCGGCAGATGCGCGAACCAGGCTTCCAGCGACTGCGAATGTTGCGCCGCGGACGCATCCCAGATGCCGCCCGGCATGCGCGCCACCAGCGGCACCCGGCCCTGGCCGCCGAACATGAAGCGGTTCTTCGCGGCTTGGTTCACCAGCTCGTCCATGCCGCACAACGCGAAGTCCACCACGCGCATCTCGACCACCGGGCGAAGGCCTGCCAGCGCCATGCCCACGCCGGCGCCCATGATCGCGGCCTCCGAGATCGGTGTGTCGATCACGCGCTCCGCGCCGAAGCGCTGCTGCAGGCCCTTGTACTGGCCGAAGATGCCGCCGCGGCCCACGTCCTCGCCGAGCACCACCACGCGGGCGTCGGCTTCCATCTCGCGCTGCACGGCCAGCGCCGCGGCCTCGGCGTAGCTGAGCTCCTTCACCGTGCCTGCGGCCGCGCGGCCGGGTGCCATGTCGCTGCTCATGTCCATTGGCCGGCTCCGGTGCTCTGCACGTCGGTGAAGGCGGCCGCGGCCTTGGGCCAGGGCGCGGCCTCGGCCGCGGCGAGGGCCGCCTCGACTTCCGCCAGCGCCTCGCGCTCGATCGCATCGAGCAGGGCGGCTTCCGTGCCCTCGGCCAGCAGGCGCGCACGTGCGCGCGCGAGTGGGTCGGTCTCGAGCGCGGCGGCCAGCTCAGCCGGATCGCGGTAGCCCGCCGGGTCGACCGACACGTGGCCCTTCACGCGGTAGGTGAGGGCGTGCAGCAGCCGCGGCCCGCGACCGGCGCGCACCTCGGCCACCAGCGTGCCCGCGGCGGCATGCACCGCGAAGACATCGTTGCCGTCCACCCGTGTCGCGGGGATGTCCAGCGCCTCGGCGCGGGCCGAGGCGCCGTCGCCGGCCGTCATCGGCCCGCTGGCCGTGGTTGCGCTCCACTGGTTGTCCTCGCAGACGAAGAGCACCGGCAGGCCATAGACGCGCGCCCAGTTCAGCGATTCCAGAAAGGGACCGCGGTTGATCGCGCCGTCGCCGAAGAAGCACACGGTGATCGCGTCCTTCCCCTGGAGCTTCTGCGCATGCGCCGCCCCCACCGCGATCGGCAGCCCGGCCGCGACCACGCCGTTGGCGCCCAGCATCCCGACCGAGAAGTCGGCGATGTGCATCGAGCCGCCCTTGCCGCCGTTGAAGCCGCTGGCCTTGCCGAAGAGCTCGCACATCATGCGAGCCAGGTCGGCGCCCTTGGCCAGCGTGTGGCCGTGGCCGCGGTGCGTGGAAGTCAGGTAGTCGGTATTCGCCAGGTGGGCGCAGACGCCCGCGGCCACCGCCTCCTGGCCGGTGGACAGGTGCAGCGGGCCGCGCACCCGGGCAGCGCCCGCCGCTTCCTGCCCGTAGGCGCTCACGCCGCCCTGGCTGGCCGCCTCGGCGGCGTTCTCGAAGGCGCGGATGCGCTGCATCGTTCGGTAGAGCGCCAGGCGCTCGGGCTCGGAAATCTGGGGGTTCATCTCGACTCCAGCGCAGGGCAGGGCTGCGCCTGGCGGGCCATCGTATCGAGCGTGACCAACAGGGCTGAGCGGGCTAACCCGGGCGCGCGCCGTGAGCCTCAGTCGCCCTTTCCTTCCTGTTCCCAGCTGCGCAGCCGCCGATAGAGCGTGCCGCGCGACACCCGCAGCTGGCGCGCCGCGTGCGAGATGTTGCCGCCGTACGCGGCCAGCGTGTCCTCGATCAGCTTGCGGCTGTGGCTGCGCAGCGTGCCGTCGCCGCCGGAGGGCGCTTCAGGGGCAGCGGGCGGCTGGGCGGTCTCGATGGCGGGCGGCCTCGCGTCCGCGATCCCCGCCATGCCGACCGCGTGCCTGAAGTCCACCCCGTTGCGCGCCTGCAGCCGCGCCTGCAGCCACACGCCCAGCCCGCTCGCCAGCCGCACCGGCTGCGCCGCCTCCCGCCGGCCCAGGCGCAGCAGCGTGGCGAGGTCCAGCCCGAACAGGCGCTCCACGTCGCGCGGGCCCGATGGGGGCAGCCGTCCGACGAGCCGCGCCGCGGCCGTGTTGAGCCAGGCCACGCTCCCGTCCGGCGCCACGCCGGCCAGCGCCTCCAGCGGCGTGCCCAGCAGCGCCGGGCTGGCCTGAAAGCGCAGCACCAGCCGGTCGGCCGATTGCGCCAGCAGCAGCCGGTTCTCGATGGTGGTGGCGTAGAGCGCGACCATCGAGGCCGCATCGAAGCCGAAGGGCCGCGACTCCACCGTGACGTCGAGCACCGCGGCCAGCCGGCCGTGCACGTCGCGAATGGGCGCCGCCGCGCATTGCATCTCGCGCAGGTAGTCGAAGTAGTGCTCGGCACCGTCGACCGTGCAGGCCAGGCCGGTGCATGTGACGATGCCTGGCGCCGTGGTGCCGACCACGCTCTCGGCGATGTTGACGCCCAGGCGGGCGGTCTTGTGCAGGATCGGCTGCAGCGCCGCCGACGGGTCGTGCGTGACGTGCACGATCACGCCCTGCGCATCGGTCAGCAGCACGCGCGAGCCGGTGCCGGCGAGCGAGCTCTCCATGCTCGCCAGCTCGGCGCGCGCCGCGTCGAGCAGTTCGCGGTTGCGGTTCAGCGTGGCATGCAGGCGGCTGGGCGTGACGGCGTCGAAAGCGACGAGGCGCCGCCGGTCGGCGTGCGCGCGGGTGCAGCGCATCCACGACTGGATCACCGCCTCGCCGACCAGCCCCGAGGGGCGCACCCCTTCCTCGAAGAACTGCTGCCGCGCGAGCGCCACGCGCTCGGCGCGCGTGCTCGAGAACAGCTGTCGCGGCGCGCCTGGGGCGCTGCGGCTCGGGGACTGGGGCATGGCCATCTTCTCCTCGTGTGGGCGCCTCGGGAAGCGCACCGAATTTGTTCCGCAATGGAACAGTCGCGCGCTAGGGAAATCCCGAGGGTGAACAAAGTGCCTGCGCGAACGATCCTTCGCCTGATAACGACACTGGAGACGACACGATGAACAAGCTCCACACCGCGCTGGCGCTCGGCGCGCTGCTGTGCCTGGCTGCCATGCCCGCCGCGGCCCAGGGCAAGGGCTCGCCCGATCACATCAAGGCAGCCACCGGCCGCGTCGACGGCGCCTTCATCCGCGGCAACGCCGCGAAAACGCCCGACTGGCCCAGCTACGGCCTCGACTACGCCGAGACCCGCTTCAGCAAGCTCGACCAGATCAACGCCGGCAACGTCAAGGACCTCGGCCTCGCCTGGTCCTACAACCTCGAGTCCACGCGCGGCGTGGAGGCCACCCCGCTGGTGGTGGACGGCATCATGTACGTCACTGCTTCGTGGAGCGTGGTGCATGCCGTCGACGTGCGCACCGGCAAGAAGATCTGGAGCTTCGATCCCAAGGTCGACAAGTCCAAGGGCTTCAAGGGCTGCTGCGACGTGGTCAACCGCGGGGTCGCGCTCTACCAGGGCAAGGTCTTCGTCGGGGCCTACGACGGGCGCCTGATCGCGCTCGACGCCGCCACCGGACAGACGGTCTGGGAGAAGGACACCATCGCCGACCATTCGAAGTCCTACACCATCACCGGCGCACCGCGCGTCTTCAAGGGCAAGGTCATCATCGGCAACGGCGGCGCCGAGTACGGCGTGCGCGGCTACGTCACCGCCTACGACGCCGCGACCGGCGAGCAGAAGTGGCGCTGGTTCACCGTGCCCGGCGATCCGTCCAAGCCCTTCGAGGACGCTTCGATGGCCAAGGCCGCCAAGACCTGGGACCCGAGCGGCAAGTATTGGGAAGCGGGTGGCGGCGGCACCGCCTGGGACACGCTGGCCTTCGACCCCGAGCTCAACCTCATGTACGTGGGCACCGGCAACGGCTCGCCGTGGGCGCGCAGCAAGCGCAGT
Source organism: Variovorax sp. Soil_C_12 (assembly GCF_057657375.1). Taxonomy (NCBI): domain Bacteria; kingdom Pseudomonadati; phylum Pseudomonadota; class Betaproteobacteria; order Burkholderiales; family Comamonadaceae; genus Variovorax; species Variovorax sp. Soil_C_12. The sequence continues at coordinate 5,790 of NZ_JBDGIO010000012.1, read as the reverse complement.
CCGAAGGGCGGCGACAACCTCTACCTGGCCTCGATCGTCGCGCTCGACCCGGACACCGGCAAGTACGTCTGGCACTACCAGGAGACCCCGGGCGACAACTGGGACTACACCTCGACCCAGCCGATGATCCTGGCCGACCTCAAGATCGGCGGCAAGCCGCGCAAGGTGATCCTGCATGCGCCGAAGAACGGCTTCTTCTTCGTCATCGACCGCACCAACGGCAAGTTCATCTCGGCGAAGAACTTCGTCGACGTCAACTGGGCCACCGGCTACGACAAGAATGGCCGCCCCATCGAGGTCGCCGCTGCACGCCAGAACGAGAAGCCCGGCGACAGCGTTCCCGGCCCCTTCGGCGCGCACAACTGGCACTCGATGTCCTTCAATCCGCAGACCGGGCTGGCCTACCTGCCGGCGCAGAACATCCCCCTGAGCCTGATGGACGACAAGGCCTGGAAGTTCAACGAGAACATGCCGGCCCGTCCCCATGCCGCGCTGGGCTGGAACACCGCCATGTTCATCAACGCCGAGCCGCCCAAGAGCAAGCCCTTCGGCCGCCTGATCGCTTGGGACCCGGTGGCGCAGAAGCAGGCCTGGGCCGTCGAGCACGTGTCGCCCTGGAACGGCGGCACGCTGACGACGGCCGGCAACCTGGTGTTCCAGGGCACGGCCGACGGCCGCCTGGTCGCCTACAACGCCAAAACCGGCGAGAAGCTCTGGGAGACCGCCACCGGCACCGGCGTGGTCGCCGCTCCTTCCACCTACATGGTGGACGGCAAGCAGTACGTCTCGATCGCGGTGGGCTGGGGCGGCGTCTATGGCCTGGCCATGCGCGCCACCGAGCGGCAGGGCCCGGGCACGGTCTACACCTTCGTGGTCGGCGGCAATGCGCCGAAGCCGGAGTTCGTGCAGTACCGCATGGACAAGCTGCTGCAGGGCGTGAAGTACGACCCGGCCAAGGTGCCCGACGGCACGCTGCTCTACGTGAGCAACTGCGTCTTCTGCCACGGCGTGCCGGGCGTGGACCGGGGCGGCAACATCCCGAACCTGGGCTACATGAATGCGAGCTACATCGAGAACCTCGACAAGTTCATCTTCAAGGGCCAGGCCATGGAGCGCGGCATGCCCGACTTCACCGGCAAGCTGAGCGCCGAGGACGTGGAGAAGATCAAGGCCTTCATCCAGGGGACGGCCGATGCGATCCGGCCGAAGTAGGCGACGACGACGGCGGTTCCATGCGCAACGAGATCGTGCTGAGCAATGGGTGCAAAGAGATCCATTCTGCAGGCCCGGCGTCTATTCGATGGGGCCAAGTGGCGCGTCGACCGCGGGACGCCGCGTTCTTCGGGGACGCGCAACAATAGGCTCAGGCCGTCGGCCAGGGCGCCGTTGCTTGCATGGTGCGCCGCAGTCGCTCACTCGGCTGGGCAGTGCGGTCGAGCCGTTTCAAGAACTTCACGCAGGCTTCCGGACTGACAACCATCGGCGCGCGATCCAGCAGTGCTTCTTCGGCGGCGCGCCGCGCTGCTTCCAGGATGAAGTCCGTGCGCGTTTTGCCTGCCGACTCCGCCGCACGGTCGAGGAGATCGCGCTCTACCGCTGTCATTCGCATGTGCGGCGTTTCTCTGCGCGGTTGGGTGATGGCTGTCGTCATGGCCGCTGTCCTTCGTGCTGATGCATTGGCATAGGCTAACGACAATGCCATTACAAGCAGGGCATTGGTGAGAAGGCTTCTCACCCATTGAGGCCGATCGCATCACATCGGCCATGCGCGCCGAGGAAGAGAGCGCGGGTCGGCAGGTTGATTCCTGGATTACCTGCCGGGCCCGCCGCCGCCGCCACCACCGCCGGGGCCTCCGCCACCGCCGCCAGGCCCGCCGCCGCCGCCGCCTCCACCGGGTCCTCCGCCACCCGGCCCGCCTCCACCACCGCCGCCACCAGGTCCGCCGCCGCCGGGGCCCCCGCCGCCAGCGCCGCCACCGCCAGCGCCACCACCGGCACCACCGCCGCCAGCACCAGCACCACCGCCGCCAGCACCAGCGCCACCGCCGCCAGCACCAGCGCCAGCGCCACCGCCACCGCCGGCACCGCCGCCAGCGCCACCACCGCCAGCGCCACCGCCGCCAGCGCCACCGCCGCCAGCACCACCACCGCCAGCACCACCACCGCCAGCACCACCACCGGCGCCACCGCCAGCACCGCCGCCAGCACCGGCACCGGCACCGGCACCGCCGCCAGCACCGGCACCGGCACCGGCACCGCCGCCAGCACCAGCACTACCACCGGCGCCGCCGTCGCCACCCGCGGAAGCCCCACCCCCACCGGCGGCGAAGACAAATCGGTCGTTGTAGCCGGGGCTCGACCCCTTGGAATTCCCACTGCCCGCAGTGCCGGAAGCCGTCCGGGATGACTGCGCCGCCGACCCGGCCGGCCGGGCGTTCATGCAGGCAGCTTCCCCGAACGGGTTGTAGCGGCCGCATTGGCTGGGAGACGGGCCTCGGGGCAGGGCAGCCTGAATCTGCGGAGCCGGGACCGGCCGGAGCCGAGCCTCGACAGTCACCGGCCGCGGCGGGGCAATAGGCTGTTGAACCGACGGCTGCTGAACCGACGCCGAAACCGCGCTGCCGCTCGTGTCATCCTGAACCTTGGGCTCGGCAGTCCTCACCGGCTCGGCGGGCTTCGCGGGCTCGGCGGCCCGGGCAGGCTCGACCGGCCTGCGGAACTCAGTCGCCCTCGCAGGCGCGGGAGCCCTGGCTGTCTCGACGGGCGCCGGCCTCGGCAACGGTGCTGGCATCGCTTCAGGCGGCGCCGCTTCCGGCTCGGCAATTGGCGCAGCCGCTGCAGTCTCGACCGGGGACGACGAAGGAGCAGGAGCGGGGTCTTCCGGCAGACGCGGCGCAGGCATTGCCGGCTCGGCAACGCGTGCCTCCGATGCCTGCGGCGGCTCGGGCTCGCGTCTCGCTTCGGTCACCGGCGCGGCAGGCTGAGGTGGCGTCGTCGCTGCCGCCCGGCTCTCCGGCTCGGGCGAGGACGGCTGCCACACGCTCGGCGCCGGAAGGGACGGCGGCGGGCCTTGCATCGCCGAGCGGCCGAGATACCAGAGCACGAAGGCGCCATGCGACACCGCCAGCACCAGCAGCAACCACACGATGGACGCATCGACGCCCGGGGGCACAGGGATGCCCAGCACGCGCCGAGCCGTCCTGCTCCCGCGCTGCTTGCGCACCGGAGGCCACTCGTCCAGTGCCGGCTGCGGCGCCGGCCGCCCGCGCAGCTCGCTGTTCGCCGTCCCCGCGGGCTCCACGAGGTCGGGCGGCAACAGCTTGCGCGCGCAATGCCGGCAGTATTGGGCGGTATCCCTGTTGAGCGTCTGACACGCATCGCAGACGCGCGTCAACTGGTGCGGCGGAATCGCCGGCCCGGGCGGCTGCCAGTCCGTCCAGTTGGGCTGCGCTGGTGACGTCCGCGACATCGGCGGGGCATCCGGCGGCAAGGGCTCGTTGGCGGCGAGGTCGGCGCGATCGAAAGCCGGCGAGCGCATCGCTGTCTCGCGCATGCCGGTGATCGGTCGGATGGCTTTATCTCGCATGGCAGCGGGCCGCTGGTGTTGGCGCTGCTACCAGCCGATGCCGAACGCCGTCGCGCCCGCCAGCGAATTGATGACGAGCCAGAAGGCCGCCAGATCCCATGTCCAACCCCGCCTGTGCGCGGCGCGCAACCCGCCGGGCGGCACCGTCATCTCGCTCGCGGGCTGTTCGCGATAGAACGCCGGCAGCTTGTGCGAGCAGCCCTTGCAGAATCGCGCGGAGCCGAGGTTGATGGTGCTGCACGCTTCGCAGACCTCCACCGAGACCGCGCCCGTTCGCACCATCGCCAGATCGATCAGGCTGCCGAAGGCGACGTCCGAAGGGCCCGGCGGGCGGGCGAGGGCGGTCGAGGTCATGGCTGCTCTCCTCGCGAAGGAAGGTTGGGGGACGGCCACCGCAGCCGGCGCTCGAGCCGTTGCTCCGCGATCGCCAGTCTTGCGAAGTTCAGAAGCTGCTCGTCCGTGGGGCCTGGCCCGGACCCCTCGAGGTATCTCCCGAAGGCCTCGGCGATGCGCGCCTGCACGGCCTTCCTCGCGTCCATCGCGGCGATCCAGGCGCTGCGCGCCATCTTTTCGCGGGGCTCCATCGAAATCCGCGCCGAGGCCCTGAAGTAGCGCGGGGCGCCGTTCGAGCGATGGCCGCGCGGGGCGGCCGAGCTCATCTTGTGTGTGACAGGCTTTGACATTTTTTCCTCGAAGCATCGGCCGTTTGGCATGTGAAAACTTCACATCGATAATGCGCTTGTCTTATAGTCAGCTCGAGTTTTTTGTAAGACGGTTACGCATGTCACTGTCCACGTGGTAACTGGGCGTCAATGCCTGTCATCTTCTGCATTGGGGAACATCGTGTCGCATAGGACCTTGCGGGCCTTGTTCGAGATCAGGCTGCGCTGGTCCGACGAGATCTTTCAGGAGGAAGCTGCCCCGAGCGGCAGCCTGTGGCTTCCCGACATTCCCCGCAACCGACACCATCTCAACGAGGCCATGGCCTTGGGCAACCGGCTTTATGGCGACAAGACGCACTGGATCGAGCAGCGCCAGGCCTGACGAAGGCGGCGGCGCCGCGCACGTCGAGCCTGCGGGCGCGGGAGGCGAGGGCCCCACGGGCTGGGCGCTCCAGGCCTGCGCACGCGTCATGCGCCCCATGATCCGCCTCGCGGTGGCGCTGGGCCTCAAGCACGCAAACCTCGAACTGATGCTGCGCGAACTCCTCATCGACGAGGCGCGCCGGGCATGGCTGGCCAAAGGCGTCGAGCCGAACCTCAGCCAGATTTCGGTGACCACCGGGTTGAACCGAAAGGCCGTGACGGCCAAGGTGCGGGAGTCAGAAGAACCCCTGCCGCACACCGAGATGTCGGCCGCGGCCAAGACGCTCACCCTCTGGCTCCAACTGTCCACCGACGACCCTGCCTTGCTGACTTTGCCGATCGCGGCAGAGGGCGAGGCGGCCTCCTTCGAGACCGTGGCCCGGCATGCCAGCCGCGGGAACGTGCATCACCGCACCATCCTCGATGAGCTGGTGCGCCTGAACATGGCGACCGAGCGGGCAGGCCGCGTCGAGCTGAACGCCGCCGGATTCGTGCCGGCGACGGACCTGAAGGGCATGCTCGCCTTCCTCGGCGACAACGCGCGCGACCATCTGCTGGCCGGCGTGGCCAACACCCTGGGCGCGTCTGCGCCCTTGCTCGAGCGCTCGGTGTTCGCCACCGGCATCTCGGTCGAGGACTGCGAGCGGATCCACCAGCTGGCGCGGCAGCGCTGGAGCGCGCTGCACCATGAACTGACGCGTGAGATGACCCGTGCCTTCGAGGCGGCGGATAGCACGGCCTCGGGTCGCATCCGGGTCGGCATTTACACCTACTACGAAGACGCCGCGGAAGTGGCAAAAGCTTCCATGGCGACCCCCTCGAAAAAATCGGACAGAAAAGCATGAAGTACGCATTCCTGCGCGCCGGCCTGCTGGCGCTGTCGACCGCGTTGCTGCTCTCGTGCGGCGGCGGTGGCGGTGGCGGCGGCGGGGGTGTTGCCGTCGGGGGCGCCGGCATCGTGGGGTCGGGCACGGGATTGAGCTCGGGCGACGGGAGCAATCCGGCCGGCGGTGGGGGAGATGGCCAGGGTGGCGGTACGTCCGGCTCGGACGGGACGGCCTCCGCCCCCGGCGGAACCGGTACGGGCTCGGGCGGCACCGGGACCTCGACCGCATCGGG
>NZ_JBDGIO010000011.1:0-218080 GCF_057657375.1 Variovorax sp. Soil_C_12 | reverse complement strand
TGCGACGGAGCAAACCAGCCCCGTCGCCCCCGCCCCCGCCCCTGCCGCTGCTCCTGACCCTGCTCCCCTTCCCAAGCCTGCTCCCGCGCCCTTACCCATCGCCGGCGACGTGGTGGACAGCTCCGGCGCGATCGTCGCAAGCGCCTACGAGAGCATCGCCTACAAGTTCGGCTTGCCCGAGGGCGTTGCGTACCGCTTCGGGCCGGCGGCCAGCAAGACCGGCGTCGGCACATTGCCCTTGCAAGCAGACGTGGGCGCGATCAACCACGGGCCAGGCAACGATCTCTACTACCAGCTCGGTGCGGAAAACAACGCCGCGTACAACTACTACGTGAGCATTCATGGCGCGGCGATCGGCACGCCCGCCAGCGGGAGCTCGTTGTCGAACGCGCTCGGATGGTTCCAGACGCAGGCGACCGACCGGGTGACGTTCATGCAACGCCCGCAGTTGTTGTGGCAAGACCGGCGACTGCTGCCGAGCGCGATCGATCAGTACTACGCCACGGGCGTGTTGTCGCCGAACGACCCGGCAGACCTGCCCATCGTCGAAGACCGCGGCGAGAACGCAGCGGACAGCCCCTCGACACGCCTCTCGCTGATAGCGACACAAGGCAGCCCGACAAAAGCGGCGACCATCTTCACGGTCGGCACGTACACCGCGCAGAACCGCGCCAGCGTCAAGCTCGCCCTCGGCAAGGTGCCGACCGCCATCTCCGTCACCGGCGGCGGCGAGTTCGCCTTCGTCACGGTGTGGGACACCCTCAACCGCAAGGGCCAGGTCGCCGTGATCTCGCTCGGCGGCAGCTGCCAGGGCTGCACGCTCAATGGTCCCAAGTACGACTGGTGGCACGACTGGATGGACATGGTGCATCCCGGCTTCTTCAACCAGGGCAACTACATCTTCATGAAGGTGCTCGGCTACGTCGATCTGCCTGCCAACATGAAGGCGCCGACCTCCATCAAGGTGACCACCGGCATGCACCCGTATGCGGCCGTCGTGTACACCGGCAGCGGTGGCTTGTCGGGCATGGCCAAGGAAGCCTCGCCCATGGCCAGCAACCGGGCCAAGCTGCTGCCCGGCGGCGAGTACTACGAGAAGTACGCCAAGGGCGGCGTGGCCGTGGTGGCTTCGAAGTCGGAGAAGACCGTGGCCTTCCTCGACCTCGGCCCGCTCTTCAAGTACACGAACGACATGTACCTGGGCGGCGCCGCGAGCAACCTGGAGACGCAGAACGTCGGCCTCGCCTCCACCCAGTGGCCTTACCTGCTCGCGGATCGTCCGCAGGCCACGCCGACGGTCATCAAGACGATCACGCTGGCCGACAAGCCGACGAGCGTGCTGACGACCTCGACCTACAACCACTGGAGCAAGGACGATCGGCGTCGCATGGCGCCGCCGAACGACATGTACTGGGAATCGAATCCGCACTACCCACGCGCATGGGTTGCCACCGAGAACGGCAAGGTGCACATGTACGCACTGGGGGCGTACGTGCAGGGGCCCAAGCCGGCGGCCGGCACGCCCGCCGAGATCGCGGAAGTCGGCGTCGTGACAGGCCTCGGCAGCAACATCACGCACCTGGCGGCGGCCAAGGACTACCCGAACCAGACGGATACCCTCAACACGATGCTGATCTTCACCGATCGGGCCAATCGGAAATGGGGCTGGGTGAAGTTCGCCGGCGACGGCAACAGCGGCACCATCCTGCGCACGATGGAAGACTCCCGCGTCGACCCGATCATGGTGACGATGTCCGACAACTACTCCACGCGGGGCAACATCGTCAGCGTGGCGAACTACAGCGGCCAGAGCATCGACAACTACCGCTTCGGCGACCTGATCTACCCGGACACCAACTTCTGTTCCGCGGCTGGTGCCTGCCCGACACTTGCGTCCAACGGCGAGTACGCCGGCAAGCTGGCCCTGCCCTTCAAGCCGTTCGCGGTCCACGCGTCGAACGTGCCGTGACGCGCTGAGCCAGTAGCCGTCAAAGACAGCAGCCGCCGATGCATGCGACGCATGCACCGGCGGCTGCACAACACATGGCCCGCCGTAGCGGGCCATGCGCGCTTAGAACGCGTGGCGGATGCCGAAGTCGTAGCCCGTGGAGCTGCGCGGCAGGCCTGCGCCGTAGCTCACGCCGCCGTAGCCCGTGGTGCTCGCGGAGACCAGGCTGCCCGTGTAGGCCGCGTCGTTCTTGTTGCTGACGCGAGCGACCGTCGCATAGAGCGCGGTGCGCTTCGACAGGTTGTGGACGTAGCCGATGGCCAGCTTGTTCACGCGCGGGTCGTCGCCGGTGAGACCGTAGGCGCCTTCGTTGTAGCGCACGGCGGAGTACGACGCGCGGATCAGGCCCGGGCCCACCGGCATGGTGGCGCCGAGCAGGTAGCCGTTGTAGCTGTCGTGGTAGGTGATGGCCGGGATCTCGAACTTGTTCTGCACGCTGGAGAGCTCGCCGAACAGCTTGACCATGCCGAAGTCATAGGAAGCGCCGAGGTTGACGGTCTGCACCTTGCGCGTCAGCGCGGTGGTGTCCACCGCGAGGTTCTGTCCCGCCGAGACCGCGACGTCGAGCGGGCCGTTCGCATAACCGAAGCGGCCACCGATGTAGCGGCCGGCATTGGTGTTGGCGGTGGTCGTGGTCGACGAGGTGCTGGTGTCGGTGTTCTCGTGGAAGCTGTACTGCAGCTGGCCGTAGAAGCCGCCGAGGTTCGGCGGCAGGAAGTAGCCGATCGCGTTGCTGGCGCGCACGTAGTTGGCGTTGTCGATGCCGGCGCTTCCGCTCACGGTGTTGATCACGTTGGCACCCGAGCCGTTGGTGCCGAAGGGATCGAAGACCGTGTCGTTCCAGAAGGTGGGCGTGTAGTCGCGGCCCAGGCGCAGTTCACCGAAGCCGCCGGAGAGGCTGACGGTGGAGCGGCGGTTGAAGGTCGAGACACCGGTCGCGCCGTCGTCGTTGGTGATCGGCGCTTCGAGCCAGAAGCTGGCAGCCAGGCCACCGCCCAGGTCTTCCGTGCCGCGGAAGCCGAGGCGGCTGGAGTTGTAGCCCGAGTTGGCGAGGCTCCATTTGCTCTGCGTGACGCTGACGCCGGTCGCGGCATTGCGCGAGGTGGCGGATTGATAGGCCACGCCCGCATCGACCACACCGAACAGGGTAACGGACGATTGAGCGGCTGCCAGGCCGGTCGCGGCCAGAGCGGCGATCACGGTCAGTGATTTTTTCATTCAGGGTTCTCCGGTTTCAAGCGATCCTTGCGCGGCGACGGACCATGGCCCGATTGCCATGCCGAAGCCGCTCAAGGTGTCATGTCGCCGCTCTTCATCAAGCAGCTGAGGGCATGGTCTCGTTCAAGTCCGGAGGAATCTGGTAGTTGCGGCCCGGCGCGCATGAAGTGTTGCTTGCATGCAGCACACGCTGTCTCGCGAAGGCGCAAGCCGATGAGCCGCATCCTGCTGGTGCAGGAAAGGCTGGACGCCGCCCTGGCGCTGCTCGACGAACTGCAGCGCGCCGGCCACGAGGTCGAGCCGGTCGAGGACGGCGCCGCGGCCCTGCATCGCATGCTGACCTCGCCGCCCGAACTCACCCTGCTCGGCAGCGGATTCGTTACGGCGTCGGCTTCGTGTGGGATGCGCCGGCGAGCGCCGATCATTGAGCGGCGGCACCTGCGACGGCGCAGCGCCTATTCGGCCCACACCACGGCCCCGCTCCACGCGGTGGCCAGCACCACGATGCCGAAGGCGATGCGGTACCAGGCGAAGGGCACGAAGCTGTGGCTGCTGATGTACTTCAGCAGCCAGCGCACGCACAGCCACGCGCTCGCGAAAGAGAAGACGAGACCGACCGCGAACATCGGCAGGTCCGCCGCCGACAGCAGCGCCCGCTCCTTGTAGAGGCTGTAGGCGCCCGCGCCGATCAGCGTCGGGATGGCGAGGAAGAAAGAGAAGTCCGTCGCCGCCTTGCGCGACAGGCCCAGCAGCATGCCGCCGATGATGGTCGCGCCGCTGCGGCTGGTGCCCGGGATCATCGCGAAGCACTGCACCAGGCCGACCTTGAGCGCGTCCCACGGCGTCATGTCGTCCACGTGCTCCACACGCACCGCGCCGGGCGGGCGCTTCTCGGCCCAGAGGATGATGAAGCCGCCGATGATGAAGGTGCTGGCGACCACCACCGCGGTGAACAGGTGCGCCTTGATCAGCTTGCCGAACAGCAGCCCCAGCACCACCGCGGGCAGGAAGCCGATGAGCACGTTGAGCACCAGGCGCTGCGCCTTGTGCTGCCGCGGCAGCGCCACCAGGGTGGAATGGATCTTCTGCCAGTAGACGATGATCACGGCGAGGATGGCGCCGGTCTGGATCGCGATGTCGAAGACCTTGGCCTTGTCGTCGTCGAAGCCCAGCAGCGAACCGGCCAGGATCAGGTGGCCGGTCGACGAGATGGGCAGGAACTCGGTCAGTCCCTCGACGATGCCCATGATGGCGGCCTTGGCCAGCAAAACGATATCCACGCGCGCTCCTTTTTCAAGAGCGCCGATTATCGCGAGGAGGCCGGTCAGCTTCCGTTCAGCACGCCTTGCTCTACCAACGCACCCTGAGGCCTACGGAACCGTTGAGCTGCGACTTCACGCGGGTGTCTCCACCTGATGCCCACAGCTTGCCCACTTCACCGTAGAGGCTGGTCGATTCGCTCAGGCGCAGCGTGAAGCCTGCGGCCAGCTCGGTGGAGGTGCTGCCCGTGCTGCTGGCGATGGCCGTGCTGGCAGCTGGATTGATGAAGCGGGTGCTGTCGTTGCCGCCCGAGGCGCGGTACAGGTTCACTCGCGCATAGGGCTGCAGCCGGCCTGCACTCGTGGCGATGTCGCCCTTCACGCGCACGCCCACGCGGGCGACCCAGTTGCCGTCACGCTCCTGGCGCACGCGCGCGCCGGTGATGTCTACGTCGTCGAGGTCCAGGCGCTGATGCACCAGCTGGGCCTGCGGCTGGATCTGCCAGCCCTCGCCGAGCGCGAAGGACTGGCCGATCTCCAGCGAGGCGCTCAGGCTGCTGCCCTTGCCCTTGGTGCGCAGAGTGGTCTGCGGCTTGACCTCGTAGCTGTGGCGCCCGGCCTGCAGCACGGCATCGGCGTAGAAGCCGCTGTCGCTGCTGTAGGTGGCGTAGCCGCCCAGGTACTGGCTGCGCAGGTCGTTGCTGCCGACGGCCAGGTTGGCGATGCCGCGGGCGAAGCCCTTGACCTGGAGATCGCCGTCGAGTTGGCCGACGTAGAGGCCGGCGCGCCAGTTGGGGGGCGGTCCACAGGTCGGTGCCGGCCTGCAAGCCGCTCAGGCGGCCATCGCTGTGCGGGCTGACGGTGCCGCTTTGCTGGATGTTCAAGCGGGTGCTGAGGACGCGGCCCCAGGCACGGCGCTCGCCAGTGGGGGGCGTTGTTGCGCTGCCTTGAGCGCCGGCAGCCATCTTCACATCGTCGTCGCCGATGCGCTGGTGCAGGTTGCCAAGCATCGCGAGGTTGCCCTGGCGCAGCTGCTCGGGCAGGGCTGCGAAAAGAGGGACTTCGGCACGGTAGGTGGGCACCTGGATGGGGGCTGCTGCTGGAGCCGGCGGTGGGGAAGGTGGAACCGCGGGTGCTGGAGGCTCCCCGGGCGCCGGCGGGGCTGGGGGTGTCGGGGGTGCGGGCGGGGCCGGCGGGATGATGGTGCTGGTGGAGCGCAGGTACCAGTTCTCTCCGGCACCGGCGGCATCGCCGGCCTGCAGGCGGTATTCGTAGGCCCCTGCATCCACATGGCCGCCCTGCAGGGCGAAGGCATCCTTGGTGCTCTGCGCGGTGGTGGTGGCGCCGTTGAGGGCGCTCACGAGCTCGATGCCGTTGCCGGTGGTGAGCGCCCCCAGTCCGCCGAGGTTGACGACCTGCACGGTGGTGCGGCCGCTGGCGACGGCACTCGGCCCGCTGAGGACAAGCCGGTCGCTCGCGCTGGCGCTGTCGCCCAGGAAGGTGCCCAGGCGCAGGAGGCCGTTGTTGCCCACGTAGGGGCCGGTGACGGTGAGGGTGGTGCCAGGAGTAGCGCCGATGAGCGAGACGGTGCCGGCGTTGGTGAGGCCCGCCACGTTCTGGCTGAAGCCGGCAAGGTCGAGCGTGGCACCCGCGGCGACGCTGTGTGCGGAAGCCGGACTGAAGGTGTTGGGCACACCAGCACGCAAGGTGCCCTCGGTGACTGCAGTGGCGCCGGTGTAGGTGTTGGCGCCCGAGAGGATGAGGGTGCCGCTTCCGATCTTGCTGAGGTCGCCAGGCCCGGTGATGGCGCCCGTCAGAGTCGCAGTGAAGGGGCCGGTGTCGACGATGGGATCGACGGCATCGGTGAAGGCAATGGCGTTGTCCAGGGTGAGCCCATCGGCGGCGAAGCGCAGCGTGGTGCCTTCATGCATGGCGAGCTCGCCAGTGCCCAGAGCGCGGTTGTTGCGCACGGCGACACGGCCCTCCTTGAGGTCGGTGCCGCCGCTGTAGCTGTTCTCGCCACTGAGCGTCAGGGTGCCGGCACCGGTCTTGGTCAGGACGCCGGCCCCGTCGACAGCCCCCTGCTGCGTCAGCATCGTTTCCGCAAGGGTGTCGATCGCACCGCCCTGCGTGTCGAGCGTGATGGCACGGTTCATCGTGATGTCGGCAGTGGTCTTCAGAGCCCCGCCGTTGAAGACGAGGCGGCCGGCGGCATCGCCCAGGTGGGCGTTGTCGGATACGGAGACCGCGCCCGCATTGAAAACCGTGCCGCCGGTGTAGTTGTTGAAGCCCATCAATATCAGCGTCCCTGCGCCGGTTTTGGTGAGGGCACCCGCGCCGCTGACGACGCCGCTCGCGGTGAGATCGACATCGGTCTGCAGAGTACCGCCGCCCGCGCCGAGGTTGACGCCGCGCGCGGTGGTGAAGGCACCGGTGGTGCGCAGGGTGCCGCCATCGAGGTTCAGCGGGCCTGCGGCTGCGCCCAGATTCTGATCTGCAGAGATCGACAGTGCACCCCCTGCGACGGTGGTGCCGCCTGCGTAGGTGTTGGTCCCGGTCAACGTCAGCGTGCCGGCGCCGGTCTTGGTCAAGGAGCCGCTGCCGGCGAGGGAGGTGGCAAGGCTTGCATCGCCGGACTGATCGATGAAGAGTGCGGCGTTGTTGGTGATGGCGCCGCTGCCGAAGCTGGCGGCGCTGCCGGTCACGGCGCCGGCGTTGATGGTGGTGCCGCCCGCGTACGTGTTCTCGCCTGTCAGGGTCAGCATGCCCGCACCGGTCTTGGTCAGGCCGCCCGCCCCGCCGATCACGCCTTGGTGCGTCAACGCCGTGCCCGCGAGCGTGTCGATCGTGCCGCCCTGCGCATCGAGCGTGGTGGCACGGTTCATCGTGATGTCGGCGGTGGTCTGCAGGGTGCCGCCGCCGAACGCGAGACCGCCTGCCGCATCGCCAAGGTTGGCATTGCTGGATACGGAGAGCACGCCCGCGTTGAGGCGCGTGCCGCCCCTGTAGCTGTTGTCGGCGGTCAGGAAGGTGGTGCCGGTGCCGGATTGAGTCAACCCGCCCGTGCCGCTGATCGAGTCGCCGAACGTCAGCGCGTTGGAGCGGTTGATGGCCAGCGTGCCGTTGGTGTCGATCGGCCCCGTGATCGAGCCGACCGTGCCGCCATTGCCGAGCTGAAACGTGCTGTCCGCCGCGATGGTCGTGCTCGCCGGGGCGAGGTCCCGGTCAATGATCCACGTTCCGCCGCCTTGGCCGACCAGCTTGCCGGCGAACTGGATGCCATCGGTCACCGCATTCGAAAGCAGTTGCTGGCCTGATCCATCCAGTATCAGGCTCGATGCGGTGTTGGTGCCGATGTCCAGATTGCCTTGCAGCGACGAGCCGGTAAACAGCGTCGCCGTGTTGACGAAGCCCGTGCGATTGGGATCGAACACTACGCGCCCGACCAAGGCGCCCTTGTTGATAAGCGTCGCGTCACCGCCATCGATGTAGACGGAGGCCGCCCTGATGGAGAAAGGAAGGTCTTGGCTCCGGATCGTCGAATTGACATCATTGACCACAGTGCCGCCGTTGAGCATGAGGACGCCCACGAGCGCGCCCGTGATGGTTCCACCAGCTTCGTTGACGACTGTGACAGGGCCACCCTGCACACCGATGCCATTGCCTCCTTGGATCAGGCCGCCGGTATTGGTGACAGCCCCGGCCCCACCCTCCAGCGTCACGCCAGCACCATCTCCGATGATGGTCCCGGTCGCGGAGTTGTTGACTGTGCCGCCACGCACCGCAACCGCGACACCTGGCCCGGCGGGATTGCTCGCCGTGATCGCACCGGAATTGTTGAGCGTGCCCTGATTGCTGACGAACACCGCGTTGTCGATATGGACGCCAGCATCGACCTGAAGCGTAGCATTCCGATTGGCGCTGTTGTCGACCGTGATGTCTCCGGAGCCCGCCGCGCCCGTCGTTGCGAGCTCGAGCGTACCGCCGGCAACGGTGGTGCCACCGCTGTAGGTGTTGGTCCCCGTCAGCGCCAGCGCGCCGGCACCGCTCTTGACCAGGGTACCGCTGCCGGTGATGGTGTTGGCGAAGGCGGCATTCACGGACTGATCGATCCGCAGCGCGGCGTTGTTGGCGATAGCGCCGCTGCCGAAGCTCGTGGCGCTGCCGGTCAGGGTGCCGCTGCTGATCGTGGTGCCGCCGCTGTAGGTGTTGATGCCCGAGAGCGTCTGGGTGCCGCTCGACAGCGTCACCCCGCCCGTACCGCCGATGACGCCGGCAAACGTTCCGTTCGCGTTGGACAGCGTCAGGGTCTGGGCTCCCAGGGTGACGCTGCCGTTGCCCGCCAGGCTCGTGAGCGTGGCACCGTTGAGGGTGCCGCTGATGTCCAGGTTGCCATTGGCAATGACAGCGCTCGATGCAGCGATGCTGCCCGCGCCGCTCAGCGCCAGCGTCCCCTCGCTGATGTTGGTGGTGCCGGTGTACGTGCTGTCCCCGGTGAGCGTCAACGTGCCGTCGCCGATCTTGGTCAGCGACCCCGCTCCGCTGATCGTGCCGGCATACACGGCGGACACGGCGCTGTTGGCGTTGCCGCTGCCTTGATCGAAGGTGACGCCCGGGTTGCCGGCAGGCGACGCGGGTGCGAAGTTGATGTGGCCGGCGAAGGTGTTCGCATCGCCTTGCAGCGTGCCGTCTTCGATCGACCAGTGCTGGCCGGCGCTGCCGTTGCCCGTGAGCCGCCAGGTGCTCGCGCCGGTCTTGGCAAAGTGCGCAAAGCCCACGTACTGCGTGCCGGCGTACGAGGCCGGCAAGGTGCCCACGATGTTGGAAACATTGAAGGCGGCCGATGGGCTCGCATCGCCGCCGAGCACCAGCGCGTCACCGCCATAGGCCGCCGGCCTGCTGACCACATTGCCAATGAAGGCATAGCCGGCCTGCAGGGTGAGCGTGTTGTTGCCACCGGACAGCTCGACGGCGTTCGCGCGCGTCGCGCCGCCATTGCCGCTCAGGCCACCGCTGATGGTGCCGGCGTTGGTGATGCTCACATTGCCGGTTGCCACGACACCGGCACCTCCAACGCCAGGGAGAAGGCGAGGGTTAGGCGGGACATTCGGGTTGTAGCTGGTCGACGAGCCCCCCACGCCGCCCTGGATCGTGCCTGCGTTCAGTACGGTGCCACCGGATGTGAGCAAGACACCAGCGCCGCCGTTGCCGCCAACGAGAGAATTGCTTCTTGAATAGTTGCCCGCGCCGCCCGCGCCTCCGGCAATGACGCCGGTGTTGTCGATCCCGCCGCCTCCGGTGAGTGCAATGCCCATGCCGCCGTCGCCGCCGGTGTCTTCGCCCAGGTTGCCCCCTGCGGATTGCCCCCCTTTTCCCCCTGACACGGAACCACTGTTCGAAAAGCTGATTGCGTCTGTGAACAAGGCCCCGCCGCCACCGGCGCCACCGCCGCCGCTGCCCGCGTATTGCCCGACGCTGCCAGAGAAGCGCATGCCCCCGCGGCCGCCGCTCCCACCGTCACCACCTTCGATCTGCGACGAGTTGCCTGCAAGGCCAGCGCCCGAGAGGACCAGGCCAAACCCACCGCCGCCGCCACCACCACCGCCGCCGCCGCCTTCGACATCTCCGTCTCCGCCCTGCGCGCCGTTCTGGCCTGCCCCACCGATCAGCGGGACGGTGTTGATCCCTTGGGTCGTGCTGGCGACGCTTCCGCCGCTACCGCCCTGCCCGCCCGCGCCCGTCACGTGTTCGCCATGCCCGCCCGTGCCGCCTTTGCCTCCGACACCGGTCGACAAGCTGACACCGCCACCGCCACCGCCACCGCCACCGTCGCCGCTGAGATCGCTCGATCCAGTCGATCCATCTGGAACAGCCGACGAACCGCCGGCGGCGACCCCGTCGCGGCCCCCTCCCTCGCCCCCTTCGAGGCCCAGGGACTGGGCCTGCACCTGCGTCGTTGTCGCGGCGCTCAGGGCCAGCACGACGATGCAAGCCCTCGCGATGCGCGAAGCGCTGTTGCTGCATTTGCCTCGCGCGCGGGCGTTCTCGGGAGCAGCCACCCAGGCGCCCAGCGCGGGGTTCCAAAGACTGCGATACGTTCTGTTCATGGGCGGTCCCGGGTCGTTCTCGGGCCATCCGTGCGACATGCACGTGGTGGGCAAGGCCGCCTGCGTAGCGACCAATGGCTCCGACCACGCGCCGGGAGCTCAGGCCGCAGTTTGTAGAACCGAGGGGCTGGCGACCATGGAATGGTAGAAATGCCAGGGGGCGCAGTCAGGACAAAGCGAGAAAAAGCGAGAATTCATCCGCAACCCGGCATGCCCGTCCGCGGATCGGCATGCGCACATGGATCGAGGAGCCGACGCCTGTTATGAATGCCTTGTCAGGCGCGTGCGCAAGGCTCTCACCGCGCTGTCGACTGTGGTCAGCACCGGCAACCCGGAAGCCGCCTCGCAGGCTGCACGGGCGCGTGCCATGCTGAACTGGGCAAGCGCAATGCGGGTACAGCCCTTGTCGCGTAGGGCACGGGCTTGCACCGCGATGCGCTCATCGTGCGTCCGGGTGTCGCCCGCGTTGAGCGCGTCGAGCGCCCCTTCGGCCAGCGCGAGTTCGAGCTCGACGCCGGCCGGAAATTCCGGCGGCATGGATTCGAGCGTCGGCCCGAAGGTGGCAATCAGCCCGAGCTTGCCGGCGCCGGCCGCCGCCTCCGCGATCATGGCCTCGTTGGGCTTGAGCACCGGCATCCCCGCATGCCGCCGCGCCACCGCCTCGATGCACGGCCCGAAGGCCGAGCAGGTGAAGAGAATGCCTTGCGCGCCGGTGTCGACGGCGTACTGCGCCAGCCGCTGAAAGCGCTCGTGCATCGCCGCGTCCAGCCCTCGCCCTTGGCGCGCCAGGTCGGCCGAGAGGCTGTCGTCGAGCAGGTTCATCCGCAGCGCCTCGGGCCAGTCGCGCTCGAAGGCGGCGTTGATGGGAGCCACCGAGTGAGCGAGCGCATGGATCAGGGCGATGCGGGTCATGAATGAAGCTCCGGGCTCAGATACCCTTCGACGACGGATTGGCAAATCCCTCCTTCGTCTCGGCATTGAGCGGGTAGTTGATGTTGATGTTCTTGGGCGGGATCGGCGACATGAACCACTGGTTGTAGAGCTTCTCCATCTCGCCCGACTTCATCATGCCACCGACCACGCGGTCGACCAGCGCCTTCATCTGCGGATCGTCCTTGCGGAACATCAGCGCCTGGTTCTCGGTACGCAGGCTCTCGCCAGTGATGATGAAGTCCTTGGGGTTGCGCGCATTGGCCATCTGCCCGGCCAGCAGGATGTCGTCGAGCACGAAGGCCTGGGCGCGGCCGCTCTCCACCAGCAGGAAGGAGTCGGTGTGATCCTTGCCCGCGAGGTTGTTCACTTCCAGGTTGCGGCCCTTGTCGGCCTCGCGCAGCAGGCGGAAGGAGGTGGTGCCGGTGGTGGTGACCACCGTCTTGCCCTGCAGGTCAGCGATGCTCCTGATGCCCGAATCGGCCTTCACCAGCATGCGCACGTTGTAGCGGAAGATGTCCGGCGAGAAGGCCACCTGCTTCTGGCGCTCGACCAGGTTGGTGGTGGAGCCGCACTCGATGTCCACCGTGCCGTTGGTCACCAGCGGGATGCGGTTGGCCGAGGTCACGGCCTGCCAGCGGACCTCGATGGCCGGCATCTTCAGCTCGGCCTTCATCGCCTCGACGATGCGCTTGCAGATCTCGATGCTGTAGCCCACCGGCTTGAGATCGCTGTCGAGATACGAGAAGCCGAAGGAGGATTCGCGGTGCCCGATGGTGATGGCGCCGCTGGCCTTTACCTTGGCCAGCGTGCCGCCCTCCTGCGCGTGCGCCGCGCCCAGGGGCATCAGGGTGAAGGCGGCCGCGAAGACGGCGCCGGCGATCTGCAGGCGTGGGAAGACCATGGAAAACTCCTCGAGGGTGGTTAGGAATTCGTGATGGCGGCGCGCACGACGGCGTCGACGGACGCGGCCAGCCGCGTCGCGATTTCGCGCAGGTCGTCGCGGCTCGCGATGAAGGGCGGCGCGAGCAGCACGTGGTCACCCAGCTTGCCGTCGACCGTGCCGCCGAAGGGGTAGCACAGCAGGCCCTGGGCCATGGCTTCCTTCTTGATCTGCACGTGCAGGTTCAACGCCGGGTCGAAGGGCGCCTTGCTCGCGCGGTCGGCCACCAGCTCCACGCCCCAGAAGAAGCCGCGGCCGCGGATGTCGCCCACGTTGGGATGCGCGCCCAGCGCCTCGCGCAGCATGGCGCCGAAGGCCTCGCCGTCGCTGCGCACCTTGGCCAGCAGGCCGTCGCGGTGGATCACCCGCTGCACCGCCAGCGCGGCGGCGCAGGCCACGGGGTGCCCCAGGTAGGTGTGCCCGTGCTGGAAGAAGCCGCTGCCCTGCGACATCGCCTCGACGATCCTCCCCTGCGCCAGCACTGCGCCGATCGGCTGGTAGCCGCCCCCCAGGCCCTTGGCGATGGTGACCAGGTCGGGCACCACGCCCTCCTGCTCGCAGGCGTAGAGCGTGCCGGTGCGGCCCATGCCGCACATCACCTCGTCGAGGATCAGCAGCACGCCGTAGCGGTCGCAGACCTCGCGCACCGCCTTGAAGTAGCCCGGCACCGGCGTCAGCACGCCGGCCGTGGCGCCGCCCACCGTTTCGGCCACGAAGGCGATCACGCTGTCGGGGCCCTGCCCCAGGATCGCGGCCTCGAGCTCGTCGGCGAGGCGCCGGCCGTACTGCTCGGGCATTTCCCCGGCACGCTGCTCGCGGTAGGGATAGCAGGGCGAGACATGCGTGGCCGGCACGAGGATGGGCGCGAAGGGCGCGCGCCGCCAGGCGTTGCCGCCCACGGCCAGCGCGCCCAGCGTATTGCCGTGGTAGCTCTGGCGTCGGGCGATGAAGTGGGTGCGCTGCGGCTGGCCGAGCTCGACGAAGTACTGCCGCGCCATCTTGAGCGCCGACTCCACCGCCTCCGAGCCGCCGCTCACCAAATACACGTGGCTCATACCCGCAGGCGCGGTGCGGATCAGCTCGTCGGCCAGCTGCTCGGCCGGCTCGCTGGTGAAGAAGCTGGTGTGGGCGTAGGGCAGCTTGTCGATCTGCGCGTGCATCGCGGCGATCACGTCCGGATGGCCGTGGCCCAGCGAGGACACCGCGGCGCCGCCCGAGGCGTCGAGGTACTCGCGGCCCTCCGCGTCGCGCAAGGTCATGCCGCTGGCGGCGACGGCGAGCCTGGGCGTGTGGCGGAGATGGCGATGGAAGACGTGCGTCATGGCCTGAACAGTATGGAACTAATGTGTTGCTGGAATTATTGTTTGGAACATTTGTTCCGTCAACAGAATCATGCAACAGCCGCTGTTCCATCCGGTACATTCGTTCCAACCGGAGACCAGACCATGGGCGTCAAAGACGATCTGCGCCAGCGCTACGACAGCCTCAGCCCTGCCCTGCAGCAGATCGCCAAGCATGTGCTCGACCACCCGAACGAGGTGGTCACCAGCTCGATGCGCAGCGTCGGCACGCGCGCCGGCGCCACGCCGGCCACGCTGGTGCGCTTTGCGCAGCACCTGGGCTACGCGGGCTGGCCGCAGTTCAAGGATGCGGTGGCGGCGGAGATGGGGCTCGGGACTTCGGACGCCTACGGCGCACGCGCCAAGACCCTGATCGGCCGCGCCCAGGACCAGGGCCTGGCCGGCGAGATGTTCGAGGTGCAGCGGCGCAACCTGGACAACACCCACCGCCAGAGCGAGGCCGCGCTGCAGCGCGCCTGCGCGGTGCTGGAGAAGGCGAACGCGGTGCACGCGGCGGGTTTTCGCGCATGCTTTCCGATTGCCTTCTCTTTCGTCTACGTGTACCGGATGTTCCGCGCCAGCGTGCATCTGCTCGACGGCCAGGGCGGCTCGCTGGAGATGCAGCAGCGCGCCTTTGCCAAGGGCGATGCCCTGCTGGTGGCCAGCTTCGCGCCCTACTCGCGCGAGGCGCTGCAGGTGGCGCAGGCGGCGAAGGCGGCGGGGCTGCGCATCGTGGCGGTTACCGACAGCATCGCGTCGCCGCTGTCGCTGCTGGCGGACGAGACGCTGCTGTTCGCGATCGACAGCCCTTCCTTCTTTCCGTCGGTGGCGGCAGGGGTGGCGGTGACCGAGGCGCTGGTGGAGATGCTGGCGAGCCGGGCGGGGAAGCCGGTGATACGGCGGATCGATGAGGCGGAGGCGCAGTTGTTCGAGTCGGGGGCGTATTTGCAGCCGCCACGGCTGCGAGGCGCTTGAGTCCTTGCTCCTCGGTATTGCTCCCTCTCCCTCCGGGAGAGGGTTGGGGTGAGGGCACTGGGCGCGTGCTTCGGCGTTGCGCTTGATCGAGCGCCCAGAGCCCTCACCCCAGCCCTCTCCCGCAAGCGGGAGAGGGAGCAAGTCAGGAGCCGGGGCGTGGCGTCGCGGTTGCCATCCACTCCGCCTGCCACCCCCCACCCAAGCCCTGGATCAACCCCACCGCCGCGTTCTGCCGGCTCACCTGCAACTGCAGCACCGTGCGCCGCGCATTCAGCGCCGACGCCTGCGCCGTCACCACATCGGTATAGCTCACCTGCCCCTGCCGGTAACGGTTGAGGAACTGCTGCTCGCTCAGGTCCGCCGCCGCCGAAGCCTCGCGCCGCAGTCCTTCCTGCTGCGCCAGGCTCGCGCCCGCGGTGAGCTGGTCTTCGACATCCTGGAAGGCAGTGAGCACGGTCTGGCGGTAGCGCGCTACCGCGGCCTCGTGCGCCGCCTTGGCCTGGTCGACCTGCGCCCCGATGGCGCCGGCATCGAACACCGTCTGCGCCACCGACAGGCCCAGCGACCACAGCGTGTTCGAGGCGTTGAACAGATCGCCCACCCGGCTCGCGTTGGTGCTGAGCGCGCCGCTCAAACTGAAGCTCGGGAAGTAGGCGGTCCGCGCGATCCCGATCTGTGCATTGGCCGCCGCCACCGCGCGCTCGGACGCGGCGATGTCGGGCCGGCGCTGCAGCAGCGTCGAAGGCACGCCGGAGGGGATGCCGGGCATGGTGGGCTTCCAGTCGGCCGCGGGCAGGCTGAACTCGGCCGGCGCCGCGCCGACCAGCACCGCGATCGCATGCTCCAGCGTGTCGCGGGTGCGCTTCAGCGCCACGCGCTCGGCCTGGGTGTTGACGTAGAGCGCCTGCGCCTGCAGCACGTCGGTCTGGGCGGCGATGCCGGCGTTGTAGCGGTTGCGCGCGATCTCCAGGCTGCGCTGGTAGCCCTCCAGCGTGACCTCCAGCAGCCGCAGCTCGGCATCGGCCTCGCGCAGCGAGAAGTAGTTGGTCGCGAGCTCGCCCACTGCCGACAGGCGCGCCGAGGCCAGGTCGGCCTCGCTGGCCTGGGCGCTGGCCTGGGCGCCGCCCACCGCCTGGCGCAGCCGGCCCCAGACGTCGGGCGCCCAGTCGGCGCGCAGCGCAGCGCCGGTGGCAGTGCTGGGCGAGGTGTTGCGCGCGCCGGAACGGGTCGCGCTGCCGCTGGCCGAGACCGTCGGGAACAGCGCCGCGCGCTGCTCGCGCACCACCGCCTGGGCCTGCGCATAGCTGGCCACGGCGGCGGCGATGTTCTGGTTGGAGATCTGCACGCGCGCGGCCAGTTCGTCGAGCGCGGGGTCGCCGAAGAGCTTCCACCATTCGCCGCGGTCCAGGGCGTCGGCGGGGGCGGCGGGGAGCCAGCCTTCGGCGGCGGGGGCTTCCTTCCACGCGGAGGGCGCGGCGGTGGAGGGTTGCTCGTAGGTCGGGCCGATGGCGCAGGCGCTCAGGGCCAGAGCCAAGGCGACGACGGCAGCGCAGCGTGTGCGTCGGTCGAGCGAAAAGTTCGGAGCGATCATGGGCGTTGCGAGGTCATCGAGGGTCGGTGCCCTCACCCCAGCCCTCTCCCGGAGGGAGAGGGAGCCAGAGAGGGGTCGGGGGCAAGGGAGGGGTCGGTCGCCTCGCGGCTCAGGTACTTCTCGTTGGCCGGGCGGCGGCGCAGCTTGTCGAGCAGCACGTAGACCACCGGCGTGGTCAGCAGGGTCAGCAGCTGGCTGGCGATC
Source organism: Variovorax sp. Soil_C_12 (assembly GCF_057657375.1). Lineage (NCBI taxonomy): Bacteria > Pseudomonadati > Pseudomonadota > Betaproteobacteria > Burkholderiales > Comamonadaceae > Variovorax > Variovorax sp. Soil_C_12. The sequence goes on along the minus strand of NZ_JBDGIO010000011.1, from coordinate 201,505 downwards.
AGGCCGCCGATGATGGCCACGCCCAGCGGCTGGCGCAGCTCGGCGCCCTCGCCGAAGCCGATGGCCAGCGGCAAGGCGCCCAGCGCGGCCGCCAGCGTGGTCATCAGGATGGGGCGGAAGCGCAGCAGGCAGGCCTCGCGCACCGCCTCCACCGCGCTCAGGCCGCGGGCGCGCTCGGCCTCGAGCGCGAAGTCGATGATCAGGATCGCGTTCTTCTTGACGATGCCGATCAGCAGGAACACGCCGATCAGCGCAATGATCGAGAACTCCATGCGGAACAGCAGCAGCGCCAGCACCGCCCCGACCCCGGCCGAGGGCAGCGTGGTCAGCACCGTGATCGGATGCACCAGGCTCTCGTAGAGCACGCCCAGCACGATGTAGATCACGATGAGCGCCGCCAGGATCAGGAACAGCTGCTGCGCCTGCGACTGCTGCGCCGCCAGCGCGGTGCCCTGGAAGCTGCCGCGCACGTTGATCGGCATGGCGATATCGGCCTCGGCCTGGGCCACGACGCGGCGCGCGTCTGCGATGCTCACGCCGTCGGCCAGGCTGAAGGAGATGGTGCTCGCGAGCTCGGTGTCCTGGTGGTCGATCGAGCTCGGCACCGCGCGCTCGCTGAGCTTGGAGAAGGCGGCGAGCGGCACCATGGGCGTGGCGGTGGTCGCGATCTGCTGACCCGCGGAGGAAGTGCGCGAGGCCGGGTTGGCCGAGGTGGTGGTCGAGGTGCCGGTCGTCGCGTCGGTGTCGAAGTCCACCGAGCTGACCGTGCTCGCGCCGCTCGCGCTGGTGACGGTGTTGAGCGTCGAGGGCACGTAGAGGTCCTTCAGCACGATCGGCGCGCGCTGAAAGCGCGGCGCCCACTCCATGATCACCGAGTACTGGTTGAGCTCGTCGTAGATGGTGGCGACCGAGCGCTGGCCGTAGGCGTTGTAGAGCGCGTTGTCGACCGCGCTCGAGGTGACGCCCAGGCGCGCCGCGGCGTCGCGGTCGACCTCCACGAAGGTCTCGACGCCGTTGGCCGAATCGTCACTGTCGATGTCGGTCAGCGCGGTCTCCTGGCGCAGGCGGTCGGCGAGCTTGGCGGTCCACTTGCGCAGGTCGTCCAGGTTGTCACCCTTGAGCGTGTACTGGTAGCTGGAGTTGCTGGAGCGCCCGCCCATGCGCAGGTCCTGCACCGGGAACAGGAACACGCGCAGGCCCGTGAGCTGGTTGAGTTGCGGGCGCAGGCGGTCGATGACGACCTGCGTCTTCTCGGTGCGCTGCGCGAGCGGCTTCAGGTTGACGAACATGAAGCCGCCGCCCGCGCGGCCGCCGCCCGAGAAGCCGACCACCGTGGCCACCGCCGGGTCCTTGCGGATGATGTCCACCGCCTGGCGCAGCTTGTCGGCGACCGCAGCGGAGGAAATGCTCTGGTCGGCGCGGATGCCGGCGTTGAGCTGGCCGTTGTCCTGCTGCGGAAAGTAGCCCTTGGGGATGGCGTTGAAGAGGTAGACATTGAGTCCGATCACGGCCAGCAGCACCACCATCACCACGCCTTTGCTGGCGAGCGCCCAGTCCAGGCTGTGGGCGTAGACGCGCAGCGTCCACTGCCAGGCGCCCTCGAAGCGCCGGCCCAGCCAGGTCCGCACGCGCCCGTGCTTCTTGCCCGGCCCCTCCTCCGCTTCGCTGCGCAGCAGCATGGCGCAGAGCATGGGCGTGGTGGTGAGCGAGATCACCAGCGAGATCAGCACCGAGGCCGAGAGCGTGACCGCGAACTCGCGGAACAGCCGGCCCACCTGCCCGCCCATGAACAGCAGCGGGATGAACACCGCCACCAGCGACAGGCTGATCGACAGCACCGTGAAGCCCACCTCGCGCGCGCCGCGCAGCGCCGCCTCGATGCGGTTCATGCCGGCCTCGACATGGCGCGCGGTGTTCTCGAGGACCACGATCGCGTCGTCGACCACGAAGCCGGTGGCCACCGTCAGCGCCATCAGGCTCAGGTTGTTGAGGCTGAAGCCCAGCAGGTGCATCACGCCGAAGGTGCCGAGCAGCGAGACCACGGTCGCCACCGCGGGGATGATGGTGGCGCGCGCCTTGCGCAGGAACAGGCCCACCACCAGCACCACCAGCACGATCGAGATCATCAGCGTGGTCTCGATCTCGCGCAGCGAGGCGCGGATGGAGTTGGTGCGGTCCGAGGCGATCTGGATGTCGATGTCCTGGGGCAGCTGCGCGCGCAGCTCGGGCATCAGTTCGCGGATGCCGTCCACCGTGTCGATGATGTTGGCGCCCGGCTCCTGCGTGACCAGTATCACCACCGCAGGCTCGCCGTTGAACAGGCCCAGCGTGCGGGTGTTCTCGACGCTGTCGATGACCCGCGCCACGTCGCCCAGGCGCACGGGCGCGTCGTTGCGCCAGGCGATCACCAGGTCGCGGTAGTCGCTGGCGCGGCGGCCCGGCGCGGGGGTGTAGATCTGCAGCCGGCGGTCGCCGCTCTCGATCGCGCCCTTGGGCCGGTTGGCGTTGTTGGCCTGGATGGCGGCACGCACGTCCTCGCTGCTGATGCCCATGCGGTTGAGCGAGAAGGGCTCCAGCTCCACCCGCACCGCCGGCAGCGAGCCGCCGCCGATCTCGACCTCGCCCACGCCCTCGACCTGCGACAGGCGCTGGCTCACGATGTTGGACACCGCCTCGTAGATCTGGCCCGGCGTTCGGGTCTTGGAGGTGAGCGCGAGGATCATCACCGGCGCGGAGGCCGGGTTGCGCTTGCGGTAGGTCGGGTTGCTGCGCAGCGTGGCCGGCAGGTCGGCGCGGGCGGCGTTGATGGCGGCCTGCACCTCGCGCGCGGCGCTGTCGATGTTGCGCTTGAGGTCGAACTGCAGCGTGATGCGCGCCGAGCCGTTGGAGCTGGTCGAGGTCAGCTCGTTGACGCCCGGGATGATGCCCAGCCGCCGCTCCAGCGGCGTGGCCACGCTGGAGGCCATGGTGCTGGGGCTGGCGCCTGCGAGGCTGGCCTGGACCGAGATGGTCGGGTAGTCGACCTGCGGCAGCGGCGACACCGGCAGCACGAAGAAGGCGACGATGCCGGCCAGGGCGATGCCGATGGTCAGCAGGACCGTGGCGATGGGGCGTTCGACGAAGGGGCGGGAGAGGTTCACGCGCCGCCCTCCCGAAGCTCAAGCGGCGTGCGCGGCATCACGCTTCCCCCGGAACCTGCGCCCCATCCGATCGAAGGCCAGGTAGATCACCGGCGTGGTGAACAGCGTCAGCACCTGGCTCACGACCAGCCCACCGAAGATCGCCAGGCCCAAGGGTCGCCGCAGCTCCGCACCCTCGCCCCAGCCGAACATCAGCGGCAGCGCCGCGAACAGCGCCGCCAGCGTGGTCATCAGGATCGGCCGGAAGCGCAGCAGCGCCGCCTGGTGGATCGCCTCCTGCGGCGACTTGCCTTCATGCCGCTCGGCGTCGATCGCGAAGTCGATCATCATGATCGCGTTCTTCTTCACGATGCCGATCAGCAGGATGATGCCGATGATCCCGATCACCCCCAGGTCGTTGCCGGTCACCATCAGCGCCAGCAGCGCGCCCACGCCGGCCGAGGGCAGCGTGGACAGTATCGTCAGCGGATGGATGTAGCTCTCGTAGAGCACGCCCAGCACGATGTACACGCACACCACGGCCGCCAGGATCAGCCACAGCTGGTTGGTCAGCGACTTCTCGTAGGCCCCGGCCGCCCCCAGGAAGTTCAGCCGCACGCTCGCGGGCAGGCCGATCTCCTTGGCCGCTGCGCGGACTGCCGAGACCGACTTGCCCAGCGCCACGCCGGGCGCGGTGTCGAAGCCCACGGTGGCGGCCGGGTACTGCGCCACGCGCGTAACTTGCAAGGGCGCCAGCTGCTCGCGCACGGTGGCCAGCGCGGACAGCGGCGTCGGCGCGCCCGCGCCGGTGCGCAGCTGCAGGTTGCCCAGCCCCTGCGGCGAGGCCAGCGCCTCGCGCTGCGCCTCCAGGATCACGCGGTACTGGTTGGTCTCGGTGAAGATGGTGGAGACGATGCGCTGGCCGAAGGCGCTGTAGAGCGCATCGTCGACCGAGCTGGCCGTGACCGAGAGGCGCGATGCGGTGTTGCGGTCGATGTCCACGTAGGCGGCCAGGCCCTGCGCGCCGGCATCGGTGGTGGCGTTGCGCACCTGCGGCGTGCTGCGCAGCCGCTCGACCAGCTTCTTCGCCCAGTCGTTCACCACGGTGGTGTCCACGCCCTCGAGCGCGACGCGGAACTCGGTCGGGCCGGTCTCGGCGTCGATGGTCAGGTCCTGCGTGGGCTGCAGGTAGAGCATCACGCCCGGCACCGCGCGCACGCGATCGCGCAGGCGCTGCATCACGCTGGCCTGCTCGTCGCGGTCCGAGCGCAGGTTGATCAGCATGCGCCCGGTGTTGAGCGCGGTGTTGTTGGCCGCGTCCACGCCCACCACCGAGCTGAGGCTGCGCACGTCGGGGTCCGCCAGGATGGCCTCGGCCGCGGCCTTCTGCAGCTCGGCCATGCGCACGAAGGACACGTCCTGCGCCGCCTCGATGCGCGCCTGCAGCTGCCCGGTGTCCTGCGTGGGGAACAGGCCCTTGGGGATGGCAACGTAGAGCAGCACCGTCAGCGCCAGCGTCAGCAGCGCCACCAGGAGCGTCAGCGGCTGGTGGCGCAGCACCCATTGCAGCTGGCGGTCGTAGCGTGCGATCACGCGCTCGAAGAACTGCTGCACGCGCGCGCCGAAGCGGCCACCCTCCTCGGCCTGGGGCCGGAGCCAGCGCGCCGACATCATGGGCACGAGCGTGAGCGAGACCACGGCCGAGATCAGGATGGTGATCGCCAGCGTGACCGCGAACTCGCGGAACAGCCGCCCCACCACGTCGCCCATGAAGAGCAGCGGGATCAGCACCGCCACCAGCGACACCGTCAGCGAGATGATGGTGAAGCCGATCTGCGTCGCCCCCTTGAGCGCGGCCTTGAAGGGCGGCTCGCCCTCCTCCAGGTAGCGCGCGATGTTCTCGATCATGACGATCGCGTCGTCCACCACGAAGCCGGTGGCGATGGTCAACGCCATCAGGCTCAGGTTGTTGAGGCTGTAGCCCAGCAGGTACATGATGCCCAGCGTGCCGATCAGCGAGATCGGCACCGCAATGCTGGCGATCACGGTGGCGCGCAGGCTGTGCAGGAACAGGAAGATCACCAGCACCACCAGCACCACGGCCAGCGCGAGCTCGAGCTGCACGTGATTCACCGAGGCGCGGATGCCGGTGGTGCGGTCGCTCAGCACCTCGACCTTGAGCGCGCCGGGCAGCGAGGCCTCGAGCTCGGGCAGTTGCTTCTTGATGGCGTCGACGGTGCCGATCACGTTGGCGCCCGGCTGGCGCTGCACGTTGAGGATGATTGCAGGATAGAGGGCTGCGGTGCTCTGGTCGTCCCTCGACTCCGCACGCGCCGCTGCCCAGGCGCCCAGCTGCGTGTTCTCCGCCCCATCGACCACCCGCGCGACGTCGCTCATGCGCACCGGCGCGCCGTTCTTCCAGGCGACGATCAGGTTCTTGTAGTCGGCCGCAGCGACCAACTGGTCGTTGGCGTTGATCGTGTAGGCGCGCTGCGGCCCGTCGAAGCTCCCCTTGGCACTGTTGGCGTTGGCCGCGGCGATGGCCGTGCGCAGCGTGTCGAGGCCGATGCCCACCGAGGCCAGCGCGTTGGTGTCGGCCTGGATACGCACCGCCGGTCGCTGGCCGCCCGACAGCGAGACCAGGCCCACGCCGGCCACCTGGCTGATCTTCTGCGCGAGCCGCGTGTTGACCAGGTTCTGCACCTCGGTCAGCGGCATGGTGTTGGAGCTCACGGCCAGCGTGAGGATGGGCGCGTCGGCCGGGTTGACCTTGGCGTACACCGGCGGCGCCGGCAGGTCGGCCGGCAGCAGCGAGCCGCCGGCGTTGATCGCGGCCTGCACCTGCTGCTCGGCGACGTCGAGGGTCTGGTCGAGCGCGAACTGAAGGGTGACGATGGAGACGCCGTTCGAGCTCACCGTGCTCATGCGGTCCAGCCCCGCCATCTGGCCGAACTGGCGCTCCAGCGGCGCGGTGACGGTGCGGCTCATCACCTCGGGGCTGGCGCCCGGGTAGAGGGTCTGCACCTGGATGGTCGGGTAGTCCACCTGCGGCAGGGCCGCCAGCGGCAGGAAGCGGAAGCCCACCAGGCCCGCGAGCACGATCGCGAGCATCAGCAGGGCGGTCGCCACCGGCCGCTCGATGAAGGGGCGCGATGGGCTCATCGGCGTCGCTCCTTCACTGCGGCGGCGCTTGCCGGCGGCGGCCCTCGCCGCGCGGCCCGCGCGGGCCCGAGGCGCCCGGGCGCGGGCCGGCCGCCGGCTTGTCGCCCTGCAGCAGCACCTGCGCGCCGTCCTTGAGGCGGTCACCCCCTTCGGTCACCACCTTCTCGCCGGGCTCCAGGCCCTCGGTGATCGCTGCCAGCTCGACCGTCGACTCGCCCCGCTTGACCGGGCGCATCGTGACCGTGCGGTCCTCGTTGATCACGTAGACGTAGCTGCCGGTGGGCCCGGTGCGGACCGCGGTCACCGGCACGACGATCGCGCTGAGGGTGCGCAGCGTCATCTGCACGTTGACGAACTGGCTGGGGAACAGCGTGGTCTGTGCGTTGGCGAAGCGGGCCTTGCCCTTGATGGTGCCGGTGCTGGTGTCGACCACGTTGTCGAGCGTGGAGAAGCCGCCGGTGTCCAGCGTGGTGCTGCGCGTGCGGTCCAGCGCCTTGACCGGCAGCGCCACGCCCTTGGCGAGCTGGGCCTGGATGTCGGGCAGGCGGTCTTGCGGCACGGCGAACTGCACGTCGATGGGGTTCATCTGCGTGATCACCGCAATGCCGGTGCTCGCATTGGCCGTCACCGTGTTGCCGGGGTCGACCGTGCGCAGGCCGATTTTCCCGGCCACCGGCGCGGTGATGCGCGTGTATTCGACGTTGAGCCTGGCCGCGGCCTCGGCGGCACGGTCGGTCACCACCGTGCCTTCGAGCTGCTTGACCAGCGCGGCCTGGGTGTCGACGTCCTGGCGGGCGATGGAGTCCTGCGTGAGCAGCGTGCGGTAGCGCGCCAGCGTCACGCGCGCGGCCTCGAGCTGCGCCTCGTCGCGCACGCGCGTGCCCTGGGCCTGCATCAGCGCCTGCTCGTAGGGGCGCGGGTCGATGCGGGCCAGCAGCTGTCCCTTGGTGACCGTCTGGCCCTCGGTGTAGAGCACCTCGGTGAGCACCCCGCCGACCTGCGGCTTGAGGGTGATGGTTGCCAGCGGCGTCACGGTGCCCAGCGCATCGATGGTCACGGGCAGCTCGGCACGACGCGCGACCGCATGGCCGACGGTGGAGCCGGGTGCGCCGAAGCCGCCGCGGCCGGCCACCGGCTCGCCCGAGCGCTTGATGAGATACCACGCCCCACCGCCCAGGGCCAGCACGAACAGCAGCGCGGCCAGGCTGCCCAGCCAGCGCCGCCGGCGCGACGGCGGCCGCGGCGCGGGCGGTTCGGCGAGGGGGGCGGTGGCAGCGGGCTCGGGGGCGGGGGAAGACATCGGCAACAGGGCAGTTCGCAGGCAGCCCGTAGTGGAGCGCCGAATCGTAGCGCCCAGTTCTTACGGACCGTAAAGCCCCGGTAAAGCCGGCGTTGAGCTTTGCGTCCGGCGACAGCGGATTGCAACTCGCGCCGGCCGGCTGCAGCTCGTCGCAAGCGCGTGGCGGGGCCGCGGGTCCGCCGGCACAGTCCGCCCATCGACGCATCAACCTTCAAGGAGAAGCAACATGCAGATGCTGACCCAGATCCTGACCCACACCCCGCGCTGGGTGTACGCCCTCTTCGCCCTGCTCGTGTGGATGGGCGCCAAGCAGCTGCTCGCCGGCACCGTGAGCCTGACCCGCGTGACGCTGCTGCCGATCGCCATGACCGGGCTGTCCTTCTACGGCATGCTCTCGGCCTTCGGCGACTCGCCGCTCGCCCTGCTCGGCTGGGCCGGCGCGGCCACCCTGCTTCTACTGACGGTGCAGCGCTGGCCCCTGCCTGCCGCCGCGCGCTTCGACGCGGCGACCCGCACCTTCCACCTGCCAGGCAGCGCGGTGCCGCTGGCGCTGTTCATGGGCATCTTCTTCACCAAGTACGCGGTCGGCGTGCTGCTGGCGATGCATCCGGAGCTGGCGCGCCACGCAGGCTTCGCCCTGGGCATCGGCACGCTCTACGGCGCCTTCAGCGGCATCTTCGCGGCCCGGTCGCTGCGCCTGTGGAAGCTGGCCATCCGCGAGGACCGCGAAGCCCTGCCGGCGGCCGGTGTCTGAGCAGGAAACGCAACGCGGCCCTGTTCTTCCGCAAGAATCCATCATCGCTTCAAGAGGTCTCACCATGAACGACGCCCTTTCCTCCAACGACCGCACCGAACGCCTCGCCCGCCGCCGTGCCGGCGCCAAGATGGGCTGGTACCTCCATGCCACGGTCTACGTGCTGGTCAACCTGTTCCTCGTCATCCTGGCGAGCTCCCGCGGGCAGAACTGGGCCATGTACCCGCTCCTCGGCTGGGGCCTGGGGCTGCTGATCCATGGCGCGGTGGTGTTCTTCGTCGCGCCGGGCGGCAACTTCTACGACCGGCTGCTCGAACGCGAGCGCAAGGCGCTGCGCGGCGGAGACCGCGGGTGAGCGGCACCCTGTCGCGCAACTTCTCGCCGCAAAACCTCCGGCACGTGCTGCGTCACGGCATCTCGACCGCCGGCTTCTGCTGCGTCATCGCGGTGGGGCTGTCGGTCTCGGGCCGGGGCGCCTGGGCGCCGCAGTTCGTCTACTCGCTCTCGATCGGGCTCATCAGCTGGCTGGTGATCGACATCGGCCGGCTGGTGCTCGCGGGCCGCACGGCCAAGCCCTGGCCGCAAGGGTGGCGCGGCGTGGTGCTGGTCATCGTGGGCATCGCGGTCGGCTTCCTCGGCGGCAACGTGATCGGCGACGCCTGGACGGGCAAGCCCCTGCTCGAATTCTTGAGCTTCTCGCGGGACAAGCTCGCCTCCACGGTGCTGATCACGGTGGTGGCCGGCGTCGTCATCTGCTACTTCTATTACAGCCTCGGCAAGAGCAAGTACCTCGAAGGCGAGATCGCGCTGGCCCAGCGTGACGCCGCCGATGCGCGCCTCAAGCTGCTGGAGACCCAGCTCGAGCCGCACATGCTCTTCAACACGCTGGCCAACCTGCGCGTGCTGATCGCCACCGACCCGCCGCGCGCCGTGGCCATGCTCGACCGCCTCAACAGCTACCTGCGCGTGACCCTGAGCGGCTCGCGCGCGCTCGCGCATCCGCTCGCGGCCGAGTTCCAGCGGCTGGGCGACTACCTGGAACTGATGTCCGTTCGCATGGGCCCGCGGCTCGCCTACCGGCTCGAGCTGCCCGACGATCTGCGCGAGGTGCCGGTGCCGCCGCTGCTGCTGCAGCCGCTGGTGGAGAACGCGATTCGCCACGGACTGGAGCCGAAGGTCGAGGGCGGCGAGATCGCGGTCGGCGCGCGGCGCGAAGGCCGGCGCCTGGTGCTCGAGGTGCGCGATACAGGCGTCGGCATCGCCATCGATCCGCACGACAGCACGCCGCGGCCCGACGGCGGCTTCGGCCTCTCGCAGGTGCGGGAACGCCTCGCCACCGCCTACGGCGAGCAGGACGGCCTGCAGCTGGCAGCAGGCCCCGCAGGCGGCACCTGCGTCACCATCAACCTCCCCCTGTCCGCATGAAGACCACCGCCCTCATCGCCGAAGACGAACCCCTGCTGGCCCAGGCCCTGCGCGCCGAGCTCGCCGCCGCCTGGCCCGAGCTCGAAGTGCTCGCGACGGTAGCCGACGGCCGCAGTGCGGTGCGCGAAGCACTGCAGCTGCTGCCGCAGGTGCTGTTCTTCGACATCCGCATGCCGGGCCAGGACGGCCTGGCCGCCGCCGCCGAGCTGGCCGACGCCTGGCCGGCCGACGAGGCGCCGATGCCCCAGCTGGTCTTCGTGACGGCTTACGACGAATACGCGGCCCGGGCCTTCGATGCCCAGGCCATCGACTATGTGCTCAAGCCGGTGCAGCCCGAGCGGCTGCGGCGAACTGTCGCGCGGCTGCAACAGGCGCTGGAGCCGCAACGCAACGGCGCCGCGCCCAGCGCCGAGGATGCGCTGGCGGGCACGCTCGCGCAGTGGCGGCAGGTGCTGGCCGCGGCCGGCGGCGCGGGGGGACTTCCCGCTGCGGGTGGCGCGGCGCCGCTCAAGCTGATCGCCGCCAGCGAGGCCGGCAGCGCCGGCAGCACGGTGCGCATGGTGCCCATCGACGAGGTCCTGTACTTCGAGGCCGCCGACAAGTACGTGCGCGTGCTCACCGCCACCCGCGAATACCTGATCCGCACTCCCCTCAAGCAGCTGCTGCCGCGGCTCGACGCGGGCGTGTTCTGGCAGGTGCATCGCGCCACGGTGGTGCGCAGTGATGCCATCGAGTCGGTGCATCGCGACGAGGCGGGCAAGCAGCACCTCGCGCTGCGCGGGCGTGCTGAGAAGATCCCCGTCAGCCGCCTCTACGCCCACCTCTTCAAGGCCATGTGAGCGCCCATGAAAAATGGCCCCCACGCTCCCCTCACTTCGTGTGGTCGCTGCCCCCCGAGGGGGCGATTTTCATCTTGGGGTGGCCCGGCGATGAAAAAACCGGCCGAGGGCCGGTTTTTTCATGTGACAGCAGGCAATCGTGGCTGTCTACGCTCAACGCCAGTGACCGTGGCCGTGGCCGTGGCCGTGGCCGTAACCGTGGTGACGGTAGTAGCCGCGCGGCGGGCCATAGTAAGCGGGCGCCGGGGCGTAGTACACCGGGGCCGGACGGTAGTAGACCGGCGGCGGCGGGGCGTAGTAAACCGGGGCGGCCGGACGGTAGTAAACGGGCGGCGGCGGTGCGTAATACACCGGGGGAGCAGCGACGCCAACGGCCACGCCGGGAGCGCTGATGCCGACCGACCAGCTCACGTCGCCGCGAGCATTGGCCGAGGCGGCAGTGAACAAGGCGCCCGCTGCGACAGCGCCGGCGGCAGCCCATTTGAAGAAGGTGGATCGGGTGAGGCTCATGGTGTGGATCTCCTTGTTGAGGGGGACGCATGCGTCCATGTCCGTATTGAACGCATCAAATGTCACCCCGGTTCACACTGCACAGTGAAGAACGTTTCCAAACGTAACTCCACAGAACCGCCACCTAGAATGAAGAGATGACTTCCGCTGCCGACCACGATACCTCCAAACCCAGCCATTTCCTGCGCCACGTCATCGAAAACGACCTCCAACAGGGCAATTACGCCGGCCGCCGCTGGGGCGGCTCCCCCGGCGACGCCGCGCACCACGCCCAGGGCATGCAGGACCCGGCCCGCGTGCGGCTGCGCTTTCCGCCGGAGCCCAATGGCTACCTGCACATCGGCCACGCCAAGAGCATCTGGCTCAACTTCGAACTGGCCCGCGAATACGGCGGCGTGTGCCATCTGCGCTTCGACGACACCAACCCCGAGAAGGAGGAGCAGGAATACGTCGACGCCATCCGCGACGCGGTGAAGTGGCTGGGCTACGACTGCAGCCTGGCCGACGATCCGGCCCGGCCCGGCCAGCCCAACGAGCACGTCTACTTCGCCAGCAACTACTTCGACTTCATGTACCGCGCGGCCGAGTACCTGATCGGCGCCGGCCTGGCCTACGTCGACGAGCAGAGCGCCGAGCAGATCCGCGCCACCCGCGGCGACTTCAACACGCCCGGCACCGACAGCCCCTTCCGCAGCCGCACGCCGGACGAGAACCTCGTGCGCTTTCGCGCGATGCGGGACGGCCAGTTGCCCGACGGCGCCGCCGTGCTGCGCGCGAAGATCGACATGGCCAGCCCCAACATCAACATGCGCGACCCGGCGCTCTACCGCATCCGCCGCGCGACCCATCACAACACCGGCGACACCTGGTGCATCTACCCGATGTACACCTTCGCCCACCCCATCGAAGACGCGCTGGAGCAGATCACCCACAGCATCTGCACGCTGGAATTCGAGGACCAGCGCCCCTTCTACGACTGGCTGCTGGACCGCCTGGCCGAGGGCGGCCTGATCGCCTCGCCGCACCCGCGCCAATACGAGTTCGCGCGGCTCAACGTGACCCACGTGATCACCAGCAAGCGCCGCCTGCGCCAGCTGGTCGAGGAGGGCCATGTCGACGGCTGGGACGACCCCCGCATGCCCACCCTGGCCGGCCTGCGCCGGCGCGGCTACACGCCCGATGCGCTGAAGCTCTTCTGCGAGCGTTCCGGCGTCACCAAGTCGGGCGGCTGGATCGACTACGCGAGCCTGGAGGCCGCTCTGCGCGACACGCTGGACCCGGTGGCGCCGCGCGCCATGGCCGTGCTCGACCCGGTCAAGCTGGTCATCACGAACTGGGACGAACTGATGGGCGCCGGCTTCCTCGACGAATGCACGGCGCCCGTGCATCCGCACCATCCGGAGATGGGCAAGCGCAGCTTCAAGCTGGGCCGCGAGGTCTGGATCGAGCGCACGGACTACGAGGACGTGCAGCCCAAGGGCTTCTTCCGCCTGTTCCCGGGCAACAAGGTGCGCCTCAAGTACGGCCACGTCATCGAATGCACGGGCGGCACGCGCGATGCAGACGGCAAGCTCACAGAGGTGCAGGCCAAGCTGGTGCCGGACACCAAGAGCGGCACGCCGGGGGCGGACGCGATCAAGGTCAAGGGCAACATCACCTGGGTGGCGGCGGCCGATGCGGTGCCGGCGGAAGTGAGGCTGTACGAGCGCCTGTTCGCGGCGGCGCAGCCCGGTGCCGGCGAAGTGCAGGACGAGCTGAACCCGAGCAGCCTGGTGGTGACGCAGGCCTATGCCGAACCGGCACTGGCCAAGGCCACGGCCGGCCAGGCCTTCCAGTTCGAGCGGCACGGCTACTTCGTGCCGGACAGCCGCCAGGCCGCAGGCGCCGGACTGGTGTTCAACCGCGCGGCCGGCATGAAGGACAGTTGGGGAAAGTGATCGATCCGCGGCGGCTACAGCGGCCGCGTCAGATACACCCCTTCCCGCCCCACGATCGGCACCCTGGCCGGCATCAGCACCGTGCAGTCCTCGCACGGCGCGCGGATCTCCTCGTCGCCGTCGATCGCGATCAGCTCGTCCTTGGCGAACACCTCGAAGCCGACGAGCGGCCGCACGAAGCGGAATTCCGGCGTCTTGACCATGCGCGTCTCCAGCAGCTCGAAGCGCCGCTGCGGCCCGGGTGCCGGGGCGTCGACCTCGCGCTCGACCAGCCCGAAATGAGCCAGGAAATCGAAGGTCACCCCCACCGCCGTATCCGCCGTGGCCTGCAGGAAATGCTGCCCGCACTCGGCCACCAGCGCCGCGCCGGCCGGTCCTTCGTCCTCGCCGTGGCGGCCGTGCTGGATCAGCGGCGTGCCCGAGCCCAGGCCCTTGGGCATCACCAGGTGCACCGACGGGCGCCCGATCGCCAGCGCCACGGCCGCGTTGCGCGCGAAGGCCGGGTAGACCCAGAAGGGCACCACGTCCTGGCTGGTGGAGTGCAGGTCGAGGATGTGGTCGGCCGCGGCCACCACCGGCCGCAGTTCGCGGGCCCGGCGCAGCTCGGGACTGTCCTCGGCCCCCTCCAGCCATTCGTCGGACCAGATGCGGTTGAGGTTGTGCACCAGCTGCCGGTTCTCGAAGGGCTTCTCGGCGTCGAAGGCGTTGTAGGCCTCCACATGGGCAAAGCTCACCGTGAGCGTGCCGATCCTCGGTCGCACACCCTCGTCGAGCAGCCGGGTGGCGGCCACCATCCCGCAGATCTCGTTGCCATGGGTCAACGCGTTGATCAGCACATGCGGGCCCGGCTTGCCGGATTCGAAGCGGTGGACGTAGTCGACGCCGGTGTTGCCTTGGCGGTAGGCGGAGAGATCGCCCTGGACGACTTCGAGGCGCGGGAGGATCGGGGGCATGGCAAAGTGACGCTGCGGCGTGTGGGTGCGAGGCCTTTAGTTTGCTACAGCTGCGGCAACGGGGACCTCCCGTTTGCCTCGTAGACTCGCGACCCACAACCAAAATTATTTCGAGCCCCCTCCCCTCATGCCCCTGACTGCCGACATGCGACGGTCGATCGACCAGATTCGCGACTATCTCTTTGGTGGCGGCTACCCGGATCCCGTCGGCAACACCGAACAGCTCTGCTTCCTGTTCTTCTTCTACCTGGTCCAGGGCATCGACGCCGAAGCCGGGGCGCGCGCGCGGGCACTCGACGTCCCGTTTCGCAGCCTGTTCGACGGCGAATGGGAGCTGCGCAATCCCGCCAACGCCCAAGCGCCGGCCGTGCGCGAAGGGGTGCTGCCGATGACCGTGCTGCACACCGGCCAGCCTTGCATCCCGCGCGACCGCTTCCGCTGGTCCTGGTGGGCCGAGGCGCTGTCGGGCGAGGTGCTGGTGCGCTTCGTGCGCGACGAGGTCTTCCCCTTTTTCGCCGAAATCGGCGAGGCCTCGGCCCACGACTTCATGCGCGGCGCGCGCCTGGGCATCGACGAGCCGACGGTGCTGACGCAGGTCATCCGCCTGGTCGGCGACCTGCGCCTGGACCAGGCCGATGCCGACACCAAGGGCGACCTGTTCGAACACGTGCTGCGCCAGATGAAGCAGGCCGGCGAGCTGGGCCAGTTCCGCACGCCGCGCCACGTGATCCGCGCCATCGTCGAGATGATCGATCCGAAGGTGGGCGAGACCGTCTACGACCCGGCCGCCGGCACCGCGGGCTTCCTGGTGGCGGCCTACAACCACATGCGGCTCGCGCACTCCTCGCCGGAAAGCATTGTGGAAGCCGAGCTCGAAGGCAAGACGCACCGCCGCGGCCTGGGCGACCGGCTGACGCAAGCGCAGCTCGCCACCCTGCAGCGCGGCAGCTTCTTCGGCAACGACGTCGACCCGAAGATGGTGCGGCTGGCCACCATGAACCTCACGCTGCGCGGCCTGGGCCATGTGCGCATCCTGCAGCGCAACGTGCTCACGACCCTCCTCGACGAGAAGGTCAAGACGCGCCTGGGCCTGCCCGGCGAAGGCTTCCACGTCGTGCTCGCGAATCCGCCCTTCTCCGGCCGCATCGACAAGGATCGCATCGTCGACGAGGTGAAGCTCGGCAGCACCAGCGCCACCGAGCTGCTGTTCCTCAAGTACATGCTCGACAGCCTGCGTCCCGACGGCCGGGCCGCGGTGGTGGTGCCCGAGGGCGTGCTCTTCGGCGCCACGCTGGCGCACCGCGAGCTGCGCAGCCAGCTGATCAACCAGCATTGCGTCGAGGCCGTGATGAGCCTGCCCGGGGGTGTCTTCCAGCCCTATTCGGGCGTGAAGACCTCGGTGCTCTTCTTCCGCCGCGGCGGCCGCACCCAGCGCGTGCAGTTCCTGCACGTCGAGGACGACGGCTACCGGCTGGACGCCAACCACGACACGCCCACCGAATCCGACGACCTGCCCGCGCTGGCGCAGGCCTTCATCGGCCGCGAGGCGGCCTGGGCCCGCTGGCAGGCGCGCGACCCGGAGGCCGAGTGGCACGAGAAATGGTGGTTCGCCGACGCCGCGGCGCTGCGTGCGAACGACCTCAGCCTCTCGGCCAGCCGCTACCGGCCGATGAGTGCCTCGCAGATCCAGCACCAGGACCCGCGCGAACTCCTGGACGAGCTGGCTGCGATCGAGTCGGAAATCGAGAAGGAAATCGAGACGCTGCGCGCACTGCTTGCGGAGCTGGACCCATGAGTGATGCCTTGCCCCCCGAAGACGCGCTCGCCGCCGCCGAAGGCGAAGGTGCTCCCCTGAGCACCGCACGGCCGCCCGAAGACGCTCGCACTTCAGCGCGCAATTTGGAGCCTTTTCCGGCGAACCCTCCAGCCCGCAAGGCCACGCTGGGCGAAGTCTGCGAGATCAATCCCAGGCTGCCGAAGGACCACGGCCTGCAGGAGGACAGCGAGGTCGCCTTCGTCCCGATGGCCGCGGTGAGCGAGATCAACGCCGACATCGCCCAGCGCCTGACGCGGCCCTTCGCCGAGGTGAGAAGGGGCTACACCCCTTTCGCCGAGGGCGACGTGCTGTTCGCGAAGATCTCGCCCTGCATGGAGAACGGCAAGGTGGCCCTCGCGCGCGACCTGGCCGGCGGCCGCGGCTTCGGCTCCACCGAGTTCCACGTGCTGCGCGCCCGCGAGGCCGTGCTGCCCGAGTGGATCTACTACTTTCTGCGCCAGAAGCGCTTCCGCAACGCGGCGCGGCGCAGCTTCACCGGCACCGCCGGCCAGCAGCGCGTGCCGGCCGCGCACATGGCCGGCGCTGCCATTCCGGTGCCCGAGCTGGCCCATCAGCGCCGCGTGGTCGAGATGCTCGGCTGTTCCGACGGCATGGTGCGCCTTCAGCGCCGGGCGCGCGCGCTCACCGAGCTGGTGGCCCCGGGCCTGCTGGCCGACTTGTTCGGCGACCCGGCGAGCAATCCGATGGGTTGGCCGGTGGTGAAGCTGGGCGAGCTGCTCGACGGCATCGACAGCGGCAAGAGCCCGCGCTGCCACGACCGGCCGAAGACCGAGAACGAATGGGGCGTGCTGCGCTTGAGCGCGCTGAAGAACGCGCTCTACGACGAATCCGACCACAAGACCCTGCCCGAGACCGAACGGCCGGACGCGCGCAACGAGGTGCGGGCCGGCGACCTGCTGATCAGCCGCAAGAACACGATGGAACTGGTCGGCACACCGGCCTACGTGTGGGAGACCCGCGGCCGGATCCTGCTGCCCGACCTGATCTTCCGGCTGCGCCTGCGTCCCGACGCGGGGGTGCATCCGCTCTACCTGTGGGCGATGCTGCGGGCGCCGGCCATGCGAAGGGGATTGCAGTTGCTGGCCAGTGGGACCGCTGCCTCGATGCCCAACATTTCCAAGGAGCGGCTGCGCACGCTGCGGGTGATGGTGCCGCCGGCGGACCTTCAGGAGACTTTTGCGCAGCGGGTGGCTGGGCTGCATGTGGTCGCGCAGCAGCAGGACGCCGCGCTGAGCCGTGCGAAAGCCATCTTCGAGGCGCTGCTGGCGCGCGCCTACGAATCGTAGCCGCCGCCCTCTCGATCTAGAGAAGCCGGCTGTACGCCACGATTTCCGGCACGCCCGCCAGGAGCGGGCTTGCCGCGGCGATCGCCGCGCCGACATGCAGGCTCTGCATGTGCGCCTCGGCATCGGCCTTGTCCTTCCACTGCTCCACGGTCTGGAAGATGTGCGGGGCCCCGGTCTGCTGGAACAGCTCGTAGCCCATGCAGCCGGCATCTTGCCGCGACCTGGACGCCAGTTCGACGAGGATGCCTTTCGCGAGCTCGGCGACCTCGGGTTTGACGGTGATGCGTGCGAGGACGTAGTGCATGGGAGGCTCCACCCGGAATTGTTCTTGAGGCACATCTTGACCCGGCGCCGCGGCCACGTGGCCCGGAGTTTCCCGGTGCGATCGCCTCAGATGCGGCTCGAGTTGAGAGGCACCAGCGCATAACGCGTGCCACGCCCCTGTCCGCTTCGCTCCAGCAGGCCGGCCTCTGCAAGCTGCGTGAGCTCCCGATAGGCGGTCGCACGCGACACGCCGGTGATCGCCGTGTATTTCTCGGTGCTCATGCCGCCCGCAAATCCCTGAGGCTGGGCATCGAAGAGCTTGTTCAGCACCTTGCGCTGGCTGGGTGTCAGCTCGGGATGAGCGGCCTGGAGGTCGAGCCAGAAGGCGCTCTTGCCCGCCGCCGTCTGCATCTGGTCCAGGGTGGCGAGACAGGCCTGCTCGACACGCGCCGCGAACCATCGGACCCAGGGCGTCACATCCATGCCCGGACCGCGGCTCGCACTTTGCAGCTGCGCGTAGTAGCCCTGGCGATCCAGCCAGATCTGCTGCGAGAGGCTGAACAGGCGTTGGCCGCTGCGCATGTCCTGAGCCAGCGCCAGATCGCTCAGCGCCCTGCCGATGCGGCCGTTGCCGTCCTCGAAGGGGTGAATGGTTTCGAACCACAGGTGCGCCACGGCTGCGCGCACGATGCCGTCGATGCCGCTGCGCACCTTGTCGTCGTTGAACCAGTCGATCAACGCCTGCATTTGCGACGGGACGTCCCGGGAAGGCGGTGCCTTGTAATGCACGGTGTCGGGCTTGCCCAGCCTGGGCGTCACGATCTGCATGGGTTCGGGGTGCGTCCGGTACGCGCCGGTCACGATGCGGGTGATGCCGCTGCGGCCATTCGGGAACAGCGCAGCGTGCCAGTCGAAGAGACTGGATTGCGCGAGCGGCTGCGGCCATTGCGCCACCGCAGCCTCGATCACGTCCAGTGTGGCCTCGGCGCGGGGCTCACGCTGCGTCAGGCGCGCGCGGCTGCTCTGACTAAGGCCGAGGCGGCGCGCGGCCGATGCGCGCACCGAATTGATCTGGAGCAACTCGCCCTCGATCTGCGCTGTGGCCACGGCTTCCAGCGCCCATTCCGTGAGTTGCAACTCGCCGAGGTCGACCAGCTGCAGCCCGCTCGCCATGCCGAGCATGCGGCCCTGGGCCACGCGTGCAGCTGCCAGAGCGGGCTGCAGCGCCTGTGCGTCGAACGTGAAATGGGGCCAATCGGCGCTTTGCCAGATCCACATGAAGCGCATCTTAGCCATTTGCGCTTCACGTTTGAAGCGCAATTCATCGCCTTTCGCTTCACGGAAGCAAATTCGCGGAGGCCCGGTTCACTTCCGCCTCGCTAGGTCGCGTCGGGCGGCGCCTCCTCGCGACCCGGTGCGCGCTTCTTCCCTCGCGCCCGCGCCTCCTTCTTCGCCTGCCGCTCCGCATCCAGCAACTGCCCCGCCGCCAGCCATTGCCCGAACTCCTGCGGCGTCTCCAGCGTGATGCGCCCCAGGCTGGCGCTGCGGAACTCGTTCATCACGATCTCGGCGGCCTTTTGCAGGTTCACGCGGCCCTTGCCCAGCAGGGCGCCGCGCTGGCGGCCGATGGCCTCGAGCAGTTCCTCATCGCCGAGGCCGGCGACCGCATCGAGCTTGAAGCGGGCCTCGAGCAGCCCCGCGTAGTGCCGCTTGAGATACCCCAGCAGCTCCAGCGCCACCAGTTCCTCGTCGAAGGCGTTGCGGCCGATGGCCCCGCTGGCCGCCAGGTTGTAGCCGCTCTGCGCCACGATGATGCGCGGCCATAGCATGCCGGGCGTGTCCCAGAGGTAGAAGCCGTCGGCCAGCACGATGCGCTGCTCCAGCTTGGTGACGCCGGCCTCGTCGCCGGTCTTCGCCTTGCGGGTGCCGACCAAAGTGTTGATCAGCGTGGACTTGCCCACGTTGGGGATGCCGCAGATCAGCACCCGCATCGGCTTGGCCATGCTGCCGCCGCGCTGTGGCGCCAGCTGGCGGCAGGCCTCGATCAGCTGGCGTGCCGGCGCTGTCTGGCTGGCATCGAGGCCGATGGCGCGGGTGGCCGGCTGCGCGTTGTAGTGGGCCAGCCAGAGCGCGGTGCGCTCGGGGTCGGCCAAGTCCTGCTTGTTGAGCACCTTGAGCCCCGGCTTGTGGCCGGTCAGCTCGGCCAGCATCGGGTTGGCGCTGGAGCCGGGCAGGCGCGCATCGAGCAGCTCGATGACCACGTCGATCTCGGCGATGCGCTCGGCGATGGCCTTCCGGGTCAGGTGCATGTGGCCGGGGAACCACTGGATGGCCATCGGGGACTTCTTTCTTGCTCGGGGATCGGGGGAGCCGGCGATTGTCGCCGCTCGCCTCCTCTCAGGCGCGCAGCGCGTCGCGGTAGCGCCGGCTGCAGGGGATGCGGGTGCCGTCCTGCATCAGCAGGCGCGCATCGCCGCCGTCCAGCGGCTCGATCTCGGCCACGCGGTCCAGGTTGGCCGCATAGCTGCGATGCACGCGGGCATAGCGCGCCGGGTCGAGCTGCGCGAGGAAGTCGGTCAGGGTGGCGCGCAGCAGGTAATCGTGGCCCTTCACCCGCAGGCCGACGTAGTTGCCCTGGGCCTGCAGCCAGTCGATGTCGCTGGCGGCAATCAGGAATTCGCGCCGCAGCTTGCGCACCAGGAAGCGCTCGGGCCGCGCCGGCGGCGGCTGCTCCGGCGCGGGCGGCGCCGTGCCCGCGGGCTCCTCCGGCGGATCGAGCACGCGCGCCTCGCCCTGCAGCCGCAGCATGAAGAGGCGGTAGCTCAGGATCGAGATCAGGAACAGCGCGTAGACGCGCACGTCCTTGAGGTATTCGTACACCCACTGCTCGGCGCCGCCGAAGTCGTAGCGGCCGCCGGCCCAGGCATAGGCGGCCTTGCGCAACGCCACCATGCCTGCCACGTGCAGCAGGCTGAAGACCACGCTGCCCGCCAAGTGCCAGGGCAGGTTGCGGGCGAAGCCGGCGAAGCCGAGCGGAAAGCGCCGCTCGAAGGCGACCACGGCCGGCACCAGCGCCAGCAGCACCAGATGGCTGGACAGCTCCCAGGTCACCGGCTGCCAGGTCGGCAGCGCCCGCCCGGCGCGATCGGCGTCGATCACCGCGACCACGCAGTTGAAGGCGGCCTGCAACGCCATCAACAGCACCCAGAAGGCGACTTCGGCGTGCCGGCGGTAGGGCTGGTAGCGCTCGAACAGGTTCTTCGGGGTTGGGCCGGGGGTCTCGGGCATGGCGGCATTCTCCTGAATCCGGGCCCGGCTTCGTCCCTGCGGGCCGCCGTTCGTCCCAAGAGCCCGGCGGATCGTCACTTCGGGGCCCCTCGAGGCAGGGGCCGCGCCCAGCATGGCTGCCTTCGAACACCTGGAGCCGCCATGCCCCCCGAATCCCGACGCCACGACATCGATGCGCTGCGCGCGCTGGCCTTCGGCCTGCTGATCCTCTACCACGTGGGCATGTACTACGTGGCCGCCTGGCCCTGGCATCTCAAGAGCCCGCAAGCGGCGGCCTGGCTGCAGGCGCCCATGCAGGTGGTGAACATCTGGCGCATGGACCTGGTGTTCCTGGTCTCGGGCGTGGCGCTGGGCTTCATCTTCCGCGGCCGGGACCCGCTGGCGCTGATCCGGCAGCGCGCGCTGCGCCTGATGCTGCCGCTGGTCTTCGGCATGACGGTGGTGGTGCCCTACCAGGCCTATGCCGAGGCGCTGGCCCGCGGCCTGGTGGCGCCGGGCTTCGGCGGCTTCATGCTGCGCTACCTGGCGATGGGCCCCTGGCCGAAGGGCGCCTTCGCGGGCTCCGACTTCGGCATGACCTGGAACCACCTGTGGTACCTGCCCTACCTCTTCGTCTACACCGCGCTGGTGGCGCTGCTGCAGCCCTTGCTGGGCTCGGCCGCCGGGCAGCGGCTGCGCGCCGCCTTCACCGGCCTGCGGCGCTGGCGGCTGCTGGTGCTGCCGGCCCTGCCGCTGCTGCTGTACGCGCTGACGCTGGCGCCGCGATTCCCGGCCACCCACGATTTGCTCCACGACGGCTACCTGCACCCGCTCTATTTCACGGTCTTCCTCTACGGCTACTGGATGGGCATCGATGCCGGCCTGTGGCGCGAGCTGGAGCGCCTGCGCGGCTGGGCGCTGGCGCTGGCGGTCGGCTTGGTGGCCGCCTACCTGGCGCTGCGGGCAGCGGGCGCCGAGGCCTGGCTGCTGCGCGGTCTGCGCGCCTTCTACCTGTGGACGGCGATCGCCGCCATCCTGGGCTTCGCCCGCCGCTACCTGGACCGCCCCTGGCCCTGGCTGCACTGGGCCAACGAGTCGGTCTATCCCTGGTACATGCTGCACCAGACCCTGATCGTGGCCGGCGCCGTACTGCTCGCTCCCTGGCGGCTGGGGCCTGTGCTGGAGCCCGTGCTGCTGGTCGCCTTCACCCTGGGAGGCTGCTGGGTCCTCACGGACGGGCTGATCCGCCGCATCGGCTGGCTGCGCCCCCTGTTCGGGCTCAAGTCGCGGCGCGTACCGGCAGCTGAAGATCCGCGCCGATTTCGAGACTTCGTAGCGCGCTGAACATGTAATACGCCCCCTAGAATCCCCCGCTGCGCGCCGCCCCGGCCCGCGACGGCTCAGCGGCTGCCGTAGTCGATGGGCTGGCTGTACGCGGGGTCGCGGTGCCAGTCCCAGTAGGTGGCGAGTAGCCGCTGCGTGACCGGCCCGGGCCGGCCGGTGCCGAGCACCTGGTCGTCCACCCGCGTCACCGGCAGCACGCCGCCGCCCGAACTGGTGAGGAAGGCTTCGTCGGCGCCGCGCAGTTCCTCGGCCGGCAGCGCGCGCAGTTCGACCCGCAGGCCTAGCGAGCGGGCGATCTCGATCACGGTGCGGCGAGAGATGCCCTCGAGCACGCCCTCCTCCGGCGTCACGAGCCCGCCGTCCTTGACACAGAAGATGTTGAAGCCGGGCCCTTCGACCACGTGGCCCGCGGCATCGCTCAGCACCACCGTGTCGGCGCCGGCGTCGAGGGCGCCGAGCAGGCCCATCGTGAGGTCGTTCCAGTGGTAGTTCTTGGCCTTCGGGTCGACCGAGCTCGAGGGAATGCGCTGCACCGCGCTCACCTTCAGGTGCAGGCCGCGCTCGCGCTGCGCCTCGTTGGCGATCCAGACAAAGGGCACCGCGAAGGCGTAGAAGCGGTTCACGGCCTGGCGCGGGTCGCGTGAGCCCCAGGGCGGCTGGCCGCGCGTGACGATCATCTCCACATAAGAATGGCGCAGGCCGCTGCGCCGTACGCATTCGGCCAGCACCTCGGCGATCTGCGCCGGCGCAAGGCCGGGGTCGAGACGGAAGCGCTCGCAGCTACGCATGAAGCGCTCCAGGTGCGCATCGAGCCGGAAGAAGGCGCCCTCCCACACCGTGACCACGTCGTAGGTGGCGTCGGAGCGCAGGAAGCCCCAGTCGGTGATCGGGATCGCGGCCTCGGCGATCGGGACATAGGCGCCGCGCACGTAGGCGACGCCGTCGGCCAGTGGATGGGGATCGGCAGGCACGTCTTGGAGCTCCTTCGGTTTCATGCGCGCTTCGCCGCCTTGCGGGCGGACGAAGGCGCGGGCAGCGCCGGCTTGCGCACCGCGCGCGGCGTCTGCGCGGGGATGAGCGGCGGCCGCTGCCCGGTGTGCATCCAGGCATCGTAGAAGTCGATCTTCTTCTCGACCAGCGTCAGCGCGCGCTTCCACTCGGCGATGGTCGCGTTCACGCGCTCACGGTGGGCGGCGAGCAGGTCGCGGCGCTGGCGCAGACTGCGGCTGCCCTGCATCACCAGCACGGTGTACTCGCGCATCTCGGCGATCGACATGCCCGTGGCGCGCAGGCGCTCCATCAGGTCCAGCCAGCCGACGTGCAGCTCGCCGTACACGCGCCGGCCGCCCTCGTCGCGCGCCACGCCGGGCACGAGGCCCTGGGCTTCGTACCAGCGGATGGCGTGCACGCTGCGGCCGGTGCGCTCGGCCAGCTCGCCGATGCGCAGGCTGGGGCTAGCCGGCACGGGCGGGTGCCTCCAGCACGGCGTCGACCAGGGCGGTGTCGAGGTACTCCGTCAGTGCCACGACCTTGCCGCCGGCCAGGCGGTAGATAAAGCAGTACTCGTTGTCATAGCGCTGCCCGGACTTCGTGCTCACCTCTCCCCGGCACTGCACGACGACCTGGTCGCCCTCGGCGATGAAAGACTCGGCGGTGTTGCGGTAGCGGCCCTCGAACTGGGCGTACAGGGGCGCGAGCAGTTGGTCCTGCACCACCTGCCGGCCCGCGTAGGTGCCCGACCAGGCGGTGCGCCCCTTCATGGTCCAGCGGAAATCCTGCGCCAGGCTCTCGATGAAAGGCCTGCCGTTGCCCTGGGCGAGCTCGGCGTGGATGTGCTGGACGATCTGCTTGTTGGTGTTGGCGACGGCGTTCATGGCATGGTTCCTTTGGATGGACCGGACGACCCGGTTCATTCATTGGAAATGCTGGAGCGCACTCTAGGTCAAGCGCGCCGCGAACTCAACGCCCCGCGGCTCAGTTGCTGCGGCTCAGCCGCTCGCAATAGTCGAGCAGCAGCTCGATCTCGGCCGACTTGTCGAAGAAGGCATCCGCGCCCAGCGCCTTGGAGCGCGCCCGCATGTCTGGCGTGGCGTAGTTGCTCAGCACCACCACCTTCTGGTGCGCGGCCCGCCGGCGCACGGCATCCAGCACGCCGAGTCCATTCCCCTCCTCGAGGAACAGATCGACGATGGCCATGTCCCAGCCATCGCGGTGATGGGCCAGCCAGTCCACGGCCTCGCGCTCGCCGGCCGCATGCGCCACCACGGTGGCGTCCGCGACGTCTTCCAGGAAGCCCACCAGGTTCTCCCGGATCACGGGATTGTCTTCAACCAAGTAGGTCTTGAAAGTCATGGCGGCGGAGAAGCGAAAGGTTTGTCGTCTGCTTTTTTCTGGCTTGATGTCATCATCAACCGCATCCGGCTGCCGCCGGTGGGTCATCGGGTTCAACGCGGGTAGGTAAAGGCCTACCTGACTAATACGAAGGTTTTGCTCAGGCATGGCAACAACACGTTTCGTCGATATCCAGGCGTTATCGGCCCTGGTCCGAACGATGGGAGTACCCCGCTTCCTCGAGACGCTGGCCCAGACCCTTCGCGAAGATTTTCTGCGCTGGCCCGACTTCGACAAGTCGGCCCGCCTGGCCAGCCATTCGCCGCTGGGCGTGATCGAGCTGATGCCGGTGTCGGACGCCACGCACTATGCCTTCAAGTACGTCAACGGCCACCCCGCCAACACGGCCCGCGGCCTGCCCACGGTGATGGCCTTCGGCGTGCTGGCCGAGGTGGAGACCGGCTTCCCGCTGCTGCTGGCCGAGCTCACGCTCACCACCGCGCTGCGCACCGCCGCCATGTCGGCGCTGGCGGCGCAGGCGGTGGCCCGCCCCGGCGTGCGCAGCATGGCGCTGATCGGCAACGGCGCCCAGGCCGAGTTCCAGGCCTTGGCCTTCCACGCGTTGCTCGGCGTCGACGATCTGCGGGTCTACGACCTCGATCCGGCCGCCACCGACAAGCTGGAGCGCAACCTCGCGGCCTATCCGGCGCTGCGCGTGCAGCGCGCGGCCGGCATCGCCGAAGCCGTGCGCGGCGCCGACATCGTGAGCACGCTGACCGCCCGCAAGGCGCGCGCGACCATCCTCACGCCCGACATGATCGAGCCGGGCATGCACATCAACGCGGTCGGCGGCGACTGTCCCGGCAAGACCGAGCTGCACGTGGACGTGTTGAAGGCCTCGCGCGTGTTCGTCGAGTACGCGCCGCAGACGCGCATCGAGGGCGAGATCCAGCAGCTGCCGGCCGACTTCCCGGTGGTCGAGCTGTGGCGCGTGCTCGCGGGCGCGGAGCCCGGCCGGCAGGACGAAGCCGAGGTCACGGTGTTCGACTCGGTGGGCTTCGCGCTGGAGGACTACTCGGCGCTGCGCCTGGTCCACCGCCTCGCGCTGGAGCACGGCCTGGGGCAGGACGTCGCGCTGGCGCCGCCGGACGGCGACCCCAAGGACCTGCTGCGCCTCTTATAGCGCCGCCGGCTGGCTGGCCATGTGCGGCGCGTCGATCCAGTGCTTGCGGAAGCCCAGGCGCGCCGGCGAGACGTATTGCTCGCGGTAGAGCTCGAAGGGCATGGTGTCGGCAGCCTCGATCTGCTTCTGCGCCTCGACGGAGTCCCGCGACGCGCGCTCGAACCGCGCCTGCTGCTCGGCGCTGAAGGGCAAGGCCAGCAGCGCGGCACGCGTCTCCTCGGAGCGCGCACGCACGAAGCCGACGAAGGAATCGTCGTGCGACTGCGCCATCGCCTCGAGCACCCGCGCCGAGGGCAGCCCTGCCGGCTCGGCCAGCGCCTTGCGGGCGGCGCGCACCGCCTCGGCGTGGCGGCTGCCGCCGTGGGCCGCATCGAGCGCGTCGGCGATCGGCCCGAAGGCCTCCAGCAGCTCGGCGCCCCATTCGGTCAGCCCCTGCTCGCGGCCGCTGCGCAGCAGCTTCAGCCCCGGCTCGCGCCCGCGCGCGGCCGTGAGGTGCTGGTTGTGGGCCAGCTCGGCGATCTCGTCGCGGGTATCGGGCGGGCTGTCGGCCAGCAGGCAGTGCAGCAGGAACACGTCCAGGAAGCGCATGGTGGAGGCGTTGATGCCGATGGGCTCGAAGGGGTCGAGGTCCATCAGCCGCACCTCCACGTACTCCACGCCGCGCTCGCGCAGCGCGTGCAGCGGCCGCTCGCCGGGGAAGATCACGCGCTTGGGCCGGATCGTGCCGTAGAACTCGTTCTCGATCTGCAGGAGGCTGGTGGCGAGCTGGTTGTACTCGCCGCCCAGGTTCTGGATGCCGATCGTCTCGTAGGCCGACCAGGGCCGCGTCAGCGCGTCCTGCAGCGATGCGGCGTAGCCGTCGAGGCTGTTGTAGCTCACCGCCAAAGAGGCCTGGGCCTCGCTCTGGTAGCCCAGCCGTCCCATGCGCAGCGAGGTGCCGTGGGGCATGTGCATGCTGCCCTCGCCCAGCGGCTTCAGCTCGTGCGCACGGCCGGCCACGAAGGTCGAGCACACCGCCGGCGACGCGCCGAACAGGTAGAGCAGCAGGAAGGCATGGCGGCGGAAGTTGCGGATCAGCGCGAAGTACTGCTCGCTCGACACCTCCGGCAGCGACCAGTTGTAGTGGATGCCCGAGATGGTCTGCATGCGCCGCCCGTAGCGGTGGCTCAGGCCCATGCGGTAGACGCTCTTGGCGCGGCCCACGTTCGAGGAGCCGTAGCGGCCGATCGGGATGGTCTCGTCCGGCGGCAGGCCGCAGGGCATGCTCGACACCCACAGCCGCTCGTCGCCGGCCTCGGCCAGCACGCGGTAGGTGAACTGGTGGACCTGCGTGAGCTCGGCCAGGCAGGCCTCGACGTCGGCATGCACGCCGGTGATGAGCTCCAGCTGAGATTCGCTGAAGTCGGTGGTGATGTGGGGATGGGTCAGGGCCGACCCGAGGGCGGCCGGATGCGGCGTCAGCGCGAGCTTGCCGTCGGGCTGGGCGCGCAGGCTCTCCTTCTCGATCCCTCGGCGGACTCCCTTCAGGCGCGCGGGTGTGAGCGCTCCCAGGCGCTCCTGCAATTTGCTCATGTCGTTATGACCCGTGAATCTTTGTGGGGCGGAAGGTAGCACGGCCGCAGACAGCCTGCTGACACCCGGTATTAAACGCCGGAACGACCTTTCTGCTATAGCCGGGAACACCCACTGCTTCCTGCTGCGCGCCCCCTGCTAGCATGCGCCGGCGCCGGCATGCCGCCGGCCAGGAGGAGAGAGCCATGGTCGATGTGGTGCAGAGCGTCCTGTCGTTCAATGCGGGGCGCGACCCCGATCGCCTCCAGAAGAAGTACAAGGCCATGCGCAAGGACGCCTTCGTCTTCCTGCGCGGCAGCTGCCACCGCTTCTACGAGGGCCTGGCTCCGAACGCCCTGCCCGCCTCGCCGCTCGGCTGGGTCTGCGGCGACCTGCATTTCGAGAACTTCGGCAGCTTCAAGGGCGACAACGGGCTGGTCTACTTCGACATCAACGACTTCGACGAGGCCGCGCTCGCGCCCACCGCGTGGGACCTGGTGCGATTGCTCGCCAGCGTGCGCGTCGGCGCGGCCAGCATCTCGCTGCGCAAGCCCGAGGCGCAGCATCTTTGCCGGAGCTTCGTCGACGCCTACGCCGACGCCCTGGCGCTGGGCGAGGTGCGCTGGGTCGAGCGCGACACGGCCAAGGGCCTGGTCGGCACGCTGCTGAAGGGGCTGCGCGAGCGCAAGCCCGCGCGCTTTCTCGCCGAGCGCACGCGGCTCAAGCGCATCGACGGCAAGCAGGTCCGCCGCCTGGTCACCGACGACAAGGGCAAGAACAAGACGCCCATGCCCGTCGGCGACGAGCAGCGCGAGCAGGTGAAGCAGCTGCTGCGCGCCTTTGCCAAGACCCAGCCGGACCCTCGCTACTACCGGGTGCTGGACGTGGCGCGCCGCGTCGCCGGCACCGGCAGCCTGGGCATGGAGCGCTACGTGATCCTGGTCGAGGGCAAGGGCTCGGGCGGCAGCCATGCGCTGCTCGACCTGAAGCGCACGAGCGCCTCCTCGCTGCTGCCGCACGTGGCGACGGCCCAGCCGGCCTGGCCCAGCGAGGCCGAGCGCGCGATCGCGCTGCAGCAGCGCGTGCAGGCGGTGTCGGCCGGCCTGCTGCAGCCGCTGCACATGAACGGGCACAGCCTGGTGCTGCGCCACCTGCAGCCCTCCGAGGACCGGGTGACGCTGGACCGCTCGGCGCAGTCGCTGAAGTCGATGGAGCAGGTGCTGCGCACCATGGGCCGCATGGTGGCCTGGGGTCAGCTGCGCAGCGCGGGCCGCCAGGGCTCGGCCATTGCCGACGAGCTCATCGCCCATGCCCACGACCGGCGCTGGCGCCAGCCCCTGCTCGATGCCTCGCGCGCCTGCGCGGCGCAGGTCGAGACCGATTGGGCGACCTACCGCGAGGCCTACGACGACGGCGTCTTCAGGCTGTGGCCAGAACCCGAAGCAAAAAGCGGTTGAGGTCGGCGATTTCTTCCATGCACACCGAGTGCTCCATCGGGTACTCGTGCCATTCGACGGCGTAGCCCAGCGCGGCCAGGGCATCGCGTGACGCGCGGGCGCGTTCGATCTGGACCACGCCGTCGCGCGTGCCGTGGCCGAGGAAGATCGGCGTCCCGTGATTGGCGGCATGGCGCTCGGCGGCCGTGGTCGCGGCCAGCGGCAGGTAGCCGGAGAGCCCGACGATCCCGCCCAGCCGCTCGGCATGGCGCAGCCCGGTCAGCAGCGCCATTGCGCAGCCCTGGGAAAAGCCGGCGATCACGATGCGATCGGCGGCGATGCCGCGCTGCTTCTCGTTGGCGATCAGCGCCTCGATCGAGACCTGCGAGCGGCGCAGGCCGGCCTCGTCTTCGCGCTTGACCAGGTCGGCCGCGGCGATGTCGTACCAGGCCGGCATGCGGTAGCCGCCGTTGATGGTGACCGGGATCACCGGCGCGTTGGGGAACACGAAGCGCACCGCGCCGACGGCCGACAGGTCGAGCTCGTTGGCGATGGGCACGAAGTCATTGCCGTCGGCGCCCAGGCCGTGCATCAGCAGGATGGTGGCGGTGGGGTTCGGGCCGGTTTCGATTTCGATGGGGGCGAGGGACATGGGTGGGTGACGTTGCCTGGATGATGCCGGGAGTGTGCCGCATTCGGCCCCGGCGCAGCCCGGCGCGCAGGGCCCCCTCAGGAGCGCGCCGGGCTTCACAAAAACATATAGTTACCGACTTCGTTGAATTATCGTCTTTGCATGAGCACGGCCAGTGCCCAGCATCCCGGCGCGACACGCCGCCCTCACAACAACAGGAAACAGATGACCTCGCAACTCTCGCCCATGAGCCGGCGCAAGACCATCATCGCCACCACCATCGGCAACGGCCTGGAGTTCTTCGACTTCACCATTTACGGGTTTCTCGCGCTGGTGATCGGCAAGCTCTTCTTCCCCACGCTCGACGGCTACGGCCAGCTGCTGCTGACGGTGGGCACTTTCGGGGTCGGCTTCATCATGCGGCCGCTGGGCGGCATCGTGATCGGCGCCTACGCGGACCGCGCGGGGCGCAAGAAGGCGATGACGCTGACCATCTTCCTGATGGCGCTGGGCTGCGCCATGATCGGCTTCGCACCCACCTACGCGCAGATCGGCGTCGCGGCGCCGATCCTGATCGTGCTGGCGCGGCTGATCCAGGGCTTCTCCGCCGGCGGCGAGGTCGGCGCCTCCACCACCCTGCTGGTCGAGCACGCGACGCCGGCCAACCGCGGCTACATGGCCAGCTGGCAATTCGCCAGCCAGGGCCTGGGCATCCTGCTCGGTGCGGCGGTGGCCGGCGGCCTGACCGCGGCACTCGGCCCGCAGGGCATGGAAGCCTGGGGCTGGCGCGTGCCCTTCTTCATCGGCATGCTGATCGCGCCGGTGGGCATGTACATCCGCCGCCACCTGCACGAGTCGCTGGAAACCGCGGGCACGCCCGCCGCCTCGGCCGCGCGGCGCAGCAGCTTGGCCGAGGTCTGCGGCGAGCACGGCAGGACGGTGCTGGCGGCCATCCTCAGCGTGCTCGGCGGCACCGCCGCGGCCTATGTGGTGACCTTCTACATGCCGACCTACGCGGTGCGCGAGCTGGGCCTGCCGCCGACGGTGGCGCTGTTCGGCGCCGTGCTCACGGGCCTGTTGTCCTTCGTGCTGTCACCGCTGGTGGGCCTGGCCTCCGACCGCGTCGGGCGCAAGCCGCTGATCGTGTGGGGCCGCATCGCGATGGCGCTGCTCATCTATCCCGGGTTCTGGTGGCTCAACGCCGCGCCCTCGCCGGTGGTGCTGTTCATCGTGGTCGGGCTGCTGAGCACGGCGCTGGTGGTGCAGACCGTGCCCACCATCACCATGCTGCCCGAAATGTTTCCCAAGCACGTGCGCGCCAGCGGCATGTCGCTGGTCTACAGCGTGGGCGTGGCGCTGTTCGGCGGCTTCTCGCCCTTCGTCAGCACCTGGCTGGTGGGCGTCAGCGGCAACAAGCTGGCGCCGGCCTGGTACCTGCTGGGCATGACGCTGGTGTCGCTGCTGGGCCTGCTCTGGCTCAAGGACTTCACGGGGCGCGACATCGACGACGCCGCGGCCCACCAGCCGGAGGCCGAACCCTCTGCGAGGACAGCGCGCGCATAGCAGCGCCGCCCTCGCTACTCCTTCGGACAGCTGCGCCGGGGCCCGCCGCAGGGCCCTCCAAGCCGCCGACGCGCGGGCTGCGGAGCCTGATCAATTGTGACAACGACGCCGCGACGGCTCGATGGTTCGGCACCATTCCGAGCTTTTGGTTGTTGCAAACAATGGTTAACAAAGCTTGGACGCGCGAGAAGGGCCAGGCACGGCCCGGACAGCTTCGATCACTGGTGGTGCTGCTTGGCTTCAGTGGCTGCCTCGGCATCGGCGCGGCGCATGCGCAAACGCAAATTTTCGCAGGGCCGAAGGCGGCGCCCGCAACGCCTCCCAAGGTCACGACCAGCACGACCCAGGTAGGCCTGGGCCAAGCCAGCTGCGCGCAACAGCTGGATGACCGGACCATCAAGGTCCAGAAAAGGATCAATGAGCTGAATTCCGGACTGCTGGCCACCCAATCGGCGGCGGCAGTCGCCGACATCGCGGGCCTGGCTGCGGAAGCCGTCGGGGCGGCCATCGTCGTTGCCGAAATCCCGGGCATCGTGGCACAGGGCGCCGCCGCGGCTGCCAATCTGGCCGGCCTGGGCGTCGCCATCGCGGGCCAGATCAACAACAAGGAGTTGACCGATCTCGATGAAGAGGCCCGCGGCCTCCCCAACTGCGATCAGGATTTCACGGGTACCGTGACGGTCCAGGCGGGCGGCACCCACGTGTCGGGCGATTCCATCTTCAACAACAACCTTGCCGTGGCTGGTCGGCTCGATGTGAAAGGCACCGTGTCTGCCAATTCACTGGATGCCTCGCAAGGCGTCTCCGCCATGGGCGGCGCGCTTCGCCTCGGCAACGCCGATGGCCAGACTTATGCGCCCGGCATCACGATGGGCGGCGGCGCCGTCTCCGGCCTGGGCGGCAGCAACGGCCGGGCCGCGCAGACGGCGAATCCGGACGCGATCGCCGTCGGCAACGGCAGCACCGCCAGCATGGGGACGTCCACGGCCCTGGGCACCGATGCGCAGGCAACAGGAAGCGACACGACCGCGCTCGGGGCGGGAAGCCAGGCAACCGCTGCCCGCGCAACAGCCGTGGGCGCCGGCGCCACCGCGACCCAGGCCGATGCCACCGCGCTGGGCCAGGATGCACAGGCCACCGGCGCCAGCTCGACCACCGTAGGCCAGGCCAGCCGCGCCACCGCGGACGGCACCACCGCCGCAGGCCAGGACGCACGCGCCACGGCCACCGGTGCAACGGCCGTCGGCCAAGGAAGCCGCGCGACGGCGAAGGGCGCGACCGCTGCTGGCCAGGACGCCCAAGCCATCGCCACCGGCACCACCGCAACCGGCGCAGGCAGCCGTGCTACCGGGGAGAACGCCACGGCCGGCGGCCAGGACGCCCAGGCCACGGACACGAATGCAACCGCGACCGGTCAGGGCAGCCGGGCGAGCGCGCAGAACGCGACTGCCAGCGGCCAGGCGAGCGTTGCGTCGGACGTCAACGCGACGGCCACCGGACAGAGTGCTTACGCCACGGCTGCCGGCGCAACCGCAACCGGCCAGAGCAGCCGCGCCACCGCGGTGGGCGCCACGGCCGCAGGCCACGAGGCGCAAGCCACGGCAGGCTTTGCCAGCGCCTATGGCGAGGCCAGCCTGGCCAGCCAGATCAATTCGACCGCGAGCGGCCAGGGCGCACAAGCCACGGGCGCCAACACCACCGCGAGTGGACAGTCGAGCGTGGCGGCGCAGGCGAATGCAACCGCCAACGGCCAGGGCGCCCGTGCGGCAGGCACGAATGCGACTGCGATCGGCCAATCGAGCCTGGCCGACGGCGACAACGCCTCGGCCGTGGGACAGGGCGCGCGTGCATCGGGCGACGGGGCCACCGCATCGGGCCAGGGCAGCGTCGCCAGCATGAGCCGGACCACCGCAACCGGCCGCGGTGCGCAGGCTGCCGCCGAGCGGGCGAGCGCCTACGGTGCCGACGCGCTGGCGTCGGGCAGCCAGGCGAGCGCGGTGGGTGCGGGCTCCCAGGCCGTGCAGGACGACACCACCGCAGCCGGGGCGTCCGCCTTGGCCACCGGCTTGCGCTCCACCGCCGTGGGCGTGGCCAGCCATGCAGCAGCGACGGACTCCGCGGCCCTCGGCCACACCGCTTCCGCGCTCGGAACAGGCAGCACCGCCATCGGTGCCGGCAGCGAGGCGCGCGCGCTCGACACGGTGATCGGTTATCAGGCGCGGGCCACTGCCGATGGCGCATTCGTGGGCGGCACCCGTGCGGAGGTTGCTTCACCGGGCGGCGTGGCCATCGGCTTCAACGCAGCGGTTGCCGAGTCCGCGCCGGCAGCCGTCGCGATCGGCGCCCAGTCGCGCATCGCGCCGGGCGCTTCCGGCGGCGTCGCCATCGGCGCCAACGCCGCGGCGCTGGCTGTCAACAGCGTGGCCCTGGGCGATTCGTCGGTGGCAGCGCGTGCCAACACGGTTTCCGTCGGCAGGCCGGACGGCGAGCGGCAGATCAGCAACGTGGCGCCGGGCTCGGCCGGCACCGATGCAGTGAACGTGAACCAGCTGCAGGCGGTGGTCACCGATGCCAGCCGGGACTTGCAGACGCTTGCCGCCAACACCCAGCGCGACCTGCAAACTGTTGCCGCCAACGCCCAACGCGAGCTGCAAATGGTCGCCGCCAATGCCTACCGCGGCGTTGCCATGACGGCGGCGCTCGCGGAAGGCGTGCCAGACCTCAAGCCCGGGGAGACGGCGGGCTTTGCCGGCATCGGCGGCTATCGCGGCTATGGCGCCATTGCGGTCGGCGTGGTCCACGTGGCATCCGATGCCCGCACGCGCTACAGCGTCGGGGTGGGCACGACCGGCAGAGACGCCGTGGTGCGCGCGGGATTTTCCTTCCGCTTCAACGACTGAACGGCAGCCCCGTGCCTCTCACTGCCGCGCCGCCAGCTCGCGGCACTTCTGCAGGTTGGCGTTGAAGCGGGCCGGCAGCCCAGGCTCGCAGGCATCGGCCGTGGTCATGATGCGGCACATGCCGACCACCAGGAAATCGGACACCGCCTCGGTACACATCGGATAGCGGCCGAGGGCCGGGTTGTCCTGCGACCTGAAGCCCCAGCTGCCGGAGAAGTCGAGCATGCGGCCCATCGCCTCCTCGAAGTAGTCGCGGTCGCGCGCCGCGACGGCCGCCTCCATCTGTGGCAGCTCGGTGCCGAGGAAGCTCATGGCGGCGGCGGGGAAGCGGTCGGCGGGCTGTTGCTGGGCGCCGGCCACGGAGGCGGCGAGGCACAAGGCGGCGAGAAGGCAATGGCGTGGAAGTCCCATGGTCTCAAGGTCTGCAATGGCTTCGAGGGTGGCCCGCCGGGCGGCGGGCGCGAAAGCGCTATTGGAACCCAAGACGGCCGGGACTCCGGCGAGGTCTACCAGCGCAGCTTCACGCCGACCGAGCCCTGCACCGAGGACTTGACCCGCGCATCGCCGCCGATCGCGAACACGCGACCCAGTTCGCCGTACAGGCTGGCGGCCGGCGTCAGCGCCAGCGTGAAGCCGCCCGCCACCTCCGCCGCGCTGTAGCCGCTGGCGCTCGCGAAGCGGGTCGAGCCTGCCGGGCCCACGAACTCGGCGACGTCGGCGCCGGCACCGGCGCGGTAGAGGTTCACCCGCGCATAGGGCTGGAGCCGGCCCGCGCCGGTGGCGAAGTCGCCCTTGATGCGCACGCCCAGGCGGGCGATCCAGCCGGCATCGCTGTCCTGGCGCACGACGGCGCCGGCGATGGACACGGCATCGGAGTGCGCGCGCTGGTAGATC
Source organism: Variovorax sp. Soil_C_12 (assembly GCF_057657375.1). NCBI lineage: Bacteria > Pseudomonadati > Pseudomonadota > Betaproteobacteria > Burkholderiales > Comamonadaceae > Variovorax > Variovorax sp. Soil_C_12. Next base: position 167,019 of record NZ_JBDGIO010000011.1, on the reverse strand, counting down.
AGCTGCGCCTGCGGCTCGACGGTCCAGCGCTCGGACAGTGCGAAGGACTTGCCGGTCTCGATCGAGGCCGTGAAGCTGTCGCCCTTGCCGGCGGCGCTGGGATTGCCGTCGGGCCGCACGGTGTAGCGGTGGCTGCCGCCCTGGATCACGGCGTCGGCGTAGAGGCCACTGGCGTCCATCCAGGTGGCATAGGCGCCGAGGTAGCGCGAGCGCAGGTCGTTGGAGCCGACGCGGCCGAAGGTTCCGCGCGCATTGCCGCTCACGTCGGCGCTGCCGTCCAGGAAGCCGAGGTAGAGGCCGGCGCGCCAGTTGCCGCTGGCCAGCAGGTCGGTGCCGGCTTGAAGGCCGCTCACATGGCCGCGGCTGTGCGCATCGGCGATGCCGTCCTGGCGGATGTTCAGGTCGCTGTAGACCGCGCGCGCCCAGGCGCGGCGCGGCGCCGGGTCGCTGCCGGCCATCGCCGCGTCCTGGTCGCCGATGCGGCGGTGCAGGTTGCCGAGCATGGCGAGGTCGGCCTGGCGCAGCTGAGCGGGCAGCGCGGCGAACAGCGGGACCTCGGCCCGGTAAGTCGGCACCAAGATGGGCAGCACGGGCAGCTTGACGGTGGTGAAGGGGTCGGGCGGGTTCTGCGGCTCCGCGGGGCTGGCAGGTTCCGGGGGACGGGCCGGGTCGATGGGATCGGCCGGCGTGGCCGGCGTGGCCGGTGTGGTCGGTGTCGCCGGTGTGGCCGGCGGCTGCACGGTGGTCGTCGAGCGCAGGTACCAGTTCTCGCCCACACCCTGCGCATCGGCGGCGTAGAGCCGGTATTCATATGCGCCCGCATCCACATGGCCGTTGGCCAGCGTGAAGGCATCGCGCGTGGTCTGGGCGGTGGTGGTGGCGCCGTTGCGCGCGCTCACCACCTCGATGCCGTTGCCGGCGGTCAGGGCGCCCAGGCCGCCGAGGTTGGTGATGCGCAGCGTGGTGTGGCCGCTGGCGCTGGCGCCGGGGCCGCTGAGCACCAGCCGATCGCTCAGGCTGCTGCTGCCGCCGAGCACCGTGCCCAGCTTCAGCACGCCGCCCTGGCCCACGTAGGCGCCGGTGACGGTGAGCGTGCTGCCGGCCTGGCTGCTCAGCAGATTGACGGTGCCGGCGTTGTTCAGCGAGGCCACGCGCTGGTCGAAGCCGGCCGTATCGAGCGTCGCGCCTGCGGCCACGCTGTGCGCGGAAGCGGCGCTGAAGGTATTGGCGGCGCCCGCCTTCAGCGTCCCGGCCGCGACCGTGGTCGCGCCGGTGATCGCCTGCTCGCGCGTCAGGGTCAGCCGGCCGGCGCCGGTCTTCTCGATGCCGCCCGTACCGGAGAGCAGGCCGGTGTAGCTCGCGTCGTTCGGCTGCGCGAAGCGCACCAGGCCGTTGTCCGTGATCGCCAGCGGCGCGAACTGCGCGGAAGTCTGCAACACACCCGCCGCATCCACCGTCATGCTGCCGGTGTAGCTGCTGGCATCGGCGCCGAGGATCAGCGTGCCCGCGGCCACGCGGGTGCTGGTGATGCCGGAGCCCGGCAGCGCGTTGTCGAAGGTCCAGGTGCCGCTGTCCCGCTTCACCAGGGTCTGGAAGTTCGACAGGGTCTGCGCGAAGCTGGCGGTGCCCGTGCCGTCGAGCGTCAGCAGGTTGTTGCCCCCGCCGCCGTCGATGGCGCCGGTGATGGACGAGCCGGTGTGCACGTGCAGCGCGTCGTCGCCGTTGGCGAAATTCAGCACGCCGATCAGCCTGCCCTGGTTCGTGAAATCCACGGCCATCGTGCCCGACACGCCCAGGATGTTGCCCGCGCCGGCCTTGTACTCGATGACGCCGGTCGCGCCATTGACCACCGTGTTCGAGCCGCTCGAGGCCTCCAGCCAGATGGCGGCGCCACCGGCCTGCGAGCGCACCTCGCCGTGGTTGACGATGAGGTTGCCGGTGCCATGCGGGTTGATGGCTTCCGCGTTGTGCGCCGTGCCGTTGGAGAGCACCTTGGCGCCCTCCTCGATGGTCAGCGTGGTGTTCGAACGGAACTCGATGGTGTTGGCGCCGGTGCCGTAGTGGCCGTTGGCGCTGCCGGCGGCATTGTTCTGCACGGTCGCATCGCGCTGGACGCGGATCGTCCCGTTGTCGCCCATGCTGATGGCCGGCAGGTCCGTGGTGCTGATCACGGCGGTGGGTTGCACATCCACCGTGCCGCCGGGCGTGGCGTCGTAGCCGCCGATGACGACGAAAGTCTGCGGCGTTCCCGGCGTGCAGGTGATGGTGCCGCCGCTGGGGCCGCTGCAGTCGGCGGCCGCGCTTCCGGCCAGGCCCAGCAGGGCCAGGGCCACGATCGGCGCCTGGGTGCTCGATTTGCCCAGCCCGCGTGCCAGCTCGGAGGCTACGGTCCAGAGCCTTTGCGTCGGGTTCCAGACCACCCGGAAAACGCGGTTCATACAATTCTTTCGTATTACATTGAATACTTAAGAATGTAGTTCTTAGGTTCACATCTTCTAAGGAAGTACTTCACAGAATCGGGGACGGATGCTCGGGCTTGGTGCACTTCAGGGCGGCAGGCTGTGCTACCCGGCCCCGTAAACTCGGGCATGGCTTCCAGACCTTCCAGGGCCCCCCGCATGTTCGAGCGCGGCCTGTTGTGCATCTTCATCGGCGCGGCCGTCCTGATCGCGCCCCACTTCCTGACATCGCCGCACTGGCGCGACATGATCGCCGGCGCCAACGTGGTGGGCTGGTTCGCGCTGGTGCTCGGCATCGCCCTGGTGGTGGTGGACCTGGTCCAGCGCGCCAGGGGCAAGGCCCGCTGATGCGCGCTCCGGCACCCGTTCGCGTGGAGGACCGCGATCGCTTCGACACCCTGATCGACGCGCGCTCGCCGGGCGAGTACGCCATCGACCACATCCCCGGCGCCATCAACTGCCCGGTGCTCGACGACGAGGAGCGCCGCATCGTCGGCACGCTCTACAAGCAGCAGGGTGCCTTCGAGGCGCGCCGCGTGGGCGGTGCGATGGTGGCGGCGAACCTCGCGCGGCACCTCAAGGAACGCTTCGCCGACCAGCCGGCCGGCTGGAAGCCCCTGGTCTACTGCTGGCGCGGCGGCCTGCGCAGCGGCTCGATGGTCACCTGGCTGCGCCTGGTGGGATGGGACGCGCAGCAGCTAGCCGGCGGCTACAAGAGCTGGCGCCGCCACGTGATCACGCAGCTGGCCCTGCTCTGCCCGCAGCTCGACCTGCGCGTGCTGTGCGGCGCCACCGGCAGCGCCAAGACGCGCGTGCTGCAGGCGATGGCGCTGCAGGGGCGGCAGGTGCTGGACCTCGAAGGGTTCGCGGCTCACAAGGGCTCGCTGCTGGGCGCCCTGCCCGGCACGCCGCAGCCGTCGCAGATCGCCTTCGAGACGCGCATCGCCGAACTGCTGGAGCGGATCGATCCGGCGCAGCCGCTCTACGTCGAGGGCGAGAGCCGGCGCATCGGCCGCCTCGACGTTCCGCTGCCGCTGGTGGCGCACATGCGGGCCAGCCGCTGCATCGAGATCGAGGCCACGCCCGAGGCCCGACTGGCCTACCTGCTGCGCGACTATGCCTACCTGGGCGACGACCCCGAGGGGCTGTCGCGCCAGCTCGGGCTGCTCAAGGAGCTGCACGGCAAGGCCGTGATCGGCCGCTGGCAGCAATGGGCCGCCGCGGGCGAGCTGCCGGCCCTGTTCGCCGAGCTGACCGCGCTGCACTACGACCCGGCCTACAAGCGCTCGCAAGCCAGCCATTTCGAGCGCTGGGGCGAACGACAGACGGTGACGGCCGACGATCTTTCCGATGCGGCCATCGACGCACTGGCGCGCCGCGTGGCGGCGCTAGGCTAGGCTTTTCTTTCTCCCGAACGCCTTCTTCGCGAGCTCGACCGCCGCCAGCACGATCGCGCCGGCCACGATGCCGACGCCCGCGTTGACGCCCATCGAGCCCAGGCCGCCCAGCAGGCTGCCCGCGTTGACTGCCCAGGCCTCGACCGCATGGCCGAGGGCCGGCACGCCGTGCACCAGGATGCCGCCGCCCACCAGGAACATGGCGGCCGTGCCGGCGATGGAAAGCGCCTTCATGAGCCAGGGCGCCGCCGCCAGGATGCCGCGGCCCAGCGCCTGCGAGGCGGCGCCTTCGCGCCGGCTCAGGTAGAGCCCGGCGTCGTCGAGCTTCACGATACCGGCGACCAGGCCGTACACGCCGATGGTCATGATCAGCGCGATGCCGACCAGCACCGACAGTTGCGTGGTGAAGGGCTGGCCCTGCACCGTGCCCAGCGTGATGGCGATGATTTCCGCCGAGAGGATGAAGTCGGTACGCACCGCGCCTTTGATCTTGTCCTTCTCGACCGCGACAAGGTCGACGGCGGGATCGGCCAGCGCCTGCTCGAGCTGCGAGACGTCGGCCGCATGCTCGTCCTTGTGCAGGAACTTGTGCGCCAGCTTCTCGCAGCCCTCGAAGCACAGGAAGGCGCCGCCGATCATCAGCAGCGGCGTCACCAGCCAGGGCAGCCAGGTGCCGATAAGCAGCGCCGCCGGCACCAGGATCGCCTTGTTGATGAAGGAGCCCTTGCACACCGCCCACACCACGGGCAGCTCGCGCTCGGCTTTCACGCCGCTCACCTGCTGGGCGTTCAGTGCCAGGTCGTCGCCCAGCACGCCGGCGGTCTTCTTGGCAGCGACCTTGGTGAGGATGGAAACATCGTCGAGGACGGTGGCGATGTCGTCGAGCAGGAGCAGAAGACTGGAGGCCATGAATGAGCTTGTTCTTGAAAGGTCAGGCGACGTTTCGCTTGAGGCGGATCTCTTCGATCTTCGTGCCGCCCAATGACGTCGTCTTGGCAGTCTTCATCTCGCGCTTGAAGCCGGCCAGCTCGTAGAAGCGCAGCGCGCGGTCGTTGCGCAGCGGCACCCAGACGGTGACCAGCGTGCAGCCCTCCTCCTCCAGGCCGTCGCGCGCGGCATCCCAGAGCGCCACGCCCACGCCCTTGTCCCAGTGCTCGGGCTTCACGTAAAGGGCCCAGATCTCGCCGGTGGTCGAGGGCGTCTTGGGATCGCGCGAGCGGTCGAAGCCGACGAAGCCCACCACCTCCTCGCCCAGCACGGCCACGTGTACCTGGGGCTCGCTGAACTCGATGGCCTCGCGCCATTTGGCCTCGCGCGTGGAGGGCGCCAGCGCGCGCAGCTGGTCTTCGGGAAGGATGTCCACGTAAGCGGCACGGGCGGAGGCAACGTGAACGTCGGCGATGGCCTTGGCATCGCGCATGGCGGCGGGGCGAACTTCGTAGTCGGGCATGAAAGCTGGGAAACGATCGATAAAGGGTTGTATTGTCGCTGCCTCGCTAAACTGATTCACCACTCATCGGAGGAACACATGCCCAAGGGACAGCAACGCAGCAACAAGGAATCCAAGAAACCGAAGAAGGACACGTCGCCTCCGAAGGCGCCGGCCGCCGGCTTCGAACCGGTCCGCACGGTCACGACGGCGGTCATTCCGCGCGGCAAGGTCAAGAACAAGGAATGAGCAGAGGCGCGCCGCAGACCACGGCGCAGATCGAGCCGGGCGGCTTCCGCTTCGAGACCGAAGCCGGCCGCACCTTGCTGGAATCCGCCGAATCCGCCGGCATCGAGCTGCCCAGCTCCTGCCGCAACGGCACCTGCCGCACCTGCATCTGCCGTCTGCTCGACGGCGAGGTGCGCTTCCGCATCGAATGGCCCGGCCTCAGTCGGGAGGAAAAGGCCGAGGGGTGGATCCTGCCCTGCGTGGCGGAGCCGGTGGGCGACGTCAGGCTGGACGTGCCCCTGGCCTTCTCGCAGTTCTAGGGGCTTTGGGAGCCCTGGGAGCCCTGGGAGCCCTGGGAGCCTTGGGTGTCTTGGCTATCGGGCCTCACCATACGATCGCGCGCCGCCAGCGACGGAAAGAGCCGGAACCAGGCCAGCGCCACCAGCACGGTGCCGACGCCGCCCACCACCACCGAGCCCACCGGCCCGAGCAGCGCCGCGGTGGCGCCCGACTCGAACTCGCCGAGCTGGTTGCTGGCGCCGATGAAGATCGAGTTGACGGCGCTCACCCGCCCGCGCATCGCGTCCGGCGTTTCCAGCTGCACCAGCGTCTGCCGGATCACCACGTTGACCATGTCGGCGCCGCCCGAGACGGCCAGCGCCAGCAGCGAAACAATGAAGCTGCTCGACAAGCCGAACACGATCATGCACACGCCGAACATCGCCACGGCGATCAGCAGCGCGCGGCCCACGTGCCGCTCGATCGGCCGCCGCGTCAGCAGGATCGAGGCCACGAGCGCCCCGACCGCCGGCGCGCTGCGCAACAGCCCCAGCCCCCAGGGGCCGGTGTGCAGGATGTCCTTGGCGAAGATCGGCAGCAGCGCGACCGCCCCGCCCAGCAGCACCGCGAACAGGTCCAGCGAGACCGCACCCAGCACCGGCTTGCGGTGCCAGATGAAATTCACGCCCGCCAACACCGTGGCCAGCGAGACAGGCTCGCGCGGCGGTGGCGCGTGGTCGTAGCGCACCTGCACCACCAGCAGGCTGCCCATGGCGAAGAAGAGCAGGCTCGCTGCATAGACCACGCCGGTGCCCGCGGCGAACAGCAGGCCGCCCAGCGCCGGGCCGCCGATGATCGCGCCCTGCATGCCGGCCGAGCTGAAGGCCATGGCGCGCGGGAGCATCAGCGGCGGCACAAGCAGCGGCGTCAAGGCCTGCTGCGCCGGCATCTGGAAGGCCCGCACCGCGCCGAGCACCAGCGACAGCCCGAGCAGCAGCGCGCGCGTGTCGTGGTGGCCACGCACGGACACGAGCAGCGCCAGCGCGACCAGCCCCTGCACCGCGAAGCAGGCGGCGACGATGCGGCCGCGATGGTGGCGATCGACCACGTGGCCTGCGAGCAGCGCCAGCAGCAGCGCCGGCACGAACTGGTAGAGCCCCACCAGCCCCAGGTCCCAGGCGCTGCCGGTCAGCTCGTACATGTGCCAGCCGATCGCGACCAGCAGCATCTGGCTGCCCGCGGTGCCGAAAAGGCGCGCGGTCCACATCCGCATGAAGGGCCGCTCGCGCGTGAGATCGGAAAAATTCGGCGAGGCGGCGGCGGGGACGGACATCGCGTCGAGGATAGCCCAGCCTCGAAGCCTCATAGACTCGCTCGGCCATGAATGCGCTCGCCCTGATCCACGAGGACGCCGACCTGCTGGTGCTCGACAAGCCCGCCGGCCTCCTGTGCGTGCCCGGCCGCGGCGAGGACAAGCAGGACTGCCTCAGCGCCCGTGCGCAGGCGCGATGGCCCGACGCGCTGGTGGTACACCGGCTCGACATGGCCACCAGCGGCCTGGTGCTGATGGCGCGCAATCCCGCCATGCAGCGCGCGCTCGGCGATGCCTTCGCCGGGCGGCGCGTGCACAAGCGCTACGAGGCGATCGTCGACGGATTGCTGCCGGTGTCCGACGCCTGGTCGCTGATCGACGCCCCGCTCGTCGCCGACTGGCCCAACCGCCCGCTGCAGAAGATCGATGCGCAGAACGGCAAGCCCAGCAGCACGCGCTGGCGCGTGAAGCGGCTCCTGCCCGAGCGCGATGCCACGCATCTGTGGCTGGAGCCGCTGACCGGCCGCAGCCACCAGCTGCGCGTGCACCTGCTGTCGATCGGCCATCCGATCCTCGGCGATGCGCTCTACGGGAGCGAGGCCGTGCAGCGGCGCGCGGACCGGCTGCTGCTGCATGCGAGCGAACTCGAGTTCGCCCATCCCGCCGATGGCCGGGTGCTGCGCTTCGAGAGTGCGCCGCCTTTCGCCTGAGTGGTGTCTGGTCCGGTGCTCAGCCCTTGACCACGAGCACCGGCACCTTGGCGTCCTGCAGCACGCGCTGCGTGACGCTGCCCAGCAGCAGCTTCTCGATGCCCGAGCGCCCGTGCGAGCCCATCACGATCAAATCGGCCCCGATCGCGTCCGCGGTGTCGACGATGCCTTCGTGCACCACATGGCCGTCGATCACGCGCTGGTCGCTGTGCAGGCCTTCGGCGGCCAGCGCGGCGACGCCGCGTGCCAGCGCCGCGTTGGCGCTGCTGGTGGCGGCCGCCAGGTATTCGTTCTGGCCCAGCGCATAGTCGGCGCCGACGCCGATGAAAGGGTAGTTGTCGACCACGTGGATCAGGGTGATGCGGCTGCCGAAGGCCAACGCGAGCCCGCTGGCCTTGCTGACTGCGAGCATCGACGTTTCGGACCCGTCGATCGGAACCAGGATGTGATTGAACATGACAGACCTCGTTTGTTCACATGACGGCTCGCAGCCGAACCGGGCCCTGAATGTACATCCAAGGAATGGGAACCGGGCGTAGGACTGCTACGGACCGGCAGGTGGTGCTCAATCGCCCTGGAAGGAGCCGGCGCGGCAGGTCACGACCAGGGTGTCGCGCCAGCCCGGCTGGCTGTCCACCAGCGGCTGGATCGGCGTCGATTCGTGGATCACGCGCGCATCGTCGATGACCATCAGCGTCCACGGCTCCGTCATCGTGAAGCGCTCGCCGCGGCGGCCCGCGGCCTCGAACACGCGGGTCTCGCCGCCCTTGATGTTGTGGCGGCCGACCAGCGCCACCGCCACCAGGTCGACACCGTCGCGGTGCGCGCCCTCGGGCGTCGGCCGGCCGATGCCTTCGGCCGTGTCGATGCGGAACTGGTGCGCTTCCACGTACCAGCGCTGCGTGCCGCGCAGGCCGCTCGCCACCTCGGCCAGGCCCTTGATGAGCGCCTGCCAGGCCGGCTGCACGAGCGTGCCCGACTCCATCGGCGCAAACCAGCGCTGCATGCCGCCATGCAGCGCGTTGTACTCGACCGGCTGCCAGTGCGCGCGATGCGGCACCTGCTCGATGATCGCGTCCTCGACCGTGAAGCAGGCATGGCGCCGCGTGCGGTAGCGGCCGCCGTCCTTCAGGTATTCGTCCAGCGGCAGTTGGTTCCAGTCGGCATGCAGCACTTCGAGCTGCGAGAGCGGGCTGCCCAGCCACTGGGCCACGCCCTGCGGGCTCAGCACCGCGTAGCCGTCCTGGCGCAATGCCGGAACGAGCCGGTCGAGGGGTGTGAACGGCGGGTCGAAGTTCCCTGCGCTCACTCCGACACCTTCACGCCCTTCCAGAAGGCGACGCGGTCGCGCACCATCTCGGCCTCGGGCTTGGGGTCGGCGTAGTACCAGACGGCATCGGTGTTGAGCTCGCCGTTGACCAGCAGCGAGTAGTAGCTGGCCATGCCTTTCCACGGGCAGGTGCTCTTGTGGTTGCTGAAGCTGACGTAGTCGCGGTTGAGCGCGCTCGCCGGGAAATAGTGGTTGCCTTCGACGAGCACGGTGTCGTCGCTCTCGGCGATGGTGACGCCGTTCCAGGTTGCTTTCATCCAGGTCTCCAAGCCCGCCGAACGCGGGACGACGGAGCTATTGTGCCGCGGGCGACTGCAGCCAGTGCACGCTGAAGAGCCGCTCCGGGTCGGTCCATACCGCCGCCGGCCTGAGCCCCGCCTTCACGGCCAGCGCGTGCAGGCCCTCGACGGTGAACTTGTACGAGTTCTCGGTGTGGATGGTCTCGCCCTCCTCGAAGTCGAAGCGCTGGCCGTCCAGCCCGACGCTCTGCGCGCGGCGGCTCACCAGGTGCATTTCGATGCGGCGCAGGGGCGCGTTGTAGAAGGCCGCGTGCGTGAAGCCCTCGAGGTCGAAGTCGGTGCCGAGCTCGCGGTTGGCGCGGCGCAGCAGGTTGAGGTTGAAGGCCGCGGTCACGCCCTGCGCGTCGTTGTAGGCGGCATGCAGCCGCGCCGGGTCCTTGACCAGATCCACGCCCAGCAGCAGGCCGCCACCGCGCAGCAGGCGCTGCGCGAGCTGCAGGAAGGCCAGCGCCTCCTCGGGGCTGAAGTTGCCGAGCGTCGAGCCGGGGAAAAAGCCCACGCGCTGGCCCAGGCCCTCGCCGCGCGAGGGCAGCACCAGCGGCATGGTGTAGTCGGCCACCACGGGCTGTACCGCGAGCCGCGGATAGTCGGCACGCAGGCGCTGCGCCGCCGCTTCGAGATGCTCGCCCGAGATGTCGATCGGCACATAGCGCCGCGGCGCATGCAGCGCGTCGAGCAGCAGCCGCACCTTGGTGAGCGAGCCCGCGCCGAACTCGACGACGTCGGCGTTCGGTCCGATCTGCGCCGCGATCTCGGGGGCGCATTCGGTGAGGATGCGCATCTCGGTGCGCGTCGGGTAGTACTCGGGCAGATCGCAGATGCGGTCGAAAAGCTGCGAGCCGGCCACGTCGTAGAAGAACTTGGGCGAGATGCTGCGCGGGCTGCGGCAGAGGCCCTCGAACAGCTCGCGGCCGAAGTCGGAGAGCGGCGCTGCGCGCTGCGCGCTGCGGAAGGCATGCAGGCTCGTTGAAGGCAAGGCCATCAGAGATCCTTCGCGAGCCGCAGCCCGGAAAACTGCCAGCGCGCGGCCGGCGGGAAGAAGTTGCGGTAGCTGGGCCGCGCATGGCCCGCGGGCGTGGCCACGCTGCCGCCGCGCAGCACCAGCTGGCCGACCATGAACTTGCCGTTGTATTCGGCCGCCACGCCCGACAGTGGGCGAAAGCCCGGATAGGGGTCGTAGGAGGAGCGCGTCCACTGCCAGACCTGGCCGCTCATCTGCGAGATGCCGGGCGCGTCGTGCGCGGCCTCCCACTCGAACTCGGTGGGCAGCCGCGCGCCGGCCCACTCGGCGTAGGCGGCGGCTTCGTAGAAGCTCAGTTGCGAGACCGGCGCCTCGGGCTCCAGCGGCCGCACGCCGTGCAGGCCGAAGACGTGCCAGCCTGCGGTCGCGCCGTGATGGACGAGGCGCGGATCGTCGGGCGCGAGCCAGTACGGCGGATGGCGCCAGCCCTGCGCCTGCACCGCGGCCCAGCCGTCGGAGAGCCAGAGCTCGGGCCGCTGGTAGCTGCCGTCGGCGATGAACTGCGCGTACTCGCCGCAGTTCACCAGCCGGTCCGCGATCGCGTAGGGCTGCAGCAGAGTCGCGTGGCGCGGCGTCTCGTTGTCGAAGCTGAAGCCGCCGCCGGCATGGCCGACCTCGACCACGCCGCCCGGCCGCGAGAGCCAGCGCATCGCCGGCGCTACCGAGGCCAGCCGCAGCGCCGGCGTGGGCGCCGCGCGGTAGGCCGGCAGCAGCGGATTGCAGGACAGCGCGTGCAGGATGTCGGTGAGGATCAGCTCCTGGTGTTGCTGCTCGTGGTTCAGGCCCAGCTCGATGATCGGCGCGATCGCCTCCCAGTCCGTGTCCTCGCCGGCGCCGGCGAGCAGCGCATCGACCGCCTCGTCCACATGGCGCCGGTAGGCCTGCACCGCCTCGAGCGAAGGCCGCGTCAGCAGCCCGCGCTGCGGACGCGGGTGGCGCGGCCCCAGCGCCTCGTAGTAGGAATTGAAGAGGTAGGCGAAGGCCGCATCGAAGACGCGGTAGCCCCTCGCATGCGGTTGCAGCAGCACGGTCTCGAAGAACCAGGTGGTGTGCGCCAGGTGCCATTTGGTCGGGCTGGCATCGGGCATTGACTGGATGCACTGGTCCTCAGCCGAGAGTGGCGCCGCCAATGCAAGGCTGAGCGCACGCACCGATTGAAAACGATCGCGCAGCTCGTCCGCCGCAGGCCTGGCCGGCTGGATGAGGTTCATGGGGTCTCCATTGTGGATCGGAAGGTTTTTAGCCCATGCACGGAGGTCGGCGCCGTAGGACAAGGGCCCGCAGCGCGGCACCCGACCGCAGCGCCTGGGCCCCCGTCGAACGCGCCACTTTGGCACAAGATGCCGGGACGTGCATGGCGGCTGCGTATCATCCGGCGCATGAGTACGCCCCCCTCTTCCGGCCGCCCCAGGATCGTGATCATCGGCTGCGGCTTCGGCGGCCTCGAGGCGGCGCGCAAGCTGCAGCACGCGGCGGTCGACATCACCATCGTCGACAAGACCAACCACCACCTGTTCCAGCCGCTGCTCTACCAGGTCGCGACCGCCGGCCTGGCGGCGCCCTCGATCGCCGCGCCGGCGCGCCTGCTGTTCCGCAGCCAGCCCAACATCACCACCCTGCTCGGGGAAGCGACGCGGATCGATCCCGCCGCGCGCGAGGTGCACCTGGCCGACGGCACGCGCCTGCCCTGGGACCACCTCATCGTGGCTGCCGGCGCGACCCACAGCTACTTCGGCCACGACGACTGGTCGACCGTGGCGCCCGGCCTCAAGACCCTGGCCGATGCCTTCGAGATCCGGCGCCGCATCCTCATGAGCTTCGAGGCGGCCGAGGTCGAGCCCGACCCGGTGCGCCAGCGCGCCCTGCTCACCTTCGCCGTGATCGGCGCCGGCCCGACCGGCGTGGAGATGGCCGGCACGCTGGCCGAGATTGCGCGCCACACCCTCCGCGGCGAGTTCCGCCGCATCGATCCGCGCACGGCCGAGGTGCTGCTGATCGAGGGCGGCCCGCGCGTGCTGCAGGCCATGCCCGAGGTCCTGAGCCAGCGCGCGCTCGAGCAGTTGCAGAAGCTGGGCGTGCAGGTGCGCCTGAACGCCCGCGTGACGGCGGTCACGCCCGGCGGGCTGGAGGTGGAATCGCCCTTCAGCGACGGCGGCGCCGGCACCGGCACCCATCGCATCGCCTGCCATTGCGTGATCTGGGCCGCCGGCGTGGCCGCCTCGCCGCTGGGCCGGCTGCTGGCCGAGGCCACCGGCGCCGAATGCGACCGCGCCGGCCGCGTGAAGGTGCAGCCCGACCTCAGCCTGCCCGGCCATCCGGAGATCAGCGTGGTGGGCGACCTGGCTGCCGCCATGAGCTACCGGCCCCGCAAGGACCCCACGCCGGTGCCCGGCGTCTCGCCCGGTGCCAAGCAGGCGGGCCGCGCCGCGGCAGCGAACATCCTGCGCCGCATCGCGGGCAAGGAGACGGTCCCCTTCCGCTACCGCGACTACGGCAACCTCGCCACCATCGGGCGCAACTCGGCCGTGGTCGACCTGGGCACGCCGCTCGGGCCGCTGCGCTTCTCGGGTCGGCTGGCCTGGCTGTTCTGGCTCTTCGCGCACGCCTATTTCCTGATCGGCTTCCGCAACCGCATCGTGGTGCTGATGGACTGGGCCAGCGCCTACTGGAGCTTCCAGCGGCATGCGCGGGTGGTGGCGGAGGTGCGGGGCCGGGGCGAGTCCTGACGGGGCCGCCGATCTCCTTCGACGTCCGCCGACAGGTGGTGTACGGTGACTGAGAGGACGCCATGATCCACATCCGCGACATCGACCACATCGTGCTGCGCGTCGTCGACCTCGACGCGATGATCCGCTTCTACTGCGACGTGCTCGGCTGCACGGTCGAGCGCCGGCAGGAGGCCATCGGCCTGATCCAGCTGCGCGCCGGACGCTCGATCGTGGACCTCGTGCCCGTCGATGGCGAGCTGGGCCGCGCCGGCGGCGCGCCGCCGGGCCGGGAAGGCCGCAACCTCGACCATTTCTGCCTTCGCGTCGATCCTTTCGATGAGGCCGTGATACGCGACCATCTCGCGGCCCACGGCGTGCAGGCCGGACCGACCGAAGCGCGCTACGGCGCGGAGGGCCGCGGCCCTTCCATCTATCTCCAGGACCCGGAGGGCAACGTGGTCGAGCTCAAGGGTCCGCCCGATGGCGTCTGAACGGCTGCGCCGGCCTGCCTGCCAGGCGACACTCGCCCTCTTCCCGACTCGCCCTTTGCCCTGATGAAGATTCGCTCTTTCCAGCCCGCCGACGAAGCCGGCGTGATCGCCCTCTGGCAGGCCTGCGGCCTCACGCGCCCATGGAACGACCCGCACCGCGACATCCAGCGCAAGCTCGGCGAGCAGCCCGAGCTCTTCCTGGTCGCCACCGGCAGCGACGGCGCGCTCGTCGGCTCCGCGATGGTGGGCTTCGACGGCCACCGCGGCTGGGTCTACTACCTCGCGGTCTCGCCCGGGCACCGGCGCATGGCCATCGGCCGCGCGCTCATGCACGAGGCCGAGCGCTTGCTCATCGAGCGCGGCTGCCCGAAGATCAACCTCCTCGTGCGCTCGTCGAACGCCGAGGTCGTCGCCTTCTACCGCAAGCTCGGCTACACGCAGGACGACGTGATCAGCCTCGGACGCCGTCTCATCCACGATACATGACACAGATCGAACGCAAGCTCCAGTCGCTCGGCCTGGCCCTGCCGCCGCCCCTGCCCATGCCCGCCGGCGTGGTGCTGCCCTTTCCCTGGGTGCGCATCGTCGGCAACCGGGCCCTGGTCTCGGGCCACGGCCCGCAGAACGCCGACGGCTCGCTGGCCACGCCGCTCGGCAAGGTCGGGCGCGAGCTCACGCTGGAACAGGGCCACCAGGCGGCGCGCCTGACCGCGCTCGGCATCCTCGCGAGCCTGCAGCGCGCCCTCGGCGACCTGGACCGCATCACGGCCTGGGTGCGCGTGTTCGGCATGGTCAACGCGGCGCCGGGCTTCGACCGCATGCCCGCAGTGATCAACGGCTTCTCGGAACTGATCCTCGAGCTCTACGGCCCCGAGGTCGGCGCCCATGCGCGCAGCGCGGTCGGGCTGGCCGAGCTGCCCTTCGGCATTCCGGTGGAGATCGAGGCGGAGGTCGAATTCCGGGATTAGGCGGCGCAGAATACGTGCTCCGACCCCAGCGATCGCGGAGTACAAAATGAAGAAGCTGCCCTGCCTCGGCGCCGCCCTGCTCCTGCTTCCCGGCATCGTCTTCGCCCAGGAGCCGTGCAGGACCCGCAACACCGTCGAGATCAACCAGTGCGCCCAGCAGGCGCTGGCGCGCAAGGACAGGGAGCTCAACGCCGCCTACCAGTCGCTGATGAAGTCGCTCGAGTCCGACGGCAAGAACGAAGCCGTCGACTACGCGGGCACCCGCAGGCTGCTGCAACAGGCGCAGCGCGCCTGGGTCCAGTTCCGCGACAACGACTGCAAGGCCAAGTACATGCTCAATGCAGGCGGCACGGTGCGCGACATCGCCGCGCTCGGCTGCCAGATCGAGCACACCGAGCAGCGGACCAAGCAGCTGAGGGATTGGCTCAAGGCCTGAGGACGCGCCCGCGGGCCGCCGCTCAGTCCTTGTTCTCCGCCTCTTGCAGCAACCGCCACATCACCTTCCCGCTCCCGCTCTTCGGCAGCACATCGACGAACTGCACGGCGCGCGGGATCTTGTAGACCGCCATGTTCTCGCGGCACCAGTCGATGATCTCCTGCTCGGTGGTGTTCTTGTGGCTGGCGCGCAGCACCACCACGGCCTTGACCGATTCGCCGCGGTAGGCGTCCTTGGTGCCGATCACGCAGGCCTCCTGGATCGCGGGGTGGCGGAACATCAGCAGCTCGACCTCCGCCGGCCAGACCTTGAAGCCGCTGGCGTTGATCATGCGCTTCAGGCGGTCGGTCATGAAGAAATAGCCGTCCTCGTCCATGCGGCCCATGTCGCCGGAGCGGAAGAAGCGCTTGCCCTCGAACTCGACGAAGGCCGCCGCCGTTGCATCGGGGCGCTTCCAGTAGCCCTGGAACACCTCGGGCCCGTGGATGATGATCTCGCCCGATTCGCCGATGGGCATCTCCTTGAGCGTGTCGGGATCGACCACGCGCGCGTCGGTGCTCATGAAGGGGATGCCCAGGCACTGCTGCTTGGGGTTCTCGAACGGGTTGGTGTGCGAAGGCGCCGCGGTCTCGGTGAGTCCGTAGCCCTCCTGGTACTTGAGCCCGTACTGCTCGTACAGGCGCTGCGCCACCGCCTGCGGCATCGCGGCGCCGCCGCCGCCGATGTGGACCAGGCTCGTGAGGTCGAAGCTCGCGAAATTGGGGCTGCCCAGCAGGTCGATCACCATGGTGGGGATGTTGGTCCAGCTCGTGACCTTGCGGCGCGAGATCAGCCGGCCGGCCACTTCGCGGTCCCAGCGCGGCATGACGACCAGCGTGCCCGCGCTGATGATCACGGTGTGCAGCACGCTCACCGTGCCGGTGATGTGGAACATCGGCACCACCGCCAGCACCACCGTCTCCGACGAGGCCAGGCCCCAGAGTTGGCAGGCGTACGCGTTGTGCATCAGGCTGGAGTGATGGTGGACGCAGCCCTTGGGCAGGCCGGTGGTGCCGCTGGTGTAGGGCAGCAGCGCCATGTCGTTCGCGCCCACCTCGTGCGCGGGCGGCGCGTGGCCGGCGGCCAGCGCATCGGTCCAGGCCATGACCTCGCCGCCGGCCAGCGCGGGCAGCGGATGGCGCGTGAGCAGCCAGTCGCGCCAGGCCGGCGGCGGCGCCTCGTCGCCCTGCGCCTCGGGGTCGAAGGCATCGGTGAACTGCGTGACGATCAGGTGCGCCAGGCGCTCGCCGGGAGCGAGCGCGTCGCTGGCCTTGGCGAGCTCGGGCGCCAGGTCGCCGGTGGTGATGGCGACCTTGGCATCCGGGTCGGTGATGTAGTGCTTGAGCTCCTCGGCCCGGTTCATCGGATTGACCGGCACCACCACCGCATTGGCGCGCAGGATCGCGAAATGCGCGACCACCAGCTGCGGGCAGTTCTGCATGTCCAGCACCACGCGGTCGCCGCGCTTCACGCCCAGCGCGTGCAGCGTGCCCGCCAGCCGCTCGGCCTGCGCCGCCAGCTCGCGGTAGGAGGTCTCGCGGCCGAAGAAGACCAGCGCCGTCTTGTCGGGAAAGCGCTCGGCGGCGGTGGCGAGGTTGTGCCACAGCGAGGTGGCGGGAACGGTGAGCGAGCGAGGCAGGCGCTGCGGCCAGAACTTGAAGTGCGGACGATCCATACAGGCTCCAATGGGAGGGGCAAGCCTACGACGCCACGCCCGCCGGCCGCATCGGGGAAGCCCCGACGGCGTCACATCGGCGACTTCCCGCCGAAAGATGCTCTGTCCGGACTGGCCGACAGACAGCTGGCCCGTTCTGCCGTACAACGGCGGATCCTTTTCTTCATCCCCCACCACCGAGGAGCTCACATGGCAGCAGACAAGCGCGCAAGTGTTCATTGGGAAGGCGCCGGCAAGACCGGCAAGGGCCAGATCAGCACCGAGACCGGTGCACTCAAGGACTACCCCTACGGCTTCAAGAGCCGCTTCGAGGACGACCGCACCGGCACCAATCCCGAGGAGATCCTAGGCGCTGCGCATGCGGGCTGCCTCACGATGGCCCTGGCCTTCGCACTCGAGGGCGCGGGCTTCACCGCCACTCGCATCGACACCCAGGCCGCGGTGCGCCTGGCCAAGGATGGCCCGGGCTTCAAGATCGACCGTATCCAGCTCGAACTGGAAGCGGTGATTCCCGGCATCGACGAGGCCAAGTTCCAGGAGCTGGCAGCCGGCGCCAAGGCCGGCTGCCCGCTGTCGAAGGCGCTCGCGAGCGTGCCCGAGATCACGCTGAAGGCCACGCTGAAAACCTGAGCAAACGCTGTTTATGATCGTCCGCCCACCGAGGAGACGAACATGAACAGCAGCAGCAAGACACTGGTTGCGGCCTGGTGCCTCGCGGCCTCGGCCGCGGCCCTGGCGGCCTTTCCTGAAAAACCCGTCAAGGTCGTGATCGGCTTTCCGGCCGGCGGCCCGCTGGACCAGCACGCGCGCCTGCTCAGCGACAAGCTGCAGGCCGTGCTCGGGCAGCCGGTGTTGATCGACTACAAGCCCGGCGCCGGCGGCTCCGTGGGCGCCGACGCCGTGGCCAAGAGCCCTGCGGACGGCTACACCCTCATGCTCGCCAACACGGGCGTGGCCGTGATCAACGGCGCGCTCTACAGCAAGCTGCCCTACAACACCCTGCGCGACTTCACGCCCATCGCGCGCACTGCGATGCAGCCGCTGGCGCTGCTGGTCACGCCCAAGCTGCCCGTGAACAGCCTCGAGGAGTTCGTGCGCTATGCCAAGGCCCGCCCCGGGCAGATCAACTACGGCTCGGCAGGCAACGGCGGCATCAGCCACCTGGTGCCGGAGATGTTCAAGACCGCCACCGGTCTCTACATGGTCCACATCCCCTATCGGGGCAGCGCGCCGGCCTTTACCGACCTGATGGGCGGCCAGGTGCAGTTCATGGCCGAATCCATTCCGCAGGCGGCCAACTACCACAAGCAGGGCAAGGTGCGGGCGCTGGCCGTTACCAGCGCCGCGCGCAACCCCGCCCTGCCCGACATCCCGACCGTCATCGAGTCCGGCATCAAGGGCTTCGAGGTGGTCGGCTTCTATGGCTTTCTCGCGCCGGCCGGGACGCCGAAGGAGGTGGTCGCGAAGCTCGCCGACGCCTTCCGGCAGGTGCTGAGCAACCCGGAGGTGCGCGAGCGCATGACCAGCCAGGGCGCCGACCCGGCCTTCCTGGGCAGCGAGGATTTCGCCCGCTTCCTGGCCGCGGAAACCCCGCGCTGGGAAAAGGCCGTCAAGGCCTCGGGCGCCAGGATGGACTGATGTTGGGCATCCGGTGCGCCTGATTGGTGCACAGATCTTGCATACAAGCAGGCATGGAACCTGCTGGCATGCAGGCACATGTCCATCACCGCTCCCGAAATCAGTGCACGCATCGTCGAAGCGGTGATGGCGCAGAAGCTCGCCCCGGGCGCGCGCCTGGGCGAGCAGCAGCTCGCGATGCTGTTCGACTGCAGCCGCACCATCGTGCGGGAGGCGCTCACCCGCCTGGCGGCGCGCGGCATCGTCACGGTGAGCGCCCGGCGCGGCTGGTACGTGATCGAGCCCTCGCAGGACGAGGCGCGCGAGGCCTTCGAGGCGCGCCGCGTGATCGAGTCCGGCCTGATCCGCAGCGCCGGCCGCATCGGCAAGGACGCGCTGCGCTCGCTCAAGGCGCACCTGCAGCGCGAGAAGGCCGCGCTCAAGGGCAGCGACGTCGGCACGCGCAGCTACCTGCTGGGCGACTTCCATGTGTGCCTGGCCGAGTGCCTGGGCAATTCGCTGCTGGCCGACACGCTGCGCGACTTCACCGCGCGCACCACGCTCATCGCCATGCTCTACCAGTCCTCGCACGACGCCGCGCAGTCCTGCGAGGACCATGTGCGCATCGTCGCGGCGCTGGAGCGCGGCGACACCGCCGGCGCCGAGGCGCTGATGGTCGAGCACATCGGCACCGTTCAATCGGCCCTGCGCGTGCAGGCCCAGGCCGACCCGCTGGCCCAGCTGCGCGACGCGCTCGCACCGCTTCAGGGCACGCCGCCCGGCGCCAAGGCCAAGGCACAGCTCTTGCGTAGCCGGGGCAAGACCAAGACCCAGGCCTCCGGCGCCACCCCCTCACCCGACGATTCTTCGACTTACCTAGGAGCCCTGTTATGAAGATCTCGAAGCGCCAGTTCGCGCTGACCCTCGCCTCGGCCGCCCTGCTCGCCACCGGCGCTGCCCACGCCCAGAGCGCGCTCGACAACGTGCTGAAGTCCAAGACCCTCAAGGTCGCCATTCCCACCGACTACCCGCCCTACGGCTTCGTCGGCCCCGACATGGCGCCCCAGGGCCTCGACGTGGAGATGGCCAAGCTGATCGCCGCCAAGCTGGGCGTCAAGGCCGAGCTGGTGCCCGTCACCAGCGCCAACCGCATCCCCTACCTGCAGACCAAGAAGGCCGACCTCGTGATCTCCACGCTGGGCAAGAACGCCGAGCGCGAGAAGGTGATCGACTTCAGCGCCGCCTACGCGCCCTTCTTCCAGGCCGTGTATGCGTCCAAGAGCCTCAGCATCAAGAGCTTTGCCGACATGGCCGGCAAGAGCGTGGCCGTGACCCGCGGCGCCATGGAAGATCAGGAGCTCGCCAAGGTGGCGCCGGCCAACGTCGACTACAAGCGCTTCGAGGACAACAACGCCACCATCGCCGCCTTCGTCGCCGGCCAGACGCAGACCATCGCCACCAGCGCCGCCGTGGCCGGCAACATGATGCAGAAGAACCCGCAGCTG
This sequence comes from Variovorax sp. Soil_C_12, assembly GCF_057657375.1. Classification (NCBI taxonomy): domain Bacteria; kingdom Pseudomonadati; phylum Pseudomonadota; class Betaproteobacteria; order Burkholderiales; family Comamonadaceae; genus Variovorax; species Variovorax sp. Soil_C_12. The sequence continues at coordinate 147,116 of NZ_JBDGIO010000011.1, read as the reverse complement.
GGCGCCGAGTACAAGCTGCTGCTGAAGGACAGCCCCTGCTTCGTCGGCATCGCCAAGGGCGAGGACGCGCTGAAGGCCAAGGTCAACGAGATCATCGCCGCCGCCAAGAAAGACGGCACGCTCGATGCCATGTCGAAGAAGTACCTCGGCAAGGAAGCCGGCGACCTGCCGTCATGAGCCCACCCCCGTTTCTTGCTCACTTCGTGTAGCCGAATCCCCCCTCAAGGGGGCGACACCAGCGGCCCGGCAAAGCCGGTTCCGCGGTGTCTCCCGAACAGTCGCGGCGCCGCCGCTCCTCAAGGTCCGTTATGAACTTCGATTTCGGCGCAGTTCTTGTCGATTGGCCGCTGCTGGCCAAGGGCATCCTCTGGACGCTGGGCCTCACGCTCGTCGCCACGCTGATCGGCATGGCGGTGGGCATCGCCTGCGCCTGGGCCCGCGCGAGCGGGCCGGCCTGGCTGCGCTGGATCGTCGGCAGCTACGTGGAGCTGATCCGCAACACGCCCTTCATCGTGCAGCTCTTCTTCATCTTCTTCGGGCTGCCGGCGGCGGGCTTCAAGCTCTCGCCCGAGGTGGCCTCGGTGATCGCGATGGTGATGAACCTCGGCGCCTACGCCACCGAGATCATCCGCGCCGGCATCGAGGCCACGCCGCGCGGCCAGATCGAGGCCGCCGTCAGCCTGGCGCTGAACAAGGTCCAGGTGTTCACGCGCGTGGTGCTGCCGCCCGCGCTGAAGAAGGTGTGGCCCGCGATGGTGAGCCAGATCATCATCGTGATGCTGGGCTCGGCCGTGTGCAGCCAGATCTCGACCGAGGAGCTGAGCTACGCGGCCAACCTGATCCAGAGCCGCAACTTCCGCGCCTTCGAGGCCTTCATCATCGCGACCGTCATCTACCTGGCGCTGTCGGTGGCCGCACGGCGATTGCTCAACTGGGCGGGGCCGAAGTTCTTCTTCGGAAAATAGGTCGAACATGGTCGAGTTCTCCCTCTGGGACATCCTGCGCAACCTGCTGCTGGCCTTGCGCTGGACGGTAGCGCTGTCGCTCATCGCCTTCGTCGGCGGCGGCGTGGTGGGCGGCTTGCTGCTGTTCCTGCGCCTGTCGGGCGGCCGCGTTGCCGAACGGCTGATCGGTCTCTATGTACAACTGTTCCAGGGCACACCGCTGCTGATGCAGTTGTTCCTGGCCTACTTCGGCATCGCGCTCTTCGGCATCGAGGTCTCGGCCTGGACCGCGGCCTCGGTGGCGCTCACGCTCTACACCAGCGCCTTCCTCACCGAGATCTGGCGCGGCTGCGTGGCCGCCATCCCCAAGGGCCAGTGGGAGGCCTCTGGCAGCCTGGCCCTGAGCTTCGGCGAGCAGATGCGCCATGTGATCCTGCCGCAGGCCACGCGCATCGCCATCGCGCCCACCGTGGGCTTCCTGGTGCAGGTGATCAAGGGCACGGCCCTGGCCTCGGTGATCGGCTTCGTCGAGCTGACCAAGGCCGGCAGCATGATCTCCAACGCCACCTTCAAGCCCTTCGTGGTCTTCAGCTGCGTGGCCCTGCTCTATTTCGCGCTGTGCTTCCCCGTGAGCCTGTACGCCAAGAACCTCGAAAGGAAGATCCATGGCGCTCGTCGCTGAAGCTCCCGCCGCCGCTGCAGAAACCGCCGGCGGCGCGCCCATCGTCCGCATCACCGCGCTGCGCAAGGCCTACGGCAGCAACGAGGTGCTCAAGGGCATCGACCTCGAAGTCAAGCGCGGCGAGGTGATCGCCATCATCGGCAAGAGCGGCTCGGGCAAGAGCACGCTGCTTCGCTGCATCAACGGCCTCGAGGCGTTCCAGGAAGGCTCGCTCACGGTCGACGGCAAGCCGCTGCTGCACGAGAGCGCGATGGCGATGCGCGAGCTGCGGCAGCACGTGGGCATGATCTTCCAGAGCTTCAACCTGTTCCCGCATCTCTCGGTGGGCCGCAACGTGATGCTGGCGCCGACGCTGGTGAAAAAGCGCAGCAGCCTGGAAGCCGCCTCGCAGGCCCGCAAGCTGCTCACCCGCGTGGGCCTGGAGCAGAAGTTCGACGCCATGCCCGACCAGCTCTCGGGCGGCCAGCAGCAGCGCGTGGCCATCGCGCGCGCCCTGGCGATGGAGCCTGCCGTGCTGCTGTGCGACGAGATCACCTCGGCGCTCGACCCGGAGCTCGTGGGCGAGGTGCTGCGCGTGGTCGAGTCGCTGGCCGACGAGGGCATGACGCTCCTGATGGTGACGCACGAGATGAGCTTCGCGCGCAAGGTCAGCGACCGCGTGATCTTCATGCACCAGGGGCGCGTACACGAGATGGGGCCGCCGGCCGAGCTGTTCGGCAATCCGCAGACGCCCGAGCTGAAACAGTTCCTTTCGTCGCTTCACGATTGAACCATCGGGCTGTGGCAAGCTCGCAGCGGTATGCACTACCGCTCCTTCTTGCCGCCGTCCCGCCGTCTTGTTCTTCGCGCCCTGCTCGGTGGCGCCGCGTCCGCCCCCATCGCAGCGCTGGCGGGCTTCAATTTCTTCACCAGCGAATACACCGCGAGCCGTGAAGAGCTGCAGGCGCAGATCGCCAAGCGCTTCCCGGTTCAGCAGCGCTACGCCGAGATCTTCACCGTCGCACTGCGCGATCCGCAGTTGGGCCTGGACGCCGCCGCCAACCGCGCCGCGATCACGGCCGTGCTGAGCATCGCGAGCCCGCTCCTGCGGCCGTCGACGGTCGAGGGCGTGGTCTCGGTCAGCAGCGCGCTCAGGTACGACGTACCGGCCCGCGCGCTGCGGCTCGACCAGCCCAAGGCCGAGCGGCTCGAGCTGCAGGGCGTGACCGGGCGCGATGCCGAGCGCCTGCAGCAGATCGGCGCGGTGGTCGCGCAGGAGCTGCTGCGCGACCAGCCGCTGCGCACCTTCACCGCCGAGGAACTGACGGTGGGGCGCAAGACCTACGAGATCGGTGACATCACGGTGCAACAGGACGGCATCAAGGTTCAATTGAAATGAAGCTCATCCACTGCGCACCCTGGCTGCTCGCTGCATCGCTGCTCACGGCATGCTCGGCGCTCGCGCCCGCTCCGAAGCGCGACTTCGACCTCCAGGCCCACCGCGGCGGCCGCGCGCTCGCGCCGGAGAACACGCTGGCCGCCTTCGACAACGCGATGGAGATGGGCGTGACCACGCTCGAGCTCGACATCGGGCTCACCGCCGACGGCGTGGTGGTGATCTCGCACGACACGGTGCTCAACCCCGAGCACACGCGCGATGCGAACGGCGCCTTCCTCACTGCCAAGGGCCCGGCAATCCGCGCGCTGACGCTCGCGCAGCTGCAGACCTACGACGTCGGCCGCATCGACCCCGCCACCCACTACGGCAAGCAGTTCGCCCTGCAGGTGCCGCGCGACGGCGAGCGCATCCCGACGCTGGCCGCGCTTTTCGAGCGGGTGCGCGCACGCGGCGCGGCGCAGGTGCGCTTCAACATCGAGACCAAGCTGGACCCGAGCCGGCCCGAGGAAACCGCAGCGCCGGACCCGATGGTGCGCGCGCTGCTGGCCGAGATCGACAAGTCCGGCATGGGTCCGCGCGTGACCGTGCAGAGCTTCGACTGGCGCACGCTGGCGCTGGTCGGCCAGTGGGCGCCGCAGTTGCAGCGCGCCTATCTCACGACCGGCCGCACGCTCAGGGACCCGCGCTGGACCTCCGGCCTGCGGCTCGAGGACTTCGGCTCGGTGCCGCGCCTGGTGAAGGCCGCGGTCGGCAACAGCCCGGGCCCGGTGATCTGGTCGCCGGCCTTCGCCGACCTCACGGCGGCGCAGGTCCAGGAGGCGCAGGCGCTGGGCTTCCAGGTCGTGCCCTGGACGGTGAACCAGCGTGCCGACATGGCGAGGCTGATGGACTGGAAGGTCGACGGCCTCATCACCGACGACCCGGCGCTGCTGCGCGACCTGATGCGCGAGCGCCGCATGCCGCTGCCGGCGCCTGCGAAGCCCTGAGCGTTCTTGCGGCAGCGATGCTAGACGTGGCGCGTGGCCCGCGTCCCGCGCGCCTCGCCCGAGGGCTGTGCATCGGCGCGCGCATGCAGCGTCTCGATGATGTGGCATTGGGCATCGCTGCCGTCGCAGCAGTCGCGCAGCGCGATCAGGTCCTTCTCGAGCGAACGCAACTCGCACAGCCGCTCGCGCACGTGGCCCAGGTGCGTGTCGAGCGCCACGCTGGCCGCGGCGCAGTCGGCCTTGCTGCGCAGGTCCAGCCCGAGCAGCGCGCGCACCTCGTCCAGCGACATGTCCATGGCGCGGCACAGGCGGATGAAGCGCAGCCGATGCACGTCGGCATCGGTGTAGAGCCGGTAGCTGTTGTCGCCGCGGGCCTGCGGTGCGACCAGGCCCTCCTTCTCGTAGTAGCGGATGTTGGTGGCGCTCAGGCCGCTTCGGGCGGCGGCGTCGCCGATGCGGTAACCCTGGTCCGAGGGCAGGTTTGCGACAGGCATGGGTTGACCTTCCAGTGACTTCAACCTTTCCAATGCTGCCATCACTGGAGAAACCATGTCTGCGAGCTGCTGCGAACACGATCACGACCACGAACACCTCACGGCCTCCGACACCCCGCGCTACCGGCGCGTGCTGTGGGTGGCGCTGGCCCTCAATGCGGCGATGTTCGCGGTCGAGATCGGCGCCGGCTTCCGTTCGGGCTCGGTCTCGCTGCTGGCCGATGCGATCGACTTCTTCGGCGATGCGGCGAACTACGGCGTGACGCTCGCCGTGCTCTCGATGGGCCTCGCCTGGCGCGCCCGCGCGGCCGTGCTCAAGGGGCTCAGCATGGTGGGCTTCGGCCTCTTCGTGGCCGGCAAGACCCTGTGGTCGGCGATGCAAGGCGTGCCGCCCGAGGCCTTGACCATGGGCCTGGTGGGCACGCTCGCGCTGGGGGTGAACGTGGCGGTCGCCCTCATGCTCTACGCCTTCCGCGAGGGCGATGCCAACATGCGCAGCGTCTGGCTGTGCTCGCGCAACGATGCCATCGGCAACGTGGCGGTGATGCTCGCAGCCCTCGGCGTCTTCGGCACCGGCTCGGCCTGGCCCGACCTGGCGGTGGCCGCGGTGATGGCGGCGCTGGCGCTCAGCGGCGGCTGGTCGGTGCTGCGGCAGGCGCGCGGCGAGCTCGGCCGCACTGATGCGGGCCGGGCGACGCGGGCCTGAGCCGCCTGGCCGCTCCCCTGGCGAACAGCACCACCGCCGAAGGCGAAGGTACGCCAGTGAGCCGCTTGGGCCGGCGGTTCCATAATCGTCGGCGATGTCCCATCAGCCCTCCTCTCCTTCCTCTTCCCCGGCGCCGCGCGCGGGCGCCATCACCGACGTCGCCGGCATCGAGGTCGGCCATTTCAGCGACCCGCGCCGGCCCACCGGCTGCACCGTGATCCTGGCGCGCGAAGGCGCGGTGGCCGGCGTGGACGTGCGCGGCGCCGCGCCCGGCACGCGCGAGACCGACCTGCTCGCGCCCGGCAACTTCGTCCGGCAGGTGCATGCCGTGATGCTCGCGGGCGGCAGCGCCTGGGGCCTGGCGGCGGCCGAGGGCGCGATGCGCTGGCTGGAGGAGCGCGGCGTCGGCCTCGACGTGCGCTTCGGCACGCTGCCGATCGTGCCGGCGGCCGTGCTCTTCGACCTGCCGCTCGGCGACGCGCGCATCCGGCCCGATGCCGCGGCCGGTTACGCGGCCTGCGAGGCCGCGTCGAGCGCAGCCCCGGCAGAGGGCAATGTCGGCGCCGGCAGCGGCGCGCTGGTGGGCAAGCTCTTCGGCGTGCATCGCGCGATGAAGGGCGGCATCGGCACCGCGTCTGTCACTGTCAATGGCGTGACGGTCGGCGCCCTGATCGCCTGCAACGCGCTGGGCGATGTGCTCGACCCCGACACCGCGCAGGTGGTGGCCGGCGCCCGCACCGAGGATGGCCGCGCGCTGCTCGACACCCGCCGCGCCTTGCTGCGCGGCGAGTTGCCGCAGCCGCTGCTGGCGGGCACCAACACCACGCTGGGCGTGGTCGCCACCGACGCCCGGCTCACCAAGGTCCAGGCCAACCGCCTCGCGGCCGTGGCCCACGACGGCCTGGCGCGCGCGATCAACCCGGTGCATACGATGAGTGACGGCGACACACTCTTCGCGCTCGCCACCGGGCGCGTTCCGCTCGAGGGCGACGCGCCGGGGATGACGGTGCTGGGCACGATGGCGGCGGAGGTCGTGGCGCGGGCGACGCTGCGGGCGGTGCTGGCGGCGCGCACGGTGCGGGTTGCGGGGACCGTGTTTCCGAGCGCGTCGGAGCTGGGGTAGACGCACTTCTCGAACGTCGGGCACGGCCGCAGGCCAGAAATGTGGCGGGGCGGGGCAGACCCTCCCGATCACGCGGCGACGCAGTTCGCTCAACGGGCGCGCGAATCGGCTTTGTTCGAGTTTCCTCAGCGAGAGCGTGCGGACCAAAAGCGAACGCCCTTTCGGGTCATTTCGCCCCGAAACGCTCCTTGCTCAGGCATGTGCAGCCCCGCAGCGGACTTCACGGCCACACCGGCGCGCCGTCCAGCCCCGCCGTCTCCGGTAGGCCGCACATCAGATTCGCGTTCTGCACAGCCTGGCCGGCCGCCCCCTTGCCGAGGTTGTCCACAACGCCCATCGCAATCACAAGGTTGCGCTCCGGATCGGCGGCGTAACTGACGAACGCAAGGTTCGAGCCGGTGGCCCATTTCGTGTGCGGCGGTTTGTCCGTCACGCGGACGAATGGCCGCCCGGTGTAGAACTGCCTAGCCGCGTCGAAGCATTTCTCGCTCGTCACCCGGCCGCGGCAGTAGATCGTCGCGAGGATGCCGCGGGTCATCGGTACGAGGTGGGGTGTGAACACCAGCCCGGCCGAGTTGCCCCCGCCGCTCAGGCGCCTGATCGTCTTCTCAATCTCGGGCATATGGACATGCTTGAGCAGGCCGTAGGGCGCCAAGTCCTCGTTCACGTCGGCGTAGCTGAACTTGTTGTCGCCGCTGCCCCGGCCGGCGCCGGAGACGCCGGTCTTGACGTCGATCACTATGTTGCTCGGCTCGATCAGTTTGTCGGCCAGCAGCGGTGCCAGCGCGATGAGCGAGGCCGCGGGGAAGCAGCCGGGGTTGGCGATGCGGCTCCTGCCCTTGATCTGCTCGGGCCACACGTCGGCCAGGCCGTAAGCCCAGCCCTCGGAATAGCGATGGTCACCACCGATGTCAACGATCTTCACTTCCTTCGGTACGCACGCCAGTGCGTCGGCCGAAGCGCCGGTCGGCAGCGACGCGAACAGCACGTCGAGCTTCGGCAGTGCGCTCGGGTCCCACTTCTCGATCACAAGATCGGCCAGCTTGGCCGGTGCGCCAGGAAAGCGGTCGCAAAGTCGGCTACCCGCACTGCCATCGCCAGCGGCATAAACCAGTTCGAACGACGGGTGGCTCGCGACGAGGCGCATCGCCTCACCGCCGCCGTAGCCGCTGATCCCGACGATGCCGACGCGAATACTCATGGTGCTGCTCTGTCGCTGGTGTGAGCGGCAAAGTGTAGTGGAGCCCAGTCACCCACAGGCAGCTGAGGCCTGGGGTTCGTCGTAGGCGGAGCGTCTGCGGTTCAGGCTGCAATCGGACGCTCCATGAAGACGGATCACACGCCCATCGCTTCCGAGTTGGGTTAACCGCTCTCGATTGCCGACATCAGGTACTCATCCACATAGCGTCCCTCGAGGGCGAGCGAGGCGCGACGCAGCCCTTCGACCTGGAAACCGGCGCGAAGGCACAGCGCGACGGCGCGCAGGTTGATCGTGGGCACCGTCAATTCCAGCCGGCGGATGCCCTGCTCGCGGCTCCACGCCACGGCGGTCTCGATCAGGCGCGAACCGATGCCGCAGCCCCAGTGCGCTTGCGCCACACCGAGGGCAAGCGCAGCGGCATGACGAAGCCGCTGCAGATCGTCGCCGATGGCGGCCAGGGTACCGACCAGCGCCCGCCCTTGCTCGGCCACCAGGATCAGCGAATGGGATCGAGCGCTGAACAGGCGAATGCGCTGCGCCTCGTCCCGCGCGGAGTGACGACATTCCGAAGGCTCCAGCAGCATGAAGGGCGTCTCGGCAGCGAGCCAGCGACGCAACCGCAGCAAGCGAGCCGCATCGCCAGGCACCGCAGGACGAATGATCACGTCGGGCACGCCTTCCAGGTCAGCCGACCTTCCGAGCCCCGATCGATCGATCGCCTAGAAACGACCGGATCCTCGCAGCCCAGATCGGCATCGCATCGGCATTGGAGAAGATGTCGTGCGGATCGCCGCGATAGATCGGCACTTCGGAGAACTCGGCCGTACCGCCCGATGCTTTGAAAAGCCGCAGGCACTCGGCAACGAGGGGTGCGGGAAACACCACGTCATTCGGAGAATAGAGCCACAGCGTGGGCACTGATACTTCCGAACCGAATCGGGAGAAGGAAGAGAGCAATTCCTGCGGATAGCAATCCCTGGCCATCGGCCCTCTCAGTCGCCTGCCTCCGGAAAAATTGATCACGCCCAGTACCGCGGGACCGATTCTTGCCGCCGCCGCAAAGGACGCCAGCGCCCCCGCGGAGACCCCAAGCAGGACGATCGCGTCCGGTCTCGTGTATGGAAGCGACTGCAGATGTCGTACTGCGGCGTCGATGTCCTTGGCCTCCTCCCACGCCGTGCGATGGATGTCACAGGAAAAGGAAGGCATGCCGCCTTCGGACTGGCCGTAGCCGCGTCGCATCGGAATCGCAACGACAAAGCCGGCTGATACGAAGAACCGCGCTTGCGAGACAGGCCTCGCGCGCCGGAGCAGCGCTGCCTGGCTCTTGTTGGCAGGGACACCATGGTTCATCAGGAGGACCGGGAGCCTGATGTCGATGGTCGGCGGACGCATCAGCGTCATTTCCAATTGGTAGTCGACATCACCATCCACCAGCGGAAAGCGGATCACCTCCTCGATGAGTTCATCCGACTGCGCCAAGGGCTGTGCTGCGGCTCTTAGGGCACTCACCGACGCCGCGGCCAGGAGGATCTTTCGGCGGAGTTCGCTCGCCATCGACATTGCAGCCCTTTACCACCGCATGCGGGACGAAGTGGCGTCAATACCCGAACAGTTTGGCAAACAGGCCAGGGTAGTTCGGGATGTCTACACTGTCCCCTCCAGAGGCGCAGTCGCCGCAATCCCCCGGCCCGCACCCTCCACCATCGTCACCCCCCGAAACGAAGTGCAGCTCACTGGGAGCAAGTTCACGAAAAGACCAAGCATTCAGCTTGGGCTGGCCTACCATGTCGATGAAGGACATGTTCAGTTTCCCTGTCGAGTTCATGTCTATGCCTCTGCGGGCACCGCCAACGGCAGAAGCTCATCATCGGGTGTCTGCCGCGTCACAAACTGTATTCAGGCCGAGTGAGTTCATCCATACCCCCGATCGGGTGTATTGACGACCTCATGGGCCGCTGCTAGTGGCGTTGTGCTCAGGAGATGAAGCCATTTCATTCGTCGAAACCAGGTGCGCCAGTTCGGTCCGATTCCTCACCTCGAGTCTGCGCATCAGCAATGAGAGCCGATGCTTGACGGTCTCAGCACTCTTTCCGAGTTGTCTTGCGATCTCCTTGTTGGTCTTCCCACGCAGCAAGAGGTCGACGATTGCCCGCTCGGTAGGCGCGAGCGTCAACGTGCGAGTTGCCACCGATGTGGGAGGGCCGGGGCGCGCTTGAGCTTGATAGACACGCCTCAATGCAGCATGCAGGTGCGGCATCACCACCTGCTGGAGCACACGGCCTTGCGTCTCCATGCCCGAGTTCACGTTGTAGAAGGCCGCCGAGGTCAACAGCAATTGATCCCCTTCGCCGTCGCAATATGCAAGACCCAGCACGTTGCGCCACCCGGCGAATCTGAAGTTGCCTCGCCATGCGGGATCGAAGTCTGTGCGCTCATCGTCGACGTCAAAGAACTCCGGGTCGCCCGTACGCATCAGGCGTGTGAGGATCGGGCTGCGCGCATTGCCACCCACGCATGCGATCTTCGCCCTGTACGCCGACGGCACACCGAAACTCCATGCCTGGATCGCGGTGTAGCCGCCAGAGTGAGCGACCGACTGCCCGCAGAGCATCGCCGCATGGGGCAGAACGGCCCGAACGGGCCCCTGCGCCCACACCGTCAGCGTTTCTGCATCGACCACGCGGCGCGCGGTGCTCTCCAGAAGGTCTTTCGACGTTTCGGTTTTCATTTTTTGAGCCGCACGATGACTTCACCCATGGAGACGGGTGCAGTGCAGCAGATGGATCACACGCCCCATCGCTTCCAGGGTCTGCGGACGATGGGCGATGACGATGCGCGTGATGTCCAACTGCCGCACCGCGCTGTTGACCACGCTTTCGGTCACGGTGTCCAAATGGCTCGTCGCTTCGTCCAGCAGCAAGATCCGCGGGCGCTTGTAAAGCGCCCGTGCCAGCACGACCCGTTGGCGCTGACCACCCGACAAGGCGCTTCCCATGTCTCCGACAGGGGTGCTGTAGCCCATCGGCATGCGGGCAATCTCGTCATGCACGGAAGCCAGCCGCGCGACCTCTTCGATGCGAGCGTGATCGGGCTGGGCATCGAACAAGCTGATGTTCTCGGCGATCGAGCCGGCGAACAGGCGATCGTCCTGCATGACCACGCCGATCTGCTCACGGTAGTGCCACAAGCCGAGCTGCCGAAGCGGGACGCCACCCACGCTGACGCTGCCCTCCTGCGGCTCCAGTTGTCCCAGCATGACCTTGAGCAAGGTCGTCTTCCCGCAGCCCGAAGGTCCTGCGATCGCCACCGATTCGCCGGGCTCGATCTTCAGGCTCACATCCTTCAGGATCCAGGGATCGTCCGGCGCGTACCGAAAGCTGACATTGCAGAGCTCGATGGAAGCGGCAATGCCTTCCTGCGAACGATGAAGGGCAGCATCGCGCACCGATTCTGGCTCGGCCAACACGATGTCGGCGAGCCGCTCGGTTTGCAAGCCCAGCATCTTGAACGACAGGAGCTGGTCGACCAGGGCCGACGCCCGACCGACAAACTGCGTCCTGTAGCCCAGGAACGCGATCAGCATGCCGACCGACAGCTGGCCACCCAGGACGAGCCTCGCACCCAGATACAGCACCGCGGCGTTCTCCAGCACCATCAGCATGGCGTTGAGCGCGTTGAAGAACATCATCTGCCGCTGCACCGTCAACCCTGCATTGGTGCTCGCGACCGCGAGGTTCATGTACCTGCGCTGCCGGTCTTCCTCGCGGTTGAAGAGCTTGAGCACCTGAATGCCGCGCACGCTTTCCATGAAGTGACTCTGCTGCTTGGCCGAGCGCACGATCTGCTCCCCGCTGGCACTGCGCAGCGCGCCGTAGCGCAGGACGCGAATCAGGGTGTAGAGCAGAACCACGCCGCTGGCGACTGCCGCCAACTGCGGGCTGTAGAACAGCATGACGATCAAGGTGATCGTGGCCATGATGCCGTCGACGACGACCCCCACCATGCCGCCGGTCAGCGCTTGCTGCAGTGCGCCGATGCTCCCGAAGCGCGAGACGATATCGCCCAGGTGCCGCTTCTCGTACCAGGCCATGGGCAGGTGCAGCAGATGCGCGAAGCTGCTGCTCGTCCATTGCAGATTCAGTGTGGTCGTCAGGTGCAAGAGAACCTTTGCGCGCACCCAGCCGGCCGCAACCTGGAAGCTGCCCACGAGCACCAGGCCCGCGATCAGCACCGCGAGCAGGTCCGCATCGCCGGAGACCAGGACGTCGTCGATCACCCATTGCGAGAAGAAGGGCAGCACCAGGCCAAACGCCTCCAGCGCGGCTGCGAGAACGAGCACCTGCACCAGCGAGCGGCGCAGACCGCGCGCCCTTGCGAGAAGCGTACCGAGCCGCAATTGCTGCCGCTCTTTCCGTGGCTTGAACGAGAGGCCCGGAACCATCTCCAACGCGATGCCCGTGAACGAGCGCCCCGCCTCATCGTGCGTCAGCGTTCGCGAGCCGTGTGCGGGGTCCAATATGTCGATGGACTCACGACGCACACGCTGTAGCACGACGAAATGCTTGAGGTCCCAGTGCAGGATGCAGGGTGTTTCCAGCTTGTCCAGATCTTCCAGGCCGAGCCGCAAGGGTCGGGTTTGAAACCCCAGTGCCTCGGCGATCTTCATCAAGTGCGCCAGCGTGGCGCCCTTGAGAGAAACCGCGTACCTGGCACGCAAGCTCGGCAGATCCGTGTCGTAGCCGTGGTAGCCAGCCACCATCGCCAACGAGGCCAGGCCGCACTCGGCGGCCTCGGTCTGCAGGACGAGGCGCAGCTTGCGGCCGAAGCCGAACTGAAGACCTTCGAGCATCGATGGATCAGTGAATCCAGTTGCCCGAGATGGAGAACAGCGGCTCGAACACCCATTCGAGCAGAGTGCGCGTGTCGAGAATCAGGTTGGCGTCGAAGCCCATGCCCGGCTGAAGGGGTTCTTCCTTGCCATAGGCCGACACCGACTTCTTGGTGAGAGCGAGGCTCGCGATATAGAACAACTCGCTCGGCGCTGCAGCAGGTGGCGGGTACGGCAACTCGCTCCCGCTCACGGCGACCCGGGACAACTTGATCACGCGTGCCTCGTGGCTTCCGAACTTTTGATAGGGGAAGGCCTGGAACTGCAAAAGGGCTCGGGTTCCCAGGCGCACGAAGCCGGCCGCCCTGGAAGGGAGGTACACGTCCGCCTGCAGCTCCGATCCTTCCGGGATGAGGTTGAGCAAGGGCTGGCCGGGCACTGCCAGCTTGCCCCGGTCCGTCAGGATTGCGGTCACCACCCCAGCCTGGGGTGCCTTCAGCAACAACTCGCGCCGGGATTCGTTCTCGACGCGATCCTGCTCGATCGAAGAAAGAGCGCGATCGTTCGCCGCCAGCGCGTTGAGGTGCTTCGCAGGCAGCGCTGCCACGTCGGCCTCGACCGCGCCCGTGTCGCGCAGCAAGCTGGTCTCGTTGCGACGAATCGATTCGAGCGCTGCCAGATCGGCCATGCGCTCCTGTTCCTTCTGCTGCAACGCCATGTCGGAGACAAACTTCGCAGCGTGCAGTTCGCGCTGCCTGGCGAGCATCTGGTCGGTGAGGCGAATCCGTTGCTGTTGAAGCGACAAGGTCGTTCGTACCTGCGCCAACTCGGTCCGCAGGTTGATTAGGCGATCGCCGAGTGCTTTGCGCTGTTGGTCGTGAAGTTCATCGAGCTTGGCCCGCTCCTGCCTCAACGACGTGCGGCGAAGCTGGAGTTGCTTGTCGATTTCGATCAGCGCATCGCCGGCGCCCGTGAAGCGTTCGGAGTTCATAACAGCCAATGTTTCGCCGAGCGCGACACGCTGACCTTCCACGACCGAGAGCCGCGTCACGATGCCGGCTTGCGAAGCCGTCACTTTGACGACTCCGGCATTGGGCACGAGATAGCCGCTGGCGCGAATCTTTCGGGTGTATTGACCGACAACCAGGTAGAGAAGCAAGCTCCCGGCAAGGACGGCAAAGCCAATGGAAAGTGCGACGAAAGAAAAGGGTCTGCTGACGACGATTTCGCCGAGCCACGCGTCTTGGCGCGCCGCAAAAACCTCCTGGCGAAAAAGCGGATTCTCAACGGAAGAATGGGACTCCATGGCTCCTCATTGTGAATCCGGAGTCGAATCCTCGACATGAGGGGATGATGAGTTCTCAGGAATAAATTTTTCTCTTACCGCCCCCAAGAATTCTTCCACCACAAACCACTCTGTCAACCCGCACGTGCCGCACACGCGAAGACGATACCTGGGGTTTTTCAACCACTCGGCAAAACCCAAAGGCAATACGCTGGGAAAAATACCGCCACCCGCGTTAACCTCTGTCAAATAATGATCACCACCCCCACAGTTGCGGCAACGAGGTTTCGATTCAGCGGTCGGCATGTCACTCCTCCTATAATTCTTCTTTAAGAAAATTGAGGCCAGCCTGGGCCTCAATCGTTTTATGAAATGTCGATTACGGTCCGCCTACAGGGTCGCCCATTTGGTTGACCGAAGGCATAGATGACGCGCCCTGAGCACCAACTGAATTGCCGAGAGCGTTGACTCCGGCTGCAATTGCGCCAAGCGCTGCAGCTATCGCGCCAGCAGGCGTCGCGGCGCCAGCCAACCCGATAGCTGCTCCGATCCCCGCGATCGCCGAAGCGATCGCTCCGAAGGGACTTGCACTGCTGGAAGAATCCGAGCAACCGCCGCCTCCACATCCTCCGTCGCCGCAGCTCGAGCCGCCAGCACCGCAGCCCGCTTCACCTCCGTAGACGAGCATCATCGTCGGTGAGACTTCGAATTCCACTGGCCCTCGTCGTTCCGAGCATGCGGCTAGTCTCAATTTTCATTTTTTCCATCTTTCCCTTTAACTTCTCATGAAATAATTTTCCCATGAGATTTGACCGCAAAATTGCAGCCAAATTCATTTACCCTCACTTGTCAGTTTTGCTTTCAGGGCATTGATAAATGCACCCAACGCAACCGCTGCAATCACCCCAACTGCACCGATTCCGTAATAAACAGCAAACTCCCACGGCAAGATCAATGGAAATATCCATTGACTCACCGCAACCATCGAACAACCCAACAAAAGCAGCACTGCAATCGCCTTGAACAACAAGACTACTTTCGTGGCAAAACTGGTCATTGGTCCCATGCAGGTCGGCTGTCGGCGATGCATCGCCACAAGACCCGGGATTTGGCGCGAAACGCGCCGCCGCTTCAATCCCCCGATCGGGTTATTCGAAATGACCCGATCGGGTCAAAGCCGTTCATGCGCGAAGGCACCGATGGCTGCACCGCGCCCGATGCCCCGCCCGAAAGGACCCGGTGCGCCAACTCCACGCGGTTCCTCGCGCCGGTTCGTTTCATCAACACGGCGAGCTGCCGCTTGATGGTCTCGCCGCTCTTGCCGAGTTGCCGGCCGATCTCCTTGTTGGTCATGCCTTGCAGCAGCAGGTCGAGGACGGCGCGCTCGGCGAGCGTGAACGCCATCAAAGGGGCAACAGCGTTGGAGAGGGCGTTGGCCTGCTCGCAGCGATACAGGCTGCTGAGCGCGGCGTGCATCGCCGGCATGACCCGCCGCTGCAGCGCATGGCGATCGGCGACCGCCTCCGGTCCCACGTCGTAGAAGGCGGCCGCGGTAAGCACCCGCTCGTTTCCCTCGCCCTCCAGATGCGAAAACGCCAACAGGTTTCGCCAACCGGCGCGCCGGAAGGTCGTGCGCCACAAAGGGTCGATGTCGGCACCTCGGTCCTGCTCGACGTCGAAGAACTCGGGCCCGCCGGACTGGATCAGCCGCGTCAGGATCGGGTTTCGCACATTGCCGCCGACGCAAGCAATCGCGGCCTGGTAGAGGGGCGGCAAGCCAAAGCTCCAGGTCTGGATCGCCGAATAGCCGCCGGAATGCGGGACCGACTGCCCGCATAACACCTCAGCGTTCGGCAGGACGGTGCTCAGCAGTTCCTCGACCCACCACTTCAAGCTGTCGGCATCGCTGATGAGCCGCGCGGCACTGGCCAAAGCATCCCTGGACGTTCGTGTTCTCATTTTTTCGTATCCCTGAAATCGTCGCGCTTTGTAACCGAGCCAGCGCAAAAAGCCAATCAAAATGCGCTGCCGTGCGCCCACCGCGCTTGAGCCCCTACCCGCCCACCGCATGCCCCGCACCGTCCGCCTCATCCTCCTGTCCATCCGCGACCTGATCGTCTCCGCCGGCCCGGTGGTGTTCATCGTGATCGGCCTCCTGATCGCCGCCTACTGGTGGCTCGATCCACAGCCGCCCAAGCACGTGACCCTCGCCACCGGCCCCGCGGGCAGCGCCTATGCCGAGTTCGGCAAGCGCTACGCG
Source organism: Variovorax sp. Soil_C_12 (assembly GCF_057657375.1). Classification (NCBI taxonomy): domain Bacteria; kingdom Pseudomonadati; phylum Pseudomonadota; class Betaproteobacteria; order Burkholderiales; family Comamonadaceae; genus Variovorax; species Variovorax sp. Soil_C_12. The sequence goes on along the minus strand of NZ_JBDGIO010000011.1, from coordinate 131,226 downwards.
GCGGCCCTCAAAGCCAACGGCATCGAGGTCGTGCTCAAGCCCACCGACGGCTCGCAGGACAACCTGCAATTGCTGCGCAGCGGCGGCGCCGATGTGGGCTTCGTGCGCGGCGGCAGCGCCGAGCCGGTGGCCGACGAGGAAGCGGGGCTGACTTCGCTGGGCAGCCTGTTCTATGAGCCCCTGTGGTTCTTCTACCGCGCCGACGCGGCCCACGCGATCGACCGCAAGACCGGCCGGCTGAGCTCGATCGCCCAGTTCAAGGACCTGCGCGTCAACGTCGACAAGCCCGGCAGCGGCGTGCCCGAGATCATGGAACGGATGTTCCGTGCCAACCACATGGAGCCGCAGGCGCTGCAGCTGTCCAACCTCGAGCAGACGCCGGCCACGGAGGCGCTGCAGGCCGGGCTGCTCGACGTGATCGTGCTGGCCTCGGCACCGCAGTCGCCGCTGGTGCAGCGGCTGCTGCGCGCGCCGGACATCCGGCTCATGGAGTTCGACCAGAGCGACGCCTACTCGCGCCGCTTCGCATTCCTCCAACCCGTCACGCTGCCGCGCGGCGTGGTCGACCTGGCGACCGACCTGCCGCCGCAGGACAAGCCACTGCTCGCGGCCACCACCTCGCTGCTGGCCAGCGAGAAGACGCACCCCGCCCTGCGGCAGCTCTTCGCGCAGAGTGCCCAGACGCTGCACAGCGGCGCGGGCTGGTTCAACCGCGCGCGCGACTTCCCGAACACCCGCACCAGCGAACTGCCCGTCAGCCCCGAGGGGGACCGCGCCATCAACGGCACGCCGCCCTTCTGGCAGCGCTACCTGCCCTTCTGGGCCAGCAACCTGGTGGAGCGCATGTGGCTGGTGCTCGGCGGCCTGCTGGTGCTGATGCTGCCGCTCAGCCGCGTGGTGCCGCCGCTCTACCAGTTCCGCGTGCGCCGGCGCGTGTTCCGCTGGTACGCGCGGCTGCGCGAGGTGGAGCACAAGCTGGAAGCCGGCAAGGGCGGGCGCGAGGCGCTCATCGAGGAGCTGGACAACGTCGACCGCGTGGTCAACAAGGTGGCGGTGCCGCTGTCGTATGCCGAAGAGCTCTACGCGCTGCGCAACAACATCTACGCGGTGCGCAAGCGGGTGCTGGCCCGGATGCCGCAGCCGGCTGGCTAGTCAGGCGGAATCGGTGCTCGCTCGGCGCACGGGCTCAGGCGTCGCATACATGCGTGCATGGGCGCGCCGCCGGCGGTACGCGATCCAGGTGACGACGCTGCAGCCGGCGAGGTTGATGAGCGACACCGCAACGAGGAAGGCATCCGCGACCACCAGGGCGCCGTACAGCAGTGCGGTGAGGTGCGACACGCTCCACGATCCCCAGGTCGTCAGCGAGATCGACTGCGCACCGTCGCGGCAACGCCAGACCACGACGATCTGCGGCACGTAGGTCAGCACGCGGCAGGCGTTCGTGAGCAGGTAGGCCCAGCCGATGGCGGCCAGCCAGAAGTCCGGCGGCAGGTTCTTCACGATCACCCCCCTTCGACTGCAGGTCGATCGATCGCAGTGGGTCGATGATGCGGATCAACGAGCGGCCACACATCCTCCCGCCAAGGGAGGGCGCCACGGCGCAGCGCCGGGCTATAGCGTTCGCAGGGCTCAGCGCTCCAGTCGCAGCAGCTTGCCGTTGCTGCTGTCCGTCAGCAGATAGAGCCAGCCGTCGGGGCCCTGCCGCACGTCGCGAATGCGCTCGCCGCGATCGGCCAGCAGGCGCTCGCGCGCGGTCACCGTGTTGCCGCTGAGCGTGAGCCGCCACAGCGCCGTGCCCGCCAGCGCGCCGACGAAGAGGCTGCCCTTCCAGTCGGGCAGCGCATCGCCGCTGTAAAAGGCCATGCCGCTGGGCGCGATGGAAGACTTCTGCGTGCCGGGCGTCCAGGCCAAGCCGTCGATCTTCTCCCAGTAGCTCAGCGGTTGTTCCATGCCGGCCTTGGCCGTGCCTTCGCCGACCTGCGTGAGCGTGCCGTACTCCTGGCCGTAGCTGATGACGGGCCAGCCGTAGTTCCTGCCCGGCAGCGCGAGGTTGACCTCGTCGCCGCCCTGCGGGCCATGCTCGTTCACCCACAGCTCGCCGGTGGCCGGATGCAGCGCCGCGCCCTGGACGTTGCGATGGCCGTAGCTCCAGATCTGCGGCTGTGCACCGCCCACGCCGAAGTTGGGATTGCCAGGCGCCGGCGCGCCGTCGGTGGTGATGCGCATCACCTTGCCGTGGCCGCGCGTCAGGTCCTGCGAGAAGCCGCGCTGGTCGTTGTTCAAACGCTCGCCGAGGGTGATGAACAGGTGGCCGCTGCGGTCGAAGACGAGGCGCGAGCCGAAGTGCGCGCTGCTCTGCGCCTTGGGCAGCTGGCGAAAGATCACCACCAGGTTGCTCAGGCTGCGGTTGGCCGTGTCGAGCTCGGCGCGCGCGACCGCCGTGCCGTTGAAGCTGACGTCGGTGCCGTCGCGCTCGGCATAGCTGAAGTAGATGCGGCGATTGGTGGCGAAGGCCGGGTCCACCGCGACGTCGAGCAGGCCGCCCTGCCCCACTGCCTCGACCGCCGGCAGGCCGCTGACCTGATCGGCGCCGCCATTGACCGGCGTGCCGTCGGCATTGCGCAGGCGCAGCTGGCCGCTGCGCTGCGTCACCAGCAGCTTGCCGTCGGGCAGGAAGGCGAGGCTCCAGGGGTTGGCGAATCCGCTGGCCAACTCGACCACCTTGACATTCATCGGGCCGGGTACCGGCGCAGGTGCGGGCGCAGGTGCCGGGGCCGGTGGAGCCCCAGGAGCTGGAGCTGGAGCCGGTGCCGGCGCTGGTGCAGGAGTGGCCGACCCGCTGACCCCGAAGGCGTTGATCGCTACGCTGCCCCCGCCGCCGCCCCCGCCGCAAGCCGCGAGAAGAAGGGTCGCCCCCGCCGTCCACCGCCATGCTGCTGCAGCCATGTCCACTCCTTCAGGCGTCCTGAGCGCCGGATTGGAAGTGGACGCCGGATTTCATGCCGGCGCTGTCAGCGCACGCCGTTTCTTACTTCAGCGCCTTGAAGCGCATCCGATGCGGCTTGGCGCCTTCCTCGCCCAGGCGCTTCTTCTTGTCGGCCTCGTACTCCTGGTAGTTGCCGTTGAAGAAGGTCCATTGGCTGTCGCCCTCGGCCGCGAGGATGTGGGTCGCGATGCGGTCCAGGAACCAGCGGTCGTGGCTGATCACGAGCACCGAGCCCGCGAACTCCAGCAGGGCGTCCTCGAGCGCGCGCAGCGTCTCGACGTCCAGGTCGTTCGAGGGTTCGTCCAGCATCAGCACGTTGCCGCCGGCGATCAGGGTCTTGGCCAGGTGCAGCCGGCCGCGCTCGCCGCCGGAGAGCGTGCCGACCTTCTTCTGCTGGTCGGCGCCGTTGAAATTGAAGCGCCCCGCATACGCGCGGCTCGCCATCTGGAACTTGCCGACGTTGATGATGTCGAGGCCGTTCGAGATGTCTTCCCACACCGTCTTCTCGTTGGCGAGCGCATCGCGGGTCTGGTCGACGAAAGCCATCTTGACCGTCTGGCCGACCACCACCTCGCCGCTGTCCGGCTTCTCCTTGCCCGCGATCAGCTTGAAGAGCGTGGACTTGCCCGCGCCGTTCGGGCCGATGATGCCGACGATGGCGCCGGCCGGGACTTCGAAGCTCAGGTTGTCGATCAGCAGGCGGTCGCCGAAGGACTTGCTGACGTTCTTGAACTCGAAGACCTGATTGCCCAGGCGTTCCGCCACGGGGATGAAGATCTCCTGCGTCTCGTTGCGCCGCTGGTATTCGTAGTCGGACAGTTCCTCGAAGCGGGCCAGGCGCGACTTGCTCTTGGCCTGGCGCGCCTTGGGGTTCTGGCGCGACCATTCGAGTTCCTTCTTCAGCGCCTTGGCGTGGGCTTCCTCGCTCTTCTGCTCTTGCGCCAGGCGTTCGCCCTTCTGCTCGAGCCAGGTGCTGTAGTTGCCCTTCCACGGAATGCCACGGCCGCGGTCGAGTTCGAGAATCCACTCGGCCGCGTTGTCGAGGAAGTAGCGATCGTGGGTAATGGCCACGACGGTGCCCGGAAAGCGCTGCAGGAACACTTCGAGCCACTCGACCGATTCGGCATCCAGGTGGTTGGTGGGTTCGTCGAGCAGCAGCATGTCGGGCTTGGACAGCAGCAGCCGGCACAGCGCCACGCGGCGCTTCTCGCCGCCCGAGAGCACGCCGATGTTGGCCTCCCACGGCGGCAGGCGCAGCGCGTCGGCAGCGATCTCGAGCTGGTGCTCGGAGTCGGTGCCGGCGGTCGCGATGATGGCTTCGAGCTGGGCCTGCTCGGCCGCCAGCGCGTCGAAGTCGGCGTCTTCCGCGCCGTAGGCCACGTACACCTCTTCGAGGCGGGCCTTGGCCGCGTAGACCGCGCCCATCGCTTCCTCGACCGACTCGCGCACGGTGTGCGCCGCATTGAGCTTGGGCTCCTGCTCGAGGTAACCGATCGTGAGGCCGGGCATCGGCAAGGCCTCGCCTTCGATTTCCTTGTCGAGGCCGGCCATGATCCTGAGCAGCGAGGACTTGCCCGAGCCGTTCAGGCCCAGCACGCCGATCTTGGCGCCGGGGAAAAAGGAAAGCGAAATGTCCTTCAAGATCTGCCGCTTGGGTGGCACGGTCTTGCTGACCTTGTTCATGGTGTAGACGTACTGGGCCATGGCTATGTCCGTTCGATGATGGGAGCTGCTCGGGGTGGCCGGGAAACCTGGCAACGATCTTGCGCGAGGATCGATTGCGAGTCAGCCTTGCATGGCAGGCGCTTGCTGCTGCAGCGCGATTTCCGACCGGGTCTGCCGCCAAGTCTAACGCAGGCCCCTCGAAGGGGTGCTCGAGCCGCTGCTATTCTTTGGGCCGTCCGGGCCTGCGACACCGTCCCGCGCCGGCCACACCCTCTTCTCCATTCCATGAGCGCCACGCCCACCCACGACGCCTTCGAGCAGGCCAAGCAGCTGTTCCTCCAAGGCCTGAAGGACTTCGAGGCCGCCCGCTTCGAGGCCGCCGAACAGCGCTTCCGGTCTTCCCTGGCCCTGCTGCCGGGCCGCGTCTCGACCCTGGTGAACCTCGCCGCGACGCAGCTGAAGCTGGGCCGCCCACAGGATGCGCTGGCCACGGCGCAGCAGGTGCTGGCACTCGAGGCCGGCAACGCCGATGCCTGGTTCCACAAGGCCGGCGCCCTCGGGCAGCTGAACCGCCACCAGGAGGCCCTGCTCGGCTACGAGAAGGCGATCGCGCTCGCCCCACCGGGCGCCGCTCCACTCTGGTTCTGCCATGGCCAGACCCTGCAGGCGCTGGACCAGCCCGAGCGCGCCCTCGCCTCCTACGAACGCGCGCTGGCCATCGACCCCGGCCTGGCGCAGGCCTGGAGCAACCGCGGCGGCATCCTGCGCGAGATGAAGCGCAACGAGGAAGCCGCCCACGCCTTCCGGCAGGCCCTGGCCCATGGCGCCGATCCCGAATTGCACCAGTACTACCTGGCCTCCGTCTCGGCGCAGTCCGTTCCGCCGGTGGCGCCGGGCCACTACGTCGAGACACTCTTCGACGACTATGCCGAGCAGTTCGATGCGCACCTGGTGGGCACGCTCGGCTATCGGGCGCACGACACGCTCGTCAAGCATCTGGCAGCGCTGGGCCGCGGGCCTTTCCGCTCCACCCTCGACCTCGGCTGCGGGACGGGCCTGTGCGCCCCCTTGCTCAAGCCGATGACGCAAAGGCTCGAAGGCGTCGACCTGTCGAGCCTGATGCTGGACAAGGCACAGGCCCTCGGGCTCTACGACCGCCTCGTGCACGCGGACATCGTGGATCACCTCCAGGGCACGGACGAGCGCTACGACCTGGTCACGGCGGCCGACGTCTTCATCTATGTCGGCGACCTGGAACCGGTCTTCGCAGCGCTGGGCCGTACGCTGGAAGCCAATGGGCTCTTCTGCTTCTCGGCCGAATGCGCCGCCGATGAAGCCGTCGACTTCGAGCTGCTGCCGAGCCTGCGCTATGCCCAGTCCGAACGCTACCTGCGCGCGCTGGCCGAGCGGCACGGATTCGACCTGCTGCAGCTGATTCGTGCCCCGATCCGCGAAGACCAGCGCGAGCCCATCCACGGCATGTACGTTTATCTGGCACGCCGATGACCCCGGCTTTTCGCCGGGCAAAGCCGAGTCGTGCGACAATCCGGGACGTTGCCGGGTCCAGTTGCCCGCAATACCGGCTCCCTGCCGAGGACGAAGAAGGCCCAAACCAAGGCCCCTCGCGCTCCACTCCTGACCCCTATCTGCCCCTACTGGCCCGACGTCATCGATGACGCCCGGGTGGGCCGATACCACCGCGCCGTGGAAGGCGCTTGTTTGAACTCAATGAACTTTGACGATCTGAAGCTGGCCCCGGCCATCTTGAAAGCCGTGCACGAGCAGGGCTACGAAACCCCCACCCCGATCCAGGCCCAGGCGATTCCCGCAGTGCTCGAAGGCCACGACCTTCTGGGCGGCGCCCAGACCGGCACCGGCAAGACCGCCGCCTTCACCCTTCCCCTGCTGCACAAGCTCACGATGAGCCGCAGCGCCACCAACAAGTTCGGCGGCACCGGCGTGCGCGCCCTGGTGCTCACCCCCACCCGCGAGCTCGCGGCCCAGGTCGAGGAATCGGTACGCACCTACGGCAAGTACCTGCAGCTGAGCTCCACCGTGATCTTCGGCGGCGTCGGGATGAATCCGCAGATCAGCAAGCTCAAGAGCGGCGTCGACATCCTGGTGGCCACGCCCGGCCGCCTGCTCGACCTGCAGCAGCAGGGCATGCTCGACCTCTCCACCGTGCAGATGCTGGTGCTCGACGAGGCCGACCGCATGCTCGACATGGGCTTCATCCACGACGTGAAGAAGATCCTCGCGCTGGTCCCCTCGGAAAAGCAGAGCCTGCTGTTCTCCGCCACCTTCAGCGACGAGATCCGCGACCTGGCCGCCACGCTGCTCAAGAACCCGCAGAGCATCCAGGTCACGCCGCGCAACACCACGGTGCAGCGCATCACGCAGGTGATCCACCCGGTGGGCCGCGGCAAGAAGAAGGCCCTGCTCGCCCACATCATCAACGAGCACGACTGGAGCCAGGTGCTGGTGTTCACCCGCACCAAGTTCGGCGCCAACAGCGTGGCCGAATTCCTCTGCAAGAACGGCGTCGAAGCGATGGCGCTGCACGGCAACAAGAGCCAGAGCGCGCGCACGCAGGCGCTGGCCGGCTTCAAGAGCGGCGAGATCCGCGCCCTGGTGGCCACCGACATCGCGGCCCGCGGCATCGACATCGACGAGCTGCCGCACGTGGTGAACTACGAGATCCCCAACATCAGCGAAGACTACGTGCACCGTATCGGCCGAACCGGCCGCGCGGGTGCCAGCGGCGAGGCGGTGAGCCTGGTCTGCCTGGATGAAGAAGGCTTCATGCAGGAGATCGAGCGCTTCACCAAGCAGCAGATCCCCGTCAAGGTCATCGAGGGCTTCGGCCCCGAGGAAGGCGAACGCGCCGAGCCCATCGCGATGGGCCGCCAGACCCTGTGGGGCGGCGCCGGCCGTCCGCCGAGCCGCGACGTGATGCAGGCGGCCGCCAAGGCGGCGCGCCAGGAAATGATGCAGCGCATCCGCGACAACAAGGCGGGGCAAGGCGAGCGCGGTGGCAATGCCGGTAACGGCGGCAATGGTGGCAACGGCGGTCAGCGCCGCGGCGGCCAGGGCGCGCCGGCGGGCCGCAACGGCGGCGGACAAGGTCAGGGCCAGGGCCAGCGCGCCCAGGGCGGCCGTGGCCAGGGCCCGGCGCGGGCGCCGCACCACGCGCCCCACCATGCTCCTCATCACGCGCAGAACCACCTGCCGCACGAAGAGCGCCAGCCGCGCCACCACGGCAACACCCACAGCCCCACGCAGGCCGATGCACTGGCGCACCAACGTGCCGAGGCGATCGCCGGCGCAGCAGGCCAGCCTGACCCGTTGCGCACCAGCGTCGACAGCTTCGGCGGTCGCGGGCGTCGTGGCGGCGGTGGTGGCGGCGGTGGTGGTGGCGGCGGCGGTGGTGGCGGCGGCGGTGGTGGCCGCGGCGGACGCTCCGGCGGCGGTGGCGGTGGCGGCGGTCGCTCCGGCGGCGGCTATGGCGGCGGCTACGGCGGCGGCGGCCGCTCCTTCAGCCGCTGAGCCAGCGAGCCGCAGGACTCCAGACTCCACACCCAGGGCGCTTCGGCGCCCTTTTTTCATGCGCGCGTGATCGTCCGCTCGCAGTGCACTAGCATGCCCGCACCCACAAGGAGCGGAGCCGTCCCATGCCCATCTCGCCGAAGCGCGCCGCACTCGCCGGCGCCGTCACCGTCGCCCTGCTCGCCGCCGTTGGCTGCGGCAGCCCCGGCGGCGTCTCCATGCCCCCGTCCATCCCGGCCGCGCCGGGACAGGTGCAGGTCAAGCTGATCGGCTTCAACGACCTGCACGGCAACCTGGAGCCGCCCAGGCTCGCCATCAGCGCGCCCGCGGCGGGCGGCGGAACGATCCCGGTGCCGGCTGGCGGGGCGGCCTACATGGCTTCGGCCATCGCCGCGCTGAAGGCGAAGAACCCGAACCACGCGGTGGTCTCGGCCGGCGACATGATCGGCGCCTCGCCGCTGGTCTCTGCCCTCTTCCTCGACGAGCCGACCATCGAGGCGGTGAACGAGATGAAGATCGACTTCAACGCCGTCGGCAACCACGAGTTCGACAAGGGCCAGACCGAGCTGCTGCGCATGAAGAACGGCGGCTGCGCCCGGAACACGCCGCTCGCGCCCTGCCGCGTGAACAAGTCCTTCCCGGGCGCCAACTTCGGCTTCCTCGCGGCCAACACGGTGAAGCACGACGGCAGCACGCTGTTCCCGGCCACCGGCATCAAGAGCTTCACGCAGGGCGGCGCGACCGTGAAGGTGGGCTTCATCGGCATGACGCTCAAGGGCACGCCGACCATCGTCTCGCCCGCGGGCGTCGCCGGCCTGAGCTTCAAGGACGAGGCCGACACCGCCAACGCGCTGATCCCGCAGCTCAAGTCGCAAGGCGCCGACGCCATCGTCGTCGTGATCCACGAAGGCGGCATGACCTCCGTGGGCTACAACGACAAGCGCTGCACGGGCCTCTCGGGCGACATCGTGCCGATCCTCGAGCGCCTCGACGCGCAGGTCGACGTGGTGATCTCCGGCCACACCCATCGCGCCTACATCTGCGACTACGGCAGGGTCAACGCCGCCAAGCCCTTCCTGCTGACCAGCGCGGGCCAGTACGGCACGCTGCTGACCGACATCGACCTCGCGATCGATACGCGCACGCGCAAGGTCACGGCCAAGTCGGCCAGCAATGTGATCGTGCAGGGCGAGGCCTTCACCAGCGGCACCAACACGGTCGCGACCACCGACCAGTACCCGAGCTTCGCCAAGAACCAGACGATCGCCGCGCTGATCTCCAGCTACGCCGGCGTCGCCGCGCCGCTGGTGCAGCGCGTGGTGGGCCGGCTCACGGCCACCGCCACGCGCACCCAGGTGGCCTCGCGCGAGAACGTGCTGGGCAACCTGATCGCCGATGCCCAGCTGGCCGCCACCGCCGCGCCGGCCAAGGGCGGCGCCCAGATCGCCTTCATGAACCCGGGCGGCGTGCGCGCCGACCTGGCGCCGGCCGCCAACGGCGACGTGAGCTACGGCCAGATCTTCACCGTGCAGCCCTTCGGCAACAGCCTGGTGGTGAAGACGATGACGGGTGCGCAGATCAAGGCCGTGCTCGAGCAGCAGTTCAACAGCGGCACCAACACCGTGACCCAGCCGCGCGTGCTGCTGCCCTCGAAGTCATTCAGCTACAGCTACGACCTGTCGAAGCCGGCGGGTGCGCGCATCACGGCGATGGCGCTGAACGGGACCGCGATGAGCGATGCCACCCGCTACCGCGTGGCGATGAACAGCTTCCTGGCGACCGGCGGCGACAACTTCACCGTGTTCACTCAGGGCACGGAGCCGCTGGGCGGGGATCAGGACATCGATGCGCTGGAGGCGTACATCGCGGTCAACAGCCCGTTGGTGCTGCCGGCGGCCGATCGGATCACGAATTTGACGCCCTGAGGGCGCGTCGCACGCGATCCACAGACGCTCCCAAAAGCCAAGACGACGCAATGCTGAACCTCGCACGTGCACTGTTCGGAAGGAAATCGAGTTCACCAAAGCCCGAAGGCGTCGAGACGAACGGTCGCGCGATGGCCCCTCCGGCTGTGGTTCCTGCCAAGGGGCTGCCCGATTTCCAGATGGTTCAACATCTGGACTATCACGAAGGTTTCCCTTTTCTGAAATGGGCTGATGCCGAATCCTGGCTCTCCGACCTGGAGTCGCCTTCGTCCAAGGCCGCCGCTTGGGAGGCCGCCGAAAGAGCTTGGCTGCTTCACTTTCGCGACGCACTGGGCCCGCAGTTTCACCTTCGCGAAACAAAAAGCGCGATGCTTTTGTCGTCGCTGGACGACGGCGTTGCAAAGGCCACGCTCGACTACATGGAACGAACGCTCAAGCGAGTGGCTGGCACGCTGGACGGCCTCGCTGAGATACCGCCATGGGGGAAAGACATCCTGATTGCTTTCGACGATGTCGAGAGCTACTACAGGTACGTGTCTTACTACTACCCCGATGCGGGCGAGTTCGCATTCAGCAGTGGGATGTATGTGGACGGCGGCTGTGCCCACTTCGTCACTGTGAAAGCGGATCTCCATGCGATCGAGCCGATCATTGCGCACGAAATGACGCACGGGTGCCTCGCCCACCTCCCCCTCCCGCTATGGTTGAACGAGGGACTGGCGGTCAACACCGAGCATCGGATCGCAGGTGTTCCAGGACAGCCTTTGACGGCGCAGGAATTGCACAAGAAGCATTCGAGCTTCTGGGGCCCGCAGGAGATTCAAGAGTTCTGGTCCGGCGAGTCATTCAAAAGGGCCGACGACGCAAACATGCTGTCCTACGATCTTGCAAGGCTACTCGTTGCGCAGTTCGCCAAGGACTGGGAGGCATTCAAGCGCTTTGTGCTTGAGGCAGATGCCGTCGATGCGGGTGCAGCCTCGGCACAAGAGAACTTGCAGATGGATCTTGGTGCCGCGGTTTGTGCCTTGCTTGAAAAAGGCCCGGCTTCGCAGTGGGGCCCTGAGCCGTCAACGTGGCCATCGCCTACTGCCGCCATGTCATAGCAAGGCCGCCCCGCGAGCAGCAGCCTTGCTTCTTGCCCCAATAAAGAACGAACGACGATGTCTAATTCAACCGCCGCCCGCTCTGCCGGTCGAACAGATGCGCGCTGTCGGGACGAATGACCAGACCGATCGTGTCGTCCGGTTCCGCCTGCACGCGCCCGTGTACCACCAGGCTCAGCTTGGCCTCGCCCACCTGGACCAGCAGTTCGGTCTCGTTGCCGGTCGGCTCCACCACGATCACGCGGGCCGGCACGCCGCTGCCCGCATCGCCCAGCACGATGTCGCCGGGACGGATGCCGTAGTGAACCGCCTGGCCTTCCGCGGCCTGGCTCGCGCCTGGCGCGGGCCAGTGCGCGCCGTGGGCCTCGACGCTGACGCCCGCGCCATTGCGCCGCAGCACGCCCTCGACCACGTTCATCGCCGGCGAGCCGATGAACTGCGCGACGAACAGGTTGTCGGGGCGGTCGTAGAGCTCCAGCGGCGTGCCGATCTGCTCGACGATGCCGTCGTGCATCACCACGATGCGGTCGGCCATGGTCATGGCCTCGATCTGGTCGTGCGTGACGTACACCGTGGTGGTCTTGAGCCGCTGGTGCAGCGCCTTGATCTCGGCGCGCATCGCCACGCGCAGCTTGGCGTCGAGGTTGGACAGCGGCTCGTCGAACAGGAACACCTTGGGATCGCGCACGATCGCGCGGCCCATGGCCACCCGCTGGCGCTGCCCGCCCGAAAGCTCGCGCGGATAGCGGCCGAGCAAGGTGTCGAGGTTGAGGATCTTCGCGGCATCGGCCACGCGCTGCTCGGTGACCGACTTGTCGGCATTGCGCAGGCGCAGGCTGAAGCCCATGTTCTCGCCCACCGTCATGTGCGGATAGAGCGCGTAGCTCTGGAACACCATCGCGATGTCGCGGTCCTTGGACTCGAGCTCGTTCACCACCCGGCCGTCGATCAGGATCTCGCCGCCGGTGATGTCTTCCAGGCCGGCCAGCATGCGCAGCAAGGTGGACTTGCCGCAGCCCGAAGGGCCGACCAGCACGACGAATTCGCCGTCGGCGATGTCGAAGCCCAGCCCATGCAGGATGTCGACCTTGCCATAGGACTTCTTGACGTTGTTGAAGGATACGGATGCCATGTCGTTCGTTCCCCTTAGCTCTTGACCGCACCGGCCGTCAGGCCACCGACCATGTAGCGTTTGAAAGCGTAGTAGATCGCTGCCGGCGGCAGCGCATAGACGAAGCCGGTGGCCATCAGCAGCTCCCAGGGCGAATCGTCGGCCGCCAGGAAGTTGCCCAACGCCACCCCGAGCGTGATGTCGGTTTCGTTGGACAGCAGCAGGAAGGCGTAGAGGTATTCGTTCCAGGCCAGGAGCAAGGCATAGGTGCCTACCGCCACCATCGAGGGCACCATCAGCGGCAAGTACACCAGGCGAAACAGTTGCACCGGCGTGGCGCCGTCCATGCGCGCGGCCTCGTCGAGTTCGTAGGGCAGCTTATCGGACGCCTGCTTGAGCACCCAGATGCAGTAAGGCGAGGCAATGGTGACCATCGCCAGGATCAGCGACCACTGGTTGTTGAGCAGCCCGTAGTTGGCCATGGTCTTGTACATCGGCACCGCCAGGAACGCGGCCGGGATGAAGTAGGTGAACAAAGCCATGTTGAGCACGGTGCGCCCGCCGCGCACCCGCAGCCGGCTGATGGCGAAGGCGGCCGTGGTGGCCACGATCAAGGTGATCAGGCCCACCGCGATCGCAATGACCAGCGAGTTGCCGAGTTGCTGCCAGAAGTGCGAGAGGTAGAAATGCTTCTGCTGGAACACGGTCTCGAAGTTCTGCAGCGTCGGGTTCTTGGGCCACAGCCGGCCCGAGGTCGCCGACTCGCGCTCCGAGATCGCGAAGATGAACATGTGGTAGACCGGGATGATGGTCCACAGAAACACAGGGATGCCGATCAGCAGCAGCTTGGCTTCGGCGGTGACGGAGCGCAGGGTCCATCGCTTCATTTCGACAGCCTCTTCATCATGAAATAGACCAGCGGCAGTACCATAGGCAATGCCACCACGATGGAGGCCATGGCCACATCCATCTGGTCGAGCCGCAGGTAGCGGATGCCCAAGGTGGCCAGCACGTGCGTCAGATCGGCCGGCCCGCCGCCCGTGAGCAGGTAGACGCTGTTGAAATCGCCCAGCGTCCATATCGCCGACAGGATGGTCGACGTGATGTAGAGCGTGCGCATCGCCGGCCAGGTGATGAAGCGGAATTTCTGCCAATTGCTCGCGCCGTCGACCGAGGCAGCTTCGTACTGCTCGCTCGGGATGGACAGGCGCCCGGCCACCAGGATCAGCGTCCAGAACGGCAGCGACTTCCATATATGCATCAGCATCGACAAGGACAGTGCGAGCGTCGGATCGTTGAGCCAGTTGGGGCCGTCCAGTCCCGTCAGGCGGAAGATCACCGAGTTGATGACGCCCCACTCCGGGTTGAGCATGAAGCGCACCGACAGGATGGTCGGGATCGAGGGCACCGCCCAGGGCAGGATGAACACCACCGACAGCGCCTTGATCCACCAGCGCGTCTTGATGAAGAAGCCCGACAGCACCAGCGCGGCGATCATCTTGAGGTTGATCGCCACCACCAGGAACACGATGGTGTTGACGGCACTGCGGAAAAAGATCGGGTCATCGAACAGCTTGGTGTAGCTGGCCGGGTGCCGGGCCAGCCACAGGCCGTAGCCCACCGGGTACAGCACGAACACGATGAACACGAGCAGATAGGGCACGACGAACAGGCGCCCCCAGAATTCCCAGCGGGACAGGCTGCGGGACGCCGGCGCCGCAACGTTCGGCAATGCGGTGACAGCTTGAGTCATGGTTCAGTTCACCCCGATGTCGTTCAAGCGGAAATGAGGATGGATGGAACGGCCGGCCGCGGCACCGGGCCGCGGCCGGACCACGCGAACGCTCAGCCCGCAACCGACTTGATGCGCGCGATCATCTCGTCCACGGCCTTGTCCACCGGCACCTTCTCGTTGAGGATCCGGTTCGCCGCCTTGGCCCACACGTTCTCGTTGTTGAGCACCGTGAACTTGTAGTTCTTGGTGAACTCGAATGGCGAGGTGCCGGCCATGAACTGGTTGTAGACGGCCGTGCGGTGCGGGTCCTGCTTCCAGAATGCGCTTTGCTGCGCCGCCTTGGTCACCGGGAACCAGCGCCCGAGCGAACCTTCGACATACGGCGTGAGATTGGCGTCGTCGAGCAGGAAGGCGACGAACTTCTTCGCGGCCTCCTTGTTCTTGGCGTCCTTGAAGATCACGCCGGTCTTCACGGCCGCGCGGTAGACCATCTTGGAGCCATCCGGCTTGTTCGGGAAGCCTGCTGTCGCAATCTTCTCGGTGTAGTTCACCTTGGCGGCGTCGCGCTGCGCTTGCGTGAGCGATTGATTGTTCGAAGCGTCGAGCTGCGTGGCTGCAATCGAGATCGTCGCGTTGTGCGTCAGGATCGTCGTCTTGTTGGCAAAGGCGACGTTGTTGTCCGGATCCTTCCAGTTGGTAGCAGACGGCGGCGCGCAGCCCTTCGAATACACCTGCGTGTAATCGGTCAGCGCGTTGATCAGGCCCTGGCGCACCGCCGGATCATCGACCAGCAATTTGCCCGCGTCGTTGACCAGCTTGACGTTGTAGGCGTCCATGAACGTCAGGAACGAGAAGAAGGAGTCGCTCGAGTCCACGCCCAGCGGCTGGCCGATCCCGAAGCTGCGGGTACCCGACTTTTGACGGTAGGCTGGTTGCACCTTGTCGCACCAGAAGCTCCAGTAGCCTTTCCAGTCGGTCGGGATGTCGCTTTCCTTGAAGCCTGCCTCGGCCAGCATGTCCTTCCAGTACTGGATGTGCATGGTCTGCTGCTTGATCGGATAGGCGTAGTAGGCCCGGCTCTTGGTGGTGTCGTTGTAGAGGAAGGTGGTGGCCAGCGCCGCGGGCTCGAACTTGGCGCGCATCGGATCGAGGATGCTGGTCACGTCTTCGAGCTTGCCGTCGTAGGCCCACTTGGCCGTGACCTGGAAGTCGTAGACGTCGCCATAGGCCACGTCGGGCGGATTGCCGGCGTCGAGCGCAGCCACCGACTTCGGAACCATTTCCTGCGGCGCATAGAGCGACAGCTCGACCTTGATCTTCGGGTTCTTGGCTTCGAACTTCTTGATGGCGGAAAGCAGTGCGTCGTCTTCCGCCTTGTAGAAGCCCTTGCCCCACCAGACGGTGAGCTTCTCCTGGGCGGCCGCCTGGCCGGCGATGGCCAGGCCCAGCGCTGTCAGCGCGGGTATCACGAGTGTCTTGAACTTCATGCTTTGTCTCCTCTTCGGTGGGATGCTCGATCCACGAGCGGGGGCTAAAAAAATGGAAGGCCTCAGGCGGCCGCCTTGACCCGCGGCGGCGCGCGGCCGTGGCGCGGCGGGCTGCGGCGCAGGGAGAGCACCTCTTCGATGTCCTCGCGCGCGCCGTCGATCAGCTTGACGATGGCGCGCTCGGCGCGCGCCGGGTTGTGGGCAATGACGGCATCGAGCACCGCGCGATGCAGCGGCAGCGACAGGGCCGGCCCGTCCTTCTTGGCGGTGGAGAGCTCGAAGCTGGTGCGCAGCAGCGCGTCCAGCGCCTTGCTCATCTGCGCCAGCATGCGGTTCTGCGCGGCCGCCAGCAGGCCGTGATGGAAGCGCAGGTCGTTGGCGACGTAATCGCCGTCCTGCTCGATCGCGTGCTTCATGCCCGCGTAGGCCTCTTCGATCCTCGCGATGTCGGCCGCGCTGGCGCGCTCGGCTGCGAGCCGCACCGCCGCCGGCTCGACCACCCGCCGCAGGTCCAGCAGGTCGCGCAGGAATTCGGGCGTGAGGCCGGCCCGCGCCTGCCAGGTGATCACGTCGGGGTCGAACCAGTTCCAGCGTTCTTCCGGCAGCACGCGGGTGCCGACCTTGGGGCCGGTGACGATCAGCCCCTTGGCCACCAGCGATTTCACCGCTTCGCGCACCACGGTGCGGCTGACGCCGAACTCCTCGCACAGCAGGGGCTCCGCGGGCATCGGCGCGCCGATGGCATAGCGGCGCGACACGATGGCCTCGCCGAGCAGGTCGAGGGTGCGGCCGTGGATGTTCTTGCTCATACCTTCTCAGGCGCCGACGGGCGTCAACAGGGGCGTGCCCGCGAAATGCGCGCGCAGGTTGTCGAAGGTCAGTTGCGCCATCGCCTCGCGCGTCTGCTTCGTGCCGCTGGCCATGTGCGGCGTGAGCACCACGTTGGGCATGGCACGCAGCTCGGCCGGGACTGTCGGCTCGTTCGCGAAGACATCGAGCGCAGCGCCGGCGATGACGCCCTTCGACAATGCCGCGATCAGCGCCGCCTCGTCGACGACGCTGCCGCGCGCGACGTTGACCAGGTAGCCCTGCGGCCCGAGCGCCTCCAGCACGCGCGCATCGATCAGCCCGCGCGTGGCCGCGCCGCCGGGCGTGATGACAACCAGGAAATCGACCGCGGCGGCCAGCGCCACGGCGTCGGGGTGATAGGCGTACTCGACGCCGGCACGCGGCGAGCGCGCGGTGTAGGCGATCTGCATGCCAAACGCGCGCGCCCGGTGCGCGATGGCCTGGCCGATGCGGCCCATGCCGACCACGCCCAGCCGGGCGCCCGAAACCTTGCGGCTCAGCGGGAACGGGCCCTGCGGCCACTGCCCGTCGCGCACGAAGCGGTCGGCCTGCGGGATGCGGCGGGCGATCGACAGCAGCAGGCCGATGGCGAGATCGGCCACGTCGTCGTTCAGCACCTCCGGGGTATTGGTGACGGGCACGCCGCGCTCGTGCGCCGCAGGCACGTCGACGCCGTCGTAGCCGACGCCGAACACCGAGATCATCTCGAGCGCCGGCAAGCGCTCCATCAGCGTGCGCGGCACCTTGGCCTCGCCGTTCGCGACCACGGCACGGATGCGCGGGGCGGCGGCGGCGAAGGCGTCGGGGTCGTTCATGTGGATGCGGTCGTGCACGACGTACTCGCGCTGCAGCGCCTCCATCAGGAAGGGCATCAGCGGTGCAACCACCAGCACCTCGGGACGTGCG
This sequence comes from Variovorax sp. Soil_C_12, assembly GCF_057657375.1. Lineage (NCBI taxonomy): Bacteria > Pseudomonadati > Pseudomonadota > Betaproteobacteria > Burkholderiales > Comamonadaceae > Variovorax > Variovorax sp. Soil_C_12. The sequence goes on along the minus strand of NZ_JBDGIO010000011.1, from coordinate 113,910 downwards.
TCGTTCAACGAATGGGGCACTGCCTTGTCTCCTGCTGGGGTTGGGCTTTCGGCGGCAAGTCCGCTCGAAAACCCTGCCTGTGTTTGCCTCTTGCGGCTTATCATATGATGATTGAAATAACGACCCGGCAGGACAAACCCTGATTCGCCGAGGCCTCGTTGGCACCCCGCCGGAGACAACACGATGAGCAGTCCACGCCGCAAGCCCACCCACGAACTGCGCAGCCAGCAATGGTTCGGCCGCAACGACCGCGACGGTTTCATCTACCGCAGCTGGGTCAAGGGCAAGGGCGTGCCGCACGACCAGTTCGACGGGCGTCCGGTCATCGGCATCTGCAACACCTTCAGCGAGCTCACGCCCTGCAACTCGCACTTCCGCACGCTGGCCGAGCAGGTGAAGATCGGCGTCTACGAAGCCGGCGGCTTTCCGCTCGAGTTTCCGGTGATGTCGCTGGGCGAAACGCTGCTGCGCCCCACCGCCATGCTCTACCGCAACCTCGCGAGCATGGACGTGGAGGAAAGCATCCGCGCCAACCCGATCGACGGCGTGGTGCTGCTGATGGGCTGCGACAAGACCACCCCCGCACTGATGATGGGCGCCGCCAGCGTGGACCTGCCCACCATCGGCGTCTCCGGCGGCCCGATGCTCTCGGGCAAGTGGCGCGGCCAAGAGCTCGGCTCGGGCACCGGCGTCTGGCAGATGAGCGAGCAGGTGCGCGCCGGCACGCTGAAGCTGCAGGAGTTCTTCGAGGCCGAGAGCTGCATGCACCGCAGCCACGGCCACTGCATGACCATGGGCACGGCCAGCACCATGGCCAGCATGGTCGAGTCGCTGGGCATCGGCCTCCCGGGCAATGCGGCCTACCCCGCGGTGGACGGCCGGCGCAACGTGCTGGCGCGCATGGCCGGGCGGCGCATCGTCGACATGGTGCACGAGGACCTGCTGATGTCGAAGATCCTCACCCGCCAGGCGATCGAGAACGCGATCAAGGTCAACGCGGCGATCGGCGGTTCGACCAACCTGGTGATCCACCTGCTCGCGATCGCCGGGCGCATCGGCGTGGAGCTCACGCTCGACGACTTCGACCGGCTGGCCTCCGACCTGCCCTGCCTGGTCAACCTCCAGCCCTCGGGGCAGTACCTGATGGAAGACTTCTGCTACGCGGGCGGGCTGCCGGTGGTGATGAAGGAGATCGCGCAACACCTGCACAGGGACATCGTCACCTCCACCGGCCAGAGCGTCTGGGACAACGTCAAGGATGCCGAGAACTACAACCCGCAGGTGATCCAGCCGCTGGCAAGCCCCTTCAAGGACAAGGCCGGCATCTGCGTGCTGCGCGGCAATCTGGCGCCCAACGGCGCCATCATCAAGCCCAGCGCTGCAACGCCGGAGCTGCTGGTGCACAAGGGCCGCGCGGTGGTCTTCGAGAACGCGGACGATCTGCACAAGCGCATCGACGACGAGGCACTGGACATCGACGAGCACTGCATCATGGTGCTCAAGAACTGCGGCCCCAAGGGCTACCCCGGCATGTCCGAGGCGGGCAACATGCCGCTGCCGCCCAAGGTGTTGCGCAAGGGCATCACCGACATGGTGCGCATCAGCGATGCCCGCATGAGCGGCACCGCCTACGGCACGGTGGTGCTGCACACCGCGCCCGAGGCGGCGGCCGGCGGCCCGCTGGCGCTGGTGCAGGACGGCGACATCGTCGAGCTCGACGTGCCGAAGCGCCTGCTGCACCTGCACGTGAGCGACGAGGAGCTGGCGCGCCGCCGCGCGCAATGGACGCCGCCGAAGCCGGCGCTGGACTCGGGCTACTGGAAGCTCTACGTGGACAATGTGCTGCAGGCCGACCAGGGGGCCGACTTCGGATTCCTGCGCGGCAAGCGCGGTTCCTTCGTTCCCAGGGACAATCACTAGGACTAGGCTCAACTCTCGCTTATCAACGGTCCGGTATGCATCTGATCGCCATCGACTGGGGCACCAGCTCCTTGCGCGGCGCATTGCTCGACGGCAAGGGGCATGTGCTCGAGGAACGCAGCCACCCGCGCGGCATCCTCACGGTGCCGCCGGGCGGCTTTTCTGCGCTCTTCGAGGAACTGTTCGGCGACTGGATGCGCCCCACCGGCAGCTTCTGCCTGATCTCGGGCATGGCCGGCAGCAAGCAGGGCTGGGTCGAGGCGCCCTACTGCCCCTGCCCCTCGGGCCGGGTCGAGGTGGGCAATGCCATCGTCGAGATCGAGCCGGGCCGCATCGCGGTCGTGCCCGGCATGAGCGACATGCACGATGGCGTGCCCGACGTGATGCGCGGCGAGGAGGTGCAGATCTTCGGCGCCATGGCGCTGGCCGGCCTGTCCGACGGCCTGTTCGTGCTGCCTGGCACGCACAGCAAGTGGGTCACGGTCAAGCGCGGCCGCGTGACCGGTTTCCGCACCTTCATGACGGGCGAGTTCTACGCGCTGCTGAGCCAGCATTCGATCCTGGCGCGCACGCTCGATGCGCAGGCGCCGCTGGACGAAGTCGCCTTTCTCGAAGGCGTGACGCAGGCCGACAACGGCCAGGGCCTGCTGCACAACGCCTTCGGCGCACGCACGCTGGCGCTGTTCGACCGCATGCCGGCCGGCGAGCTGGCGAGCTATCTGTCCGGGTTGCTGATCGGCGAAGAGCTGCGCACCCAGTCCATCCACGCCGGCGACCTGGTGCTGATCGGCAGCCCGGCGCTGACCCAGCGCTACCTGCTGGCGCTGGAGATCTCCGGCAACACCGCGCGCACGCTAGGCGCCGAGGCCACCTGGGCCGGGCTGCATGCGCTGGCGGCCATTCATCTCTCGAACAAGGCAAGGTCATGAGCCGCACGGCCGTTCCGAAGGCGAATAGCACCGCAGCCGAAGCGAAGGTACCCCAATGACGCCTCCTCACGAGCAGTTTTCCACCGCCCTGCAGCAGCTGCCGCTGGTGGCCATCCTGCGCGGCCTGAATCCGGCCGAGGCGCCGGAGATCGGCGATGCCATCGTCGGCGCCGGCTTCCGGCTGCTCGAGGTGCCGCTCAACTCGCCCGAGCCGCTGAAGAGCATTGCGCTGCTGCGCGAGCGCTTCCCCGGCGCGCTGGTGGGCGCCGGCACCGTGCTCGGCGCGCAGCAGGTGCGCGAAGTGCACGCCGCCGGCGGGCAACTGATCGTCGCGCCCAACTTCAACCCCGAGGTGCTGGCGGAAGCGGCGCGCCTCGGCCTGGTGAGCCTGCCGGGCGTGATGACGCCGACCGAGGCCTTCGGCGCGCTCGCGGCGGGCGCCGCCGGGCTCAAGCTCTTCCCGGCCGAGTTGGCCTCGCCGGCGGTCGTCAAGGCCCTGCTCGCGGTGCTGCCGCCGGGCACGCCGCTGCTGCCCGTGGGCGGCATCACACCGGCCGGCATGCAGGCCTGGCGCGAGGCCGGCGCGGCCGGCTTCGGCATCGGCTCGGCGCTCTACAAGCCCGGCAAGAGCGCGGCCGCGGTGCGCGAGGCGGCGATGGAGTTCGTGGCGGCCTTCAATGGGAGCCTGCGGATATGAGTTCCGCAATGCCTGGAACGGAGATCGAGATGAGCCCTGAAGCCGAGTACGCCAGCCCCGCCATCCGCGCCTTGCGCGAAGACCTCGCCTTGGCGCTGCGCGCCGCCGCGCACCACGGCCTCTCCGAAGGCGTGTGCAACCATTTCAGCGTCGCCCTGCCCGGCGCGCAGGACCGCTACCTGATCAACCCGCGCGGCCTGCACTGGAGCGAGATCGGCCCCGAGGACATCGTGCTGATCGACGTACACGGCGAGGTGCTGGCCGGGCGCCACCGGGTCGAGCCCACCGCGCTCTTCATCCACGGCGCGGTACACCGCGTGACCGGCCGCGCGGTAGTGCTCCACTGCCACATGCCCTACGCGACCGCGCTCACGCTCACCACCGACCGCGCGCTCGACCCGACGCTGAGCCAGAACGCGATGCGCTTCGTGGACCGCATCGCCGTCGACGCGACCTACAACGGCCTGGCGCTGGACGACCGGGAGGGCGAGCGCATCGCGCACGCCATGGCAGGCAAGGACATCGCCTTTTTGGCGAATCACGGCGTGATCGTGGCCGGGGCGAGCATCGCGCATGCCTACGACGACCTTTACTACCTGGAGCGCGCCTGCCTGCACCAGGTGATCGCGCAATCCACCGGCCGGCCGTTGGCGCCGGTCGATGCGAAGCTGGCCGCGCAGGTGGCGGCGCAGATTCAGGGTGAGCGGGAGCAGTCCGATTTGTTCTTCGAGGCGCTGCGTCGGTTGCTGCCGGTGCCGCGCGCCGAGCGCCCTCTTCTTCAGCGCGCGGCTGCGTAGGCCGGCGGGTCGATGACCCGAGCCTGCGGGCTAGATGGGCCGTCGCGTCATCCGGTGAGCTCGTGGCGCCCGGCATAACTCGTCGCCGAGGTCTTGATCACCCGGGAACCGCGATTGCTGCGGTGTTACTGAACTTAGGTCGTTGATCGACAGGCTTGGTCGGGAACTCGCCCGGCCTTGTCTTCAAGTCCTCTATCAAGTTCAACAGCCCCCATGAAACCCAATCTCTTTCATAACTACAGCCCCTGGCCCTCGCTCGTCGTCACAAACCAATCGGCCGCCAAGACCGACGCATCCCCGAGACGCAGCGCCAGTGCTGAGGAGCAACGATTCACGTCCGAAGCCTCGCGCTACCAAGAGCATGCCGCGGCAACCCATGGTCCCCCCGGACACCTGGAACTTCGTGCCCCGGTTAGCTACGAGTCCGGCTCGACCCAATTCTGCTCGACCCTATCCGGCTCGACCCTGTCCGACCGCTCCATTTTCGAAGTTCAAACCGTGGGACCCGAGACAGGAGTGCCTGCGACGGCCACCAATCCAGCCGATACCTTGTTCAACGCGCTGCCGGAGCTGAACCCCGCGTTGCGCATGTCCAAGGAATGGAAGGAGTTCGAACAAGACACCCACAATCTTTCGCTGCTGGCGAATCTCGTCGTATTGGCCAATCCGAGTCTCAAGCCGATTGTTCGGCATCTGGTCGCGGAGATGGTTGCCGAACCCACTCTGGCCCAACGGATCTTCGGCGTGATCCAGGGCGGCAACGCCAGCTGCGGTGATCGTGCCTTGCTTGCACTACACACCGCGGAAGAGGAATTGCTTGCCCAGGGAGTCTGGAACGGCACTCTTGACAACAACCTGCCGGCGGTGGTCAACATTGCACGCCAGGTGTTTCGCCGCACGTACATTCACCGCTTGGCGGAGGAAAAGGTGAAGGCCATCAACGCTGAAATACGCGCCGCAAATCTGCGCGACCACACCCATCTGCCCGAACACACTGAGGAGGTCGAGACTCATCTCGCCTACATCGTTGGACTGCACGAATCGCTCCAGCTGGGAGGCCACAAGCCGGATGCGCAATTCCTCGGTCTCTCAGGCGTCGCTCCCCAAGACCTTGAGATCGCCCAAAAAGTGGTATTGGACGAAGAGGCGGTGCACTTCACGAGCTTCCTTGCCACCTGGAAACCCTGGCAAGAGGTTCTGCGCCGAAGATTTCCAAACGACGTGGCCGTGATCGAAGAGAAGCTCACCAAACACAGGGCGCTGATCGAAAAGAAGTTGACCGAAGAAGCAGTGAAGGCCAGCGTGCCGCTCCCGATTCGGCAGGACGGCATCACGCGCGCCATCGTCCAGAGCGACAGGGATGAGGGGAAGAAGCTGTGGCTGGGCTTGACCGAGCACGTGTTGCAGACCCCGCTCGGTTGATCGATGCCGCAACGGCAAACTGCGCGCGTTTCTCCCGCCCGGCGCGCAGGATCGCCACCTGATCAACCGGCGCGGCCTGCACTGGAGCGAGATCAGCCCCGAGGACATCGTACTGATCGACGTGCACGGCGAGGTGCTGGCCGAGCGCCACCCCGTCGAGCGCACTGCCCTCATTCATCCACGGCGCGATGCATCGCGTGACCGAGCGCGCGAGGCGGCCAGCACCTCGCAGCACGGCGACCAGACGGCCTACTTCGAGGTGCTGAAGATGGCAACCGTCAAACTTCAACAGCCCCCCATGATTCCTCGTTCCAGCTACCTGCTGCCGACTCAAACCATCATCGCCAGTCCTCGGGGCGAGCCCCCGCAGGACGCGGACCTACCCAACTCCACGAACAATTGCTCGGACGCCTCGTATTCGAATCCAGGAGTCTCGACCGAAGAGGCCGCACCTGTTTCACCCGATGAGCGCTTTGCCCGTAACCTCGCGCTCTTGCACTTGCCCGAAGCGATGGCTCGCGACCCTTTCAGTGTTGCATGTCCACAGCCCGGAGAAGGCTGAGTCGCACGGTGCTCGGTGAGCCACTGCGGACAGCCGACTGGGCACGCGCTCTGGAAAGACGCGGTACGACTCTGGCAGTCTTTGACCATGAAGGCGTTGAGCGATCAGCGCAGTTGATCGAATGGCGGGCGCGGCATGCTGCACACGGTTCAGGGGTGATTCATGGATCGCATCGCTGCTGGCAATGGCGCGCACCGGCCCTTCAGCCCGCCGCAGCGTAGGCCGGCGGCATCGCGACGAAGCCCTGCTTCACTTGCCGCGCCGTCGCGTCAGCCAGCACCTCCGGCTCCCCCGCTTCCACCGCAGCCAGCGTCTGGCGCGCCACATCGTCGGGCGAGGTCTTGTCGCCCGGCACATGGCTCGCCATGTCGGTATCCATGTAGCCCACATGCACGCTGACGACCTGCGTGCCCTGCGCGGCGAGCTCGTTGCGCAGGCCGTTGCTCAGCGACCAGGCGGCCGACTTCGAGGCGCTGTAGGTGGCCACGGAGGGGAAGCTGATCCAGCTCAGCGCCGACAGCACGTTGACGATGGCGCCGCCGCCGTTCTTCGCGAGCGCCGGTGCAAAGGCTCGGCTCATCGCCCAGAGGCCGAAGAAGTTGGTGTCGAACTCAGCCCGCGCCGCTTCCAGCGCGCCCTCCGAGAGCAGCCCCGAACCGCGCGAGATGCCGGCGTTGTTGATGAGCAGCGTGACGTCGCCGCAGGCCTGCGCGGCAGCCTCGATCTGCGCCGGCTGCGTGACGTCGAGCGCAACGGGCACCACACCTTCGAGCGTGATGGACTTCGGGTCGCGCGCGGCCGCATAGACCTTCTTGGCGCCGGCCGCCAGGGCCGCCTTCGCATAGGCCAGACCCAGACCACGATTGGCACCGGTGATGAAAACGACAGCGTCCTTGATCTTCATGGTGAAGCTCCAAAAAATGAGAGGGATGACAGTGGAAATCAGGAGGCCCCGACCCGCCGCAGCAGCCCGGTCGTGCTGCGCGGCCAGCCCACCGGCCCGAACCAGGCACCGCCCGCGATGGCGCCGGCGATGACGACTCCGTAGACCACCAGCGCCACGGCCTGGGCCACGAACACATGCACCAGCTCGCCGCTCCAGCGCAGCGCCAGCCAGCCGCCGAGCGCGGCGACCGCCAGCCGCGCCAGGTTGCCCAGCACCGGCCACAACAGCCGCCCCGCGCCCTGCGAGGCGAAGTACAGCACCAGGCCGACGCCGAAGAAGCCATAAAAGGGCCCCACGGCACGCAGGTACTGCGTGCCGGCCTCGAGCATCGCTGGGTCGTTGCCGAAGAGCAGCAGCCAGGGGCGCGGGAACAGCGCCGCTGCGAGGCCCACGGCCTCGGCCATCGCGAAGGCCATGGCCACGCCGACCCAGGTGGCTCGTAGCGCCCGCTCGCGCTGGCCGGCGCCGATGCAGGTGCCGACCATCGCCAGCAGGGGCGCGCCGAAGCCGAAGACCAGCGGCACCAGCAGATATTCGAGGCGCGAGCCGGTGCCGTAACCTGCGATCGCGCCGGCGCCGAACTGACCCGTCAGCGCGGTGGCGACTGCGATCGAGAGGTTGACGCAGACGGTGGCAATGGAGGAGATCAGGCCCACGCGCAGGATGTCGCGGAACAGCGGCCAGCGCAGGCGCACGCCCGCGAAAGAAAGCTTCAGGTAGCTGCCGCTCGAACGCAAATAGGCCAGCAGCGCCAGCGACCCCACGAGGTAATAAAGCAGCAGCGCAATCGCGCCGCCCGCGATGCCGAGCGCGGGAATCGGACCCCAGCCGAAGATCAGCAACGGCGACACGGGCACAAGAAAGAACACGCCCCCCACGGTCACCCTGGCCGGCACCGCCATATTGCCGGTGCCGCGGATCACGGCCGCCAGCGAATTGAAAAGCCACACCAGCACCGCGCCGGCGAACACCCAGTGCGAGTAGGTCACGGCCGCTTCCAGCGAAGCCCCCTCCCCGCCCATGCGCGCATAAAGCGCGCGACCGCCGACCAGCAGCACAGCGCTGAAGACCAGGCCGAAGCCCAGCGCCACCAGCATCGCGTGCAGCACCAGCGCGTTGGCATCCTCGCGTCGCTTCCCGCCAAGGGCGCGCGCAATGGAAGAAGCGATGCCGCCGCCCACGGCGCCGGCCGAGGTCATCTGCATCAGCATGACGATCGGGAACACCAGCGCCATGCCGGCCAGCGCATCGGTGCCCAGCTTGCCGACAAAGTAGGTCTCGATGAGGCCGACCGCGGCCTGCGCGATCATCACCAGCACGTTGGGCATGGCCAGGCGCAGCAGGGTGGGCGCGATCGGCGCCTCCAGCAGCAGGCGCGTGCGCGCATCGACGGTCGTCATGGCCGTCCGGCGCTCAGGCCGCCGCCTTGGCGACACGCGATGGCAGGTGCGCCTCGCGGATCGGCAGATTGACCAGTGCAGCGCCGGCCGCCAGCACGATGTCGATGTACCAGACCCAGTCGTAGCTGCCCGTGGCCTCGAAAATGGTGCCGCCCAGGTAGGCGCCGAGGAAGCCGCCGACCTGGTGCGCCAGCATCACGATGCCGAACAGCATCGCCATGTTGGCGGGGCCGAACATCTTGGCCACCAGGCCCACGGTCGGGGGCACGGTCGAAAGAAAGGTCACGCCCATGACGGCCGCGAAGAGCAGCATGACCAGCGTCGTCTTCGGCGCCAGCAGGAAGACGAGCACGGCCACGCCGCGCGATGCATAGAGCAACGCCAGCAGCGACTTCATGCGCCAGCGCCCCACCGCCCAGCCCATCGCAAGGCTGCCGACGATGTTGAAGAGGCCGATCATCGCGAGGGACCAGCCGCCCACTTCCGGCGGCAGGCCGCAGGCCGCCACCACGCCCGGCAGGTGGGTCGCGAGGAATGCGACGTGGAAGCCGCAGACGAAGAAGCCCAGGCTCAGCAGGCGGAAGCTCGGCAGCGCCAGCGCCTGCCCGAGGGCTTCGCGCGCGCTCAGGTGCTTGGCGCCCGAGGCTGCGGCGAGCGCGTTGGAATTGCCCTTGAGCACGAAGACCGCCGGCAGCGCCAGCAGGATCAGGAAGCCCAGGATTTGCATCGCGTTGGCCCACCCGTAGGCCGTGGTGAGGCCGATGGCGATCGGCGCCATCGCGAACTGCCCGAAGGAGCCGCCCGCGTTCACGATGCCGGTGGCCAGCCCGCGCTGCGCAGGCGATACCAGGCGCGCGGTGGCCCCCATCAGCACCGAGGGCCCGGCCATGCCGGCACCGCCCGCGGCCAGCACGCCGATCGCGAAGATCAAGCCGGCGGTGGTGGTCATGAACGGCGTGATGATGGTGCCCAGCGCCACCAGCAGCACGCCGATGAAGACCACGCGGCCGGTGCCGATGCGGTCGGCCACCGCGCCGGCGAAGGGCTGGGTGAGCCCCCACCAGAGCTGGCCGAAGGCGAAGGCCAGGCTGATGCTGGCGACCCCCAGGCCGGTCGAGGTGTTCACCGCCGACAGGAACAGGCCCATGGTCTGGCGCACGCCCATGGTGAGCGCGAAGGTGCCGGCCGTGGCCAGCAGCACCAGCCACAGCGCGTAACGACGCACGGCCGGGCTGCCCGCGCTCGCGGCGGGCGTGGGATTGGAGTCACTCATCGTTGCCTTCCTCGTCTTTCAAGCCGGCGCGCTGCAGCAGCGCAATGCTCTCGTCGATCAGCAGGTGCAGGGCCGCGACGCGCTCGACGCCGAGCATCTCGTTCAAGCCCACTTGCGCGGCGCGCCACAGGCGCTGGGCCTCGGCGCGCTTGGCGCGACCGGCCTCGGTGATGGCGATCAGGCGACTGCGCGCATCGGGCCCCTCGGTCTGGGTCAGCCAGCCGGCGGCCAGCATGGGCTTGAGGTTGCGCGTCAGCGTGGAGGCCTCGACGTTCATCGCCTGCGCCAGGTCGACCGGCCGCAGCGGGCCCAGGCTCAACACGTGCGAGAGCAGCGAGTACTGCGTGGTCTTGAGGCCGGCTGCGGCGACGTGCGCGTCGTAGTGCCGTGACACCATGCGGGTCAGGCGGCGCAGCCTGAAACTGGTACAGCCCTGCGGCTTTGCGATAGCATCCATGGCTGAAGATTGTAGCTACAACCGTTGCATATGCAACCTTTATGTCGGAGAAAACCTTGATGCAGAACACGACCCTTGAAGCCTGGCTTGCCGAAGAGCGCGAGGTCCTCGCCCGTCTGGAGGCAGGCCCCGGCCCCGGGCTGGCGAGCCCCGAGCAGGTCGAAGGCAAGACCGGACTGGAGATGATGCAGGCCATGCTGCGCGGCGACATTCCCTACGCCGCGATCGCCAAGACCCTGGACTTCACGATCCTCTCGGTGAGCCCCGGCGTCGCGGTGTTCCAGGGGACGCCGCTGCCGCAGCACCTGAACCCGCTGGGCACCATCCACGGCGGCTGGGTCGCCACCCTGCTCGACTCGTCGCTGGGCTGCTCGGTGCACACGATGATGCCGCCGGGCCGCGCCTACACCACGGCCGAGCTGAGCGTGAACTACGTGAAGGGCGTCACGCCCAAGGTGCCGCGGGTGCGCGCCGAAGGCAAGGTGATCCATTGCGGCCGCCAGCTCGCCACCGCCGAGGCGCGCCTCTACGGGCCCGACGGCACGCTGTACGCGCATGCCACCACCACCTGCCTGGTGTTCGAGGCGAAGCGCTAAAGACGCTCAGGCCGCCAGCCGCAGGATCTCCAGCACCTCGCCCGGCCCGGAGATCTTGCGCGCGTTGCCGTGGATGAAGAGCTCGCGCATGCTGGTGCGCGCGATCATCTCGAATTGGCTTTCACTGACGCCGACGTCGCGCAGCGTTGCGGGCAGGCCCAGCGTCTTCACGAGTTCGGCGAAGGCCTCGGCCGCCGGCAGCCCGGGGCGGCCCAGCGCCTGGGCCAGCTGACGCTGGCGCGCCGCGGTCGCGGGCTCCGACCAGCGCAGGATCGCCGGCATCATCACCGGCGTGCAGTAGTAGTGCGGCACGCCGCAGCTGCCGCCCAGCACATGGCCGATTGCGTGGCTCGGGCCCATCATCACGCCGCCCTGCGGGCCGCGGCTGGACAGCCCGTAGGAACAGAGCCAGCTCGCCACCTGGCACTCGGCGCGCGCCGCCAGGCTGGCCGGCTCGGCGCGCCACGCCGGCAGCGCACGCGCCATGCGCGCGATGCCGTCGAGCACCACTGCATCGGCCATCGGCGTGGGCGTGGTGGACAGCAGCGCCTCGATGGCATGGTCGAGCGCGCGTGTGGCCGAGCCCAGCCACAGCGACTCGGGCGTGTGCAGCGTCAGGGCCGGATCGAGCACGACGGTGCGCGGCATCATGAGCGGGTGGAAGAAGGTCTGCTTGAGCTTGCGGCGCTCGTCGGTCACCAGGCAGCCGCCGTTGAACTCGCCGCCGTTGAGCGTGCTGGGCACCGCGATCATGCGCAGCGCGGGGCCGTCGAAGACGGGCCGCACGGGCTTGCCATCGTCCCCCAGCTTGACTTCGAAGCGGTCGAGCGCCTCCAGGTGCTCGTCGGTCATGCCGTGGCGCATGCACAGCAGCACCATCTTGGAGGCGTCGATGACGGAGCCGCCACCCACCGCCACCACCAGGTCGGCGTCCGCCGCCAGCGCCGCGGCCGTGGCACGCGCGACGCCGCTGCGGGTGGTGTGCTGCGGGATGCCGTCGAAGGTGGCCGCGTGCCGCTCGCCGAGCGCCTCCTCGATCGCGCGGATGACGCCGGTCTGCGTGCGCAGCGTGCGGCTCGCCACGATGAAGACCCGCCGGCTGCCCAGCCGCGCGGCCTCGGCCGCGATCACGCCGGCCGCCGGCTGGCCGAAGACGACGCGCTCGATCGAAGCGAAGTTGTGGGCGCCGGTGGCGATGGTTTGCTCCATGGTCCGTCTCCTGCAAAGAGCACTGCATTTGTTTTGCAGTGCGGTTCATAATTCTGCAATTGTGGGATTCGGCGACCGGGCTTCATAGGCCCGAATGCGTCGCGGCACCCAGATCGATACCGCTGTGCAGAACACAGGAGACCGTCATGAAGAATTTTCCCGCCTCCTTCGATCCGGATGTGCTGGACGAGGGCCGCGAAGACCGCCATTTCGTCACCGCCCTGGCGCGCGGCCTCGACGTGCTGCGCTGCTTCAAGTCCGGCGAGGAGCGGCTCGGCAACCAGGAGCTCGCGGAGCGCTGCAGGTTGCCCAAGTCCACCGTCACGCGCCTGACCTACACGCTGACCCGGCTGGGCTACCTGCATCACGTCGAGGAGTCGGGCCGCTACCGGCTCGGCATGGCCACGCTGATGCTCGGCGGCACCACGCTGGCGCGGCTCGACGTGAAGGAGATGAGCCGGCCGCTGATGCAGCAGCTGGCGATCGACACCGGCACCCAGGTCTCGCTCGGCCTGCGCGACGAGATGTCCATGCTCTACATCGAGAACTGCCGCGGCCATTCGATCGTGACGCTCAGGCTGGACATCGGCGCACGCATCCCGCTGGCCACCACCGCGATGGGCCGCGCCTACCTGGCGGCCGCGCCGGAGAACGTGCGGCTGGCGCTGGAGGAACGCATCCAGGCACTCGACCCGATCGCCTGGCCGCGCATCGAGAAGGGCCTGCGCCAGGCCTGCGCCGACCTGGCCGAAAGCGGCTGCGTCGGCTCCTTCGGCGAGTGGCAGAAGGAGATCAACGGCATCGCCGTGCCCTTCCAGCCGGGCGGCGGGCTGCCGCTGATGGTGATCAATGCGGCGGGGCCGGCGCAGTCGATGTCGCGCGACACGCTGCTGGGCGAAGTGCGGCCCAAACTGATCGCGATGGTGCGCGAGATCGAGCAGGGCCTGGGCGCGCGGCGCTAGGCGCTGCCCTACTTCTCCCGCACGAAACCGATGGCGTCGAGCATCTGCTTCTCGCGCTGCGTCGACTCGGCCGCGAACTGCTGGTAGCGCGCCGGGCTCATGTAGACCGGCTCCATGTAGTACTGCGCCAGCGCGTTGCGAAAGCCCGGCTGCTCCATCGCCTGCTTGAAGGCGTCGTGCAGCTTGGCCACCACCGCCTGCGGCGTGTTCTTCGGCACCGCCAGCCCCCAGGCGGCGGAAGGCGGCGGGATGTCGATGCCGACTTCTTTCAAGGTCGGCACGTCCGGGAAGCGGCTCATGCGCTTCTCGCCGAAGGTGACCAGGAGGCGCAGCTTGCCGCTTTCCACATAGGGCCCCCAGCCCGAGGTCTCGGCCGCCGACATCACGTGCGCGCCCACCACCGCCTGCAGCGACTCGGCCGTGCCCTTGTAGGGCACGTGGCTCAGCTGGATGTTCTTGATGCGCGCGATCTGCTCCATCGCCAGGTGCTGCGCGAGGTAGGCGCCGGGCGTGGCATAGGTCAGCTCGCCGGGATGCGCCTTGGCGTAGGCCACGTAGTCGTCCATGCTCTTGATCGGCGAAGCCGCCGGCACCACGATGCCGTAGACGAAGGAGGTCAGGCCGATCACGTAGCGCAGGTCGGTGGCCGGGTTCCAGTTCATGGTGCCGGTGTAGGGCAGGCGGAACAGGTTGGCCGGGATCACGCCGACCGTGTAGCCATCGGGCTGCGCGCCCTGCAGCAGCTGGGCCGGCATCAGGCCGGCCGCGCCGGGCTTGTTCTCGATCACGACGGGCTGCTTGAGGATCTTCGAGGCGTCCTCCGCCAGCACGCGCATCGGCGAATCGGTGGAACCGCCCGGCGGGAAGCCGAGCATGATCTTGATGGGCCGCGTGGGGAAGCCTGCCGCGTCCTGTGCCCAGGCCGCGGGGCCCGGCACGCCGAGCCCCCACAGTGCCGCGATGGCGGCAGTGCCGAGAAATTGTCTTGTCTTCAAGCTTGTCTCCTTGATCAGGCTGCGTTGGCCCGCACGATCTCTTCCTCGACCTCGCGCAGCCGGTCCTTGCCGAAGAAAATCTCGCTGCCGACGAAGAAGGTCGGCGAGCCAAAGGCGCCGCGCTCGAAGGCGGCCTGCGTGTTGGCCATGAGGAGGCTCTTTACCTCCGGGTCCTGCGTGCCGGCGTAGAGGCGCTGGCCGTCGAGGCCCGCTTCGTTCAGCGTTTGCACGATGACCTCCGGGTCCTCCATGTTGCGGGCCTCCTCCCACATCGCCACGTAGACCGCCTCGACATAGCGCTCGAAGCAGCCCTGCTTCTGCGCTGCCACCGCGCCGCGCATGATCTGCAGGGTGTTGACCGGCCAGAAGGGGTTGTGCCGGTAGCGATCGAGCTGGTGCTTCGCGACGAAGCGCTTGATCTCCAGCTGGTCGTAGGCGCGCTTGTTCGGAATGCCCGCGAAGGCCTCGGCCGGCGAGCGGTTGCCGCTGAGCTTGAAGATCCCGCCGAGCAGGACGGGGACGTACTCGAAGGTCACGCCGGTGCGTGCCTCGATCGCGGGAATCACGCGGTGGCACATGTAGGCATTGGGGCTGCCGAAGTCGAACAGGAACTGGACGGGGACTGTCATGGCGCTGCTCCTTTTTCTTCCTTCTCTCTCACCAGCTTTCCAGCCAGGGGCGCAGCTCGGTCTCGTGCGTCCAGGCATTGCGCGGCTGCATGTGGATCTGCCAGTAGGCGTCGGCGATGCTCTCGGGCTGCAGGATGCCGTCCTGCTCCTTCAGCGCGTAGCGCTCGGGGAACGTCGTGCGGATGAACTCGGTGTCGATGGCGCCGTCGATCACCGGATGCGCCACGTGGATGCCCTTGGGCCACAGCTCGCGCGCCATGCTCTGCGCCAGCGCGCGCAGCGCATGCTTGGCGCCAGAGAAGGCGGCGTAGCCGTCGCGGCCGCGCAGGCTGGCGGTGGCGCCGGTGAAGATGATGGTGCCGCGGCCGCGCGGCAGCATCGCCTTGGCGACTTCGCGCCCCATCAGGAAGCCACCGAAGCAGGCCATCTCCCACACCTTGTGATACACGCGGGCGGTGGTCTCGGTGATGCCGAAGCGCACGTTGGCACCGATATTGAAGACGGCCACCTCGATCGGCGCGATCTCGCGCTCGATCTGCTCGACCAGGGCGACCATCTCCTCCTCCTTGCGCGCATCGCTGCCGAAGCCGTGCGCCTGCCCGCCCTCGGCCTTGATCTGGTCGACCAGCGGCTGCAGCTTGTCGGCCTGGCGCCGCGTGACGCAGGCGATGTAGCCCTCGCGCGCGAAGCGGCGCGCGATGGCGCCGCCGGTGGCGTCGCCGGCGCCGATGACGAGGATGGCTTTCTTGTCGCTCATGGTTCAGTCTCCTTGGGTGTTTGTGAAGATCGTGCGCTCAGACCGCCAGTTGCGCCAGTGCGCCTCGGTACTCGCGCGTCATGCGCTGGACGAGCTCTGCCGTGGGCAGCACCTCGTCGATGTTGCCCACGCCCTGCCCCGCGCCCCAGACGTCCTTCCAGGGCTTGACGCGCGTGGCGCCGAAGTTCATCGATGACTTGTCGGCCGTCGGCAGCTGCGCCGGGTCGAGGCCGGCAGCCGCGATGCTGCGCGTCAGGTAGTTGCCGTGTACGCCGGTGAAGAGCGGCGTGTACGTCACCTCGGACGCGGCGCTGTCGACGATCATCTGCTTGTAGGCCTCCTGCGCGTTGGCCTCGGGCGTGGCGATGAAGCGCGTGCCGACGTAAGCCAGGTCGGCGCCCATCGCCAGCGCCGCGGCCACGTGCGCGCCGGAGGTGATCGAGCCCGACAGCGCGATCGGCCCGTCGAAGAAGCGCCGCACCTCGGCCACCAGCGCGAAGGGGCTCATCGTGCCGGCATGGCCGCCGGCGCCCGCGCACACCAGGATCAGCCCGTCGACGCCGGCTGCCAGCGCCTTCTGCGCGTGCTTGACGTTGGTGACGTCGTGGAAGACCAGCCCCCCGTAGGCATGCACCGGCGCCACGTAGTCCGTCGGCGCCGACAGGCTGGTGATGATGATCGGCACGCGGTGCTTCACGCACAGGTCCATGTCGTGGTCGAGCCGGTCGTTGGACGGATGGATGATCTGGTTGACTGCGAAGGGCGCGATGCGGCGCGCGGGCTCGGCCTCGCGGGCCGCATCGAGGGTCGCGGTGATGTGCGCGAGCCATTCGTCCAGCAGTTCCTTGGGCCGCGCGTTGAGCGCGGGGAAGGAACCCACCACGCCGGCCAGGCACTGGGCCAGCACGAGATCGGGGTTGGAGATGATGAACAGCGGCGAGCCGATCAAGGGCAGCGAGAGCTTGTCTTTCAGGAGTGCGGGCAGTGCCATGCGAGGGTCCTCGGGGTTCAGCTTGCAGTACGGCCTTGCAGGGCCAGGGTCTTCAGTTCGCTCTTCAGGATCTTTCCGGTGGGTGCGGCCGGCAGCTGCGCGAGAAAGCGGATCTCGCTCGGCACCTTGTAGGGCGACAGCCGCTCGCGCAGGTACTGGCGCATCGCCTCCTCGCCCGGCTGCGCATCCGACACCAGCTCGACGAAGGCGACCACCTCCTCGTTGTGCTCCACCGTGCGCCCCACCACCGCGGACTGCACCACCGCCGGATGGCTGTTGAGCACCTGCTCGACCTCCACCGGGTAGACGTTGAAGCCCGAGCGGATGATCAGCTCCTTGCTGCGGCCCACGATGTGCAGCGCGCCGTCGGCGTCGCGGCGCGCCATGTCGCCGGTGTTGAACCAGCCCTCGGCGTTGACCGCCTCGCGCGTCAGCGCCTCGTTGCGGTAGTAGCCCTTCATGAGGTTGGGCCCGCGCACCCACAACTCGCCGATCTCGCCGGCCGCCCGCTCGGCACCCGAGGCTGCATCCACGATGCGCGTCTGCACGCCGGGCAGCGCGAAACCGACGGTGCAGTCCTGCCGCGGCGCCTCGATGCGGGTCTGCGCCACGGTGGGCGCGGTCTCGGTCAGGCCGTAGCCGTTGTGCAGCGGCAGCCCGAGCGCGGCTTCGACGCCGGCCTTCAGGCTGGGCGTGAGCGGCGAGCCGACCACGCACACGAAGCGCAGGGCCGGCGCCTCGAGCGCCTGCCCCTTCTCGCGGGCCCAGTCCAGCAGCTTGGCGAACATCGCCGGCACGCCGGTGAAGGCGGTCACGCCCTGCTGCGCCAGCGCCTGCGCCAGCGTCGCAGGCGAGAAGCGCGCCTCCAGCACCAGTGCCGCGCCGCTCGCGATGCAGCCGAGGAACTGGGTCGAGAGGCCCACCACATGGGCCATCGGCAGCGCGCCGTAGATCAGGTCGCCGGGGCCCAGGCGCCGGATGTCGCGTGCGCTGGCGGCGGCGAAGATCAGGTTGGCGTGGGTGAGCATCACGCCCTTGGGCGCGCCCGAGGTGCCCGAGGTGTAGATCAACGCCGCCACCTGGTCCTTCGCCTCTGGCGCGCAGGGCTCCGGCTGCACCTCGCCGGCCAGCGGGCCGACCCAGAGGGTGCCGGCCCCGTCCCAGGACTGCGCGACGGCGCCATGTCGCTGCGCGTGCTTCTGCGCATCGGTCGACACATGACAGGTGTAGATGACGCGGCGGGCGCCGGCGTGCGCGATGAAGGTGTCGATCTCGCGCTCCGACAGCCGCGCATTGGCCACGATCGACCAGGCGTCCAGCCGGCTGAGGGCCAGCACCAGCACGCCGATGGCCGCGCAGTTCTCGCCGACCACCAGCACCCGGTCGCCAGCGCGTACCTGCAACTCGGCCAGTTGGCGGGCCGCCGATTCCGAGGCCTCCTTCAAGGTCAGGTAGCTCAGCGAGAGCTCGGCGTCCTTCAGCGCCAGCGCGTGGGGCTGGCTGTGCACCCAGCCGTCCAGCAGGTGATGAATGCGCGTGGGCGCGGCGGCGGGGCCGGGAGAAAGGCTCGTCATGTCTCCGTCCTGTGGGTGTCGCCTGGAGTGGCGATTTTGCGGAATCTTATTCCGCTCAGCAGTTTTTGGACGTCGGAATGATGGTTGGCTCAATGGGCAGTACTGCAGAGCGGAACGACGATCGACGGCGCCTGCGCGAGGCAAGTCCTGGGGCGAGGCAAGGTCGGTGCCCCGAGACGCCACCGACCTCCTAAGGAAATTCGCCCGCCGCCCCGGAGCAACACTGATAATGATTCGTATCAGCGCCCAGAGGGGCGCCGATCACTGTCATCACATCCAGACCCCGGAGGACCACCCCATGAGCACCGTTTCGCGCGCCCGCCGCGCCCGCACCCTGGCCTGCATCGCCCTTGCCGGCACCGGCTGGCTTTCCGCACCGGCCTTTGCCGCCGGCGAAGTCACGCTCTACACCACGCGCGAGCCCGGCCTCATCCAGCCGCTGCTCACGGCCTTCAGCTCGCAAACCGGCGTCAAGGTCAACACGGTGTTCGTCAAGGACGGCCTGCTCGAACGCGTTAAGGCCGAGGGCGCCCGCTCCCCCGCCGACGTGTTGATGACGGTGGACATCGGCAACCTGATCGACCTGGTCGAGGGCGGCGTCACGCAGCCGGTGAAATCGGCCGCGCTCGAGTCCGCCGTGCCCGCCAACTTGCGCGGCGCCGACGGCCAATGGTTCTCGCTGTCGATGCGCGCGCGCGTGCTCTATGCCGACAAGAGCCTGCCCCTCACTTCCTTCCGCTACGAAGACCTCGCCAATCCCAAGTACAAGGGCAAGGTCTGCATCCGCGCCGGCCAGCATCCCTACAACACGGCGCTGGTCGCCTCGCTGATCGCGCACGACGGCGAGGCCAAGGCCGAGCAGTGGCTGCGCGGCGTCAAGGCCAACCTGGCGCGCAAGGCCACCGGCGGCGACCGCGACGTGGCGCGCGACATCCTGGGCGGCATCTGCGACGTCGGCCTGGCCAACTCCTACTACGTGGGCCAGATGAAGAGCGCCAAGGAAGGCAGCGACGCGCGCAAGTGGGGCGACGCCATCAAGGTGATCCGCCCGACCTTCGCCAACTCGAAGAGCGGCGGCACGCACGTCAACGTCAGCGGCGCCGCGGTCGCGAAGAACGCGCCGCAGCGTGCCAATGCGGTCAAGCTGATGGAGTTCCTGGTGTCCGAGCCGGCCCAGGCCTTCTATGCCGAGACCAATTTCGAATACCCGGTGCGCAGGGGCGTGGCGCTCGACTCGATCACCGCCTCCAGCATCGGCGAGCTGAAGGTCGACCCGCTGCCCATCACCGAGATCGCGAAGTACCGCAAGCAGGCCAGCGCGCTGGTGGACAAGGTCGGCTTCGACCAGTGACGACGCGCCGACGGGCCGCCCCTAGGCACGTCAGCCCCCTCGGGGCTGAGGCCCGCGGCTCCAAGCCTGCCTGCGCAGGCTTGGACGGGCTGAAGAGGCGACGCGTCTCGCGGCGCCACGTCCAGCGAGGACACGCAGTGCCGAGCGTGGGGGCACCGATATGAGACCGGTCGGACCGGTCTGGCGCGCTGCATCGGTCGCCATCGCCTTAGGCGTCCTCGCGCCGGTGCTCAGCCTGGCCTGGCTGGCCTTCGGCGCCGACCTCTCGCACTGGACGCACCTCGCGCGGCACGTGCTGCCGCAGGCCGCGCTGAACACCGCCCTGCTGCTGGCCGGCGTGGGCGTACTGGTGCTGCTGATCGGCACCGGCTGCGCCTGGCTGGTCACGGTCTGCGAGTTCCCGGGCCGCCGGATGCTGCACTGGGCGCTGCTGCTGCCGCTGGCCATGCCGACCTACATCGTGGCCTTCGCCTACCTCGACCTGCTGCATCCCATCGGCCCGGTGCAGGGCGCGATCCGCTGGGCCCTGGGTTTCGACAGTCCGCGCCAGTTCCGGCTGCCGGACCTGCGCTCGATGCCCGGCGCCATCCTGGTGCTCGGCTTCGTGCTCTACCCGTACGTCTACATGACGGCGCGCGCCATGTTCATGACCCAACCCGCCCACCTGATGGAGGCGGCCCGCACGCTCGGCGAGAACGCGGCCGGCGCCTTCTTCCGCGTCGCGCTGCCGCTGGCGCGGCCGGCGCTTGCCGTGGGCCTGAGCCTCGCGCTGCTGGAAACGCTCAACGACATCGGCGCCTCCGAGTTCCTCGGCATCCAGACGCTGACGGTGGCGGTCTACACCACCTGGATCGCGCGCTCGGATCTCGCAGGCGCCGCGCAGATCGCGTGCGCCATGCTGGTCGTGGTGGTGGCGCTGGTGCTGCTCGAGCGCCACGGCCGGCGCCACCAGCGCTTCGGCTCGGCGCAGCGCATGCGCGCCATCGAACCGCGCCGCCTGCACGGCGCTGCCGCCTGGCTCGCCTGCATGGCGGCCGCGCTGCCGGTCGTGCTCGGCTTCGTCGCGCCGGCCCTCTACCTGCTCTGGGAAACGGCCAAGCGGCTGCGCCTGGGCGGCGGCATCTCCGACGGCTTGCTCGCCAGCCTGGGCAACACCCTGGCCCTGGCCTCCGGCGTGACGGTGACCACCGTGGCCGCAGGCCTGGTGGTGGCCTGGGCGGTGCGCAGCCAGGGCTCGACCATCAACCCGGCGCGCTGGCAGGCGCGCGCCGCCACGCTCGGGTACGCACTGCCGGGCACGGTGCTGGCCATCGGCCTGCTGACGCCGGCGCTGGGCCTGGACGCCCTTCTCGCCGGCGTGCTGCGCCAGGAAGGCCTGCCCTTGATGAGCGCCGGCATCGTGCTGGTGGTCGCCTGCGCGATCCGATTCCTGGCCATGCCGGTGGGCGGCATCGAGGCCGGACTGGCGCGCATCCCGCCGGCCCTCGAACAGGCCTCGCGCCTCCTCGGCGAAAGCGCGGCCGGCACCCTGCGCCGCGTGCATCTGCCGCTGCTGCGGCCGGCGATCGCGGCCGGCGCGCTGCTGGTCTTCGTCGATGCGATGAAGGAGTTGCCCGCCACCCTGCTGCTGCGGCCCGCGAACTTCGACACCCTGGCGACCTGGCTCTACGCCGAGGCCGCGCGCGGCACCTACGAGGAAGGCGCAATCGCCGCCCTGGCCATCGTCGCCGCGGGGCTGCTGCCGGTGATGCTGCTGGCGCGCAACGGTCTGGGCGTTCAGGCCGAGGGCTTGCCGGAATGAGCGCCACCCTGCAGCTCGACGACGTGCGCCTGGCCTACGACGGCGCGCATGGCCTGCACACGGTCGTCGACGGCTTCTCGCTCGCGCTCGACGCCGGCCGCATCGGCTGCCTGCTCGGCCCTTCGGGCTGCGGCAAGACCACCGTGCTGCGCGCGATCGCGGGCTTCGAGCCCCTGCGCGCGGGCAGCATCCGGCTCGGCGATCGGCTGCTGTCTTCCGCCGGCGTCCACCTGCCGCCCGAGGAGCGGCGTGTCGGCATGATGTTCCAGGAGTACGCGCTGTTCCCGCACCTCACGGCGGCGCAGAACGTGGGCTTCGGCCTGCGGCGGCTGCCGCAGCCGGACCAGCGCGCACGCGTGGCCGAGATGCTGGCGCTGGTGGGCCTGGCCGAGTCCGGCGGACGCTATCCGCACGAGCTCTCCGGCGGCCAGCAGCAGCGCATCGCGCTGGCCCGCGCGCTCGCGCCCTCGCCGGCGCTGCTGCTGCTCGACGAGCCCTTCTCCAACCTCGATGCCGCGACGCGCGAACGGCTCACGGTCGAAGTGCGCGAGATCCTCAAGGCCGCCGGCCAGACGGCGGTGCTGGTCACGCACAACGAGGCGGAGGCGCAGGCCATGGCCGATCACATCGGCCTGATGCACAACGGACGGCTCACACGCTGGACCGCTTAGCACAACGGCCGTTTTTGACGATGAGCTTTTTTAGATAAGGTTTTCGAGCCTCGGAAGAATCGCGCTTCCCGCCCCCTCCACCAAGACGGAAGCGAACGATGACCCAACCAGCACTCACCCTCGTCAGCCACCTGCTGTGCCCCTACGTGCAGCGCGCCGCCATCGCCCTGCGCGAGAAAAACGTCCCCTTCGAACGCGTCGTGATCGACCTGGCGAACAAGCCCGACTGGTTCGTGAAGATCTCGCCGCTCGGCAAGGTGCCGCTGCTGCGCGTGCCGCGGCCCGAGGGCGGCGAGAGCATCCTGTTCGAGAGCAACGTGATCTGCGAGTACATCGAGGACACGCAGCCCGGCCCGCGGTTGCATCCCGAAGACCCGCTGCAGCGCGCCGAGCATCGCGCCTGGATGGAGTTCGGCTCCGCGATCCTCGCCGACCTGTGGGGCTACGAGACCACGCGCGATGCCGAGGTCTTCGAGCAGAAGCGCCAGGCCCTGGCCGCCAAGTTCGCGCGCGTCGAGGCGGCACTGGGTGCAGGCCCCTTCTTCGCGGGCGAGCGCTTCAGCCTGGTCGATGCGGTCTTCGCGCCGGTGTTCCGCTACTTCGAGCTGTTCGACGAGTTGCATGACTCGCACGTCTTCGACAAGACGCCCAAGGTGCGTGCCTGGCACCAGGCACTTCGGGAACGCCCCAGCGTGCGCGACGCCGTGGCGCCCGAGTACCGGCAGCAGCTGCGCGCCTTCCTGGAAAAGCACGAGGCGCATCTGCTGACACTCGCCGGCCGCAACTGACACGACAATCCGCAAGCCACGACAACCCTCCACATCCCACGACATGCGACTCCTCCACACCATGCTGCGCGTCGGCGACCTGCAGCGCTCGATCGACTTCTACACCCGCGTGCTCGGCATGCAGCTGCTGCGCACCTCCGAGAACCCCGAGTACAAGTACAGCCTGGCCTTCGTCGGCTACGAGGGCAACCCGGCCCAGGCCGAGATCGAGCTGACCTACAACTGGGGCACCGACACCTACGAGCTGGGCACGGCCTACGGCCACATCGCGCTGGGCGTGCCCGACGCCTACGCGGCTTGCGACAAGATCAGGGCCGCGGGCGGCAACGTCACGCGCGAGCCCGGGCCGGTGAAGGGCGGCAGCACGGTGATCGCGTTCGTGACGGATCCGGATGGGTACAAGATCGAATTGATCCAGCGTGCCAGCGAGGCCGGTGGCGCAGGGCTGCGTTGACGCCTCGAAGATTGATCCCGCTCGGCATCGGATATGCTCCCGGCCGCGCCGATTTGGCGCGTCACAAAGGGAGTACCCACAATGCACATTCAAGGTTCGCCGTCGTCACTGTCAAAGCCACAGATGACAGAAAAGCAAGAGCTCAACCTTAAGGAGTCGATGCGACAAAAGACGCATGCAGAGCATCTGACATCATTGAACAAAAAAATGGGCGAGTTCATAGGGGAGTGGACGAGAGAACCTGGGGATGCCGAACTCGATCGCGTGCATGTCACGAAGTGCGTCCTGGCAGCATTGGTCAAGCGCCAGGAGAGATCCGACGGGCAATCGGATGGAAGAGACGACTTGCCAGGCAAGCTGAATTTCGGCAACCATGCCACAGCGGCCTGCATGAAATTGCCCATCAAATTGATCGAATCGCTGAACGCCGCCGCGGAGCTGCAGAATAATCCGGTGAAAGTCGCGCAGTTGCCACCTGGTCTCGAGGCGATGCCGCGGTGGCTGCGTGCCCTGCCCTCTCTCGAGAGCCTGGTGGTCGATGCGTTCGCGGGACCCGTTCTCGACCTCACGGATGTTCCTCACTCCGCGTCCGTTCAGGTCGTGCGAAAGGTGGACGCAGCCCCTATCAACACGATCATCAATCCCCGCGAAATTCGCGTGGATGTGTTGGCTGAAATGCCGCAGCCGAAAGACAGCGACGACTGATACGACGCCGTTTCATCGAGCCTGCACGGGTCCGCCGCCTACAGCGCAGAGGTCCGCTCGGCCGCTCGAAATGCGGCTGACGCGAACGCCTCCGCTGAGTCGCCAAGGCGGCCTCAGCAGCCCAGCAGATCCGCCAGCGCCCCGATGTCGCGCGCATGCAGCGTGTTGTCGGCACGCGGCGAGACGTCCTTGGGCCGATCCGGCCCGAACTCCAGCGGCCGCTCGATGTAGCCGGTGCGCAGGCCGCAAGTGCGCGCCGCGGCCAGGTCGTCGTGATGCGCCGCCGCCAGCATGACCTGGCTGGGCGTCACGTCGAACACCGCCGCCACGCCGAGGTAGGTGCGCGGGTCGGGCTTGTAGGCCTTGAAGACCTCGGCCGACAGCACGCAGTCCCAGGGCAGGCCGGCGTTCTTGGCCATTTCCGTCAGCAACCCGATGTTGCCGTTCGACAGCGTGCAGATGATGTACTTGCGCTTGAGCCGCGCCAGCCCTTCGACCGCATCGGGCCAGGCCGGCAGCCGGTGCCAGGCCTTGTTGAGCTCGCGCTTGCGCGCCGCGTCGAGTTCACGGATGCCGAAGTCGCGCAGCACGCCTTCGAGGATGCCCATGTGCAGCTCGTCCAGCAGCGTGAAGCCGCCCTCGCCCGCCGCCAGCCGCTCCATCACGCTCTTCATCGCCGGCTGGTAGCCGGCGCGCCAGGCCAGCGCAAAAGCGCTGCCGTCGACGCCGGGCAACAGGCGCTCGGCCTCGGCGGCAATGCCGCTGTACCAGTCGACCACGGTGCCGAAGACGTCGAAGGCGATGACCTTGAGCTCGCCCGGATCGAAGTCGCCGTTCATCGCGCCAGCTGGCTGGCCTCGCGTGCCAGCGCCTCGATGCGGGCCCAGTCGCCTGCAGCAATCGCATCGGTGGGCACGATCCACGACCCACCCACGCAGGCCACGTTGGCGAGCGACAGGAACTCGGGCGCATTGGCCGCGGTGACGCCGCCCGTGGGGCAGAACTTCACGTCGCCGAAAGGCCCTTGCCAGGCCTTGAGCATGGCGATGCCGCCGGCCTGCACGGCCGGAAAGAACTTGAGCTCGGTGAAGCCGTCCTCCTGCGCCGTCATGATCTCGCTGCCGGTCGCCACGCCGGGCAGCAAGGGCAGGCCGAGGTCGTGGCAGGCCTTGCCCACGGCACGCGTGTAGCCCGGACTCACGCCGAACCTGGCGCCGGCCAGCGCCGAGGCCTGGGCATCGGCGGCGCTGCGGATAGTACCGGCGCCGGGCACGGCATCGGGCACTTCCTTGGCGATGATCTCGATGCATTCGAGGGCCTCGCGCGTGCGCAAGGTCACCTCGAGCATGCGGATGCCGCCGGCCACCAGCGCGCGCGCCAGCGGCACCGCGTCCTTGACGTCGTGCAGCACGATCACGGGGATCACGGGCGCATCGCGCATCACCTCGATGGCGGTGATGGTCTTGGTTTCTACAGCCATGTGCAGGCTCCTTCTTCGGCAGTCAAAGCATTGCGGCGCATGCCGGCGAACAGGTCGCGACCCAGGCCGTGGCCGTTGTCGCTGCGCTGCGCGTCGGGCATGGTCGCGGTTTCTCTCTCGGCCCACTCGTCGGCGGGCAGCAGCACCGCCAGCGTGCCGGCCACGGCATCGAGGCGGATCAGGTCGCCGTCGCGCACCTTGGCCAGCGGGCCGCCGGCCGCCGCCTCGGGCGAGACATGGATCGCGGCCGGCACCTTGCCCGAGGCGCCGCTCATGCGGCCATCGGTCACCAGCGCCACGCGGAAGCCCTTGCCCTGCAGCACCGACAGCGGCGGCGTGAGCTTGTGCAGCTCGGGCATGCCGTTGGCCTGCGGGCCCTGCCAGCGCACCACGCAGACCACGTCGCGCTCCAGCTCGCCGGCATTGAAGGCCTGCTGCAGCGCGCCTTGCGAGTCGAAGACGCGCGCCGGCGCTTCGATCACGTGCCGGTCGTCCGGCACCGAGGAGACCTTGATCACGCTGCGGCCCAGGTTGCCGGCCAGCAGCTTCAGCCCGCCCGTGGCGCTGAAGGGCGCGGAGGCCGGGCGCGCCACGGCCTCGTTCTTCGAGGGCGCGGCGGCGTGCCACTCGAGCACGTGTTCCTCGGACGGCGCGCCGGTCAGGCTCGGGATGTTCGCGAACTCGCGCAGGCCGCCGGCACGCACCGTGAGCACGTCGCCATGCATCAGGCCGGCGTCGAGCAGTTCGCCGATCACGAAGCCGGGGCCGCCCGCGGCCTGGAACTCGTTGACGTCGGCGCTGCCGTTGGGGTAGACGCGCGTCAGCAGCGGCACCACCTCGGAGAGCTCGGAGAAGTCGTTCCAGTCGATCAGGATGCCCGCCGAGCGCGCGACCGCGACCCAGTGGATCAGGTGGTTGGTCGAGCCGCCGGTGGCCAGCAGCGCGGCCATGGCGTTGACGATGCAGCGCTCGTCCACCATCTCGCCGATCGGCGGCATGGCGTATGGCTTGTCGGCCGCGCGCCCCAGCACCGTGCGCACGGCTTCGCGCGTGAGCGCCTCGCGCATGGCGTCGCCGGGCTGGATGAAGGCGGTGCCCGGCACATGCAGGCCCATCGCCTCCAGCAGCATCTGGTTGCTGTTGGCGGTGCCGTAGAAGGTGCAGGTGCCCTGCGCGTGGTAGGCCTGCATCTCCGCATCGAGCAGGCCCTGGCGGCCGACCAGACCCTGCGCCGCCTGCTCGCGCACCTTGGCCTTGGCGCTGTTCGACAGGCCCGAGGGCATCGGGCCCGCGGGCACGAAGACGGTGGGCAGGTGCCCGAAGTGCAGCGCGCCGATCAGCAGGCCCGGGACGATCTTGTCGCACACGCCGAGCAGCAGTGCCGCATCGAACATATCGTGCGTCAGCGCCACCGCCGTGCCCATCGCGATCACGTCGCGGCTGAACAGGCTCAGCTCCATGCCGGGCGTGCCCTGGGTGACGCCGTCGCACATCGCCGGCACGCCGCCCGCCACCTGCGCGGTGGCGCCGAGGCGGCGCGCCTCGTGCTTCACGATGTCGGGGTAGCCCTGGTACGGCGCGTGGGCCGAGAGCATGTCGTTGTAGGCGGTGACGATGCCGATGTTGGGCGCGCGCTCGCTCACCACCTTGAATTTGTCGCTGGCCGGGATGCCGGCCACGGCATGCGCCACGTTGGCGCAGCCCATGCGGTCGGAGCCGCGGTCGCGCTGGCGGATCTCGGTGAGGCGTTGGAGGTAGGCGCTTCGCAGGTCACGGCTGCGCGCACGGATGCGCTCGGTGACCTCGCGGACGGTAGGGTGTGGGGTCATGGGTATGTCGCTCTGCCGGAGGCCGCAGCGGACGCGCGGCCCGAAGGGCGATGGTAACAAGCCCGAATGAAAAAGCCCGGACACGCCGGGCCTATATCTGCGTGGCGCT
Organism: Variovorax sp. Soil_C_12; assembly: GCF_057657375.1. Lineage (NCBI taxonomy): Bacteria > Pseudomonadati > Pseudomonadota > Betaproteobacteria > Burkholderiales > Comamonadaceae > Variovorax > Variovorax sp. Soil_C_12. Next base: position 86,606 of record NZ_JBDGIO010000011.1, on the reverse strand, counting down.
GTCGCCTTCAGCCGACCAGCTTGACTTCGACGCGCCGCGCCTGCGCATCGGTGCCCGAACCGGTGGTCACGGCCGGCTTCTGCAGGTCGATCTTCGCGGCCGGCACGCCCAGGCCGGTGAGCACGTCCCGCACCATCTCCGCGCGCTTCTGCGCGAGCTGCTCGTTGAGGGCCGGGTCGCCGGTGGTGTCGTGGAAGCCCGAGACCACCGCCTTGCGGCCGCCCTCCACGCCCTTGATGACCGCGGCCAGCGCCTCGGCAGCGCGCGGGGCCAGGTCGGCGCTGGCGGTGGCGAAATAGAAGTTCACCGTGTCGCCCACCACGCGGATGCTCGCGCCGTCGGGGATCACCACCGACACGGTCTCGGTCACCACCGCCACGACCGTGGCCGGCGCAGCGGCCGTAGCCGTACGCGCCTTGTCCTTGTGGTTGTGGCTGTAGACCGCGATGCCGATCACGAGCAGGATCACCAGGGCAATCAGCCCCAGCACGAAGGCAAGAATGAAGTTCTGCTGGCTCTCGTCGTCGGCGACTGATGACATCGGTCGATCTCCGTAGCTGAGGGGTCGGTAAATAATGGTGCGGTGAACCATGACCGCGAAATTCTAGGCGCGGCTGCGTTGCAGCCCGCAGGCAACCCTGGCCCACCCGGATTGGACCCCATGCCGACGCCCTTGCGCGACCCGAAACCGATGCTCGACCGTGTGATCGAGGAATGGGGCGGCCACGAGGACCTGTGGGTGTTCGGCTACGGCTCGCTGATCTGGCGTCCCGAGTTCGGCTTCATCGAGCGGCATCCGGCGCGGGTCCACGGCTGGCACCGGGCGCTCAAGATGTGGAGCCGCATCAACCGCGGCACGGTCGAGAACCCCGGCCTGGTGTTCGGCCTGCTCTCGGGCGGCAGCTGCCGCGGGATGGTGTTCCGCGTGCCGGCCGCCGACGGCCTGGAGACGCTGGGCCGGCTCTGGCTGCGCGAGATGCCCACCGGCGTCTACGACCCCAGGTGGCTCGACTGCGCGACTCCGCACGGCTCCGTGCGCGCCCTGGCCTTCACCCTGTCGCGGCGCAGTCCCAACTTCACCGGCAACCTCGACGACGAGCGCTATCGCCACATCTTCTCCAGTGCGGTCGGCCGCTACGGCAGCTCGCTGGACTACGCGCAGCAAACGCTGCTGGAACTGCGGCGCCACTCGATCCATGACGCGGCGCTGGCGCGGCTGGTCAGGCTCGCAGAGGCCGGGTTGTCGGAGTCTTCCGATTGCAGCGACGCAGCGGCTCCGGTATATCCTGCGGCTCGTTCATCTCATTCTTCATCCAAGGAGTAGCCATGTCCCCTCGCCTCATCGTCCCCGCCCTGGCCGTCGTGGCAGCAACCAGCCTTCTGGCCAGCTGCGGCACCCTGGGGGGCAAGGCGAGCGCCAGCGCCAGCCTGGCGCCGACCGGGGCGATCTCGCCGAACCCGACCGTGGGCAACGTGACCTTCACCGCGCTGGACCACGGCGTGCGCGTGGCCGGCGAGGTGCGCGGCTTCGCGCCGGGCACGGAGCACGGCTTCCACATCCACGAGAAGGGCGACTGCGGCGACAACGGCAATGCGGCCGGCGGCCACTTCAATCCCGCGGGCGGCACCCACGGCAAGTTCGGCGCGCCCGGCAGCCACGCCGGCGAGTTGCCCAGCCTGGTGGCCGATGCGAGCGGCACGGCGCGCTTCAGCGTCGACGTGCATTCGATCTCGCTGACCGACGGTGCCGCCAACAACGTGGTCGGCCGGGCGCTCGTCGTGCACCGCGACCGCGACGACTTCACCTCGCAGCCGGCCGGCAATTCGGGGCCGCGCGTCGCCTGCGCGCTGATCACGCGGCGCTGATTTACCCCCTCTCCCGCAAGCGGGAGAGGGAGCAAGACAGCTAGGCGCGGCGCGACAGCAGCAACGCCTCCGCCCGCGCGAGGTCTTCGAGCGTATCGATGTCCGTCACCACGCCGGCATCGTCCACCTCCACCTCCCCCACCGCATTCATCGCCCGCAAGGCGCGCAGCACGGACGCTGCCCCCACGGGCCCCGCCAGCGCCATGAGCGCCGCACCGTTCGATGCCGCGAAGCCCACCGGATGGCCGCGCGCTCCCGCGTGCACCGGCTGCACCGCCTGCCATTGCGACAAGGCCAGGGCGATGCGCCGCATCGTCGCCGCCTGTACCAGCGGAAGGTCTGCCGGCAGGATCAGCCAGCCGCCCGCATCCGCCGTCGCACGAACGGCCGCCGCGATGGAATCGCCCATGCCCGGATGGCCCACGTCCTCCAGGTGCCATGGCAGCCCGCTCTCGCGCACGGCCGCCAGCGTGTGCTCGAGCACCGGCCGCCCGCCCAGCAGGGCCGACAGCTTGTGCGCCGTGCCGCCGGACGCGAGAAAGCGCTCTCCGCGGCCGGAGGCAAGGACGATCACGGTGGGTGGCGGCAATTCCATCCCCGCAGTATCCACGGCCGCGCCTGCGCAACAATGCGCCTCATGAGTTCCCTCAACGACACCCTGGCCGCGCTGCGCAAGAGCTACGAGCGCGCCGAGCTGGACGAGACGAGCAGCGCGCCCGACCCGCTGATGCAGTTCGAGCGCTGGCTCGCCGAGGCCATCGACGCCCAGCTGCCCGAGCCGAACGCGATGACGCTGGCCACCGTCGGCGGCGACCTGCGGCCCTCGACCCGCATCGTGCTGATCAAGGGCTACGACGCGCGCGGCATCGTCTGGTACACCAACTACGACAGCCGCAAGGGGCAGGAGCTCGCGGGCAACCCCTGGGCCGCGCTGCAGTTCCACTGGGTCGAGCTGGAGCGCGTGGTGCGCATCGAGGGCCGCGTCGGCAAGGTCGACGAAGCCGAGAGCGATGCCTACTACGCCAGCCGCCCCCTCGATTCGCGCGTCGGCGCCTGGGCCAGCCCGCAGAGCCAGGTCATCAGCGGGCGCGACGTACTGGTGAAGAACGCCGCCATCCTCGCCGCCAAGTACCTGCTCTCGCCGCCGCGGCCGCCGCACTGGGGCGGCTTGCGGCTGGTGCCCGACCGCTGGGAGTTCTGGCAGGGGCGCAAGAGCCGGCTGCATGACCGGCTGCGCTACCGGCGCGAGGATGGGGCGTGGGTGCGCGAGCGGTTGGCGCCTTGAACGAACACATCAAAGCGACCCCACCAGCGCCATCACGACCGACACCGTGACCAGCGCCAGCGCCGTCGACACCGCCACGCTCGCCGTCACCAGATCCTCCGCGGTCTTGTAGCGCTGCGAGAAGAGGAAGACGTTGGCGCCGATCGGCAGCGCCGCGGCCACCACCATCACCTGCAGCGGCAAACCGCGCAGGCCCAGCAGCCAGCCCAGCAACGCGACCAGCGCCGGGTGCGCGAGGTTCTTGATCAGCGCCTGCGTCAGCGCCGCGCGCCATTGATGGCCGATGGCCGTGGACGCCAGCGTGATGCCCACCATCACCAGCGCGATCGGGCCGAAGGCCTGGCCCAGCCAGGCGATGGGCTTGTCGACGGACTCGGGCAAGGTCAGGCCGGTCTGCGCGAACAGCAAGCCCACGATGATCGGCAGCGGCACCGGATGGACGATGGCGTTGTAGAAGGCGCGCCCCAGCGTGCGCAGGATCGGCGTGCGCTCGCCGCCGGGCCGGCGCGCCTGCTCGCGCGCCACCGCCAGCTCCAGCACCAGGGTGGCGCTGGTCAGCAGCACCAGCGAATGCAGCGAGATCAGCGTCAGCACCACCACCATGCCCTCGGGACCGAAGGCCAGGCCGATCAGCGGGATGCCGATCATCACGGTGTTGCTGAAGGTGTTGGCCAGCGCGATCACGGCCGCAGTGCGGTTGAAGCCGCGCACCACGAGCGTGGCCGCGAAGATCAGCCCGGCTGCGAGGAAGTAGGCGGCCACCGGCCCCAGCTTCAGCTGCTCCACGTGAACCGTGCTCATGGTGCGAAAGAGCAGCGCGGGCGCCAGCAGCAGGAAGATCAGGTTGGAGAGGTCGCGCACCGCGCCGCCGGTGACCCAGCCCCGCCGCCCTGCCAGGAAGCCCGCGCCGATGAGCAAGACCACAGGCACGAGCGAGGAGAGGACCGATGAATTCACCGCGCGGAGCATACAGGCGGCTAGATGCGCGACGCCGGTCGGCAGCAGCCCCTGCACGTTCCTGCGCGCCTGACTATGATGGCCCGCTCCCCTCCCGTCCCTCCCCTCAGGACCCATCCATGAGCATCCCCACCACGCGCCTCGGCCGCACCGGCCTCACCGTCTCGCGCCTCGCCCTCGGCACCATGACCTTCGGCCTGCAGACCGACGAGGCGGTCTCGTTCCAGGTCCTCGACAAGGCGACCGAGGCCGGCATCAACTTCCTCGACACCGCCGACGTCTATCCGCTCGGCGGCACCGTCGAGACCACCGGCCGCACCGAGGAGATCATCGGCCGCTGGCTGCAATCGAAGGGCCCGGGCGCGCGCCGGCGCTTCGTCATCGCGACCAAGGCGGTCGGCAAGGTCGGCCCCAATCCCTGGGACCAGGGCGCCTCGCGCAAGCACCTGCTCGATGCCATCGATGCCTCGCTCGCGCGCCTGCAGACCGATCACGTCGACCTCTACCAGCTGCACAGCGACGACCGCGCGACGCCCCTCGACGAGAGCCTGGAAGCGCTCGACACCATCGTCCGCTCGGGCCGCGCCCGCTACATCGGCGTGTCGAACTTCCTGGCCTACCGGCTGGCGCGCGCCATCGGCGTGGCGGAGCTGCACAAGCTCACGCGCCTGGTGTGCGTGCAGCCGCGCTACAGCCTCTTGTTCCGCGAGATCGAGCGCGAGCTGCTGCCGCTGGCCGGCGAGGAAGGCCTGGGCGTGATCCCCTACAACCCGCTCGCGGGCGGGCTGCTCACGGGCAAGTACAAGGCCGGCGCCAGGCCGGCGGACAACACGCGCTTCACGCTCGGCACGGCCGGCTCGATGTACCAGGACCGCTACTGGAACGAACGCAGCTTCGCGACCGTCGCGCAGTTGCACGCGCTGGCCGACGAGGCCGGCGTGCCGCTCGCGACGCTGGCGGTGGCCTGGGTGATGGCCAATCCGCTCATCACCGCACCGCTGCTCGGCGCGAGCCGGCCGGAGCAGCTCGACGCAACGATCGCTGCGGCCGGCTATGCGCTGGACCCTGCCCTCAAGCAGCGGCTCGACGAGTTGACCGCCGAGTACCGCAAGGGCGACGCGCCGCGCTGAAGAACAGCGCGATGCGCCCGCGGGCCTCGATCAGAAGCTCGCCCGCAGCCCCACCTTCAGGCTGCGCCCGGGCAAGGGCGCGTCCGGGAAGGCCGTGGTGGTGAGGATCGAGCTCGCGCTGTAGGCCAGCTTGTTCGTCAGGTTGTCGATGCGCGCATACCAGGTGAGGCTCGCGCGTTGCACCTTCATGCGGTAGGTGATGGCCGCGTTCCACAAGGTGAAGGCATCGGTCGGACGCGCGCCGATGCTGGGCACGCGGCGCTGCGCTGCGTAGTAGTCGAAGCCCAGGCGCGCGGTCCACGGGCCGTTGCCGTAGGCCAGCGTGGCCCCCACGCGCGCCGGCGCGATGCGCGGCAACGGCTGGCCGGTGTCGGTGTTCTTCGCGCGCACCAGGTCGCCGCGCCATTGCAGGTCCAGCGTGGAGTCGTCGGCCATCTTCGCGAAGCCGTCGGTGCCCAGCAGCCGCAGGTTGCCGCTGGCCTCGAGGCCGGTGAAGCGGGCGCGCACGCCGCGGTAGACGTACTCGTCTACCACGTCGGGGAACACCAGGCCCTCCGCGGTTTCCACCGGGCCCGGGTTGATGTTGCCCTCGCTGTCGCGCACATTGCCCGAGGCCTCGAGGCCGATGTAGTTGCGAAAGCGCGTGACGTACCCGTTGACGCGCGCGTTGTTGGCGCCGGACTTCCATTGCGCCCCGAGGTCGAAGCCCACCGACTTCTCCTTCTGCAGGTCGGGATTGCCCAGCTCCCACGCCGCGGTCGCCACGTGCGGCCCGTTGGCGAAGAGCTCGTAGTCCTTGGGCGCGCGCTCGGTGTAGGCCAGGTTCGAGGTCAGCTGCCACTGGGGCGTCAGGTTGACCAGCGCGCCCAGCGCTGCGCTGTGCGGATGGAAGTCGCGCTCGCCGACCGCGAAGCGCGTGATGTCCGGATCGGACGAACCGAGGGACGTCACCTTCACCTGCTCGGTGCGCGCACCGAAGCTCAGGCGGCCCCACGAGGTGCCCAGTTCCTCGTGCAGGAACAGCGCGTTAGAGCGCGTGCGGCTGTGCGGCGCGAAGGCCTCCTCGCCGTCGGCCGAGAAGCGGCCGGTCTCGCTGCTGAAGCCGATCACGCCCTCCAGGCCCGCAATCTTGCGGTGCCGTGCCTCGAGGCGGAAGTCGTGGCTCTTGTTGGCGAAGGTGGTGCCGGGCTCCTGGCCTTCGAACTCGGTGTGCCGGTAGTCGGTGTAGCTGAACTTGCCGTGGATGCTGGTGAAGAAGCCGCCTGGCCGCCATTCGCCCTCGAGCGCATAGCGGTCGGACTTCATGTCGATGGTGACGTCGTCCTCGGCCACCGTGCCGTAGTTGCTGCGGTAGGTGCTGGCCGAGGCGCCGATCCAGCCCTGGTCGAAGAACAGCGTGCCGCCGATCGCGCCGCCATCGGCCCGGTTGGCCGAGTTGCAGATCCTGCGCGCCAGCCCGGGCCGGCGCGGGTTCTCGCAGTTGAGCTCGATGGGCACCTTGGTGTCGTCCGCGTCGCGGCTGAAGGCGTCGACATGCAGCGCATAGCGGTCGTTGCCGCCTTCGAGCACGACGCCGCCGCTCTTCTCGCGGCTGCCCGTGGCATAGCCGGCATCGACGCGGCCGCCGAAGCCTTCCAGCGGCTCGCTGGGGATGCGGTTGTCGATCACGTTGACCACGCCGCCGACCGCGCTGCCGCCGTACTGCAGGGCCGAAGGCCCGCGCAGCACCTCGATGCGCTCGGTCACCAGCGCATCGACCGGCACCGCGTGGTCGTAGCTCAGTGCCGACGCATCGGGCGCCGCGCCGCCGTTCTGCAGGATGCGGATGCGGTCGCCATCCTGGCCGCGGATCGTGGGCCGGCTCGCGTTGGGGCCGAAGTAGGTGCTGCTGACGCCGGGCAGGTTGTTCAGCGTCTCGCCCAGGGTGGGCTGGGCGCGCAGCAGCAGTTGCTGGCCCGACACCGAGGTGGTGGGCGCGATCAGATCGCTGGCGCCCAGCGGGTTGCCGGTGACGGTGACTTCGGGCAGCGCGGCGCCGCCGGTCGTGGCGGAGCTATCGGATTGCGCCCAGGCAAGGCAGGACACGAGGGAAAGAACGGCAAGGCCGACGGCATTGCGCGCGAAATGGGATGACATGTTGAACACTCGTTGAATCGATGAAAGGCCGGCCGCGGCCCGCAAGGCAGGCGCAGCAGCTCGGTCGAAAAGCCGGATTCAGCGAGCGGAAGGCGGGCCACGCGCGTCGAAAAGCGCGACCCAGCGGGCGAGTGCCTCGCCCTCGAGGTACAGGAAGGTGGCGGCCGGCAGCAGGGCCGGCAGCACCAGGGCCGGCACGCAGAGCGCGGCCGGGCCGTGGGACAGTTGGTCGTAGAGCCGGCAGTCGGCGTCGCTGTGCGCGCCGAAGAGTGCCGAGAGGCCATGGGCGGCATGGTCCGCCTGGCCCTCATCGACCACGGCGACGGCCTGCGCCTGCGCGGCCGCATGGCCATGGATCGTCCGGTGCAAAAGCCCCAGCGTGGTCGCGAACCAGAGCGCGAAGGCCAGCACGCACAGCAGTGCGCGGGCCTGGGCGGGACGGGACGCGAGACGCATGGATGAAGCTCAGGCCTTCTTGAGCCTGGAAGCGAAGGTCTTCTGAAACTTCTCGACCTTGGGCCCGACCACGAAGGAGCAATAGCCCTGGTTCGGGTTGTTCAGGAAATAGTCCTGGTGGTAGGCCTCGGCCGCCGAGTAGTTGGCCAGCGGCGCGACCTCGGTCACGACCGGCGAACGGTAGGTCTTGCTCGCCTCGATCTCGCGGATCACTGCCTCGGCCACCTGCTTCTGCGCATCGTCGCCGTAGTAGATGCCGCTGCGGTACTGCGTGCCCACGTCGTTGCCCTGGCGGTTGGGCGTGGTCGGATCATGCACCACGAAGAAGATTTCCAGGATCTCGCGCAGCGTGATCTGCGCCGGATCGAAGACCAGCTTCACCACCTCGGCATGGCCGGTGCGGCCCGTGCAGACCTGCTCGTAGCTGGGATTGACGGTCTCGCCGTTGCTGTAGCCGGACTCGACGTCCAGCACGCCCTGCACGCGGTCGAAGACCGCTTCCGTACACCAGAAGCAGCCGCCGCCCAGCACGATGGTCTCGGTATTCGGTGATGGCGTGGACATGGAATCTCTCCGGATGGGGTCGAAATTGGCGAACCCCGCATTGTCGCGGGTTGACGGGTCCGGGCGCGCTCACTACATTACTAACCCGTCAGTCATTAAGAAATCGATGCCCGCCTCCCGCTTCATCAGCGACAAGTTCCTGCCCGAGCGCGCCAAGCGCGAGCGCCGCAAGGAGGCGCGCCCCGGAGAGCTGCTGGAAGCGGCCCTGGACCTGTTCGTCGACAAGGGCTTCGCCGCCACCCGGGCCGAGGAAGTGGCGGCGCGCGCCGGGGTCTCCAAGGGCACGCTGTTTCTCTATTTCCCGAGCAAGGAAGAGCTCTTCAAGGCGGTGGTGGTCGAGAACCTGTCCGGCCGCTTCACCGAGTGGAACGCCGAATTCGAGGCCTTCGAGGGCAGCACCTGCGACATGCTGCGCTACTGCATGCGCATCTGGTGGGAGCGCGTGGGCTCGACCAAGGCCTCCGGCCTGACCAAGCTGATGCTGAGCGAGGGCCGCAACTTCCCCGAACTCGCCGAGTTCTATCGCCAGGAGGTGGTGCGGCCCGGGCATACGCTCCTGCGGCGCATCATCCGCCGTGGCATCGACAGCGGCGAGTTCGCGCCGGTCGACGTCGACCACGCGATCTACGCCGTGATCGCGCCGATGATCTTCTTGATGCTGTGGAAGCACTCGGCCATGATCTGCGTCGACGGCCAGTCCGAGATCGACCCCGAGAAATATCTCGAGATCCAGGCCGAGACCGTGCTGCACGGCCTCAGCATGCCGCCGAAGGCGGGCACATGAAACGCGCTTTGAAATGGGCCGCCGTGGCGCTGGCCCTGGTGCTTCTCGCCGCAGGCGTGCTGCGCGCACTCGAGGCGCGCCGCGCGCAGCAGGCCGCGGCCGCCTCGACCGCGCCGGTCGAGACGGTGGTGCAGCTCGCACCCGCCGACGTGGTGCGCGCGGCGAAGCGCGAGCTGGCACAGACGCTGGCGGTCTCGGGAACGCTGCGGGCCGTCGACTGGGCACTGGTCAAGGCGCGGGTGCCCGGCGAGCTGGTGGGCCTCACGGTGCGCGAAGGCGACAGGGTGAAAGCCGGCCAGGTGATCGCCCGCATCGAGCCGACCGAATACCACTCGCGCGTGCGCCAGGCCCAGGAACAGGCCGAGAGCGCCCGCGCCCAGGCCGAGGTCGCGCAGCGCACCTACGACAACAACAAGGCGCTGGTGGACCAGGGCTTCATCTCCCGTACGGCTCTCGACACCTCGCAGTCGAACCTCAATGCGGCGCGCTCCACGCACCGCGCGGCGCTCGCGGCGGTGGAGATGGCGCACAAGTCGCTCAGCGACACCGTGCTGACCAGCCCGATCGACGGCCAGGTGGCACAGCGCCTCGCGCAGAACGGCGAGCGCGTCTCGGTCGATGCGCGGGTGATCGAGGTGGTGGACCTGAGCCGCATCGAGGTCGAGGCCACGATGTCTGCGGCCGACTCGGTCGCGGTGCGGGTGGGCCAGCGCGCGGCGCTGCAGATCGAAGGCAGCGGCGGGCTCGCCCCCGCAGGCGCCGAGCGCAGCGTGGGCGCCAGCGTGGTGCGCGTCAACCCGAGCGCGCAGGCCGGCAGCCGCAGCGTCCTGGTCTACCTGCGGCTGGACCGCAGCGACGGCTTCCGCCAGGGCCTGTTCGCGCAGGGCACGCTGGACGTCGGGCGCACCGAGGCGCTGGCGCTGCCGCTGTCGGCGGTGCGCATCGACAAGCCCGCGCCCTATGTGCAGATGGTGATCGAGGGACGCATCGCACACCGCCAGGTCAAGACCGGCGCGCGCGGCCAGGTCGGTGGCCAGACGCTGGTCACGGTCCAGGGCGTCGACGAGGGCGCGGTGGTGGTGGCCGGCAGCGTCGGCCCGCTGCGCGAAGGCACCGCCGTGCGCCTCGCACCGGCCACGGCCCCCTGAGGCCGCACAGCCATGTGGTTCACCCGCGTCAGCCTGAAGAACCCGGTCTTCGCGACCATGTTGATGCTGGCGCTGGTGGTGCTGGGCATCTTCTCGTACCAGCGGCTGCAGGTCGACCAGTTCCCCAACATCGACTTCCCGGTGGTGGTGGTGATCACCGAATACCCCGGCGCCTCGCCCGAGATCGTCGAGAGCGAGGTGACCAAGAAGGTGGAGGAAGGCGTCAACTCGATCGCCGGCATCAACGCCCTCACCTCGCGCAGCTACGAGGGCCAGTCGGTGGTGATCATCGAGTTCCAGCTCTACGTGGACGGGCGCAAGGCGGCCGACGACGTGCGCGAGAAGGTGGCGGCGGTGCGGCCGCTGTTCCGCGACGAAGTGAAGGAGCCGCGCGTGCTGCGCTTCGATCCGGCTTCGCGGCCGGTGTGGTCGGTGGCCGTGTTGCCGGACGGGGGGAAGGGCACCCAGCCCAGCGCCGTGGAACTCACCAACTGGGCCGACCAGGTTTTGAAGAAGCGCCTGGAAAACGTGCGCGGCGTCGGCTCGGTCACCCTGGTGGGCGGCACCAAGCGCGAGATCAACATCTACCTCAACCCGCAGGCCATGGAGGCCTTCGGCGTCAGCGCGCAGCAGGTGGTGGAGGCGGTGCGCAGCGAGAACCAGGCGCTGCCGGTGGGCTCGGTGCGCTCGCTCGAGCAGGAGCGCGTGGTGCAGATCGACGCGCGCATGGAGCGACCCGAGGACTTCGGCCGCATCATCCTCGCGCGCAAGGGCGGCGCGCCGATCCGCATCGACCAGGTGGCCAGCGTGCGCGACGGCGCGCAGGAGATCGACAGCCTCGCCCTCTACAACGGCCAGCGCACCCTGCTGCTGTCGGTGCAGAAGGCGCAGGACGAGAACACCATCCAGGTGGTGGACGGCCTGCGCAAGGCGCTGACGGACATCGGCCCGCAGCTGCCGCCGGGCATGAAGCTGGAGCCCATCGGCGACGCCTCGCGCCCGATCCGCGTTGCGGTGGACAACGTGCGCAAGACGCTGATCGAGGGAGCACTGCTCACGGTGCTGATCGTCTTCCTCTTCCTCAACTCGTGGCGCTCGACCGTGATCACCGGCCTCACGCTGCCCATCGCGCTGATCGGCACCTTCTGGTTCATGGCCATGTTCGGCTTCACCATCAACATGGTGACGCTGATGGCGCTGTCGCTGTGCGTGGGTCTCTTGATCGACGACGCCATCGTGGTGCGCGAGAACATCGTGCGCCACGTGCAGATGGGCAAGGCGCCCTACACCGCCGCACTCGACGGCACGCAGGAGATCGGCCTGGCGGTGCTGGCGACCACGCTGTCCATCGTCGCGGTGTTCCTGCCCATCGGCTTCATGGCAGGCATCATCGGCAAGTTCTTCCACGAGTTCGGCATCACCATCGTGGCCGCGGTGCTGATCTCGATGTTCGTGAGCTTCACGCTGGACCCGATGCTGTCGAGCGTGTGGCACGACCCTTCGATCCACACGCAGGGGCAGCACGGGCAGCGCAAAGCCGGCCTCTACGACAAGACCATCGGCCGCGTCACCGGCTGGTTCGACCGCGCGACCGATCGCCTCGGCGCGGGCTACCAGTCCATCCTGCGCTGGTCGCTCGCGCACCGCCTCGCGACCGTGTTCGCGGCCGTGGGCATCTTCGTCCTCAGCGTGACGATGGTCCCGCTCTTGGGCACCGAGTTCGTGCCGAAGGCCGACTACTCCGAAACCACCATCAGCTTCTACACCCCGGTCGGCTCCTCGCTGGAAGTCACCGAGGCCAAGGCCCGCCAGGTCGAAGGCATCCTGCGTGAGATGCCCGAGGTGCGCTACACCCTCAGCACCATCAACACCGGCGACGCGCAGGGCAAGATCTACGCGAGCATCTACGTGCGACTGGTCGACCGCAAGGAGCGCAGCCGCAGCGTGGACCAGATGTCGACGGTGCTGCGCGAGCGCCTGCGCACCGTGCCCGGCATCACCGTCACCCACGTGGGCCTACGCGACTCGGTGGGCGGCAACAAGCAGATCGAGTTCTCGCTGCAGGGCCCCGACCTGCAGGAGCTGGAGCGGCTCACGCAGCGGGTGATGGAGGCCATCCGCCCCATCCCCGGCCTGGTCGACCTCGACTCCAGCCAGAAGCCCAACAAGCCGACCGTGAACGTGGTGCTGCGGCGCGACGCCGCCTCCGACCTGGGCCTGGGCGTGGCCCCCATCGCCGCTGCCCTGCGCACCCTGGTGGCCGGCACCACGGTGGGCAATTGGCGCGCGCCGGACGACCAGACCTACGACGTCAACGTGCGCCTCGCGCCCGAAGTGCGCAATTCGCCGGCCGACCTGGCGCGCCTGCCCTTCGTCAGCACGGCCATGGGCGCCAACGCCGACGGCTCCAGCCGCATCGTGCGCCTGCAGCAGGTGGCCGAGGTGCGCGAAGCGACCGGGCCCAACCAGATCAACCGGCGCGCGCTGGCGCGCGAGGTCAGCATCAACGCCAACGTCGCCAACCGCTCCGCGGGCGAGGTCTCGGCCGACATCCGCCAGGCGCTGGCCGGCATCGCCTTCCCGCCGGGCTACGGCTGGCAGTTCAGCGGCTCGACCAAGAACATGCAGGAGTCCTTCGGCTACGCGGTGTCGGCGCTGGCGCTGGCGATCATCTTCATCTACATGATCCTGGCCAGCCAGTTCAAGAGCTTCCTGCAGCCGCTGGCGCTGATGACGGCGCTGCCGCTCACGCTCATCGGCGTGGTGCTGGCGCTGATGATGTTCGGCTCCACGCTCTCGATGTTCTCGATCATCGGCATCGTGATGCTGATGGGCCTGGTGACCAAGAACGCGATCCTGCTGGTGGACTTCGCCATCCGCGCGCGCGAACCCGTGCTGGCGGCCGACGGCAGCACCACGCCCGGCCTGCCGCGGGCCGAGGCCCTGCTGCTGGCCGCCCGCGTGCGGCTGCGCCCCATCCTCATGACCACGCTGGCCATGATCTTCGGCATGGTGCCGCTGGCCTTTGCGCTCAGCGAGGGCTCGGAGCAGCGCGCGCCCATGGGCCAGGCCGTGATCGGCGGGGTGATCACCTCCTCGCTGCTGACCCTGGTGGTGGTGCCGGTCGTCTATTGCTACATGGACGATCTTGCCCAATGGGCGAGGCGCACCTGGCGCGGCGAGAAGAAGCCGGCGCAGGGCACGGACACGAAAAGGCTGGCCCCTAAAATCGAAAGTTTGTCTTGAATCGACCCCCTACACCCCCCACACACCCGATCGGCACGAGGAACACCCCATGAACGCCACCCACGACCTGGAGCGCCTGCGCTTCAACATGATCGAACAGCAGATCCGCCCCTGGGATGTGCTGGACCTCGAGATCCTGGACCTGCTCGCGCAGATCCGGCGCGAGGACTACGTGCCCAAGGCGCATCGCAGCCTGGCCTTCTTCGACATGGAGATCCCGCTGGAAGGCGCCACCCGCAAGGAGCCCGGCCAGTGCATGCTCTCGCCCAAGGTCGAGGCCCGCATGCTGCAGGACCTGCACGTGAAGAAGCACGAGACGGTGCTCGAGATCGGCACCGGCTCCGGCTTCATGGCCGCGCTGCTGGCGCATCGCGCCGCGCAGGTGCTGACGCTGGAGATCGACCCCGGCCTCGCGGCGGTGGCCGCCGAGAACCTGCGGCGCAACGGCGTCCACAACGTCGAGGTGCGCCAGGCCGACGGCGCGGTACCGCTGTCCAGCGGCCCGACCTTCGACGTGATCGTGCTCAGCGGCTCGGTCGCGCGCCTGCCGCAGGGCCTGATGGGCTCGCTCAAGATGGGCGGCCGCCTCGCCGCCATCGTGGGCGACGAGCCGATGATGCGCGCCCACTTCGTCACCCGCGTGGGCGAAGGCAAGTGGGACATCCTGCAACCCTGGGACACGGTCGCGCCGCGCCTGCTCAACTTCCCGGCGCCCTCGCGCTTCGCCTTCTGATGATCGACCAGGTCCCTCCGGGCCGGTTGGCCGACTGGTTCGCGCTCGACGCATCCGCACCGCCGGTGCTGCTCGACGTGCGCGAGCCCTGGGAAAGGCAGACCGCGAGCGTCACGCCGCAGGGCTTCACGCTGGTCGCCATTCCGATGAACGAGATCCCCGCGCGCCTCGCGGAGCTCGATCCGGCGCAGCGCATCGCCTGCCTGTGCCACCACGGCGCGCGCAGCCAGCGCGTGGCCGCCTTCCTCGCCCAGAACGGCTTTGCCGAAGTGGCGAACGTCGCCGGCGGCATCGACGCCTGGTCGCTACAGCACGACACCTCCGTTCCACGCTACTGACCCCGCAGATCAAGGACCCTTCATGCCCGTGCCCCGGCTTCTCCCCCTCACGGCGGCCATCGTCGCCGCGATCGCACTGCCGGCGCACGGCCAGAGCCTCATCGACCTTTACGACTCGGCCCGCGGCTACGACGCGACCTACCAGGCCGCTCGGGCACAGTACGACGCCAGCCTGGCGCGCGCCGCCCAGGCCAAGGCCGGCATCCTGCCCAGCGTCGGGCTGTCGGCCGGCGCCTCGCACACCGAGCTGGACGTGAACACACCTGCCGGCGGCGCCAACCGCGGCTTCAACACCCAGACCGCCGGCATCAACGCGACGCAGCCGCTCTACCGCCCCGCGAACTGGGCCACCTACGAGCAGGGCAAGCGCCAGGTCGACATCGCGCAGGCGGTGCTCACCATCGCCGACCAGGACCTGGTGGTGCGCGTGAGCCAGGCCTACTTCGACGTGCTGGCCGCGCAGGACACGCTGTCGCTGGTACGCGCACAGAAGGCCGCGGTGGCCGAGCAGCTGGCCGCCGCCAAGCGCAACTTCGAGGTCGGCACCTCGACCATCACCGACACGCGCGAGGCGCAGGCGCGCTTCGACCTGGTGGTGTCGCAGGAGATCGCGGCCGAGAACGACCTGCAGGTCAAGAAGATCGCGCTCGACCAGCTGGTCGGCCGCCCCGGCAGCGTGCCGGTGCCGCTGGCCGCGCCGGTGCTGCTGCCCGATGTGGCCCCGGCCGACATGAACGCCTGGGTGGCGCAGGCCGAGGAGGTGCATCCCTCGATCCGCCAGGCGCGGCTCGGCCTCGACGTGGCCTCGCTCGAAGTCGAGAAGGCGCAGGCCGGCCACAAGCCCACCCTCGACGCCAACCTGGGCTACAACGTCAGCAACAACCCGCAGGGCACCAGCACCACCACGACCAAGTCGCGCATCAACGCCGCGACCATCGGCGTGACCTTCAGCATGCCGCTGTTCGCGGGCTACGCCATCGAGAACCGGGTGAAGGAAACGCTGGCGCTGGAGGAGCAGTCCCGATCGGTGCTCGAATCGACGCGCCGCAGCGTGACCCAGGCCACGCGCGCGGCCTATCTGGGCCTGGTCTCCGGCGCCGGCCAGGTGAAGGCGCTGGAAGCCGCCGAGTCCTCCAGCCAGAGTGCGCTCGACGCCAACCGCCTGGGCTACCAGGTAGGCGTGCGCATCAACATCGACGTGCTCAACTCGCAGAGCCAGCTCTACCAGACCAAGCGCGACCTGGCAGTGGCGCGCTACAACGTGCTGCTGGGCAACCTGAAGCTGCGCCAGGCCAACGGCACGCTGACGCCGGACGACCTGCGCGCCATCAACGGCACGCTGGCCACCGACGGCCGGCCTGCGGTGGACATGACCTTGACGCCGCCGCAACCACCGGCCTCGCAGCCGGTACCGGGCACGCGCCCGCCCGGCGCGCCGACGGCGATCCCGGTGGTGCCGCCGGTGCCGGTGCCGCCCTTCACGCCCCCACCGCCGGTGATGCCTTCGCCGCCTCCGCCGCCGGTGATCCTGCCGCCGACGCGATAGCCTTCGGTCGGCGCGGCCACGCAGCCTTCGCCACGTCGATCCGGGACTCGAAGACCCGGCTGCGCCCGGCCGCCGAATCGGAGTAAGGTGGTGCGCCGTGGCGACGCGGTCGCCGCACCACAGCGCAGGAGACACGCATGACCACCGACCCACAGGCGGGCACCAACGTGCAGGAAATCGCGGCCGGCATCTTCCGCATCAACACGCCCGTGCCGCTGCCCGACGGCCAGCTCTTCAGCTTCAACCAGTACCTGGTGATCGATGACGAGCCGCTCCTGTTCCACTCCGGGCCACGCCAGCTTTTTCCGCTGGTGAGCCGGGCCATCGCGAGCGTGATGCCCCTCGAGCGCCTGCGCTACGTCGGACTGTCCCATGTGGAGGCGGACGAGTGCGGCGCCTTGAACCTGTTCCTGGCGGCCGCGCCGCAGGCCGTGCCCCTGTGCGGCAGCCTCGCGGGCATGCTCTCGATCGCCGACATGGCCGACCGCCCGCCCCGAACGCTCGCCGACCGCGAGGACCTCGTGATCGGCAGCCATACGATGCGCTGGTTCGACACGCCCCATCTTCCGCACGGCTGGGAGTGCGGACTGATGATGGACACGCAGACGCGCACCTTCTTCTGCGGCGACCTCTTCACGCAGCCGGGCAACAGCGAGCAGGCGCTGATCGATGCCGACATCCTCGGGCCCAGCGAAGCATTCCGGCATCAGATGGACTACTACGCGCACTCGCCGCAAACCGCCGCCATGCTGGCCGGGCTCGCGCAGCAGGCGCCGCGCACGCTCGCGTGCATGCACGGCAGCGCCTGGCAGGGCGACGGTGCATCGCTGCTGGGCGAGCTCTCGGACGCACTGTCGACTGCGCGTTGAGCCATGCGTGGCCGCGTTGCGCTGGAAGGAGTTGCAAATGAAGCAGGAAACCGTCGCGCCCTTGTCGCGTGAGGCCGGGGGCCCATCCCCGCCGGACAAGCCAAGACCTCGCATCAGGCTGTCGCGCGACGGCCCCTATCTGGTCACCGTCGATGACCTGACGAACTCGAAAGGGGAGCGGCTGAGCGGCTCGCTCGGCATCGCGCTGTGCCGCTGCGGTGCGTCGCGCAACAAACCGTTCTGTGACAGCTCGCACATCCGGATCGGCTTCTCGGACGATCGACGCCCGGAGCGCACGCCTGCCGCCCAACCCGAGACACGGCACGACCAGCCCGGTCCCCCTGCGGTGGGTGCGCCCCGCATTCGCATCTCACACAACGGCCCCTACGAGGTCCAGGGCTTCGATCTCGATACCGGGAACTGGCCCGAAGGCGCGTCGCGAGAGTGCTTCTTTCTCTGCCGGTGCGGCGGATCGAAGAACAAGCCCTTCTGCGACGGGACACACCGGCGCATCGATTTTCAGGACGACAGGAACTGACCCGCGTCGCGAAGCGTGCGCCCCCGGGAAGGCCTACCCGGCCCGGCAGCTCCCGAACTCGCAGCGCACAGCCATCGTCTGGCCGTTGCTGCAGGGAATGCTGTGGCGCTCGTAGCCGGGGCCCTTCTCGACCAGGGTGGCCATGGGCAGAACGCTGCAGCGGCGGGTCTTGGCGAACTGCTCGGCGCTGTAGGTGTCGCGCCCGGTGCTGCGCAGCGCGGGCTCGGCCGAGCGCTGGCCCGGAGGCACCCAGGTCACGCGCACGCTCGGATCGGTGTTGACGTAGCCCTTCTGCGCCAGGCAGTTGAGCATGGAGGTTTCCTGCCTGGCATGCCAGACGCGGCGCTCGGGCGTGTACACGGCCTTCTGGAAGGCATAGAGGCCGCCGCCCACCGCGACACCGCTCAGCGTCGGGATGCCGGCCATCCAGCCGACGCCGACCACGCCGGTGTCGAGCACGACGAGCGCATCGTCATGCTGGCTGGCGCGGAAGGGGATGCTGGCGGCCGAGGCGCGGCAGCGGGCCAGGTCCTGTTCGTAGGCCGCCGGGTCGCCAGGTGCCTGCACGGCAGGAACGTAGTCCGCGCCGGAACCGGACCCGGGCCCCGCATTGGGGCGGGTCGCGCAGCCGGCCGCCAGGGCGGCGATGCAGACGATGCTCAGCAGTCTTTTCATGGATGTCCTCGACGGTTCCTCTACTCCGCCGCCGATTGAAGCACACAAATAGTTACTTTCTCAAGCGACTTTTTTGGCACGACGGGGCGTCGGCGCGACAGGACGGGCCCTCAGCCGCGGGCCTTGCGCCACGAGTTCTTGAGCTGGATGCGGCCGTCGCGAAAAGTGAAGTGGTCGCAGCCGTTGGTCTCGATGCGCACCCCGTCGCTGGCCCGGGTGCCGACGAAAGTCCATTCGGAGACGCCCCGTTCGCCGGCGATGAAGTGCCGGGCGCCGAGCCATTGGGCGTCGGGGTAGTCGTGCCAGACGCGGCTGAAAGCTTCGCGCACCGCCTGAGGGCCGACGTAGCGCGTGCCGCAGGCCTCGGGGCCGGCGCTGGCCTCGAAGACGCAGTCCTCGGTCATGAACTGCATCAGGGCGTCGATGTCGTGGCGGTTCCACGCGTCGGCGAAAGCCTGGAGGAAGGATTCGGTCATGGCGGTCTCCTCGTTCGGTCGGCCTCGA
Organism: Variovorax sp. Soil_C_12; assembly: GCF_057657375.1. Lineage (NCBI taxonomy): Bacteria > Pseudomonadati > Pseudomonadota > Betaproteobacteria > Burkholderiales > Comamonadaceae > Variovorax > Variovorax sp. Soil_C_12. The sequence goes on along the minus strand of NZ_JBDGIO010000011.1, from coordinate 67,831 downwards.
TCCTACCGGGCAGCGGCCGGGCGCGGTTCATTCCGCCGCGCTGCGGGTGGCCGCATCCGGTCACTTGGCCAGCTGGCTGTAGCTGGTCATGAGGTTGCGGTAGTCGGGGATGTGGTTGGAGAACAGCGTGCCCAGCCCCTGATGACGGCATGCGCGATCTGAACGATCTCTTCCTGCGCACGGCAGCGGTCGCCGGCGAGCGCTTCGAGGAGCTCGAGGAGGACTGAGTCCGGCACGGCACGCTAGCATCGGCGGCTTTGGTTTCATGCTTTCCGCCGCCCTCTTCTGCCTGGTCGTCGCCATCAGCGACGGCGACACCCTCAAGCTTCGCTGCGGCGAAGCCGGCGCGTTTCGCCAGCTCACCGTGCGCCTGCATGCCGTTGACGCGCCCGAGCTGAGCCAGCCCTTCGGCCGGCGCGCCAGGCAGGCGCTGTCGCAGATCGCCTACCGCAAGACCGCGCGCCTGGACTGCGAGGACGACGAGGACCGCTACCACCGCCGCGTCTGCCGGGTGAAGGTGGCCCCGAACTCCTGCACCGAGGCGCACTGCGCGAAGACGCTGGACGCCGGCCTGGCGATGCTCACCGTGGGCATGGCCTGGTGGTCGCGCGCCTATGCCGACGAACAGAGCCCTACCGAGCGCGGCCAGTACGCCTTCGCCGAGTTGGAGGCCAAGGGCAAGCGCGCCGGCTTGTGGGCCGATCGCCGCCCCGTGCCGCCCTGGACCTGGCGCGCCGCGCATCCGCGTACTCGCTGAATCGCACGGCATCGGATAGGCTTCGGCCCCAATGCCCGCCTTGCTCGCCCTGACCTGCCCCCAATGCTCGGCACCGCTGCCGCGGGCAGCGCGCTGGCGAACGGTGAACTGCGAATGGTGCGGCGCCACCGTCGTGCGCGGCGAGCAGACGGTGGAGCGCGAGCGCTTCCGCGCGGCGCTGCGGCGCGCACAGGCGCATGACGGCGCCGGGCGCCTGCTGCAATGGCGAGGCGCGCGCTATCGCGTGCTGGCCACCCTGGGCGCCGGCGAGCATGCCCAGGTGCTGCTGGCCGAGCGACTGGGCGCCCTGCCCGAACGCGTGACGCTGAAGCTGGCGCGCACGACCGAAGGCGCCGATGCGCTCGCGCGCGAGGCCGCGGCGCTGGCGGCCCTGCAAGCGCTCGCGGTCCCGGGTGCGGCCTACTTCACGCGGCGACTGCCGCAGCCCCTCGGCATCGGCCTGGCCGAGGGTTGGGCCGACGAAGCCCGTCAGGCGCTGGCGCTGCGCCATCCCACCGGCTTCTGGGGCAGCCTGCAGGCGGTGCGGGAGGCCAATGTCCGAGGCATCGATCCGCGCCACGCGGTCTGGATCTGGCGCCGCCTGCTGGACGTGCTGGCCTTCGTGCACGAAGCCGGCTGGACGCACGGCGCGCTGGCGCCCGAGCATGCACTGGTGCATCCGCGCGACCATGGCGTGCTGATCGTCGGCTGGTCGCGCGCACGGCAGCACGCGGGCACGGCCGCGGCCGCGCGCGACCTGATGCAGACGGCCTGGACGATCCGGGCCCTGCTGCACGGGCCCGCCGGCGATGCGCCCGGACTCGGCACGCACACCCCGGCGCCGTTGGCCGCCCTGCTGCGCGAATGCAGCGAGGACGCCCGCGCCTGCGAGCGCCTGGGCGCACGCGGGATCGAGGCCGCCCTGTCGGCGGCGGCGCGCGAATCCTTCGGCGCGCCGCAGTTCGTCCATTTCGATCCGGCGCCGCCGCGCGCTTGAGCTTCAGCATCAGGAGAACGAGGACAAAAAATGGGCTACGGAAACTACTCGCATGCCGCGCACGCGGCACTCGTGGCGGACCGCGCGACGCGCTCGGGCGCCGAGGTCTTCAGGCAGAGCGCGACGCACGCGCTGATGAACCCGCATGGCCTGCGGGTGCGCGAGTCGCGCGACAACGCCGACCATCCGAACTCGCTGGGCATCGCCTTCGCGCTCGACGTCACCGGCTCCATGGGCGACATCCCGCAGACGCTGGCGCGGCGCGAGCTGCCCACCTTCATGAAGCTGCTGACGGACTGCGGCGTGGCCGATCCGCAGCTGCTGTTCATGGCCATCGGCGACGCCACCTCCGACCAGGCGCCGTTGCAGGTGGGCCAGTACGAGAGCACCGCCGAGCTGATGGACCAGTGGCTCACCTGGAGTTTCCTGGAAGGCGGGGGCGGCGGCAGCGGCTCTGAAAGCTACGAGCTCGCCTTCTACGTGATCGCGCAGCACACCGACCTCGACTGCTGGGTCAAGCGCGGCAAGCGCGGCTACCTGTTCATGACCGGCGACGAGCTGCCCTACCCGGCCGTCTCCCGCCATCAGGTCGAGGCGCTGATCGGCGAGAAGCTGGACGAGGACATCCCGATCGAGGAGGCGATCGCCGCGGCGGCCGAGACATGCCACCTGTTCTTCCTGATCCCCGACGCCCAGCGCCGGCGCAACTGCGAGCCGCGCTGGCGCGAGCTGCTGGGCGATCACGTGATCTGCATGGATTCGCCCGACGATGCCTGCGCGGTGGCGGCCGGCATCGTGGCGCTGACCGAGAAGGCGGTGCCGGGCCTCGACGGCCTCGCCCAGGTGATGGGCGCGCACGGCATGCCGCGCGAGCGCGTCAACGCGGTCGCCCATGCGCTCGAAGGCTATGCCGCGCTGCTCGACCCGAACGCGCCGCGGCGCGTCCACACCGGCGCCAGCGGCCCGGGCACGGCGCGCAGCTCGTGGTGGAAGCGGCTGTTCGGTTGATCCGCGCCGCGTGAGCACGCGCTACGTCTCGCTGCTGGGCCTGGGCTTCGGCGACTGCGGCAAAGGCCTCTACACCGATTTCCTGGCCCGTGCATGGGGCGCGCACACGGTGGTGCGCTTCAACGGCGGCGCGCAGGCCGGCCACAACGTGGTGCTGGCCGACGGGCGGCACCACACCTTCTCGCAGTTCGGCGCCGGCAGCTTCAATGCCGGCGCCTGCACGCTGCTGGCGAGCCCGGTGGTCGTGCATCCAAGCGCGCTCCTGGTCGAGCACGAGGCGCTGCGGCACAGCGGCGTACACGACGCCCTGGCGCGGCTGCGCATCGATGCGCGCTGCCGCGTGACCACGCCCTTCCACCAGGCCGCGGGGCGGCTGCGCGAATGGGCGCGCGGAACCGCGGCGCACGGCAGCTGCGGCGTGGGAGTGGGCGAAACGGTGCGCCAGGCGCTGGCCATGCCGGACACCGCGATGCGCTACGGCGACCTGGCGCGGCCGTCGCACGCGCTGGAGAAGCTGGAGGCCGTTCGCGAGACGCTGCGGCGCGAGCTCGAGGCGCTGCCACTACCGCCCACCGAAGCCGCGGCGCAGGAGCGGGCGATGATCGAGGACCCCACGCTGGCGCGCCGCTGGCTGGCCGCGGTCGAGCCCTGCCTGCGACACGCTGCGCCCGCCGGCCGCGACGCGATCGCCGCGCAGCTCGCGCGCCCGGGCACGGTGCTCTTCGAAGGCGCACAGGGCGTGCTGCTCGACGAATGGCAGGGCTTCCATCCGCACACCAGCTGGAGCACGGTCTCCACCGCCGCCGTCGAGGCGGTGCTGGCCGATGCCGGCATCGCCGCGCGCGTGCGGCACCTGGGCGTGCTGCGCAGCTATCTCACGCGCCATGGCGCCGGCCCGCTGCCCACGCAGGATGCCGCACTCGACCGCCTGGCCGAGCCGCACAACGCCGACGCCGGCTGGCAGGGGCGCTTTCGCCGCGGCCAGCCGGACGCCGTGCTGTGGCGCTACGCCCTCGCGGCCGTGGGCCCGCTCGATGGGCTGGCGGCCAGCCATCTCGATGCGATCAGGCGCGCCGGCGGCCTGCGCTGGTGCAGCGCCTACCGGGTGGCCGGCGAGGCGCAGCCCTTGACGGCCTTGCGGCGCAGCGCGGCGCCGGATCTCGCGCACCAGGAAGGCCTGACCCGGCTGTTGGCGTCGGCCGAGCCTCTGTACGAGCCACTCGCGGTCACCGCGCCGGCGGCGTGGATCGATCGCATCGAGGCCTTGAGCGGCTGCCCGGTGCGCTATGGCGCTTTCGGGCCCGAGGCCGAGGCCGTCCAGGCCTTTCGTGCGCTCGACTTCTGAATTCAGGCGGCCGCGTCGTGCGGGGCCGCGGTGATCGATCGGGCCGTCACCCGGTCGATGCGCTTGCCGTCGAGCGCCACGATCCTGAAGCGCCAGCCCTCGCAATCGATCTCCTCCTCCACCTCGGGCAGGTGGCCGGACACGAAGATCAGCAGCCCCGCCACCGTGTTGTAGCGCCCGCGCTCCTCGTCGGGCAGCTCGCGGATGCCCAGGCGTGCGCGCAGCTCGGCCACCGGCATCAGCCCGTCGAGCTCCCACTCGCCGTCGGGCCGCTTGTGGGCCCAGGCGTCGGCCTGGGTTTCGGTCTGCAGCTCGCCGGTGATGGCCTCGAGCAGGTCGCCCGGCGTCATCAGGCCCTGCACCACGCCGTATTCGTCGACCACGAACACCATCCGCGCGGCGCGCGCGCGGAACTGCTCGAGCAGCTCCATGCCCGTCAGCGTCTCGGGCACGAAGATCGCCGGCTGCGCCGCTTCCTCGATGGTGCCGGGATGCGCCAGGCCCAGCGCCAGCAGCCTGCCCACGCTGATGGTGCCCACCACGTCGTCCAGCGAGCTCCTGCACACCGCGTACCAGGAGTGGACCTCGTCGCGCACCGCTTCGGCCGACACCTTCTGCAGGGCCTGTGCGACCGTGTCGGAGGCCTCCAGCCACTCGATGTCGGCGCGCGGCACCATCAGCGAGCTCAGCCGCCGGTCGTCGAGGTGGAACACGTTGCGCACCATCTGGTGCTCGTGCATCTCGATCACGCCGGCGTCGACGCCCTCCTCCAGGCTGGCCGAGATTTCTTCCTCGGTCACCATGCGGCCTGCGTTCAGGTCGATGCGCAGCAGCTTCAGGGTCGCGGCCGTGGCACCCGACAGCAGCAGCACGAAGGGCTTGGCGGCGGCGGCCAGCATGTGCATCGGGCGTGCGACGTGGCGTGCCACCGGCTCGGGATAGAGCTGGCCGATGCGCTTGGGCACCAGCTCGCCGAAGATGATGGTGAAGAAGGTGATGCAGCTCACCACCACGGCAGTAGAGACGAAGCTGGCCGTCCCAGGGCCCATGCCCGAGCGCTCCATCCAGGCAGCCAGCGGCCCGGCGAAGGCAGCCTCGCCGACGATGCCGCTCAGCATGCCGATCGAGGTGATGCCGATCTGCACCGTGGAAAGGAACTGTGTGGGCGATTCCATCAGGTCCAGCGCGGCTGCGGCGCCGGCATCCCCCGTCTCGGCCAGCGCGGCCAGGCGCGCGCGGCGGCTGGTGGAGAGGGCCATTTCGGACATTGCGAACGCCGCGTTGAGCGTGGTCAGCAAGGCCAGCAGAAAAACATCCATGGAGGGGGGCGAGAATGAGGACCCATGGCACTCTACCTGATCGGCGATGTGCAGGGCTGCGACGAAGCCCTGGCGCGCCTGCTCGACGACATCGCTTTTTCCCCCAGCCGCGACCAACTGGTGCTGCTGGGCGACCTGGTCAACCGCGGACCCGATTCATTGGCCGTGCTGCGGCGCGTGCAGCGCCTGGACGGCGCCGCGCAGAGCGTGCTGGGCAACCACGACCTGCACCTGCTGGGCGTGGCCCAGGGCGCGCGCAAGAACAGCCGCAAGGACACGCTGGCCGAAGTGCTGGCCGCACCCGACCGCGAAGCCCTGCTCGACTGGCTGCGCCGGCAGCCGATGGCGCTGCACCGCGAGCTCGCCGACGGCGAACTGCTGATGCTGCATGCGGGCGTGCTGCCGCAGTGGAGCCTTGTGGACACGCTGGCGCTGGCGGCCGAGCTCGAATCGGTGCTGCGCGGGCCCGCGCTGACCGAGTTCCTGCAGACCATGTACGGCAACGAGCCCGCGCAATGGAACGATTCGCTCACGGGCAGCGCGCGGCTGCGCGTCATCGTCAATGCCTTGACCCGGCTGCGCTTCTGCAGCGCGGAGGGGGTGATGGAGTTCGAAGCCAAGGACGGCGCGGGCGCCGCGCCCGAGGGCTTCATGCCGTGGTTCGACGTGCCGGGGCGGCGCACGGCGAGTGTCACCATCGCCTGCGGCCACTGGTCGACACTGGGCTGGGTCTCGCGGCCCGACCTGATCTCTGCCGATACGGGCTGCGTCTGGGGCGGCTGCCTGAGCGCGGTGCGCATGGGCGCGACGAGCGCGGATCGCGAGCTGATCCAGGTGCGCTGCGCGCAGGCGCAGAAGCCGGGCCGAACAGCCTCGCTCAGCTAGGCTGCGGCGCCGCGGCCTTGAACAGCGCGGGCACCTTGCGCTTGCTCTTGATGTTGCTGGAGATGCCGCGCGCGGGCGTGGCCTTGGCGGCGGCCTCCCAGGAGGGCGCGGCCTCGCGCTCGGGGCTTTCGTAAGGCTTCTCGAAGAAGGGATCGCGCGGCGCCGCCGGCGTGCGGTGCGGCCGCGTGTTGCGCCCGAAGCGGGCTTCGCCGTTGCGCTCGCGCGGCTGGTCGAGCACGTCGCGCGCGTCGCCGGCCTCGCCCTCGTCGCGCCAGTGGCGGCGACCGTCGTTGATGCGGCCGCGCGGGCGGTCCTCGTCGAACTCCACCGGCTCCAGCTCGATCTTCTTCTTGATCAGCTTCTCGATGTCGGCCACCAGCCGCACGTCGTTGCCGCCGCTGGCGAAGCTCACCGCCAGGCCCGAGGCGCCGGCGCGGCCGGTGCGGCCGATGCGATGCACGTAGTCTTCGGCGTTGAAGGGGATGTCGAAGTTGAAGACCGCGGGGACGTCCTTGATGTCCAGGCCACGGGCTGCCACGTCGGTGGCCACCAGCAGGTCGACCTCGCCGGCCTTGAAGGCGGCCAGCGACTTCAGGCGCTCGTCCTGGCTCTTGTCGCCGTGCAGCGCGGTGGTGTTGAGGCCTTCGCGCTCGAGCGAGCGCGCAAGCCGCGCGCAGCCCAGCTTGCTGTTGACGAAGACGAAGGCTTGCTTGAGGCCGCGCTGCCTCAGGATCTGTTTCAACGCGCGGCGCTTGTCGTCGTCGCTCACGCTGTAGAAATGCTGCTCGACGGTGGAGGCCGTTTCGTTCGGCCGCGCCACCTCGATGGTGACCGGGTTCTGCAGGTAGCTGCCGGCCAGGCGCCGGATCTCGGGCGAGAAGGTGGCCGAGAACAGCAGCGTGGTGCGCTGCTTGGGCAGGTACGAGAGGATGCGCTGGAGGTCGGGCAGGAAGCCGATGTCGAGCATGCGGTCGGCCTCGTCGAGCACCACGTACTCGACCTGGTTGAGCACCGCGTTCTTGGCCTCGATGTGGTCCAGCAGCCGGCCCGGCGTGGCCACCAGGACCTCGACACCCTTCTTGAGCTCCAGGGTCTGCGGCTTCATGTCGATGCCGCCGAACACCACCGTGCTGCGCAGGTTGGTGTGCTTGGCATAGAGCTTGACCTGCTGCGCCACCTGGTCGGCCAGCTCGCGCGTGGGCAGCAGCACCAGCGCCCGCACCGGGTGGCGCGCCGGCGAGGTCGAGCTGTTCTCGTGCTTGAGCATGCGCTGCAGGAGGGGCAGCGAGAAGGCCGCTGTCTTGCCGGTGCCGGTCTGTGCGGCGCCCATCACGTCCTGGCCTGCGAGCACCACCGGAATGGCCTGCTCTTGGATCGGCGTCATGGTCTCGTAGCCCATTTCGGCCACGGCCCGCGCCAACGGCTCGGCCAGGGAAAGATTGGAGAAGGAACTGGTCATGAACCTTCTATTGTCGCACTGCGGCAAAAAACGGGGATGACAGTGCGGTGACTCGTGGTTTCGCTATGTTTTCAATAGCAACAGATCGCTGCCTGAACTAGAGGCTGCGCGCGGCGAACGTGTCGCAGTCCTGGATCTTGCCGCTCTTGTAGCCGGCGCTGAACCAGCGCTGGCGCTGGGCGCTGGTGCCGTGGGTGAAGCTGTCGGGCACCACGGCCCGGCCGGCCGAGCGCTGCAGGGCGTCGTCGCCGATCTTCTGCGCGGCGTTCATGGCCGCCTCGATGTCGCCCGGGTCCAGCCACTTCTTCGACTCCTGCGAATGGTGCGCCCAGATGCCGGCGAAGCAGTCGGCCTGCAGCTCGACGCGCACGCTCAGCGCATTGTTCTGCGTCTGGCTCAGGCGCCCGCGCATCTGGTCGACCTTGCCGGTGACGCCCAGCTCGTCCTGCACATGGTGACCCACTTCGTGCGCGATCACGTAGGCCCGGGCGAACTCGCCGGGTGCGCCGAGCTCGCGCGAGAGGGTGTCGTAGAAGGCCAGGTCGATGTAGACCTTCTTGTCGCCGGGGCAGTAGAAGGGCCCCATGGCCGACTGGCCGGTGCCGCAGGCGGTGGGCGTGGCGCCCCGGAACAGCACTAGGCGGGCGGGCGTGTAGCTGCCGCCGTTCTGGCGGAAGACGTCGCTCCACACCACCTCGGTGTTGCGCAGCACGGTCGAGACGAAGGCCGCCTCGCGGTCATTGGCCGGCGGCTTCTGCGCCGGCCCCTGCTGCTGCACCTGGGCGGGCGGTTCGCCGCCGCTCATCAGGCCCAGCAAGGTGAGCGGGTTGATGCCGAAGATCCATCCCGCGATCACGGCCACCGCGACCGTGCCCAGCCCGACGCTGCGCCCGCCGATCGGCAAACCGCCGAAGCCCCCGCCTCCGCTGCGGCGGTCCTCGACGTTGTCCGATTGTTCGTTGCCTTCCCATCTCATGATGCGTCTCCTTGCCGCCCCATGGCGGCCGCCGCTCCCGATAGTACGCGCCCGGCCTGGGCGCGCATGTCCATGGCTGGACATCCTTGCGCCGGTCCGCCGGGGCCGCAGGGCCCGCGAGGCGCGAGCGCGTGCAGGACAGCGCCGCGAAGTGGATCAGGCCTTGGGCAGGGTCACGCCGCGCTGGCCCTGGTACTTGCCGCCGCGGTCCTTGTAGCTGGTCTCGCAGACCTCGTCGCTCTCGAAGAAGAGCACCTGGGCGCAGCCCTCGCCGGCGTAGATCTTGGCCGGCAGCGGGGTGGTGTTGCTGAACTCCAGCGTCACGTAGCCCTCCCACTCCGGCTCGAAGGGCGTGACGTTGACGATGATGCCGCAGCGCGCGTAGGTGCTCTTGCCCAGGCAGATGGTCAGCACGTTGCGCGGGATGCGGAAGTACTCGACCGTGCGCGCCAGCGCGAAGCTGTTGGGCGGGATGATGCAGGAGTCGCCGTGGAAGTCGACGAAGCTCTTCTCGTCGAAGTTCTTGGGGTCGACCACCGTGCTGTGGATGTTGGTGAAGACCTTGAACTCGGGCGCGCAGCGGATGTCGTAGCCGTAGCTCGAGGTGCCGTAGCTGATGATGCGGTGGCCGTCCTGCTCGCGGATCTGGCCCGGCTCGAAGGGCTCGATCATGCCGTTCTTCTCGGCCATGCGCCGGATCCACTTGTCGCTCTTGATGCTCATGTCGGGTCCTTCCTTGGGGCCGCTATTCTAGGCAGCGGCTTCCCCACCCCGTCGAGCTCAGGCTGCCGGCGCCTGGGAGATCACGGTGCGCTCGACCAGCCGGTCGTCGCCCAGCACGATCAGCGCGAACAGCAGCTCCTCCAGGCTCTCCGCCCGCGCCGTCTTGCGCGCGAGCATCGGCGTGACCTTGGGGTCGAGCACCAGGAAGTCGGCCTCGCAGCCCGGCTGCAGGTTGCCGATGGTGCCTGCGAGCCCCAGCGCGCGCGCCGCGCCGCCGGTGTGGCGCCACCACAGCTGCGAGGGCGCGATGCTCAGGCCAGGCTTGGTCTGGCCCTCGCGGCCCACGTAGTAGGCGGCCAGCATGGTCGAGAAGGGGCTGAAGCTGGTGCCGCCGCCCACATCGCTGGCCAGGCCGTAGGCGCAGCCGATGCGGTCGGCCCCCTCGAAGTCGAAGAAGCCGCTGCCCAGAAACAGGTTGCTGGTCGGGCTCACGGCGGCGGCGGTGCCGGTCTCGCGCATCAGGCGGCGGTCGTCGTCGTCGAAATGGATGCAGTGGGCATAGACGGCGCGCTCGCGCATCAGGCCGAAGCCGCGGTAGACGTCGAGGTAGGAACGGGCGCCGGGGAAGAGCTCGCGCGCCCACTTCACCTCGTCCTTGTTCTCGGCCACGTGCGAATGGATCCAGGTGTCCGGGTACTTCGCGGCCAGTTCGCCCGCGCCGCGCAGCTGCGCGTCGGTGCTGGTGGGCGCGAAGCGCGGGGTGATCGCGTAGCCCAGGCGATCCACGTTGTGCCATTGGCGGATCAGCGACTCGGTGTCGATCAGGCTCTGCTCGGTCTGGTCGCGCACGCCGTCGGGGGAATGGCGGTCCTGCAGCACCTTCCCCGTGATCATGCGCAGGCAGCGGCGCTGCGCTGCCTCGAAGAAGGCCTGCACCGAGGCCGGATGCGAGGTCGCGAAGGTCAGGGAGGTGGTGACGCCGTTGCGCAGCAGCTCGTCGAAGAAGACCTCCGCCACCTCGGCCGCATGGGCCGGCTCGGCGAAGCGGCTCTCGGCCGGGAAGGTGTAGTTCTCGAGCCACGGCAGCAGCCCTTCGGAGGGGGCGCCGATGATGTCGGTCTGCGGAAAGTGGATGTGCATGTCCACGAAGCCCGGGGCGATGATGCGGCCCGGCCAGTGCGTGACCGCCACGCCCGGATGGCGCGCCGCGACGCTGCCGAAGGCGCCGGCGTCCACGACCCGCTGCCGGCCGGCGGCATCGGGGCCGACGACCAGCAGGCCGTCCTCGTCGAAGACGGGCTGGCCGGCGGCGTCGAATCGCAAAAGGGAGGCGCGGTAGGCTTGCATGGGCTGGGAGGGTAAGGCAGGGAAGCCGGTACGGAATGTGCGAGCGCATATGGAGGCTATATGACAGCCCCGCCGTCCGTCCTGCCCATCCCGGGGTGCCCCTGGCGCTAGAACATAATTCTTCCCTCAACCCCAACTGGAACATCGATGACTTCACGCGACGCAGACCGCCGCGCACGTCCAGCATGAAAGTGCTCCTCATCGGGAACTATCTCCCCGACGGCCAGACCAGCATGCTGGCCTTCAAGCGCATCCTGGAGCGCGAACTTCCCCACGCCGGCTGCGAGCTGCGGGTGCTGACGCCTCCGCGGCGGGTGCTGCGGGTCCCCACTTCCTCGCGCCTGTGGAAGTGGCTGGGCTATGTGGACAAGTTCATCCTCTTCATCCCCTCGATGGCCCGCCATGTGCGCTGGGCCGACGTGGTGCACGTGACCGACCACTCCAACGGCATGTACATCCCCTGGGTCCGGTCGAAACCCAACGTGATCACCTGCCACGACGTGATCGCGGTGCAGGCCGCCAAGGGCATGGTGGACGGCTGGGACGTGGGCTGGACCGGCCGCCTGTTCCAGCGGCTGATCGTCAAGGGGCTGGCAGCGGCCGACCTGGTGGCCTGCGTCTCGCACCTGACCCGGCGCGAGCTGCTGGCGCTGGGGCTGGCCGAGGAGCCGAAGGTCACCGTGGTCCTCAACGGCCTGAACGACGATTTCCGCCCGGTGCCGCCCGAGGAGGCGCAGGGGCTGATCCGGCGCTTCGGCATCTCCACCGATGACAAGTTCCTGATCCACGTCGGCTGGGACCTGGCGCGCAAGAACCGCCGCAAGGTCCTGGAGGCCTTCATCGCGCTGCACGAGCGCGCGGCGGCGAGCGGGCGGCCCGCGCCGGCCGAGCTGCTGGTGTTCGTCGGCCCCGAGCTGGTGCCGGAGATGGCCGAGCTGGCGCGCAAGCACGGCGTGGCCGACCGGATCAAGACGGTGCAGAAGGTGTCGCACGAGGAGCTGCGCGCGCTTTACGCCAGCGCAACCGCCCTGCTCTTCCCTTCGCTGCAGGAGGGCTTCGGCTGGCCGGTGATCGAGGCCCAGGCCTGCGGCTGCCCGGTCTTCACCTCCGACCTGGCGCCGATGAACGAGATCGGCGGCGAAGGCGCGGTCTACGTGGACCCCAACGATGCCGAGGCCATGGCCGCCGCCATCGAGGAAGCCGCGCCGCGCTTCGAGCAGATGCGCCGCCTGGGCATCGAGAACGCCACGCACTACACGGCGCACCGCATGGCCTCGAACTACGTGGCGACCTACCGGCGTGTGCTCGAGGAGCGGAAGGTCCGCCTGTGAAGCGCCTGCTCGGGCTGCTGGTGGTCTTCCTGCCCTGGCCGCTGAAGCGCGCGGTGCTGCGCCGCTTCTGGGGCTACGAGATCGCCGACGGCGCGCGCATCGGGCTTTCCTACGTCTTCCCGGGACACTTGGTAATGGGTGAAGGGGCCTACATCGGCCACTTCAACGTGGCCATCCACCTGGGCCGGCTCGAGTGCGGCGCGCATTCGGTGATCGACCGCTCGAACTGGATCACCGGCCATCCGCCGGCCGGCGCCCATTTCACGCACCGCACCGGGCGCGATCCGACGCTCTCGCTGGGCGAGCATGCGGCCGTCACCAAGCAGCACATCATCGACTGCACCGACCGCGTCGACATCGGCGCCTTCACCACGATCGCCGGCTACCACTCGCAGCTGATCACGCACGGCATCAACGCGGTGGAGAACCGGCAGGACTGCAAGCCCATCCGCATCGGCGCCTACTGCCTGGTGGGCACGCGAGTGACCGTGCTCGGCGGCGCCGCCCTGCCCGATCGCTCGATGCTGGGGGCGGGGTCCGTGCTGAACAAGGCGCACGGGGAGGAGTACGCGGTGTATGCGGGGTCGCCGGCGGTGCAGGTGAAGAAGCTGGATCCCGAGGCGGCGTACTTTCATCGGGAGCGTGGGTTTGTGCATTGAGGTCGCTCGATGAACGCGCCGGTCGCCATCGCGGCAGCGGCGGACTTCATGTGCCGAGTCACGGCTGAGGAGTCGGCGTCTTTAAGGTCGCAGCTCGCGACCTTAAAGACCGGGCGCTAACCCTCACCGCGCAATCCGCCCCTGCACGCCCTCGACCAGCCAGTCCATCATGAGGATCTGGTCGTCGCGCAGCCCCGTGCCCTTGGCGATGACGACCTTGCCCTCGTTGTCGCGCACGTCCTGCGCCGCGCGGAAGACCTGCAGCTTGCCGCTGGCGATGTCCTGCTGGCGCGCCAGCACCTCGTCCTGCACGGCCTTGGGCACCTTGGGGCCGAAATCGCCGACGCGGATCATCCCCTCCTTCACGCCGCCCCAGATGCTGACCGGCTTCCAGCTGCCGTCGAGCACCGCCTGCGCGCGCTGCGTGTAGTAGCCGCCCCATTGGTGAGTGACGGCGACGATCTGCGCATCGGGCGCGACCTTGCGCATGTCGGAGTGGTAGGCGACGGCCATCTTGCCGCGCTCCTGCGCGGCGGCCATGACGGCGGTGGAGCCGGTGTGGAAGGCGATCACGTCCACGTCCTGGTTGAACAGGGTCATCGCGGCGTCGCGCTCGCGCGGCGGATCGAACCAGGCGTCCAGCCACACCACCTTGACTTGCGCCTTGGGGTCGACCGAACGCATGCCCAGCGTGAAGGCATTGATGCCCTGCAGCACCTCGGGGATCGGGAAGCCCGCCACGTAGCCCGCGACATGGGTCTTGCTCATGCGCCCGGCCGCGATGCCGGCCAGGTAGCGGCCCTGGTAGTAGCGGGCGTTCGCGGTCGCGACATTGGGCGCGGGCTTATAGCCGGTGATGGACTCGAACTTCACGTCGGGGAAGTCGCGCGCCACCTTGAGCGTGGGCTCCATGTAGCCGAAGCTGGGCGTGAAGATCAGCTTGTGGCCCTGCTGCGCCAGGTCGCGGATCACGCGCTCGGCATCGGCGCCCTCGGGCACGTTCTCGACGAAGGTGGTCTTCACCTTGCCGGCCAGCGCCGACTCGACGGCCTTGCGGCCCTCCTCGTGCTGCCGCACCCAGCCGGCATCGGTGATGGGCGCGACGTACACGAAGCCGATCTTGAGCGGGTCCGCCCGGGGGACGGACTGCGAATACGAAGGCGATATGAAAAAACAAGCGGCCGCGAACGCGGCGGCGAGGTTTTTGTACATGGTGTTCCTCTACATGGCCCGGAGCAAAAAAATTGACGCTGCGGGGCAGCAGCGCCGGGACGTATTTTACCGGGCGGCCCTGCCGCGACCCGGCCGGTCCGAATGGACCCGGAGCACCTGGCCACCTGCGCGACGCACAACGCAGGCACGAAGGGTTAGCATTCACGCTCCGGCGCCGCCCGTTCGAGGCACCTGCCCATCACCGCCCGCGAGGTCCTATTCCCGTGACTGCCCCCACCCGTGCCGACGCCGCGTCCCCAGGCGACGGCTCGGCGTTCACGATGGCCTTCCAGCCGATCGTGGACCTGGAGCGGCGGGAGATCTTCGCGCACGAGGCGCTGGTGCGCGGCACGACCGGCGAAGGCGCTTCCGAGGTGCTCGGCCGCGTGAGCCCGCAGGACCGCTTCGCGTTCCACGAGGCCTGCCGGGTGAAGGCGATCGAGATGGCCACCGCATTGGGCATGCAATCGAGGCTCAGCCTCAACGTGATGCCCAACGACGTGGCGGGCCAGGAAGCCTGCTTCCGCACCGCCATGGCCGCGGCGAAGCGCTGCAACTTCCCTGTTCACCGGCTGATGTTCGAGATCACCGAGGGCGAGCGCGTCGACGACCTGCCCGGCCTCGCCGCCACCTTCCGCACCTTCAAGCGCTACGGATTCACTTCGGCCATCGACGACTTCGGCGCGGCCTATGCCGGCTTCGAGCTGCTCGCCGCCTTCCAGCCCGACGTGGTGAAGATCGACATGAGCCTGGTGCGCGGCATCCACCAGGACCCGGTGCGCATCACGATCGTGAAGGGCTTCGTGGCGACCTGCGACGAGCTGGGCATCCGGGTGATCGCGGAAGGGGTCGAGGCCTGGGATGAGGTCAGCGTGCTGCGCGCACTGGGCGTGGAACTCTTCCAGGGCTTCCTGCTCGCGAGGCCCGCGATCGCCGCCCTGCCGGCCGTGGCGTGGGACGCCGCCTGACGCTGGCCTGAGGTGGGGTTCGACCCACGCACTCAGACGTTGCTTGTCGCGCGCACCTCGTCGATCGTCGTCTGCCCGGAAAGCACCTTGGCGATGCCGTCCTGGCGCAGGGTGCGCATGCCCTCGCGCAGCGCCGCCTGCTGAATCTCCTCGGCGCGGGCGCCGCTTTGCACCAGGCGGCGCAGCCCCTTGGACATCAGCATCAGCTCGTGGATGCCGACGCGCCCCCGGAAGCCGGTGTCCTTGCACTGCTTGCAGCCGGCGCTCGAGAAGCTCATGAGCCGCCCGTCGCGGGCATGGCGTCGTTCCCAGGAAGCGACCACCCCTTCGCGATCGGACGGCGAGGCCTTCACCGCGTAGGCATTCAGGTAGTCGGACACCAGCTCGTCGATCTCTTCCGGGGTCAGGGGGCGGCTGCTGATGCAGTGGGTACACAGGCGGCGCACCAGCCGCTGCGCCAGCACGGCCAGCAGCGAGTCCGCGAAATTGAAGGGGTCCATGCCCATGTCGAGCAGCCGCGTCACGGTCTCGGGCGCGCTGTTGGTGTGCAGCGTCGACAACACGAGGTGGCCCGTGAGCGAGGCCTCGATCGCCATCTTCGCGGTCTCGTCGTCGCGGATCTCGCCGACCATGATCACGTCCGGATCGGCGCGCACGAAAGCCCGCAGCGCCTTGGCGAAGGTCCAGTCGATGCGCGGGTTGATCTGCACCTGACGCAGGCCCGCCTGCGTGATCTCGATGGGGTCTTCCGCAGTCCAGATCTTGCGCTCGGGCGTGTTGATGTGCATGAGCGCCGAGTGCAGGGTCGTGGTCTTGCCCGAGCCGGTCGGCCCGACGCACAGCACCATGCCGTAGGGGCGCTCGATGGCCTCGGTGAGGCGCGCCAGGTTGCGCCCCGACAGCCCCAGCGCATCCAGCGCGATGGGCTTGGCCGACGCCAGGATGCGCATCACCACGTCTTCCAGCCCGCTGGTGGTCGGAATGGTCGCGACGCGCAGTTCGATGCGGTGCTGGGGCGAGAACTTGGCGAAGTTGATCTTGCCGTCCTGGGGCTTGCGCTTCTCGCTGATGTCGAGGTCGCACATGATCTTCACGCGCGCGACGATCGCGTTGCGGTAGCTGGGCGGCAGCTCCAGGTAGGTGTAGAGCCGGCCGTCGCGACGAAAGCGGATGCGGGTCTTCTCGCGCCCGGGGTAGCTTTCGATGTGGATGTCCGACACGCCCTCGCGGTGCGCTTCCTGGATCATGCTGTTGATCATCCGCACCAGGGAGTTGTCCGACTGCTCGATGGGCGCGTCCTCGTCGGCCGGAGCCCGGACCTCCTTCTCGAGGGTCTCCAGCAGCTCGCTGGTGCCGGCCAGGTCGAAGTCGATGCTCATCGGGTCGGCCGCGGCCGGGCGCCCCTCCGCCTGAGCACCGATCTTCTCGTAGGCCTTCTGCAGCACGTCGTCCAGGTCGCGGCACTGGCCGATCACCGGCACTACCTTCATCTGGCCGATGAACTCCACCTCGTCGATGGCCGCGTGCCGGCTGGCCGGGTCGTCGAGCGCGAGCACGAGGCGGCCCTCATGGATCATCAGCGGCATCACCTGCAGGCGCCGCGCCACGCCATGGCTGATCTTGCGCAGGGCCTCGGCCGCGGGCGGGAACAGCTGCAGGTTGACCAGCGGATAGCCCATCTTGCGCACCAGCGCGAGCTGCAGTTGCGAACGGCTCACCACGCCCATGCGCACCAGCGTCTCGCCCAGCGGCACGCTGCGGTCGAGCTGCTGCTGCGCCAGCGCGGCCTCCAGCTGATCTTCCGTGACCATGCCCAGCGAGACCAGCGCCTGGCCGATGCGCATGATCGGCATGCGGCCCTGGGCCTCGAGCTCCTTCAACAACTGATCCGGCGTGACGACTTCCGCAGACGACATGGCTTTGGCCTCTCTTGTCGGGTTTTTCTTGGGGAACTCCAGGGCTCCCAGCAGCGATTTCAGCACAGCTGCGCGCGCCGCACGAGGAAGGCTCCCGCCCTCATTACGAAAGTATTCAGCCTGGAGCGAAGGCGAAGGTGTTGCGCCCCGCCGCCTTCGCGGCGTAGAGCCCGGCATCCGCGCGCGCCAGCAGCTCGGACGGCGTGACGGCCGCATCGGAGGGCGGATGAAAGGCGACGCCGATGCTGGTCGTGACCTCCAGCTCCCGGCCGTCGAGCCGGAAGGCCGGCGCGTTGATGCGCGCGACGATCTTGCGGGCCACGGCCGCGGCCGCCTCCGGCGCAGGCAGGTTCTCCAGCACGATCACGAACTCGTCGCCGGCCAGCCGCGCCACGGTGTCGGTGCCTCGCACGCTGTCCTTCAGGCGCCGGGCGAACTCGGCCAGCACGCCGTCGCCCACGGCATGGCCCAACGTGTCGTTGATGCTCTTGAAATGGTCGATGTCGAGAAACATCAGGGCGAGCGCGCATCCCGTGCCGTCGGCCGTCGCGATGGCTGCCGGCAGCAGCTCGTTGAAGGCCAGCCGGTTCGGCAGGCCCGTGAGGGTGTCCACCCGCGCGAGCTCGATCAGCTTGCGCTCCACCGCCTTCAGCGCGGTGATGTCCAGGCTGAGCGAGAAGATGCCGTGCGTCGCGCCGTCGGGGCCGATGTCGGGCACGTAGATGACGTGGGTGACGCGATCGAAATCGCCCTTCTTGGTCGCCGCCTCGAACTCGACGCGCTCGCCCGCCAGCGCGCGCTCGATCATGGCCCTGCGCGACTCGTACAGCTCAGGCCCCGCGATGTCGCGGATATGGAGCCCCGCCAGCTTGGCGGGATCGAGCCCCAGCCACTCCCGGTAAGTGCCGTTCGCGAAAGTGACCTTCTGCTCGCGGTCGATGTAGGTGATCAGCGCCGGCATGTTGTCGGTGATGGTGCGCAGGCGCATCTCGCTCTCGGCCTGGCGCAGCTCCGCCTCCTTCAACGCGGTGATGTTGAAGGTCATGACGTAGAAGCCCAGGACCCGCCCCTGCAGGTCCTTGTCCGGAATCAGGTTGACCTGGAAATGGCCGGTCTTGCCGCGCAGCGGCGCCTCGACCGGAAAGCTCGCCGCCTCTCCCGCCAGCACCCTCGGAAGAAAGGGCAGCTGCTGCGCGTACACCGCCTCGCCCACCGCGGAGCGCAGGGTCACGCCGTCGAGCGGGCCGTCGTCCAGGCCGGCCATCTGCCGCGCCCGGCTGTTGCCGTAGAGGCAGTTCTGATCGCGATCGAAATACCCCACCAGGGCCGGAATGCTGTCGGTGACGTCGCGCAGCCGCTTTTCCTGCTCGCTCAGGGCCTTGCGGATGTTGACCTCGTCGGTGATGTCGAAGGTCATGGCGAACACGCCCTGCACCATGCCGACGTCGTCCTGGTCGGGGATGTAGTGGGCTTTGTAGGTCCGCTCGCCGATGCCGAGCATCGCATCGCCGGCCTTCTCGACGATCACCGTCTCTCCCGCGAGCGCGCGCCGGTAGTAGGGCTCGACGACTGCGAAGTCCGCGGCGCCGCGCTTCTCGGGCATCGACTTGCCGACCATCGCGTCGTCGCGGTGCAGCGCCCTGACTTTGGCATTGACGAAGGTGTAGTGCAGCGAGGCGTCGACATGCGACACCAGCGCCGGGATGTTGTCGGCGATGGTGCGGACCTGCGCCTCGCTGTGCGCGAGGCTGAGCTCGGTGCGCTTGCGCTCCGTCACGTCGGAGGTCATCGCGTAGTAGCCGCGGACCGCGCCCGCCTGGTCCAGGTCGGGGATGAGCTCGGTCTGGAAGAAGCGGGGTTCCCCGCCGCGCCGGATGGACCCCCGGCGCTCGAAGGTCACCGGCTCGCCGGCCAGCACCCGCTGGAGGTAGCGCTCGGGGATGGCGCTCTGGTCGGCGCCGTGGGCATCCCGTACCGGCTGGCCGAGCAGTTCGGCCGCGCTGCGGCCCAGCTTCTCGCACAGGCGCGCGTTCACGAAGGTGTAGCGGCCCTGTGCATCCGCGTGCGACACCATCGCCGGCAGGTTGTCGGTGATGTCGCGCAGGAACTTCTCGCTGGCTCGCCGCTGCTGCATCAGTTCGTCGAAGGTCCGCCACAGGTCGCCGATCTCGTCGTGGGCATAGGCGCCGGGCGCCGCGACCTCCTCCGGCGCGGCCTGGGCATCGAGCATGCGCCGGTGCAGGTGCGACAGCGGC
Organism: Variovorax sp. Soil_C_12; assembly: GCF_057657375.1. Lineage (NCBI taxonomy): Bacteria > Pseudomonadati > Pseudomonadota > Betaproteobacteria > Burkholderiales > Comamonadaceae > Variovorax > Variovorax sp. Soil_C_12. The sequence goes on along the minus strand of NZ_JBDGIO010000011.1, from coordinate 48,674 downwards.
TGCAACTGGCCGCGCACCAGGGCCAGCGCGGCGGCCCCCGCCAGCACGGCCAGCACGAAGGCTCCGCCCCAGGCCACGCGCTCGATGGCATCGATGTGCGCGAAGGCCTCGCTGCGCGGGTACACCGCGCCCAGGATCCAGCCGGTCTGCCGGATGCGCTTGAACGCGTAGAGGGCGTGCGCCCCGTCGAGGTCCGGCCCTTCGCTGGTGCCTTCGAAGCCCGCGATCGCGCGCTGGATCTCGGTGTCCGCGGCACTGTCGGCGCCGGCGCGATTCAGCACAAGCGCCGCTCGCGGATGGTCGATCACGACGCCGTCCGCGGAAAGAATGAAGAGGTAGCCCGTCTTGCCGAACTTGACGTCGGCCAGATCCCCCAGGATGTTGCGCTCCTTCAGGTTGATGGAGCCCCAGACCACGTAACGCAGGCGCCCCGCGGCGTCCTGAACCGGCTGCGTGATGGCCACCTGCGCCAGGCCATTGATCCGGTTGCGGTACGGCTGCGAGATGACGCCGACGCCGGTGGAGACGGTGTCCGCGAAGTACGGACGGTCCCGAACATTCACACGGCCGATCTGCTGCGCCCCGTTCAGGTTGGCGACGATCTCGCCGTCGAGACCGATGAGCGCGACGTTGTCGAAGGCCTCGCGCAGCGACTGGTGCTGTTCCAGCAGGCCCTGCAGCGGCGCGGTGTTCGGGAAGTCGTGCGACTTCACGCTGTCGGCAAAGGTCTTCAGCAAGGTCCGCCGGCCGATGAACTTCTGGTCGACTGCCTCGGCGATGGCGGAGACGCGCGCCAACTCCTCGCCGGCGATCGACGCCTCCATGCTGGCCTTGACGAGGTGCAAGGCGACGGTGGCGATCGCGAAGGTCGCCGCCAGCACCACCGCGGCCACGGCGGCGCTCAAACGCGTATTCAGGCTGATGCGGATGTTGCGGAGACCTGGCGATTTCATCAGGATGGGCAGCATAAGCCAGACGGGCGCACCGGCCGCTGACCGGCCCGTCGGGGGGCCGGCCACTGTGCAGACGGCCGGGCGTGGCCTCAGCCGTCCAGCACGCGGTAGAAGAAGGTGGTGTCGCATGGCCCGCCCTGCGGCCACAGCGCGTACCCCGGGATCGTGCCGCAGCGCTGCCAGCCGCAGCGCACATAGAGACGCTCGGCATCGCCGCTCGAGGTGTCGAGCACCAGCAGGGTCTTGCCGGCCTCGCGCGCGGCCTGCTCGGCCGCCTGCATCAGCGCCTCGCCCCAGCCCCGGTGCCGCGCGCGGCGATGCACCAGCATCTTCGCGACATCCGCCCGGTGCGGCTGGTTCTCCGGCTGCACCAGCACCAGCTGTACCGTGCCCACGATGCCGGTCGCATCCTCGGCCACCAGCAGCACGCGCTCGCCGCGGGCCGCGCTCTCGGCCATGCGGCGCCAGAAGGCCAGCGCCTTCGGCATAAACAGCGGCTGCATGAAGCTCACCGAGGCGCCGCCCTCAACGCAGTCGATCAGCAATTCGGCCAGCTGCTTCAGCTGGGACTCGCCGACAGCGGCCATGCGGCGAATGCCGGGGACGGAAGTCGAAGCTTGCAGGGACATGTCATCTCCGGGGCGTGGGCGGGGTGGTGATCACCACCGCATAGCGCGCGGCCTTGCGCGTGGGGTTGTGGTAGGCAATGGGCCGGTCCAGCACCATGGCCAGGCAGTCGCCCTCGCCGAGCCGGTGCACTTGCTCGCCGACCGTGACTTCGATCGTCCCGTCCAGCACCCAGACCTGCTGGTCGATGCGTACGTCGCGCGCGCTGGTCTCGTAGGCCACGCGCGCCTTGGGTGGGAAGTGGACTTCGACGATCTGGATCGGCGAGGCCACGCCGCCGGGCGAGACGTTGCGCCGCACGTAGCCCGAATGGGGATCGCGCCACGAGGGCTGGGCGGCCCGCCGCGCCACCGGGTCCTGGCCGGGCTCGGGCGCATCGAAGAGCGAAGCGAGCGCCACGCCGAGGCCGGTGGCCAGCCGCTCCAGCAGCACGGCGGTCGGGCTGCTCTCGCCGCGCTCGATCAACGAGATCATGGAGCGGCTCACGCCGCAGTGGGCGGCCAGCGCGTCGAGCGAGAGGCCGCGGGCGGCGCGCAGCTCCCGCACGCGGCGGGCGATGCGGTCGTTCAGGGCGGGGGGCTGCGCTTCCTTCATAGCGGATGAAATGTCCACCATACTGGATACCCGGTCAAGCCGGCAGGAAGCTGGGCGTCGCGCGGCCGCCACCGCATCGATGCAAATGCGCAACTCCGCGTGCGCTCCGGGCATTAGTTCACGCACATGCCATGCGGCGGTCGCGATGCAGCAGTACGATGCAGACGACGAACCCCTCAGCGTTCGTGAAGCGGCAGGCAGGTCCTATGAAAGCGCGTGTTGAACTGGGAGCATTTCTAACGGCATCGGTCATCGGCATCTCCCTGCCGGTGGATGCGCAGACCACGCGACAGTTCGCTGCGCCGACCGCCGCCGAGCAGCAGGAGGCCGATTACCGCGTGATCGCGGCACGCTGCGGCACCCCGGCCTTCGAGAAAGGCTTCTTCAAGAGCTCCAGGGCGGCCGTCGCGGCCGGACTGGTCAACAAGCACCGGATGCCGGCCGACGTCGAGAAATCGGTCGAGGCGCTGCGGCGCAGCCCCTTCGTGCTGGTGGCCAGCAACGCGGACTGCCCGAATCAGCTGGCGCAGCTCAAGGAGCTGCAGAAGACCCGCCAGGCAGCGATCCACTCCGGGCGCGGGCGCAGGCCTTAGCGCACGGCACGGCTGCAGGACGCCTCGCCGCGCGGCGATCCGCCGGGCTTCGTCGCCGTGCAGGACGAGAAGACGCTGCTGCTGCCCGAGCGCCGCGGCAACCATCGCATCGACAGCCTGCGCAACATCGTGGCGGACCCGCGCGTGGCCCTGCTGTTCCTGATTCCCGGCGCAGCCCCTTTGACTACCCGAGGAGTGCTTCGAACTGTTCGAGCGCTTGGGGGTGGGCCGCCAAGGCGCGGCGCAACGCAGGCAGCCGCTTCTTGACGGCCTGGCGCACGGCGGGGGGCGCATCGCTGAACGAATCGGACAGCACTTCGTCGTGCTGCTCGACCAGGACGGCCGCCAGGGTCGCTGCCTGCACCAGGTCTTTTTCCGCCTTCTCGGGAAAGCTCTGGCGCGAGGTGCTCGAGAAAAGCTTGTGCCAAACGAATCGTTCGGGTTGCGGGAGCATGAGCGGAATGCAATGCCCTCCGGCAAGGAGTGCTGCCTGCCGGAGCTCGTCAAGATGATAGGCGTAGTGAGGCACCGTTTGAGCACTCCACATCAGCTGGGGGATCGGAACGGTCTTTCCCAACCTGTCGCCGTGCGTCAGCACATCGACCCGCAGGCCGTCACGCCCTTTCTGCTTGACGGAGGTGGACGGCGACTGGCTGGGCATGCCGGGCACAGGCGCGAAGTCGAGGCGGGTCGCTTCCATCGCCTCGATAAACGACGCCGGCACGGCCAGGGCCAGCTTCTGCCGCGCGGCAAGATCGATGTGCTGCGTCCGAGCGGAAACCGCCTTGGCGCCGAGCTCGTTGAGCCATGCCATGTAGCACAGCGTCCCCACCAGCGTCACGCCCGAGCGCAGGATGCCTCTGTTGTGAAGTTCGACCAGGACGCCGGCGACGCCCTTGTCGGCGACCTGGAACTGGAGCTTTCGAAGATCGCGGACCTGGGCGGCGGCCCATTGGGCGAACTCAATCTGGCGTTCGACGCTTTCCAGCGTCTCGACGTCCCCGTCCCTGCCGACGAGTTGTTCGGCCTGCCGGCCCGGAACCGGGTAGTAAACCCTGTACCAGTACGCATATCCTGTGCCTTCCCGTTTGACCAAGGTCCCGGGCGTTCCGTAGAGCAGACTGCCAACCGAGCCGGCACGCTCCTTCAGTTCGGCGTACTGCGTCCGGAATGCCAGCTCTTGCGGGCGATACAAGGTATGCGGCGACATGGCGAACTTACCCAACAAAAATAAATTTTATTGGGTAAATGCAGGCAGGGCGAGCAGAAGCTCAGGCCTTGCCGAACTGCGCAAAGCTCTCGTCCAACCGATCCATCCAGCCCGCCTTGGTCGCCGCATCGACGAAGCTGCCCTCGAAGCTGTTGGCCGCCAGCTGCCACGCATGCTTCGCCGTCAGCCCGGTTGCCGCGAAGGTCTGGATGAAGTTCTCGTTCATGTAGCCGCCGAAGTAGGCCGGGTCGTCCGAGTTCACGGTCGCGACCAGGCCGGCGTCGAGCAGTTGGCCGAGGTTGTGTTGCGCCAGGTCGGGGAACACGCACAGCTTGAGGTTCGACAGCGGGCAGACGGTCAGCGGGATGCGGTCCTGCGCCAGCCGCTTCATCAGCGCCGGGTCCTTGGCGCTCTGCACGCCGTGGTCGACGCGCTCCACCTTCAGCACGTCGAGCGCGCTCCACACGTAGGCCGGCGGGCCCTCCTCGCCCGCATGCGCGACGAGGTGCAAGCCCAGCTCGCGGCAGCGCGCGAACACGCGCGCGAACTTCTCGGGCGGGTGGCCGAGCTCGCTGGAATCGAGGCCCACGCCGATGAACTTGTCGCGAAAAGGCAGCGCCTGCTCCAGCGTGGCGAAGGCATTTTCTTCGCTCAGGTGGCGCAGGAAGCACAGGATCAGCGCGGCGCTCACGCCCAGCTTCGACTTCGCGTCGACGCAGGCACGGTGCAGGCCGTCGATCGCCGTCTGCATCGCGACGCCGCGCGCGGTGTGGGTCTGCGGGTCGAAGAACATCTCGGTGTGGACCACGTTGTCCGCGGCGGCACGCTCGAGGTAGGCCCAGGCCATGTCGTAGAAGTCCTGCTCCTTCAGCAGCACGCTGGCGCCGGCGTAATAGATGTCCAGGAAGCTCTGCAGGTTGGTGAAGGCATAGGCGCGGCGCAGCGCTTCCACGCTGGCGTAGGGAATCGCCACGCCGTTGCGCTGGGCCAGCGCGAAGATCAGCTCGGGCTCCAGCGAGCCCTCGATGTGCATGTGGAGCTCGGCCTTGGGCATGGCACGCAGCAGCGCGGGCAGGCGGTCGGGGGGGATGTCGTGGGCGAAGGGGCGCAGGTCGGTCATGGGGCGGTTGCGGGGAGTGTTTGCGCACAGCATAAGCGCAGCCGGGCGGGCTGGCCTGATACCGGGTGGCGCCCAGTATCGGCTCGATTTGTCAGTATCGGCTCAGAAAGCGAGCCAATACCGGCGGTATTGGCCGGCATCAGGGAAACTCAGGCTTGGATCGACGAAGGGCGCACGCCGACCGTGATGCCGCACTCACGCAGATAGCGCCGATAAAAGGACGAAGCCTTGTCCGCAGCCGTGTGCAGCTCCGAACGCAGGTCCAGCGGCAGGCTGCGCGGGCGCTGCGATTCGAGCACGGGCTTGTCCTGCAGGAAGATGGTGTCCTGGAAGGCACGCAGCTGCGCATCGTCTCGCTCGAAGTCGGCCGTGGCCATGCGGAACCACACGCGGCTGCGTTCGGCCTCCATCGGGCAGATGAAGAGCGCGATCGACTCCTGGTAGCCCTCGATACCCACGCTCGAAGCATCGGGCACCTTGGTCAGCACCGCGGCATAGGGTGCCGTGACCTCGTAGCGGTACTCGACCTGCGCCGGTGCGGTGGAGTGGAGGGTGGATTGCGGCTGCCAGGCCTTGCAGCCGGTGGCGAGCAGCCCTTGGGGCGTGGCCTCGACACGGTAGTCGTCGATCGCCGCCATGTCGCGCGCGCCGAGCCAGCCTTCGTGCACGAAGCCGAAGTGCGCCATGTCCAGGAAGTTCTCGACCAGGCGCGGGGCGCTGGTCTCCACGTCATAGGGCCCGCAGTTGATCTTGCGCAGCCGTGCGTCGTGCTCGGCCGCGAAGGCCGGCAGCTCGCCGCCCTCGCCTTCCAGGCGCACCCACACCAGGCCATGGGCCTCGCGCGCCGCATGGACCGTGGCGCGATGCGTCGGCGGCGGCACGAAGTCCGGCAGCGCCGGCACATGCACGCTGCGGCCACCCGCGGCGAAGCGCCAGCCGTGGTACGGGCATTCGAGCGCCGTGCCGCCATCGCAGGGCACCACGCGCCCCAGCGAGAGCTGCGCGCCGCGATGCGGGCAGCGGTCGGTCCAGGCCTGCACGACGCCCGCCGCGTCGCGCCACAGCACGAGGCCTTCGCCCAACAGCTGCACCGCGAGCGGCGCCTGCGCGAGCTCGTCCGCCAGCGCGACTGGATGCCAGAGTTCTTTTTCGATCATCGTGGGAGTGAAACGAAAAAGGGTTGCCCCGGGCAACCCTTCCAAGCGAAATCCAGGCCGCTTACTTCTTGTCGCCGCCCGGCACCTTGCCCTCGACGCCCTTGACGTAGAAGTTCACGCCCGAGAGGAACTTGTCGTCGGCGGCAGCGCCGGCAGCCACCAGCTCCTTGCCGTCCTGGCCCACGATCGGGCCCTTCCAGATCGAGAAGCTGCCGTCCTTCAGGCCCTTCTTGACTTCCTCGACCTTGGCCTTGGTCTCGGCCGGCACGTCCTCGGCGATGGAGACGATGTCGATCGCGCCTTCCTTCACGCCCCACCAGGTCTGGCCGGTGGCCCACTTGCCGTCCAGCGCGTCCTGCACGGCCTTGGTGTAGTACGGCGTCCAGTTGATGATGGCCGAGGCGAGGTGCGCCTTGGGGCCGTAGGCGGTCATGTCCGAGTCCCAGCCGAAGGCGCGCTTGCCCTTTTCCTGCGCGGTCTTGAGCACGGCCGGCGAGTCGGTGTTCTGGAACAGCACGTCGGCGCCGCCGTTGATCAGCGCGGTGGCGGCCTCGGTTTCCTTCGGCGGGCTGAACCACTCGTTGACCCACACCACCTTGGTCGTAACCTTCGGGTTGACCGACTGCGCGCCCATGGTGAACGAGTTGATGTTGCGCAGCACCTCGGGGATCGGCACCGAGCCGACCACGCCCAGCGTGTTGCTCTTGGTCATCGCGCCCGCGATGATGCCGGCCATGTACGCACCCTCGTAGGTGCGGCTGTCGTAGGTGCGCATGTTCTCGGCCGTCTTGTAGCCGGTGGCATGCTCGAACTTCACTTCCTTGTTGTCGTTCGCCACCTTGAGCATCGGCTCCATGTAGCCGAAGGTGGTGCCGAAGATCAGCTTGTTGCCCTGCCCCACCATGTCGCGGAACACGCGCTCGGCGTCGGCCGACTCGGGCACGCTCTCGACGAAGGTGGTCTTGATCTTGGCGCCGAATTCCTTCTCGACTGCCTTGCGTGCGTTGTCGTGCGCGAAGGTCCAGCCGCCGTCGCCCACCGGGCCCACATAGGCCCACGCGATGTTCAGCGCAGCGGCCGGCGCAGGCGCCGCGGCCGTCGGGGCCGGTGTCGGTGCAGCGGGGGCCGGGGCCGGCGCTTCTTCCTTCTTGCCGCAGCCGATGAGGGCGGCCGAGGCGACCGCGGACACGGCAGCCAGCTTGAGCAGGAAACGTTTGTTCAGATCATTCATTGGGGGAAATCCTCGAATGGTAGTTAGCCGGAAACAATTGTGAACGCGATTATGAGCCGGGGTAGAAGGGTTTCCCGATGGAAGCCGGCATGTTGATGCGGATGAAAGCCGGGTTGCGCGAGATCAGCGCCAGCACCACGATCGGCGCGATGTACTGCAGCATGCTGAGGAACTGGCTGGGCACGTTGACGCCCGTGCTCTGCAGGTGGAAGCCCAGCATCGAGACCCCGCCGAACAGGTAGGCCCCCAGCAGCACGCGCACCGGCCGCCAGGTCGCGAAGGTGGTGAGCGCGAGCGCGATCCAGCCGCGGCCGGCCACCATGCCCTCGACCCACAGCGGCGTGTAGACGGTCGAGAGATAGGCACCCGCCAACCCGCACAGCGCGCCGCCCGCGATCACCGCCATGAAGCGAATGCGCCGCACCGGATAGCCCAGCGCATGCGAGGACTCGGGCGACTCGCCCACCGAGCGCAGCACCAGCCCGGCGCGCGTGCGGTAGAGGAACCAGATCAGGCCGATGGTCAGCAGGACCGCGAAATACACCATCGGGTGATGGCGGAACAGGGCCGGCCCGACGAGCGGGATGTCGCCCAGGAGCGGCAGCGCGTAGCTGGTGCTCTCGGGCAGCTTGGCCTGCACGAAGTTGATGCCTGCGAAGGCCGAGAAGCCGACGCCGAAGAGGCTGAGCGCCAGCCCGGTCGCGTACTGGTTGGTGTTGAGCCAGATCACCAGCACGCCGAAGAAGGCCGCCAGCAGCGCCCCCGCCGCCATGCCGGCCGCGAAGCCGAGCCAGGTGTTGTGCGTGGTGACGACGGTGGCGAAGCCGGCGATGGCCGCGCACAGCATCATGCCCTCGGCGCCGAGGTTGACGATGCCGGCCTTCTCGTTGATCAGCAGGCCCAGCGCCGCGATCGCGAGTACCGTGCCGGCGCTGAGCGTGGAGCCCAGGAGGAGTGCGTAGCTTTCCATCATGCCTCCCGCCGGGCCGCCCCAAGGGAGGCATGCGCCCCCTCGGGGGGCAGCGAATACACGAAGTGATGAGCGTGGGGGTACATCAAATTGCTCCCTCGGTGGCTTGAGCGGTGACGGGCGCGGTCAGCGGCGTGCTGGCCTGCAGAGACGAAGTGCCCGCCGGTGCGGCCACCGGCTTGGGCGCCGACTTGCGCCGGATGCGGTAGGCGATCAGCGTGTCGCAAGCCAGCAGCGTGAACAGCAGCAGCCCCTGGAACACGCCCGTCAGCGATTTGGGCAGCCCCAGGCGCGACTGCGCCAGCTCGCCGCCGATGTAGAACATGCTCATCAGGATGGCCGAGAAGATCATGCCCACCGGATGCAGCCGCCCGACGAAGGCCACGATGATGGCCGCGAAGCCGTAGCCGGCCGGCACGTAGGGCGTGAGCTGGCCGATCGGGCCCGCCACTTCCAGCGCGCCCGCGAGGCCTGCCGCGCCGCCCGAGGTGAGCAACGCGACCCAGATGGCGCGCCGCGCCGAGAAGCCCGCATAGCGCGCCGCCGCCGGCGCCAGGCCGCCGACCTGTTGCGCGAAGCCGGCCCGCGTGCGGAACAGGAACACCCACAGCGCCGCCGCGCCTGCGAGCGCGATGATCAGCCCGATGCTCACGCGCGAGCCCTTGATGAGGCGCGGGATCTGCGTCACCGCCTCGAAGGTCTTGGTCTGCGGGAAGTTGTAGCCCATCGGGTCCTTCCAGGGCCCGTAGACCATGTAGCCCAGCAGCAGCGTCGCCACGTAGACCAGCATCAGGCTCACCAGGATCTCGCTGGCGTTGAAGCGGTCGCGCAGCAGGGCGACGATGCCGGCCCACACCATGCCGCCCAGGATGCCGGCCGCGAGGATCGCGGCCACGATCCACCCGCCGGTGCTCTTGTCGGCCATCAGGGCCACGCCGCCGGCCGCGATGGCGCCGAAGACGAACTGCCCCTCGGCCCCGATGTTCCAGACGTTGGAGCGGAAGCACACGGCCAGCCCGAGCGCGATGATGAGCAGCGGCGTGGCCTTGACCATCAGCTCGCCCAGTGCATAGCCGCTCTTGATCGGCTCCCAGAAGAAGACCAGCAGGCCCTTGACCGGGTCCTTGCCGAGCAGCGAGAACAGCACCATGCCGATCAGCACCGTGACGGCCAGCGCCAGGATCGGCGAGCCGTAGCTCCAGAAGCGCGAGAGCTGCGGGCGGGGTTCGAGCTTAAGCATGGGCCACCTCCTCTTTCTTCGTCGCGTGGGGCTGGCCGCCCCACAGGCCGCTCATCCACTCGCCGATCTGCGGCACGGTGGCCGCGGCGCGGTCGATGGAGGGCGACATCCGGCCCTTGGCAATGACGTGCAGCCGGTCGCTGATCTCGAACAGCTCGTCCAGCTCCTCGCTCACCACCAGCACGGCGCAGCCGGCGTCGCGCAAGGCCAGGATCTCGCCGCGGATCAGGGCCGCGGCGCCCACGTCCACGCCCCAGGTGGGCTGCGAGACGACGAAGATCTTCGGGTTGGCGTCGATCTCGCGCCCGACGATGAACTTCTGCAGGTTGCCGCCCGAGAGCGAGCGCGCCGCCGCGCCCGGCCCGCCGGCCTTGACCTTGAAGCGATCGATGATGCGGCCCGCATGCTGCTGCAGCGCGCTGGTGCGGATCCAACCGCCCTTCCCCACCGCGTTGCTGCGCGTCAGCAGCATGTTGTGCGCCAGGCTCAGCGTCGGCACCGCGCCGCGGCCCAGCCGCTCCTCGGGCACGAAGTGCAGGCCCAGCGCGCGCCGCCGGCGCGGGCGGAAATGCGCGGCGGGCTTGCCGAAGACCTCGATCATCCCGGCCTCGGCGCGCGTGTCCTCGCCGGAGAGCGCATACAGCAGCTCCTTCTGGCCGTTGCCCGAGACGCCCGCGATGCCCACCACCTCGCCGGCGCGCACCTCGAGCGAGACGCCGTCGAGGTCCACGCCGAACTGGTCCTCGCGCGCCAGCGTCAGGCCCTTGACCTGCAGAGCCACGGCGCCTGCATGCACCGGCCGGTGCTGCAAGGGCGGTGGTTCCGCGCCGATCATCAGGCGTGACAGCGATTCGTTGCTTTCGTTCTGCGGATTGCACACCCCCGTCACCTTGCCGCCGCGCAGCACGGTGCAGGCGGTGCACAGCTCGCGGATCTCGTGCAGCTTGTGGCTGATGTAGAGGATGCTGCAGCCCTCGGCCGCCAGCTTCTTGAGCACCACGAAGAGCTTGGTCACGGCCTGGGGCGTCAGCACCGAGGTGGGCTCGTCGAGGATCAACAGCTTGGGGTCGGTCAGCAGCGCGCGGATGATCTCCACCCGCTGCATCTCGCCCACCGAGAGGGTGTGGACCGGGCGCGAGGGGTCGATGTCCAGCCCGTACTCGCTGGCCTTGGCCGAGATGCGCTGCGTGACCTCGGCCAGCGTGAGGCTCTTCTCCAGCCCCAGCCAGACGTTCTCGGCCACGGTGAGGGTGTCGAACAGGCTGAAGTGCTGAAACACCATGCTGATGCCCAGCGCCCTCGCCTCCTGCGGGTTGCGCACGTTGACCGGCTGGCCGTTGAACATCACGCTGCCCTCGTCCGGCTTGACCGAGCCGTAGATGATCTTCATCAGCGTGGACTTGCCGGCGCCGTTCTCGCCGAGCACGGCGTGGGTCTCGCCCGGCGCCACCGTGAGCGAAACGTCGCTGTTGGCGACGACCGACGGGTAGCGCTTGGTGATGTTCGAGAGCTGGAGTCGTTGGATTGTCATGCCTGTGCCTGGCTTGTGGGTTGTTCGAATCGCCCTGAACCGCCCCGGCATCCGGCCCAGGGCGATCGCATTATTTTCTGTCGTCAGTGTCCGCCTATGTAGATGAACTTGAAGAGGAAAACCCCGCCGATCAGCCACACCATCCAGTGCACCTGCCTGGCGCGGCCGGTGAACAACTTCAGCACCGCATAGGTGATGAAGCCGAAGGCCAGGCCGTTGGCGATCGAGTAGGTGAAGGGCATGGCCAGGGCCGTGACCGCGGCCGGGATCACCTCGGTCGTGTCGTCCCAATCGAGCTCGGTGATATCCCTAAGCATCAAACAGGCCACGAAGAAGAGCGCGGGCGCGGTGGCATAGGCCGGCACGGCGCCGGCCAGCGGCGAGATCGCCAGCGCGGCCAGGAACAGCACCGCCACCGTGAGCGCGGTCAGGCCGGTGCGGCCGCCGGCCTGCACGCCGGCTGCGCTCTCCACGTAGGCCGTGGTGCTGGAGGTGCCCAGCAGCGAGCCCGCGAAGATCGCGCCGCTGTCGGCCAGGAGCGACTTGTTGAGCCGGTCCATCTTGCCCGGCACCAGCAGGCCGGCGCGGCGCGCCACGCCCATCAGGGTGCCGGTGGCGTCGAACAGCTCGACCAGGAAGAACACCAGGATCACGTTCAGGATGCCGCCCGACAGCGCCGACTTGATGTCCAGCTGCAGGAAGGTGGGCGCAATCGAGGGCGGTGCCGAGAACACGCCGTGGAAGGTGTTGCCGCCGAAGAAGAAGGACAGCACCGTCACGCCGAGGATGCCGATCAGGATCGCGCCGGGCACCTTCAGCCGGTCGAGGACCACGATGGTGAAGAAGCCCAGCGTCGCCAGCACCACCTGCGGCGTGTGCAGGTCGCCCAGCGTGATGTAGGTGGCCTTGGAGGGCGCCACGATGCCCGCGCTCTTGAGCGCGATGATCGCCAGGAACAGGCCGATGCCCACCGTGATCGCCAGGCGTATGGACTGCGGGATGCCGCGGATGATCAGCTCCCGCAGCCGGAACACCGTGACCAGCAGGAACAGGCAGCCCGAGACGAAGACCGCGCCCAGCGCCGCCTGCCAGGTGAAGCCCATCTGCAGCACCACCACGTAGGCGAAGTAGGCGTTGAGCCCCATGCCCGGCGCCAGCGCGATCGGGTAGTTGGCGTAGAAGGCCATGATCCCGGTGCCGAGCGCCGCGATCAGGCAGGTGGCGACGAACACCGCATCCTTCGGCATGCCCGCGTCGCCCAGGATCGACGGGTTGACGAAGATGATGTAGGCCATCGTCAGGAAGGTGGTGAGGCCGGCCACGATTTCGGTACGCACCGTGGTGTTGTGTTCCCTGAGCTTGAACATCCGCTCGGCCCAGCCGGTCGCCGGGGGTGCAGAGCTGGTGTCGTGCTCGCTGACATCGAGCATCTGTTGGGTGCGGTTCATCGCGTTGTCTCCGTCTCTCTTGTGGAATGGCGTAGGTCTGTGTCGCGACGCCGGGCGCGAGTTGGAAAGGCCGGCTATCCGGAGCCGGTCGAGGAAGCGGCAGGCCTCAGCGAGGCCGCCACCGATTTGGTCCGCTCGCGCAGCCAGCGCGCGGAGCTGGAGGAATGGGTGCGCTCATGCCACAGCTGGTAGTACATGAGGCGCGGCAGCGCGATCGGGCACGGGAGGATCGTGACCGGCAGGCGGTCGAGGAAGCGCTCGCAGTACTGCCGCCCGGTGGTGAGCACCAGCAGGCTGGAGGCCACCATGTCCGGGATCAGCCCGAAGTGGGCGCAGCGCGCCGTGATGTTGCGCTGCCGGCCCTGCTCGTCGAGCATCTGGTCGATGATGCCGCGCGCGCCCGGGTGCAGCGCCGTCGGCGCCACGTGCTCGGCCGCGAGCCAGCTGTCCAGGTCCCAGCCGCGGCGCACCGCCGGATGGTCCTGGTTGACCAGGCAGACGATCTCGTCGCCGAAGAGCCGCGCCATGTGCAGGTCTTCCGGCGGCTTGAGCCAGTTGCCGATCACCAGGTCGACCTGGCCGAGCGACAGGTGCGCGTGGTAGTCCGAGTCGGACGACAGCGCATGGATCTCGATGCCGCACAGCGGCGCCTGCGCCTTGACCTGCGCCACCAGCATGGGCAGGAAGAGCGGGTCCAGGTAGTCCGAGGCGGCGATGCGGAAGGTGGTCTGCGCGGTCTGCGGATCGAAGCCGCGCGCATCCGAGAACAGCATCTCCGCCGCGCGCAGGATGCTGGCGGCCGGGTCGATCATGCGCAGCCCCGCATCCGTGGGCACCATGCCCGAGCCCGAGCGCACCAGCAGCGGGTCGCCCGAGAGCTCGCGCAGCCGCTTCAGCGCGGCCGAGACGGCCGGCTGGTACATGCCCAGGCGGATGGCTGCGCGCGAGACGCTGCGGTCGGTCAACACGGTATGAAGCACCCGGATGAGGTGAAGGTCGATCTTGTCCAGAAGCGCTTGGTCTCTCATGGGCTGCCCGCAGGGTGATGGGAACGTGCGGGCAGTTATACAGCGCAGCATTCACATCGGGCCCCTTGTTCACTGGGCAGCTTCAGGCCGCGGCCGACTGCACCGCCGTCACGGCGCGCAGGATGGATTCGCTGGTGGCCGGCGCCGTCAGCGGCGGGTCCACCCGGTGCTCGCCCACCGCCGACACGGCGTCGCGGATCGCGAAGAAGACCGAGAAGGGCAGCAAGAGCGGCGGTTCGCCCACCGCCTTGCTGCGGTGGATGGAGTCCTCGAAGTTCTGGCCCTCGAACAGGCGCACGTTGAAGACCGGCGGGCAGTCGTTGGCCGTCGGGATCTTGTAGGTGCTGGGCGCGTGGGTTGTGAGCAGGCCGGTCTTGGGGTGCCACACCAGCTCCTCGGTGGTGAGCCAGCCCATGCCCTGGATGAAGGCGCCCTCGACCTGGCCGATGTCCACGGCCGGGTTCAGCGACTTGCCGGCGTCGTGCAGGATGTCGGCGCGCAGCAGCTTCCACTCGCCGGTCAGCGTGTCGACGATCACTTCGCTCACGGCGGCGCCGTAGGCGTAGTAGAAGAAGGGGCGGCCATGCATCTTGTCCTTGTCCCACGAGAGCCCCGGCGTGGCGTAGAAGCCGTCGGACCAGAGCTGCACGCGGTCGAGGTAGGCCTCGCCGACGACAGTGCTGAAGGACAGCGTGCGGCCGGCGACCTCGACCTGGTCGTTGGCGAAGCGCACCTCTTCCGCCTTGCCGCCGTGGCGCGCCGCGGCGCACGCGGCCAGCCGCTCGCGGATCTGGCGTGCCGCGTCCTGCGCGGCCTTGCCGTTGAGGTCCGCGCCGGTCGATGCGGCGGTGGCCGAGGTGTTGGCCACCTTCTGCGTGTCGGTCGCCGTGACGCGCACGGTCTCGAAGCTCACGCCCAGCTCGTGCGCCACCACCTGCGCCACCTTGGTGTTGAGGCCCTGCCCCATCTCGGTCCCGCCGTGGTTCACCAGGATCGAGCCGTCGGTGTAGACGTGGACCAGCGCGCCGGCCTGGTTGAAGTGCTTGACGTTGAAGGAGATGCCGAACTTCAGCGGCGCCAGCGCGATGCCGCGCTTGAGCACCGGGCTCGCCGTGTTGAAGGCCGCGATCTCCTCGCGCCGCGCGCGGTAGGCGCTGGTGCCCTCCAGCTCGGAGACCAGCTCATGGATGATGTTGTCGGACACGACCTGGCCGTAGGGCGTGACGTTGCGCTCGCCCTTGCCGTAGAAGTTGACGCGCCGCACGTCCAGCGGATCGCGCCCCAGCTCGCGCGCCACGCTGTCGAGGATGTTCTCGATCGCGATCGCGCCCTGCGGGCCGCCGAAGCCGCGGAAGGCGGTGTTGCTCTGCGTGTTGGTGCGGCCAGAGTAGCCGTGCATCGCCACGTCGGGCAGCCAGTAGGCGTTGTCGAAGTGGCACAGCGCCCGCGTCATCACCGGGCCGGAGAGATCGGCCGAGTGGCCGGCGCGCGAGACCATGCTGATCTCGGCGCCGAGGATGCGGCCCTCGTCGTCGAAGCCCACTTCGTACTCGTACCAGAAGCAGTGGCGCCGGCCGGTGATCAGGAAGTCGTCGTCGCGGTCCAGCCGCAGCTTGACCGGGCGCTTCAGCTTGTTGGCCGCCACCGCGGCCACGCAGGCGAACAGCCCCGACTGCGACTCCTTGCCGCCGAAGCCGCCGCCCATGCGCCGGCATTCGACCTGCACCTCGTTGGCGTGCAGGTGCAGGGCGTGCGCGACCAGGTGTTGCATCTCGCTCGGGTGCTGGGTCGAGCAGTGCACGTGCATCGCACCGCCCTCCTTCGGGATCGCGTAGCTGATCTGGCCCTCGAGGTAGAACTGCTCCTGCCCGCCGACGTCGAGCGTGGCCTTGAGCCGGTGCGGCGCCTTGGCGATCGCGGCCTTGGCGCCGCCCTCGTTCGTGCTGCGCACCAGGTGCATCGGCGGCAGCACGTACTGGCCCTTCTCGTGCGCCTGCTGCGGCGTGATCACCGGCGGCTCGGCCTCGATGTCCAGCGCGTCGTTGGCGCGGGCGGCGGCGCGGCGCGCGGCGTCGCGCGTCTCGGCGATCACCGCGAACACGGGCTGGCCCAGGTAGCGGATGTCGCCGCTGCAGAGGATCGGGTCGTCGTGAATGATGGAGCCGCAGTCGTTGCTGCCCGGGATGTCGGCCGCGGTGAGCACCGCCACCACGCCGGGCATGGCGCAGATCGCCTCCAGCTTCATGTTCTTGAGCCGGCCGTTGGCCACCGGCGACAGGCCCAGCGCGCAATGCAGCGTGCCCGCCAGCTCGGGGATGTCGTCGATGTAGGTGGCCTCGCCGGCCACGTGCAGGTGCGCCGACTCGTGGGGGCGGCTGATGCCGACGCGGGCGCCGCCGTCGTGCGCCTTGGCTTCGGCGCGGACGTCGATGCGCGCGGCGGTGTTCTTCAGGTAGTCGGCGAAGGCTTCGGCCGATTGCAGCAGTGCGGGGTCGATGGGCTTGTTCATGTTCAGACTCCTTCGGCGGTCGCGACGGCGTGCGGCATCACGCTCCAGACACTGGTGGCCTCCACCGGCAATGGATCCTTGGCGCGCGTTTCCAGCCACAGGCGCTGCAGCAGGTTCTGCGCCACCAGCAGGCGGTAGTCGGCGCTGGCGCGCATGTCGGTCAGCGGCTTGAAGTCCTGCGCCAGCGCCAGCTTGGCGGCATTGACGCTGGCCTGCGTCCAGGGCTTGCCGAGCAGCGCGGCCTCGGCCTGCGCCGCGCGCTTGACGATCGCGGCCATGCCGCCGTAGGCCAGGCGCACGGCCTTGACGACGTCGCCGTCGAGCTCGACGGCGAAGCCGCCGCACAGGGCCGAGATGTCGCAGTCGAAGCGCTTGCTGATCTTGTAGGCCCGCACCTGGCGCTTCATCGCCGCGAGCGGCACGGCCAGGCCCTGCACGAACTCGCCGGGCTCCAGCTTGTTCTTCATGTAGTCGACGTAGAAATCGGGCAGCGGCATGCGGCGCACGCGCTCGCCGCGGCGCAGCTCGATCTCGGCGTCCAGCGACATCAGCACCGGCGGCGAGTCGCCGATGGGCGAGCCGTTGGCCACGTTGCCGCCCATGGTGCCGGCATTGCGGATCGGCGGCGAGGCGAAGCGCAGCCAGACGTCGGTAAGGCTGGGCACGCGCGCAGCCAGCGCGCGGAAGGCGTTCTCGAGCGAGGCGCCGGCGCCGATGTAGAGGGCGGGCGTGCCGTCGAACTCGCGCTCCTCCACCACCTTCATCTCGGCCACGTCGCCCACATAGATGATGTCGCCCAGGTCGCGGAACTGCTTGTTGACCCAGAGGCCCACGTCGGTGGAACCGGACAGAAGCTGCGCGGCCGGCTTGGCCTCGCGCAGCGCGGCGAGCTGGGCCAGCGTCGTGGGCGCGTGGAAATGGTCGATGCGCTGGCCCAGCGGCGCGGCGTAGTCGAAGCTGGGCTCGTGCTTCAGGCTCTGCAGCGCGGCCACCACGGGCTCGGTGTCCAGCCGCACGGCGGGCAGGTCGAACATGCGCTGGCCGGCATCGAGGATGGGGCGGTAACCGGTGCAGCGGCACAGGTTGCCCGAGAGATCGTCGGCCAGCTGCTGGCGCGTGGGTTGCGTGCCCGCGTCCTGGTGGTGCTCGTAGGTGGACCACAGCGACATCACGAAGCCCGGGGTGCAGAAGCCGCACTGCGAGCCGTGGCAGTCGACCAGGGCCTGCTGCACCGGGTGCAGGTGTATGGCCGTCTGCTTGTCGCGCGGCGCCCGGTCGCGCTGGCGGGTGCACTGGGCCTTGAGGTCCTCGACCGTGAACAGCGCCTTGCCATGCAGCGTGGGCAGGAACTGGATGCAGGCGTTGACGGTCGAGAGGCGCAGGCCGCCCACCGCTTCCTTCTCGCCCGCCTCGGCGAGCTCGCCGATCACCACCGTGCAGGCGCCGCAATCGCCCTCGTTGCAGCCTTCCTTGGTGCCGGTGCAGCGCGCGTCCTCGCGCAGCCAGTCCAGCACCGAGCGGGTCGGATGGACGCCGCTCACGTCGACGATCCGGCCGCGGTGGAAGAAGCGGATGGGTTGGGTGTGGTCGGTCATGCTCATGCTCGTGGGGCGGTCTTCGTTGCGATCAAAAATCGTGCCTGCGAAAGGTATTCCTTTGCGAGGCCTTAGGCATACAGACGTGCCCATACGGCCTATGTGGGGCTTGCTATATAACGCCCGGGAAAACCCTTGATTCGGGCTGTTTAGTGCGCCGCAGGCCGCACACTGGGCGCTCCGATGGAATCCAGCATGAGCCTCCACACGCAACAAATCAACTTCCAGGTCGGCAGCCATGGCACTGTCTCGGGACTGGTGCAGTCGCCGGCCGACCCCCTGGCCTGCTATGTCTTCGCCCACGGCGCGGGCGCGGGCATGGGGCATTCGTTCATGAGCGCGGTGTCGGCCGGGCTGGCGGCGCGCGGCATTGCCACGCTGCGCTACCAGTTCCCGTCGATGGAACAGGGCAAGAAGCGGCCCGATCCGCCGCCCGTGGCCCATGCCGCCGTGCGCGCGGCGGTGGCGCAGGCGGTCGAACGCTTCGGGCCGCTGCCGCTCTTCGCGGGCGGCAAGTCCTTCGGCGGGCGGATGACTTCGCAGGCGCAGGCGCTCGATCCGCTGCCGGGGGTGAAGGGCCTGGTCTTCGTCGGCTTTCCACTGCATCCGGCGGGCACCCCCTCGACCGGGCGCGCCGACCACCTGGCCGATGTGCAGGTGCCGATGCTGTTCGTGCAGGGCACGCGCGACGAGTTGGCGGACCTGGCCAGCATCCGGGGCGTGGTCTCGAAGCTGGGGGCGTCGGCAACGCTGATGGAGATCGCCGAGGCCGACCACGCCTTTCACGTGCTGCGCCGGTCCGGGCGCAACGACGAGGAGGTCCTCGCGGAAATCCTCGACGGCATGGCGACCTGGATGCGGGCATAGCCCATGTCCCCGTGCCGCTCGCACGAGCGATCGCCGCTCTTCATCGTCTTCAATGTCCACTCGGGCCGCGGCAGCGCGCAGGCCCTGCGCGACGCAATCGCAGCGGCCTGCGCAGCGCAGGAGCGAGCCTACCGGCTGTTCGAGGTCACGCGCCTGCACCGCCTGCCGGAGCGAATCCGCGAGGCTGTCGACGCCGCGCGGGCGGAGGCCGGCGTGGTGGTCGCGGCCGGCGGCGACGGCACCATCAACGCGGTGGCGCAGGCGCTGCTGGGCAGCGGCTGCGCGCTGGGCGTTCTGCCGAAGGGCACGTTCAACTATTTCAGCCGCACCCATGCCATTCCCACGGACACCGGCGAGGCGCTGCGGGTGCTGCTCGGCGCCCGGCCGGTGCCGGTGCAGGTCGGCCTGGTGAACGAGCGGGTCTTCCTCGTCAATGCCAGCCTCGGGCTCTATGCGCGCGTGCTGGAGGACCGGGAGGTCTACAAGTCCCGCTATGGCCGCAGCCGGTGGGTGGCGCTCTGGTCGGCCGTGGTGACCGCGATGCGCCGTCATCCGGGATGGGACCTGCACATCCGATGGCGCGGCGAGGAGCACCTGGTGCGCACCCCGACGCTCTTCGTCGGCAACAACGCACTGCAGCTGCAGCAGGTCGGCATGCCGCGGCCCGAGGCGGTGGAGCAAGGCGAGCTCACGGCCATCGCATTGCGCCCCACGGGCCGGCTCGCGCTGTTCGCGCTGATGCTGCACGGCGCCCTGAGCCGGCTCGGCGATTCCGACAACGTCATGCATGCGTCCTTCCGCTCGATGTCGGTCAGCCCGGCCCAGCGCAGGCGGCGGCGCGCCAAGGTCGCGACGGACGGCGAGGTGCAGCGCATGGACATGCCCCTGCACTTCCGGGTCGCGCCCGAGCCGCTGTGGCTCATCAAGCCGGGGCCGGGCGAGCGGGAGGACGCGCGTCGATGAGCTGCCTCCTGCACATGTCCGACCCGCATTTCGGCACCGAGCAGCCCGAGGTGATGCGCGCGCTGGCCGCGCTGGTGCAGGCCGAGCGGCCGGATGCGCTCGTGCTCTCCGGCGACATCACGCAGCGGGCGACGCGCGCGCAGTTCGCGCGGGCCCGCGCCTTCGTGGACAGCCTCGCCGTCGCGCGGATGCTGGCGATACCGGGCAATCACGACATCCCGCTGTTCGCGCTGTCCACCCGCGTGCTGGCGCCCTATGCGCGCTACCGCCAGGCCTTCGGCCACTCGCTCGCGCCCGTGGTGGATTCGCCCGATTTGCTGGTCGTCGGCGTCAACACCACGCGCTGGTACCGGCACGAGAACGGCGCAGTTTCGGCGCAGCAGGCCGAGCGCGCGGCGCAGCGCCTCGCGCAAGGCACGGCCCGGCAGCTGCGGGTCGTGGTGGTGCACCAGCCGGTCGCGGTCACGCGCGAGGAGGACCGCAAGAACCTGCTCATCGGCCGCGAGGAGGCCGTGCGAATCTGGGCCGAGGCGGGGGCGGACCTGGTGCTCGGAGGGCATATCCACCTGCCCTTCGTCCTGCCACTGCACGAAAGTGCCGGCGGGCTGGCGCGCCGGATCTGGTGCGTGCAGGCGGGCACCGCCGTGTCGACCCGGCTGCGCGCGGGTGCCCCCAACTCGGTGAACCTCATCCGCTTCGAGGGCGAGGCCGGCGAACGGCGCTGCACGGTGGAGCAATGGGACTGCGCCGCCGGCGGTGCGCCGTTCCGGCGTGCCCGCGTGCACACCCTGGCGCTGGACAATGCGTAAAGATACCAGCCGCACCGACCATATTGAAGTGCGCATTGCGCCGGACGTGCCAGCTGTCATCCGGCGTGCTGCAGAGATCGAGGGACGCAGCGTCAGCGACTTCCTCATGGGGGCTGCGCAGCAGGCCGCGCGCCGCACGCTTGAACAGACGGACATCAGCGAATGCCCACAAGAAACTGATCGCGCCGTCCCGGTGACCGCGCCGACTTCGCTTGCGGGGGCGAGGCGCTCGACCAGTATTTTCGGGAGGAGGCGTTACAGGACACGCGACGCCGCGCGAGCGGCTGCTAATGGCTGGGTGCGAGCCTCGGATAGCCCGGCATGTCGAACGCGATCGCCTGCAGTTCTGCTTCAACCTTGCGGCCGGTCGTCTCGTCCAGCTCGACCAGCGGCGGGCGCACCCGGCGCCATTGCGCATCGCCTGAAAACTTGGCGACGGCGTGCTTCATCGCAGGAATCATGTAGCCGCCCTGGAACACCTTGCGAACGGCGTCGGCCTTGGCCTGCAATTCCGGACCTTCATCGCTGTTCCAGCCTTCGAACACGCGATGGATGCCCGCCGGGTTCATGTTCACCGTGGCGCTGATGCAGCCTGCTGCGCCGATCGGCATGGCCGCAGAGAGAAACGATTCGCTGGCCGGGAACACGTCGAAGCCCCCGGCCGCAAAGTTGTCGATCATGGCCTTGGTATTGCTCCAGTCGCCCGAGGAATCCTTGGCGCCCGCGATCACCGTCGGGAAGCGCTTCCGCAGCCGCTCGATCAGGCTGAGCGTGATCGGTACGCAAGTGAACTGAGGGATGTGATAGAGATAGATCGGCGCGCAGCCGGCGCCGACGCGCTCGATGATCTCCGCGTAGTACGCGAACACGCCGTCATCGGAGACGCCCTTCAGGAAGAACGGCGGCAGGACCAACAGCCCGGCGGCACCTGTCTTGCTGGCGTGGCGAGAGAGTGCGACGGCGTCGGGCAGCGCGCAGGCGCCGGTGCCCGGCATCATCCTCGCGGGCGGAATGCCCGCCTCCACCAGCGCGTCCGTCAGGGCCAGGCGCTCGGACACGGAAATCGAAGCCGCTTCGGAGTTGGTGCCGAAGATGGCCAGTCCCGCGTGGTTGTCCACCAGCCAGCGGCAGTGCGCGATGAAACGCCCGACGTCGGGCTCGAGTCGGTGATCGAAGGGAGTCAGTACCGGCGCCAGAACGCCGCGCAGTCTTGTCGTCATCGGCTACTTTCCATGAAGCACTACTGGGGAACTTTGCCGAGCGAGTGCGGAGCGCGCAGGAAATCGAAGTCGACACCCTGATCGGCCTGCGTCACGGACTGCAGGAAGAGCTTGCGGTAGCCGCGCTCGGCAGTTGGCGCCACCACCGGCGACTCCTTTGCGCGGCGCGCCAGTTCTTCGTCGGACACCAGCAGCGTGATCTCGCGGCTTGCCACGCTCAACCGAATGCGGTCGCCGTTGCGCACATGGGCGAGCGGACCTCCGATGGCGGATTCGGGCGTCACGTGCAACACGATGGTGCCGAACGCGGTGCCGCTCATGCGTCCGTCGGAGATGCGCACCATGTCCTTGACGCCGGCGCGCGCCAGCTTGCGCGGGATCGGGAGATAGCCGGCCTCGGGCATGCCCGGCGCGCCCTTGGGGCCGATGTTCTTTAGCACCAGGACGTCCTGCGGCGTGACGTCGAGCGCGTCGCTGTCGATCCGCTCGGCCAGGTCCTCGACGTTCTCGAAGACCACCGCGCGGCCTTCGTGCTCCATCAGCTTCGGATCGGCCGCCGATTGCTTGATGATCGCGCCGCCGGGGGCCAGGTTGCCGCGCAGCACCGCAATGGCACCTTGCGGGTAGATCGGCCTGCTGGCCGGGCGGACCACGTCTTGCGGGAACCCCGGGCCTGCGCGTTCGATCTCTTCGCCGAGCGTGCGGCCGGTGACGGTCAGCGCGTCGAGCTCGAGCAGGGGCTTGAGTTCGCGCAGCAGCGTCGCCATTCCGCCGGCCGCGTGAAAGTCCTCCATGTAGTGCTGACCCGAGGGCTTGAGGTCCAGCAGCACCGGGGTTTCGCGCCCCATGCGATCCAGCGCGGCCAGGTCGATCTCCAGGCCCATGCGGCCGGCAATCGCGGCGAGGTGGACGATGCCGTTGGTCGAGCCGCCGATCGCGAGCAGCACGCGCATCGCGTTCTCGAACGCCGCGGGCGTCAGCACCTTGTCGATGGTCAGGCCCTCGCGCGCCATCTGCACCGCCTGGGCGCCGGTCTGCTCCGCGATGCGGATGCGGTCGGCCGTCACTGCCGGCGGTGAGGCGCCGCCCGGCATCGTCATGCCCAGCGCCTCGGCCACGCAAGCCATGGTGCTGGCGGTGCCCATCACCGAGCAGGTGCCGACGCTGGCCACCAGCTGGTTGTTCACGTCGACGGTTTCTTCCGCCTCGATCTCCCCGGCGCGGAACTTTGCCCAGTAGCGCCGGCAATCGGTGCAGGCACCGACACGCTCGCCACGGTGGCTGCCGGTCAGCATCGAGCCGGTGATGAGCTGGATCGCGGGGATGCCGGCCGAAGCCGCGCCCATCAGTTGCGCCGGCACGGTCTTGTCGCAGCCACCGATCAGCACCACGGCGTCCATCGGCTGGGCGCGCACCATCTCCTCGGTGTCCATGGACATCAGGTTGCGCAAGTACATGCTGGTCGGCGCCGCGAAGCTTTCGTGGATCGAGATCGTCGGAAATTCCATCGGTAGCCCACCGCCCAGCATGACGCCACGCTTGACCGCTTCGATCAGCTGCGGCGCGTTGCCGTGGCAGGGGTTGTAGGCGCTGCCGGTGTTGGCGATGCCGACCACCGGGCGGTCCAGTGCCGCATCGGTGAAGCCCGCGCCCTTGATGAAGGCCTTGCGCAGGAACAGGGAGAAGCCCTGGTCGCCGTAGCTGGTCAGGCCCTTGCGCATGCCCGACTTGTCCTGGGAGTCATCGGGCTCGAACGGGAATTTGGGGGTGGGCATGGGGGGTGTCTCAGGAGGAAGCGCGCCGACGGTCAGCGTACGCGAGGATTGGGCCAGCTGGTCGGCCAACAGCTGCCGGCTGCGACTTCGAGACGGCGCCGACCGACAACCTGCACACACTGGGGCTGGTCGAGGCCATCTGCGCGCCTGGGGGCAATTGAGTGGAGGATCGTTGATGACAAGCGAGGCAGTGGTGGACGCCGATATCCCGAAATCGGCGCTGGCTAAGGACGATCGATCATCTTCGGCCAGCCTTCCCCCGAAACCAAGGTTTAGAGCGCCCAACGATGTGCGCAGGCTCTCGGCCCGCTGGTTGAATACTGCCTGCGTTTCGCACGCAGCAATCGTGCGCGGCGATACCAAGAGGTCGAAGCGCTCGACCACGGCGCAATACAAGCCAACCCCGGTGCCCGGCATCCTTGCTCCCGGGTTGTGAACATTTGCAGTCACACCCGAATTCAACCCCAACTTATCAGGACTCCGCAATGACCACCAAGATCCAAACCGTTCTGCTCACCGGCAAGACCCACACGACGGCGGCCAGCCACCGTGAAGGCGCCCCGCGCGGCGATGACCGCCTCGACATCCGGCTCTCGACCCCCGGCAACGCCGGCAACGACTTCGGGTTCACGGCGATTCAGGCGCATCCGGCGGCAGAGCAGCTGTTCGCCGGCGCCTGGTCCGCCTGCTACACCGGCGCGCTCGGCCTCGTGGCCAAATCGAAGAAGGTGACGCTCCCCTCCGACATGTCCGTCGACATCGAGGTGGATCTCGGCAAGACCGGCAATGCGTACTTCATCCAGGCCCGGATCGACGTCCGCATGCCGGGCGTTGCGCTCGACGTGGCAGAGGCCATCGCGCACGCGGCGCACGAGGTCTGCCCGTACTCGAAAGCCGTTCACGGCAACATCGACGTCGTCACGAACGTCGTCGCCACGGACGCCGTTGCAGCGTGATGCGCCGGGCGGCACGGCAGCCACAAGACCAATACGGCCCCGTGGTCTTGCCTGCCGCCCCGGATGCGTGGACGATAGCGCTCGATCAGGTCGCAATGTGACGACTTGCAACGAGGAGGGCCTCCTGGTGGAACTTCAATCGCCAACGAAAGCGGCGCCGGACTCAGATGCCTGCGTGGTGGTCATCGACGACGACGCGGAATTTCGCCAGTCGCTCGAGCGACTGCTGCGCTCGGCCGGTCTGCGTGCACTGGCGTTTGCATCGGTCGCCGAGTTTGCCAAATCCGAGCGGCCCGAGAGTCCGACCTGCCTGGTTCTCGATGTGAGAATGCCGGGGAGGAGCGGGCTGGAATTCCAGCGCGATCTTGCCGCGGCGGGCGCGGCGCTCCCGATCGTCTTCATCACCGGACATGGCGACATTCCGATGTCGGTACAGGCTATGAAGGCGGGCGCCATCGAGTTTCTGACCAAGCCGTTCCGGGACCAGGATCTTCTGGACGCCGTAAACGTGGGGCTCGCTCGAGACCGCGCACGCCGCGAGAACGACGAATCCCTGAGCGCGCTCAGGGCTCGATTCGAAGAACTGACGCCGCGAGAGCGCGCAATCCTGATCCAGGTCGTGCAGGGCCGGTTGAACAAGCAGATTGCCGACGACATGGGCATCACCGAGACCACGGTGAAGGTTCACCGGAGCAACATGATGCACAAGATCGAGGCCGCTTCGCTCCCGGAACTCTGCCGCATGGCGGACAAGCTCAATCTGCTGCCGAAAAAGGCCGAGCGCTCTTAGTCGCCCAGACCCTAAACCAAGGCTTAGAGACCCAGCCTCGCCAAGGCAGTACGCTCGGCAACAAGCGGTACTCGTTGCCGAGTCTGCAAGCGACGCACCGGAAACTGTCGTGCCAGAGCCATCCTTGATCTCCATCGTCGATGACGACCAGTCCTTTCGCGACTCCATGCGAAGACTGCTCAAGTCGCACGGCTACACCGTCGCGGTGTTCCCGTCCGCGGCCGAATTCCTCGCCTCCACCCGGCTGCCCGAGACTGCCTGCCTGGTCACCGATGTTCACATGCCTGTGATGACGGGTGTGGAGCTCTACAGGCACCTGATCGCGACGGGGCGCGCGATCCCGACGATCCTGATCACGGCCCATCCGGAAGAAGGCGTCCGCCAACACATGCTGAGCCTGGGTGTCGGCTGCTACCTTCCCAAGCCCTTGGACGAGGCCGTCCTGATCGATTGCCTTCGTCGCGCCTTCGCGCGCCATCAGGCGCACCGAGCCGCGCCATGAGCACGGAAGTGCTGTGGGAAGACGTCGAGCGTGTCTTCTGCAGACTCCGCAGCGACGATGCCGGGCGCGATCGATACGCCTTCACGCCAACGCGCTCCGGCGCCGAGCATCTGCTGCGTCAGGGAACTCGTCGCCTGACGCACGAATACGAACTCAAGGATGACCTCGACGCTGCATGGGCGTTGCGGCCCATCGAACTCGTGCACGAGCACGGGCAGACGACGCTGTTCGTCGAGTTCTCTGGGGGCATCCCCCTCGATCGCCTCATCGCCGAGCCCATGGACATCCGACGATTCCTGCGCCTGGCGGCGGCGATGGCGTCCACACTCGCCCGGCTGCACGGACGCGGCCTCATCCACAAGGACATCAAGCCTTCCAACGTGATCGTGGATCCGGCGGAGGAGCGCATCTGGCTCACCGGCTTCGGCATTGCATCCCGCTTCCCGCGAGAGCGCCAGGCGCTCGAAGCGCCCGAGTTCATTGCAGGAACCCTCGCCTATATGGCGCCCGAGCAAACGGGGCGAGTGAACCGCTCCATCGATTCCCGAAGCGACCTGTACTCGCTGGGCGTCACCTTCTATGAAATGCTGACAGGCTGTCTTCCGTTCACGGCATCCGAGCCGATGGAGTGGGTGCACTGCCACATCGCGAGGCAGCCGACAACGCCCAGCGAACGGTTGGCGAGCATTCCGATCGCGGTCTCCGCCATCACGATGAAGATGCTCGCCAAGACCGTCGAGGAGCGATACCAGACGGCGGCGGGTGTCGAGAGCGACCTCAGGCGCTGCCTCTGCGAATGGAACGCGGACGGGCGCATCCACGATTTTGCGCTGGGCGATCATGACGCTCCGGATCGCCTCATGATCCCCGAGAAACTCTACGGCCGCAGATCGGAGGTCGGCACCCTGCTCGCCGCCTTCGATCGCATCGTCGCCGGGGGCAGGCCCGAGGTGGTGCTCGTCTCCGGCTACTCGGGCGTCGGAAAATCCGCTGTCGTCAACGAACTCCAGAAGCCGCTCGTTCCTCTTCGCGGGTTATTCGCGTCAGGCAAGTTCGACCAGTACAAGCGCGACATTCCGTATGCCACGCTGGCACAGGCGTTCAGAGGGCTGATTCGCCAGCTCCTGAGCAAGGACGAAGAAGACCTGGGCAAATGGCGCGACGCGCTTCGCGAGGCGCTGGATCCGAACGGACTGCTCATGGTCGAGCTCGTCCCGGAACTGAAGCACATCATCGGGGAGCAGCCGCCGGTGCCCGAGCTTCCTCCGCGGGATGCGCAGGGGCGCTTCCAGCTGGTATTTCGGCGCTTCATCGGCGTATTCGCGCAGCCCGAGCATCCGCTCGCCCTCTTCCTCGACGATCTGCAGTGGCTGGACACGGCAACGCTCGACCTGCTCGAGGACCTGCTGACGCGCTCCGATCTGAAGCACCTTTTGCTGATCGGCGCTTATCGCGACAACGAGGTCAGCGCCACCCACCCTCTGGTGCGCAAGCTGGATGCCATCCGCCAAGGCGGGGCCGTGTTGCAGGAAATCGTCCTCGCCCCGCTGGATGGCGACAACCTGGGACAACTGCTGGCCGACTCTCTTCGCTGCGACCCGGGGCGCGTCGAGCCGTTGGCGCAGTTGATTCACGAGAAGACGTCCGGCAATCCGTTCTTCGCAATCCAGTTCATTTCCGCACTGGCAGACGAGGGCTTGCTCGCCTTCGACTACGGTGAAGGGCGATGGTCATGGGATCTGGGCCTCATCCATGCCAAGGGCTACACCGACAACGTCGTGGAGCTGATGGTCGGGAAGTTGAACCGCCTGCCCATGGCAACGCAGAAAGCGCTGCATCAGCTTGCCTGCCTGGGAAACAGCGCCGAGTTCGACGTGCTGCGCATGGCCTGCCAGGAGTCGATCGAGGAATTGCACGACCATCTGTGGGAGGCGGTTCGTGCCGGCTTGATCTTCCGCTCGAACGACGGCTACCTCTTTCTTCACGATCGCGTGCAGGAGGCGGCCTATTCGTCGATTCCCGAGGAACTGCGCGCCGAGACGCATCTGCGGCTTGGCACGCTCCTGGCCGAGCACACGCCTGCGGAGAAGCAGGAAGAGGTTATCTTCGAGATCGTCAATCAACTGAACCGCGGCTCCCAACTCATCACCTCGGTCGAGGAGCGGGAGAACGTTGCGGGCCTCAATCTGATCGCTGCTCGGCGCGCAAGGATCTCGACCGCCTATGTCTCGGCGCTCAAGTACCTCGGCGCGGGCAGCGCCCTCCTTGCAGAGGGGACCTGGGCCGGCAACTACGCGCTCATGTTCTCCATCGAGTGCCTGATGGCCGAGTGCGAACTGCTGACGGGAGCCATGTCGACGGCCGAGCATCGGCTCTCGCGGCTGGCCGAGCGCGCCAGGAGTCGCCATGACTATTGCGTCGCGACGCGTCTGCGGATCGCGCTTTACACCAATTGGGACAAGAGCGATCAGGCGCTCGACGTGTTCCTGGAGTGGCTCCGCCGCGATGGCACGGTCTGGTCGAAACATCCCACACGGGAAGAGGCGATGCGCGAGTACGCACGAACCCGGACGCTGCTTGGCAGCCGGCAGATCGAAGAGCTCGTGAACCTGCCTCTGATCACGGACCCGGACGTCCTGGACACGGTGGACGTCTTTTCGGAAGCCGCTACGCCCTCCTACTTCTTCGATGAACACCTGGCATCGCTCGTCGTCTGCCGCCTGGTCAGCCTCAGCCTCGAACATGGAAACTGCGATGCGTCGTGTTTCGGCTATGTCTGGATGGCCTTTTTCGCCGGACCGCGCTTCAACGACTACACAGACGGACTTCGGTTCGGCCAACTGGGCTATGACCTGGTCGAGAAGCGCGGACTGACTCGCTACCAGGCGCGGACCTACTTGTGTGTGGGTGCGCTCGTCATACCGTGGGCAAAACACCCCGCCAGCGGGCGCGAGCTCGTACGCCGTGCATTCGACGCCGCGTATCGGAGCGGCGAACTCGCCTTTGCAGGCTATAGCCTGGAGAGGTCGATCACGCTCAGTCTGGCGGCAGGCGATCCCCTCACGGAAGTGCAAAAGGACGCCGAAGGCGGTCTTGCCTTTTCCAGCCAGGCCCAATTGGGTCTCGTCAATGCCATCTGCGGCGCGCACCTTGGGCTCGCACGTACCCTGCGCGGATCGACTGCAGCCTTTGGGCGGCTGGATTACGAGGGCTATGACGAGCGCGACACCGAACGCCATCTGGCCAGCGAGCCCAATCTGGGGCTTGCCGAATTCGACTATTGGGTCCGCAAGTTGCAGGCACGATTCCTTGCCGGGGACCACGCCTCCGCGCTCGACGCTGCCCAGAACGCGCAACGGCTGCTTTGGATCGCGGCGGCCAACTTCGAAACCGCCGAGTTTCAACTCTATGGTGCGCTCGCGCATGCTGCAGCCTGTGAATCCGTCTCTGGTGACCAGAGGCGGCAACACGTCGAGGCCTTGATCGGTCACCACAAGCAGCTCGAAACGTGGGCCCAGCACAACCCTGTGACCTTCGAGAATCGCACAGCCATCGTGGGTGCGGAAATCGCCAGGATCGAAGGCCGCGTGCTCGAAGCCCAAGACCTCTACGAGAAAGCCGTGCGTTCGGCGCAGGTCCACGGCTTTGTCCACAACGAGGCGATCGCCAACGAGCGCGCCGGGTGCTTCTACGCGGCGCGCGGCTTCGAGAAGATTGCGACGAGCTACCTGCGCGATGCGCGGGAGTGCTACCGCCGTTGGGGCGCTGAAGGCAAGGTTCGACAGCTCGAGCAGTTGTACCCGCACCTCAGGGCGGACAAGCCGATCCCGCAGCCCGGCACCACGATCGACACATCCGTCGAGCGCCTCGATCTGGCGACCGTGATGAAGGTCTCCGAAGCGCTGTCGGGCGAGATCGTCCTGGAGAAGCTGATCGACACGCTCATGCGCACGGCCATCGAGCATGCCGGCGCCGAACGAGGTGTGCTGATTCTTCCGAGCGGGAATGAATACCGGATAGAAGCGGAAGCCACGACCGGCAGCGGCCAGGTGGAGGTTCATCTCCGGCAAGCGGCCGTCACCGCAGCAGATCTGTCCGAGTCCGTCTTCCGCTACGTCGTTCGTACCAAGGAAGGCGTGCTGCTGCACGACGCCTCGGGCCAGAACGCCTTCTCCGCCGACGACTACATTCGCGAGCACCACGCGAGGTCGCTGCTGTGCCTGCCGATACTCAGGCAGACGAGACTGCTGGGGGTGCTGTACCTGGAGAACAACCTGACGGTCGACGCCTTCACGCCCGCTCGAATGGCAGTGCTCAAGCTGCTGGCATCGGAGGCCGCCATCTCGATGGAGAACGCGCGCCTGTACCGCGACCTTGCCGAACGCGCGGACGCGATGCGCGATGTGCAGACGGAGCTGGCGCGCGCGAACCGCCTGGCCACCATGGGACAGCTCGCGGCTTCCATCGCCCATGAAGTCAACCAGCCGATCGGCGCGGCACGCAACAACGCTCACGCGGCGCTGCGCTTTCTCGCGAGAGATCCACCGGAGCTGGCGGAAGTCAACGAGGCGCTCGAGTGCGTGGTCACCGATACCTACAGGGCCGGCGACATCATCAGCCGGATCCGCGATCAGGTCAGAAGAGCGCCGCCTCGCAAGGAGAGCATCGACCTGAACGATGCCATCGGCAACGTGGTTGCACTCGCGCGAGGCGAGCTGTCGAAGAATGGCGTGACGGTCCACACGCAGCTCGCGCAGGGACTGCCGCCCGTTCACGGAGATCGGATTCAACTGCAGCAGGTGATGCTGAACCTGATCCTCAACGCGAACGAGGCCATGCTGGGCGTCAACGCCGAAACGCGAGAACTGCTGATCAGCACCGAATCGAATCCGTCGCAGGGCCTGCTCGTCACGGTCGGCGACACGGGTCCCGGGATCGCACCGGAGCATCGCGAGCGGGTTTTCGAATCCTTCTACACCACGAAGTCCAGCGGCCTGGGAATCGGGCTGTCGATCTGCCGCTCCATCATCGATGCCCACGGCGGCAAGCTATGGGTGGACTCCCACGGGCCGCGCGGCGCCGCTTTCAGGTTCACGCTGCCAGCCCTGATCTGAACCAAGGTTCAGAGCCCCCAACCCTGCGCACAGGGCCTCGGCCAGCTGGTTGAAGACCGCCTGCGTTTGGCGTGTGGCTGTCGTGCGCGGCTATACCAAGAGGTCGAACCAGCCGACCACGGCGCAATACAAACCAACCGCCGCGCGCCCCATGCTCACTCCCGGGTGATGAACATTCCGAGAGGCCGACATGACAAACGCGACGACTGAATCGACCGCTACGCGTGACGTGCATTTTCCGCTTGGCGCACACATCGTGACGCCTCGCCGCTGGTACACGCATCACGGCATCTACGTGGGAGCAGGCCAGGTCGTTCACTACCAGGGCCTGTCTTCGTCGCTGCGCCGCGGTCCGGTCGCGAAGGTCAGCCTCGCCGAGTTCGCCAACGGCCATCCGGTGCGTCTGCATGGCGAAGCGAACGCGGCGTACTCCGGCATCGAAGTCGTCGCCCGTGCCTGCTCTCGC
This sequence comes from Variovorax sp. Soil_C_12, assembly GCF_057657375.1. Lineage (NCBI taxonomy): Bacteria > Pseudomonadati > Pseudomonadota > Betaproteobacteria > Burkholderiales > Comamonadaceae > Variovorax > Variovorax sp. Soil_C_12. The sequence continues at coordinate 17,406 of NZ_JBDGIO010000011.1, read as the reverse complement.
CTGGGCGAAGACGCCTACGACGTGCTGCGCAACAACTGCGAGCACTTCTGCTCCTGGTGTCTGATCGGAGCCGCTCGCAGCCAGCAGGTGGAGCGCCTGTTGTCGAATCCGCGCGCGGTGGCGCTCGTCGCACGAGTCCTGACCGGCCTCATCAACGGGTGGAGTACCACCCGGGATGCACTGCCGCTCTTCAACTGACCCGCCTCGATGGAGCCCCGATGGCCTCCTTTGTTACGCTGGCGGGCTGCGCGCTCGTCGTGGCGGTGCTCACCGGCTGCGCCAGCCTGCCGGACAGCGTGCAGCGCCCCGTGTCGCAGGCCCGCACCGACGTCGCCGACACCCGCCTCGCCGCGGTGGCGGCCGCGTCCACGCCGGAAGGCAGCCGCCACCTGTCGGGCATGCGCCTCCTGCCCGACGGCGACCAAGCGTTCGAGGCCCGCATCGCCTTGGCCCGTGCCGCCGAAAAGACGATCGACGCACAGTACTACCAGATCGCCGACGACACGTCGGGCCGGCAGTTCCTGCGTGAGCTGAGCGCCGCCGCCACGCGCGGCGTGCGCGTGCGCCTGCTGGTCGACGACTTGCACGCGGCCGGCGAAGATGCGTTGCTGGCCGGCCTCGCAGCCCGCCCCAACGTCGAACTGCGCATGTTCAACCCGCTGCCGCTGCGCGACGGCAGCGTCGGCTCGCGCGTGCTGTTCTCGCTGCACCAGTTCTCGCGCGTCAATCGCCGCATGCACAACAAGCTGATGGTCGCCGACAACGCGTTCGCGATCAGCGGTGGGCGCAACATCGCCAACGAATACTTCGGCCGCAGCGAGCCCTCCAACTTCATCGACATGGACCTGCTCTCGGCAGGCCCGGTGGTGCAGGCGCTGTCGACGGTGTTCGACGGCTACTGGAACAGCGAACACGCCTACCCGATCCAGAGCCTTGCCGCGCAAGAGGCCGGCCCGGAGGCCGCGCGGCGCCGCTTCGACGAAGCCGTGCAAGTGCCCGCCGCCGTCGAGCTGCCGGTGGAAGCGTGCGATGCGCTCGGCCAAAGCAGCGTGGGCACGCAACTGGCGGGTGGCCGCGTCGAGCTGTACATGGCCAAGGTCCGCGTGTTCGCCGATGCACCGAGCAAGGTTGCCGAGGCGGGCCATGCGCAACGCGAAGACGGCACGGTCATGAACGCCAAGCTCGCGCTGCTGCAATCGGCTCGCTCCGAAGTGCTTGTCGCATCGCCCTACTTCGTCCCCGGCCGCCGTACGCTGGACATCCTCCGCCAGGCCACCGCCAGCCAGGTCCGCGTGTCGGTCATGACCAATTCGCTGGCAACGACCGACGAGCCTCTGGTGCACTTCGGCTACGCACGGTATCGCAGCGCCCTGCTGCAGATGGGCGTCTCGCTGTTCGAACTGATGCCCGACACCGACGTGCGGCAATCCGCCGGCGAGTTGAGCGCTTCGCTCGGTCGCCTGCATGCCAAGGTCGCAGTGGTCGACCAGCGCTGGCTCTACATCGGCTCGCTGAACATGGACCGCCGCTCGGCGCACTCCAATACGGAGATGGGCCTGATCGTGGACAGCCCGGAGCTGGCCGGCCAGGTGGCGAGCCTGCTGAGCAGCGAGCGCTTGCCCAGGAGCTACCAGGTTCGCAGCGCCGGAGACCGGCAGAGCCTTCAATGGGTCGCGCAGGCGGCGGGTCGGGAACAAGTGGTGCTCGACGCCGAGCCCAACTCGAACTGGCGCCTGCGACTGCGCATGTCGCTCGTGTCCATGGTGGTCGACGAGGAACTTCTGTAAGCGTCCACGCTTCTCGATCTGCTGCTGCAGCATCGATGCCCACGGCAGAAGACCTTGGGTGTACGCCCGTCGCCCTCACGGCGCGTCTTCAGCTTCGCGCTGCCAGCCATCCCCTGAACCAAGGTTCACTGCGCCCAACCCTGCGCACAGGCTCTCGGCCTGCTGGTTGAAGACCACCTGCGTTTCGCGTGCGGCAGTCATGCGCATCGATACCAAGGGATCGAACCGCGCGACCACGGCGCAATACAAACCAACAACGATGCTCGGCATCCTTGGTCCCGGGTTGTGAACGTTTGCAGTCACACCCGAATGCAACCACCGGTTGCCAAGGAGTTCGTCATGCAACAGACGCCCGATTTCGGTCGCCGTCTCTTTTGCGGAGCTGCAGCGGTAGCCGCTGTGAGCACCCTCAGTCTTCTCAATCTTTCAGAAAGGTCTCATGCCATGAATCAAGTGACGCAACAGATGGGTAGTGACGGGATTGCCATCCGTCCCTTTCATGTGAGTTTTCCGGAGTCGGATCTCACCGAACTGCGCCGGCGCATCAATGCGACAAGGTGGCCCGAGCGGGAAACGGTCTCGGACGACTCGCAAGGCGTTCAGCTCGCCACGATCCAGGCGCTTGCGCGCTATTGGGGGAAGGACTACGACTGGCGCAAGGTCGAAGCGAAGTTGAACGCCGTGCCGCAGTTCATGACCGAGATCGACGGACTGGACATTCACTTCATCCACGTCCGTTCCAAGCACGAGAACGCATTGCCGCTCATCGTCACGCACGGATGGCCCGGATCGATCATCGAGCAGATGAAGATCATCGACCCCCTGACCAATCCCACCGCGCATGGCGGCAGCGCATCGGATGCGTTCCACCTGGTGATTCCGTCGATGCCCGGCTACGGCTTCTCGGGCAAGCCGACTGCCGCCGGCTGGGACCCCGAGCACATCGCGCGCGCCTGGGTCGTGCTCATGAAGCGCCTCGGGTACACGAAGTTCGTGGCGCAGGGCGGCGATTGGGGCGCGATCATCACCGAGCATATGGGCGCGCAGGCGGCGCCGGAATTGCTCGGCATCCATACCAACTTTCCCAACGCGATCCCTGCCGACATCGACAAAGCGGCGTCCTCGGGTGCACCGGCGCCATCCGGCCTCTCGGCCGACGAGAAGATCGCTTACGAGCGCCTGCAGTTCGTCTACCAGAAGGGGATCGGCTACGGCTTCCAGCTGGGGTTGCGGCCGCAGACCATGTACGGCCTGGCGGATTCGCCGGTCGGCCTGGCGGCCTATTTCCTCGACCACGACCAGCGCAGCTACCGGCTGATTGCTCGCGTCTTCGCAGGCCAGGCCGCCGGCCTCACACGAGACGACATCCTCGACAACGTCACGCTCACCTGGCTGACGGGCACGGCGGTTTCATCGGGCCGCCTCTACTGGGAGAACAAGGGCTCGTTCTTCGGCGTCAAGGGCGTCACCGTCCCGGTTGCCGTGAGCGTCTTCCCTGACGAGCTCTATCCACTCCCGCGGAGCTGGGCGGAGCGGGCGTATCCCAAGCTCATCCACTACAACAAGGTCGACCAGGGCGGGCACTTTGCGGCCTGGGAACAGCCCAAAATCTTCTCGGAAGAGCTTCGCGCGGGTTTCAGGTCGCTGCGTGCCTAACGAGCTCGAGGAAGCTCCATGGATGAAGCATTGTCCGTGGAGCTTCCGAAGCCCATTCGTCCAAAATCACAGGAGATAGAAGAGATGGAACCATTTCGCGTCGATGTGCCCAATGAAGTGCTCGACGACCTGCGCACGCGTCTCAAGCTCACGCGCTGGGCCGACGACTTCGCCAACGAAGAGTGGCAGTACGGCACCAACACCGCATACCTCAGGGAACTGGTGGCCTACTGGATCGACGACTACGACTGGCGCAAGCAGGAACGCGCCATCAACGCCTATCCGCAGTTTCGCACCGAGATCGAGGGTGTGCCGATCCACTTCATCCACGTGCGCGGCAAGGGGCCCAATCCCAAGCCGCTGATCCTCTCGCACGGCTGGCCCTGGACGTTCTGGGAATATCACAAGGTGATCGGCCCCCTCAGCGATCCCGGCGCGCACGGCGGCGATCCTGCGGATGTCTTCGACGTGGTGGTGCCGTCGTTGCCGGGCTATGGCTTCTCCACGCCGCTGCGCAAGACCGGTGTCAATTTCTGGCGCACGTCAGGGCTTTGGGTGGAGCTCATGGAACGGCTGGGCTATCGGCGTTTTGCCGCGCACGGCGCCGACTGGGGGGCGCTGATCACGGCCGACCTGGGCCACCGCTATCCCGAGCGCATGATGGGCGTGCACTTTCCGATGATGCTGCCGCTGGATCTGTTCAGCGGAGGCATGCCGGCGCCCGAAGACTATGACGCCGACGAAGCGCCGATGGCCGCACGCCTGCAGAACTTCTTCGCCGCCGAGTCGGCCTACTCTGCGCTGCAAAGCACCAAGCCGCAGACCATTGCGGCAGCGCTCAACGATTCACCCGTGGGACTGGCGTCGTGGATCGTCGAAAAGCAACGCAGCTGGAGCGATTGCCACGGCGAGGTCGAGACCCGCTTCAGCAAGGACGATCTGCTGACCACGATCATGATTTACTGGGTCACGCAGAGCTACGGAACGTCGGCGCGCTACTACTACGAGGCCGCACACCATCCCTGGACGCCGGCGCACGACCGCATGCCCGTGGTCGAGGCCCCGGTCGGCATCTCGGTGTTGCCGGAGGAAATATGCAGCGCCCCGCGCCGCTGGGCCCAGCGCTACTACAACCTCAAGCAGAAGCGGCATCACGCCAGCGGCGGACACTTCGCGGCCTGGGAAGAACCGCAGGCCATCGTCACGGACGTCCGCGATTTCTTTCGAACGCTGAGCTGACCCGAGGACCCAAGCGAACCGAAGCACATTACAAAAATACGAATCCTTGGAATATGCCGGGCCCACAAAAGAAAACGGCCACAAGCTAAGTGCTTGTGGCCGTTTAAGTTTTGGCGGAGTGGACGGGACTCGAACCCGCGACCCCCGGCGTGACAGGCCGGTATTCTAACCAACTGAACTACCACTCCTGGTAGGCTGCGTTCGCTCTGGATAGAGCCAAGTGCTGCCGACTTGTGCCTTCTTCACTTTCGTGAAAACTGGCGACCCTACGGGGATTCGAACCCCGGTAGCCACCGTGAAAGGGTGGTGTCCTAGGCCTCTAGACGATAGGGTCATAAACCTAAGAACCGCGTTGCGATCAACGCTTGGTTGTCTCGACTCCCGAATGGTGGAGGTAAGCGGGATCGAACCGCTGACCTCTTGCATGCCATGCAAGCGCTCTCCCAGCTGAGCTATACCCCCTGTGGGTGTCGAGCCTCAAATTATAGCGTGGAAATTCAAGACGCCTGTAGGCGTTTCAAAATTTCTTCACGAGAGAAGAGTGCGAGCACGGCATCGAGCGACGGCGTCTGCGCCGTGCCCATCACGAGCACGCGCACCGGCATGGCCAGCGCGGGCATCTTGAGGCCCTGTGCGGTCAGCACTTCCTTGATCGCGGCGGTGATGGACGCCTTGTCCCACGCGACAGTTGTGAGCTTGTCGGCCAGCGCGGCGATCGCGGGACGCACCGCATCCGTCACGTGCTGCGCGCGATCGGCCTCGCTGGGCTGCACGTCCGCATAGAACGCCGCGGCCCAATCAGCCAGCGCCACCGTCGTGTCGCAGCGATCCTTGAACAGCGCGCAGATCGCCGGGAGCCGCTCGTCGGCGGCGATGCCGCGCTTGCTCAATTGCGCAGCAACCAGCGGTGCGAGCTCGGCATCGGGCTTGGCCTTGATGTACTGGGCGTTCACCCATGCGAGCTTGGCCGCATCCCATTGCGCCGGGCTTTTCGAGAGGTGCGTGCCGTCGAACCAGCCCACCATCTGCTCGCTCGTGAACAGCTCGTCGTCGCCGTGGCTCCACCCGAGACGCGCGAGGTAGTTGAGCATCGCCTCGGGCAGGTAACCGCCCTCCTCGTAGGCCGTCACGCTGACGGCACCGCGGCGCTTCGAGAGCTTCTGCCCGTCCTCGCCGAGGATCACGGGCACATGGCCGAACTGCGGCAGCGGCGCGCCGAGCGCGCGGAAGATATTGATCTGCCACGGCGTGTTGTTGATGTGCTCGTCGCCGCGGAACACGTGCGTGATGCCCATGTCCCAGTCGTCGACCACCACCGCGAAGTTGTAGGTCGGCACACCATCGGCACGCACGATGATGAGGTCATCGATCTCGCGGTTGTTGATGGTGATCGGGCCCTTGACGAGATCGTCCCAGCTCACGTCGCCCTCGGGCGGGTTGCAGAAGCGGATGACGGGCGGCACGCCTTCCGGGATGGGCGGCAGCACCTTGCCCGGCGCCGGGCGCCAGCGGCCGTCGTAGAGCGCTTTCTCGCCGCGGGCGCGCTGCGCTTCCTTCATCGCGTCGAGCTCGGCCGGCGTGCAGTAGCAGTGGTAGGCCGTGCCGGCCGCGAGCATTTGCTCGACGACCTGCTTGTAGCGGTCGAGGCGCTGCATCTGGTAGATGGGGCCCTCGTCGTAGTCGAGCCCCAGCCAGTGCATCGAGGCCAGGATCTGTTCGACCGATTCCTGGGTCGAGCGCGCGACGTCGGTGTCCTCGATGCGCAGCACGAACTGGCCGCCGTAGTGGCGCGCATAGGCCCACGAGTAGAGCGCGGTGCGCGCGGTGCCGAGATGGAGAAAGCCCGTGGGAGACGGCGCGATGCGGGTGCGAACGGTCATGGGGTCAGGTGGGTAGCGTGTCCAGGCCGCGCGAGAGATCGGCCCGGATGTCGTCGATGTGGTCGAGCCCGACCGCCACGCGGATCAGGCCCTGGCCAATGCCGGCGGCCTGGCGCTGCTCTTCGCTCAGGCGGCCGTGCGAGGTGGTGGCGGGGTGGGTGATGGTGGTCTTGGTGTCGCCCAGGTTGGCGGTGATCGAGAGCACACGGGTGCTGTCGATCACATGGAAGGCGTTGGCGCGCGCCGCCTCGGGCGTGTCGCCATAAACGTCGAAGGAGACCACCGCTCCGCCCTGCCCTGCCTGCTGGCGCATCGCGAGTTCGTGCTGCGGATGCGAGGCCAGGCCGGGGTAGTACACGCGCTTCACCCTGGGCTGCGTCTCCAGCCACTGCGCGAGCGCGAGGCCGCCGGCGCAATGGGCCTGCATGCGGATGCCCAGGGTCTCGAGGCCCTTGAGCACGATCCAGGCATTGAAGGGCGACAGCGCCATGCCGGCGGTGCGCACCACGGTGGCGAACACGTCGATCAGCTTCTGCGAGCCGCAGATGGCGCCGGCCAGGACGCGGCCCTGCCCCTCGAGGTACTTGGTGCCGGAATGGATGACCAGGTCGGCGCCGAACTCGGTGGGCCGCTGCAGCGCCGGCGAGCAGAAGCAGTTGTCGACCGCCAGCAGCGCGCCCGCGCCGTGGGCCAGGTCGGCCAGCGCGCGGATGTCGCAGACGTCGGTCAGCGGATTGGTCGGCGTCTCGGCGAAGAGCAGCCGGGTGTTGGGCCTGATCGCCGCCTTCCATTGCGCCACCTCGGTCTGCGAGACGAAGGTGGTCTCCACGCCGAACTTGCCGAACTCTCGGCCGATGAGGTTGAGCGTGGAGCCGAACACGGAACGCGAGCACACCACGTGGTCGCCAGCCTTGAGCAGCCCCATGCACATCATGAGGATCGCGCCCATGCCGCTGGCAGCGCCGATGGCGGCCTCGGTGCCTTCGAGCGCCGCGAGGCGCTGCTCGAAGCTGGCGACCGTGGGGTTGGAGGTGCGGGTGTAGGTGAAGCCTTCCTCGGTGCCGGCGAAGCGGCGCGCCGAGGTCTCGGCATCGGGCTGCACGAAGCTGCTGGTGAGGAACAGCGCCTCCGAGTTCTCGCCATACTGGCTTCGCTCGAGCGCGGCGCGCACGGCGAGCGTGTCGCGGTGCAAGCCGGGGGGCAGGGATCGGTCGGTCACGTTCTCAGGTCTCGCTCAGGTTGGGCAGTGCGAGGCGCGAGGAATCCTCTTCGGTTTCCTCGATGCGCGGGCGGTTGCCGTTCATGCGCTTGATGGCCTCGGTGTCGATGTCGCCGGTCACGTACACGCCATCGAAGCAGGAGGCATCGAAGCCGTCGAGCTTCGGCCCGTTGCCGGGCGCGGCCTTGAGCACCGCGCGCTTCATCCCCTCGACGTCCTGGTAGATCAGCGCATCGCAGCCGATCAGCTCGCGCACTTCCTCGACGGTTCGGTCATGGGCGACCAGCTCGTCCTTGGTCGGCATGTCGATGCCGTAGACATTGGGGTAGCGCACCGGCGGCGCCGCGCTGGCGAGGTAAACCTTGCGCGCGCCGGCCTCGCGGGCCATCTGCACGATCTCGCGGCTGGTGGTGCCGCGCACGATGGAGTCGTCGACCAGCAGCACGTTGCGGCCCTTGAATTCGCTGCCGATCACGTTGAGCTTCTGTCGCACCGACTTCTTGCGCACGCCCTGCCCTGGCATGATGAAGGTGCGGCCGACGTAGCGGTTCTTCACGAAGCCTTCGCGGTAGGGAATGCCCAGCAGATGGGCGAGCTGCGTCGCGCTCGGGCGGCTCGACTCGGGGATCGGGATGATCACGTCGATCTCGTTCGGCGGCACGGTGGAGATCACGCGCTGGGCCAGCGTCTCGCCGAGGTTGAGCCGAGCCTGGTAGACCGAGATGCCGTCCAGCACCGAGTCGGGCCGCGCCAGGTACACGAACTCGAACATGCAGGGGTTGAGGCTGGGCGACTCGGCGCATTGCTGCGCATGCAGCTGGCCCTGGAGGTCGATGAACACCGCCTCGCCCGGCGCCACGTAGCGCTCGAACACGTGGCCGGAGCCCTCGAGCGCCACCGTCTCGCTGGCCACCATGTAGGTGCCGTCGGCGCCGCGCCCGATGGCCAGCGGCCGGATGCCGTAGGGGTCGCGGAAGGCCAGCAGGCCATGGCCGGCGATCAGCGCCACCACGGCATAGGAGCCGCGCAGCCGGCGGTGCACGTTGCGCACGGCAGCGAAGAGCGTCTCGGAGTTGAGCATGCCGTCGCGCGTCGAGCGGTCGAGCTCGTGCGCCAGCACGTTGAGCAGCACCTCGGAGTCGCTGTCGGTGTTGGTGTGGCGATGGTCGGTGGAGAACAGCTCGGCGCGCAGCGCGTGCGCGTTGGTGAGGTTGCCGTTGTGGACCAGCACGATGCCGAAGGGCGCGTTCACGTAGAAGGGCTGCGCCTCTTCCTCGCTGAAGGCGTTGCCGGCGGTCGGGTAGCGCACCTGCCCCAGGCCCACGCTGCCCGGCAGGGCCCGCATGTTGCGCGTGCGGAACACGTCGCGCACCATGCCCTTGGCCTTGTGCATGAAGAACTTGCGCTCCAGCAGCGTGACGATGCCGGCGGCGTCCTGGCCGCGGTGCTGCAGCAGCAGAAGCGCGTCATAGAGCAGCTGATTGACGGGTGCGTTGCTGACAACGCCGACGATTCCACACATGAAGCGATCCTTTTAGGCTCAGGGCAGGTAGCTTGCCAATTTTTCAGGCAGCGCGGGTTTCAGGCCCTGCAATGCCGCATCCAGAACAGTGGCGCTGCGCGATTCCTGCCACCAGGCCGCGTCGCTCAGCGCGAGCAAATGAACCATGACCGCCGCGGCCAACAGCGCGACCGCGCCGCGCGCGAGGCCGAAGACCGCCCCCAGCAGCCGGTCCACCGGCCGCAGGCCCACCGCAGCGATGAGCTTGCGCGTGAGCGAGGCCAGCAGCCCCACGCCGAAAGCCACCACCACGAACACCAGCACGAAGCCCGCCGCATAGCGCCAGCTGGCCGCCGGATCGCCGAAGGGCAACCAGGCCCCCACATCACCGGCGAACCACTGCGCGCAGAAGAAGGCAGCCACCCAGCCGGCCAGCAGGATCACCTCGAACACCAGCCCGCGCACCAGACCGAAGAGCATCGACACCACGAGCAGCACGATGGCGATCCAGTCGAGCGCAGTCACGTCCGCCTACAAGCTGAGGACGGCGGCCGACAAAGACAAGCCCTTGACCCGGCTTGCCGCCTTGTCCGCCTCGGCGCGCGTGCCGAAGGGGCCGACGCGCACACGCGTGCGCTCGCCGTCGGCCGTCTTCGCGACATGGGCGTAGGTCTTGAGACCGGCCTTTTCCAGCTTCTGCCGGACCTCGCGCGCCTTGTCGGCGTCGGCGAAGGCGCCGACCTGGACCACGAAGCGGCCGTTCTCGTCCGCCGCCGCGGTCGGCTTGGCGGCCGTGGCGGCGGTGGTCTTGCCATCGAGCAGGGCACGGGCTCGGGCGGCGTCCTCGGCAGCCTTGGCGGCCTTGGTGTCGGGCTTCGCGTCCGCCTTGGCTTCGGCCTTGGATTCCGCTTTGGGCTCCGGCTTGGGCTTGGGTTCCGGCTTTGCTTCGGGCTTGTGTTCGGGCTTGTGTTCGGGCCTGGGCTCGGGCTTGGCCTCCGCCACGCGCGCCGGCTTGGTCTCGGCCGGCGGGGCGGACGGTACCGGCTTGGACGGCTGGATCTCGGTGCCGTCTGCCGCCTCGGTGATCATTTCGCTGCCCGAGGGCTTGGCGGCCACCGGCGGGCTCGACGGGGGCGCCGCCGTCGACGTGGCGGGCGCGGGCGCTGCCGGCAGGGGCAGCGGCTTGGTCTTGTTGCGGTCGGGGATCTCGATCGGGATGTCGACCGAAACCGGGCGCGGCTGGGTGTCGAACAGGAGCGGGAAGCCGATCACACCGACCAGCACCAGCACCGCGGCGCCCACCAGCCGGTGCCTGGCGCGGCGGCGCATCGCCTCGATGCTCTCGGCCGGCGCCGCCGCGACGCCGGTGTTTCGCCCTTCGCTGGCCTGCGGACCGCGGGTGCGGAACTTGAAGAACGCCATGAAATTCGATTCCCTGATGGAGTGCAGCGTGAGTTGGAAAAAGGCGCCGGAAATCAGGCCAATCAGGAGTCCGGCGACAGGTGCCGAGCCCGCAGACGAGGTGTTCCGTGCTCGAGCACACCACCCACTGTGAAGAACGATCCGAAGACGACGATTCTATCAGCGGGGTCCGCACGATCGATGGCCGCTTGCAGGGCTTCCATGGGGCCGGCATGCGCGCTCGCCGAGGCATCGGCGCGGGTGTTCTGCGCCTCCCAGCGCGCCTGCAGATCGGCGGCCTTGGCGGCACGCGAGGTCGGCAGGTCGGTGAAGTACCAGCGGTCGATCATCGGGCCGATGCGCGCGAACATCGGCGCCAGGTCCTTGTCCGCCATCACGCCGAACACGCCGTGGGTGGTCGGGTAGAAGCCCATGGCGTCGAGGTTCTCGGCCAGGGCCGCCACGGCGTGCGGGTTGTGCGCCACGTCGAGCACCAGGGCCGGCTCGCCCGGCACGATCTGGAAGCGCCCGGGCAGCTCGACCGAGGCCAGCCCGATGCGCACCGCCTGTGCCGTGACCGGCAGCCGCGGCCGCAGCGCCTCCAGCGCCGCCAGCACGCCGGCCGCGTTGACCAGCTGGTTGGCGCCGCGCAGCGCCGGGTAGGCCAACCCGCTGTAGCGCCGCCCGCGGCCGCTCCAGCCCCACTGCTGCTTGTCGCCCGAGACGTTGAAGTCGCGGCCCACGCGCCAGAGATCGGCGCCAACGGCTTCCGCGTGCGCGATCACGCTCTGCGGCGGCACCGGGTCGCTCACGATCACGGGGCGGCCTGCGCGCATGATGCCGGCCTTCTCGAAGCCGATGCTTTCGCGATCGGGCCCCAGGAACTCCATGTGGTCGAGGTCGATGCTGGTGATGATGGCGCAGTCGGCATCGACCACGTTGACCGCGTCCAGCCGCCCGCCCAGGCCGACCTCGAGAATCGCGACGTCGGGCTTGCTGGCCGTGGTGCACAGCAGAAGGGCGAGCGTAGTGAATTCGAAGTAGGTGAGCGTCATGTCGCCGCGCGCCTGCTCGACCGCTTCGAAGTGCGCCGCCAGCGCCTCGGCCTTCACGGCCTCGCCCGAGAGACGCAGGCGTTCCTCGAAATGCACCAGGTGCGGCGAAGTGAACACCGCAGTGCGGTAGCCCGCATGCATGAGGATGGACTCGAGCATGGCGCAGGTCGAGCCCTTGCCGTTGGTGCCGGCCACCGTGATCACGGGGCAGTCGAAAGCAAGGCCGAGCTTCTGGGCCATCGCGCGCACGCGCTCGAGGCCCAGCTCGATGTTCTTGGGATGCAGGTGCTCGGCGTGCGCGAGCCAGTCGGCGAGGCTTTTCATGGAGGCCGGAATTGTCGCCCACTCGCCGCGCGGGCATCATCGCGGGATGACCACGCTCTACGGCATCACGAATTGCGACACCGTCAAGCGCGCCCGCGCCTGGCTCGACGAATACGGCATCGCCTACCGTTTCCACGACTTCAAGAAGGAGGGCGTGCCCGAGGCCGAGTTGGACCAGTGGCTGCGCGCGCCCGGCTGGGAGGCCCTGGTCAACCGCCGCGGCACGACCTGGCGCAAGCTGGACGAGGCGACGCGCGCCTCGGTGGTCGATGCCGTCTCGGCCCGCGCCGCCCTGCTCGCCAACCCCAGCCTGATCAAGCGCCCGGTGGTCAACTGGGGCGCGCGGACCGGCGTTACCACGGGGTTCGATGCCGCCGAGTGGAAAAGCCACACTGTGTAAACGGTTGAACCCGGGGTACCGGATCGCGTCGAACAGGTTCAGGGCCCTCGCGCCCCACCCTCAGGAGTCTTGACATGCGCACCCATCCAAAAACCATTCGCAGCATTGCCGCCCTTTCCCTGCTCGCCGCCCTCGCCGGCACCGCCTCCATGGCCCAAGCGGAACAGGTCTGGGCCCGCGTGGTCTCGGTCACGCCCTCGCACGAGACCACCGGCAACACCCGATACAACGTCACCTACGAGTACGCGGGCCGCCACTACACCACCGTCACCGACACCCGCCCCGGCGCCAGCATCCCGATCGAGCTTGGCGACTACGGCGTCGCCACCACCTCCCCCGTCGCACCGCAGCCCGAGATCGCCGGCGGCCCGGTGGATGGCGGCCCCCGCCCCGAATGGAACAACGTGACGCCCGAGCAGGGCGTGGTGGTCTCCGGCGGCGGCGCCCCGGCGTATGCCCCGGCGCCGGTGTACGCGCAGCCGGCGCCCGTCTATTACCCGGCACCGGTCTATGTGGCACCAGCGCCCACGTACTACCCTGCACCCTACGTTTATCCGCCTGTCGGGCTGTCGCTCAATTTCGGCTATTCGCGCGGCTGGCGCGGCCACTGGCGCTGAGCGCTGCGGGCGGGCCTGCCGGCCCGGCCTAAAATCACCGGCTTTCCAACCATTGCACGGGTGCGCCTATGCGAGGGCGCGCGGCCGGCGGCCGAACGCCGGCGCCAGGCCCTTTTCGAGATGAGCACTACCGAATCATTCCAGAGCGCCACGGTATCGACCAAGGCCAACGTCTACTTCGATGGCAAGTGCGTGAGCCACAGCCTCACGCTGGCCGATGGCAGCAAGAAGTCGGTGGGCGTGATCCTGCCCTCCACCCTCACCTTCAGCACCGGCGCGCCCGAGATCATGGAAGGCACCGGCGGGCGCTGCGAATACCTGCTCTCCGGCAGCAGCGAATGGGTGGCCTCGGGCGCGGGCGAGAAATTCAGCGTGCCCGGCAATTCCAGCTTCCAGGTCCGCGTGAGCGGCGAGCCCTACAGCTACATCTGCCATTTCGGCTGAACCGGATTCGAACCCCATGGCCACCATCCTTCAGAACATTCCCGCCGGCCAGAAGGTCGGCATCGCCTTCTCCGGCGGCCTGGACACCAGCGCCGCGCTGCACTGGATGCGCAACAAGGGCGCCATCCCCTACGCCTACACCGCCAACCTGGGCCAGCCCGACGAGCCCGACTACGACGAGATCCCGCGCAAGGCCATGCTCTACGGCGCCGAGAAGGCCCGGCTGGTCGACTGCCGCACGCAGCTCGCCACCGAAGGCCTCGCCGCCCTGCAGGCCGGCGCCTTCCACGTGACCACCGCCGGCCTGACCTACTTCAACACCACGCCGCTGGGCCGGGCCGTCACCGGCACCATGCTGGTCGCGGCCATGAAGGAGGACGACGTCAACATCTGGGGCGACGGCAGCACCTACAAGGGCAACGACATCGAGCGCTTCTATCGCTACGGCCTGCTCACCAACCCGGCGCTCAAGATCTACAAGCCCTGGCTGGACCAGACCTTCATCGACGAGCTGGGCGGCCGCGCCGAAATGTCGGCCTTCATGCAGAAGGCCGGCTTCGCCTACAAGATGTCGGCCGAGAAGGCCTACTCCACCGACTCCAACATGCTCGGCGCCACGCACGAGGCCAAGGACCTGGAGCAGCTGAACAGCGGCATGAAGATCGTGCAGCCGATCATGGGCGTCGCCTTCTGGAAGGACGAGGTCGAAGTCAAGCGCGAAGAAGTCACCGTGCGCTTCGTGGAAGGCCGCCCGGTGTCCATCAACGGAGTGGAATTCCCCAGCCTGGTCGAGCTGCTGCTGGAAGCCAACCGCGTCGGCGGCCGCCACGGCCTGGGCATGAGCGACCAGATCGAGAACCGCATCATCGAGGCCAAGAGCCGCGGCATCTACGAGGCCCCGGGCCTGGCGCTGCTCTTCATCGCTTACGAGCGACTGGTCACCGGCATCCACAACGAAGACACCATCGAGCAGTACCGCGACCACGGCCGCCGCCTGGGCCGCCTGCTCTACCAGGGCCGCTGGTTCGACCCGCAGGCCATCATGCTGCGCGAGACCGCCCAGCGCTGGGTGGCGCGCGCAGTCACGGGCGAGGTCACCGTCGAGCTGCGCCGCGGCAACGACTACTCGATCCTCAACACCGAGTCGCCCAACCTCACCTACAAGCCCGAGCGCCTGACCATGGAAAAGGGCGAATCGACCTTCTCGCCGGCCGACCGCATCGGCCAGCTCACGATGCGCAACCTCGACATCGTCGATACGCGCGAGAAGCTGGGCATCTACACGCAGGTGGGCCTGCTCTCCGCGGGTCAGGGTGCCTCGCTGCCGCAGTTGAAGAACGGCACGGACTGAAACTGGTCAGCCGTACGCAGAAGGCGCTGTGTCCTCTGCGTACGGATGTGTGCTCTCGCGACCGTCTCAGTCGCCGCCTCCCCCGCAACCGCCGCCGCAGCCCGATCCGCCATCGCCGCCGCCGTCCCCGCCACCGGACTCGCTGCCGCCGAAGCTGCCCGAGTCGCCCGAGCTGCCATCGCTCGAGTCGCCGAAGCTGCTGCCGCAGTGCGTGCCTGAGCCGGCCTGCTGGTCGATGTCCCTGCAGTCGGGCACATAGCGGAATCCACCCTCCACTCCGAACTTCGCGTCCAGCGCGAACAGCAGCGGCAGCCGCGTCGGCGAGCGCGGATCGATGCTCTCCTCCTTGCAGGTCCAGTACCAGGTCCGGCGCAGCCCGTCGTTGCGGCGCGCGTCCCGGCCCAGCACCTCCGCCGGCGTGTGGTGCAGCAGGCCGCCGAAGGCCGCCGCGCACCAGCGCTGGTAGCCCTGGGTGTGCAGGATGAACTCGTGCCACGCGGCATCGACCAGCTTGGACGGCATGGCAACGAACTTGCGGTCGCTGCGCAGGTGCGCCATGAAGAACTGGCGCAGGCCGCGCAGGACCAGATCGGTGTCGCGCTCCTGCAGCTGCGGATAGGCGGCGCGCAGCTTGGCGCCGAGGAAGCGCGGGAAGGTGGCCTCGCGCACGAACTGGCGGCGAGCACTCATCTCCCAGGCCTTGAGCGCGCCCCCCAGCACGATGCCGATGGCGATGGCGGAGAACAGCGCCCAGCCCGTGCGCCAGTAAAGCACGGCCACGATGCCCGCCCCCCACAGCAACCGGCGGCCCCACAGCAACGCCTGGATGCGGCGCCGGAAATTAAGCTGCAGCAGCTCCGTCACACGACCACGGGCTCCGGCTCCAGCCGGATGCCGAAGCGCTCGTACACGCTCGTCTGGATGGCCTTGGCCAGGGTCATGACCTCGCCGCCGGTCGCCGGGTGCGCCGCGCCGCCGCGGTTGACCAGCACGAGCGCCTGCTTCTCGTACACGCCGGCGTTGCCGACGGTCTTGCCCTTCCAGCCGCAGGCGTCGATCAGCCAGCCGGCGGCCAGCTTGATGCTGCCGTCCGCCATCGGGTAGTGCACGATCTTCGGGTCGCGCGCAATGATGTCGGCGCATTGCTCCGGCGTGACGGTGGGGTTCTTGAAGAAGCTGCCGGCATTGCCGAGCACCCGCCAGTCCGGCAGCTTGGCGCTGCGGATGGCGCAGATCCAGTCGAAGATCTCGGTCGGGCTGGGCGTGAAATTGCCGGTCTCGGCCATCTTGCGCTCCAGGTCCAGGTAGCCCAGCACCGGCTTCCAGGGCCGCGGCAGCCGGAAGCGCACCCGCGTGATCAGCGCCCGGCCCGCCAGGCCGAAGCCGTTGACGCCGCCGGCCGCGTGCTTGAAGACCGAGTCGCGGTAGCCGAAGGCGCATTGGCCCGCGTCGAGGGTGAAGGCACGGCCGGTGACGAGGTCGATGGCGTCGAGCGAATCAAAGCGGTCCTGCAGCTCGACCCCGTAGGCGCCGATGTTCTGCACCGGCGCGCCGCCCACGGTGCCCGGGATCAGTGCCATGTTCTCCAGGCCGGGATAGCCCTGGTCGAGCATCCAGCGCACCGTGTCGTGCCAGATCTCGCCGGCGCCCGCCTCGAGCACCCAGGCGCGCGGCGTCTCCTCGACCAGCCGGCGCCCCTTGATCTCCACCTTCAGCACCAGCGGCTTGACGTCGCCGGTCAGCACGATGTTACTGCCGCCGCCGAGCACGAACTTGGGCGCGCCGCCCCAGGCCGCATCGGCCAGCAGCGCGGTGACGTCGGCCTCGCTCGCGATGCGCACCAGGTGCTGGGCGCGCGCGACGATGCCGAAGCTGTTGTGCTGCTGAAGCGGTACGTTGTGCTCCACGATCATGGGAGAATTGTCGCATTCACACCGTGAGGTTCAGAGGAGAGTCCATGCCGTCTTTCGATACCGTCTGCGAACCCAACCTGCCCGAGGTCAAGAATGCCGTGGAAAACACGGCCAAGGAAATCGGCACCCGCTTCGACTTCAAGGGAACCGCGGCTTCGGTCGAGCTCAAGGAGAAGGAAATCACGCTGGTCGGCGATGCCGAATTCCAGCTCGTGCAGGTCGAAGACATCCTGCGCAACAAGCTCACGAAGCGCAGCGTGGACGTGCGCTTCCTCGACAAGGGCGATGTCCAGAAGATCGGCGGCGACAAGGTCAAGCAGGTGATCAAGGTCAAGAGCGGGATCGAGAGCGAGACCGCCAAGAAGATCCAGCGCCTGATCAAGGACAGCAAGCTCAAGGTGCAGGCCGCGATCCAGGGCGACGCGGTGCGGGTGACCGGCGCCAAGCGCGACGACCTGCAGGCCGCAATGGCGCTGATCAAGAAGGACGTGCCGGACATGCCGCTGTCCTTCAACAACTTCCGCGACTAGGGCCTGTGAACCCATGAATCACCCCCGCGTGGGGCCCCAGAGAGGGCCCAATCTAGGCGCCAAGCGCAGCTGGGCTGGTGGCCCAGCGA
>NZ_JBDGIO010000010.1:0-220723 GCF_057657375.1 Variovorax sp. Soil_C_12 | reverse complement strand
GAGAAGCTGCCGGTGGACTTCACCAACCGGGTGATCTACTACGTGGGCCCGGTCGATCCGGTCAAGGACGAGGCCGTTGGCCCGGCCGGCCCGACCACCGCCACCCGCATGGACGGCTTCACCGAGATGATGCTGGCGAAGACCGGCCTGATCGCGATGATCGGCAAGGCCGAGCGCGGGCCGGTCGCGATCGAGGCGATCCAGAAGCACAAGAGCGCCTACCTGATGGCCGTGGGCGGCGCCGCCTACCTGGTGAGCAAGGCAATCAAGACCGCCAAGGTGGTGGGCTTCGCCGACCTCGGCATGGAGGCGATCTACGAGTTCGACGTGGTCGACATGCCGGTGACGGTGGCGGTGGACGCCGGCGGCACCAGCGCCCACATCACCGGGCCCGCGGAATGGCAGAAGCGCATCGCCAGCGGGGAGTTCAAGACCATCATGATGGAAGCGGCTTGAGCACCTCGCCCATCGGCGTGTTCGACAGCGGCGTGGGCGGCCTGAGTGTGCTCAATGCGCTGCGCGAGGCGCTGCCGCACGAGCGCTTCGTGTACTTTGCCGATGCCGGCCACGCGCCCTACGGCGAGCGCGGTGACGCCTACGTGGCGATGCGCACCCGCGCTGTCGCGCGCCACCTGCTGGACCAGCACCGGATCAAGGCCCTGGTGGTCGCCTGCAACACCGCGACCGCGGCAGCCATCCACGAGCTGCGGGGCGAGCATCGGGCGCTGCCGGTGGTCGGCGTCGAGCCGGCCCTCAAGCCCGCAGTGGCTGCCACGCGCACCGGCCATATCGCGGTGATCGCCACCCGCGTGACGCTGGAGAGCCGCAAGTTCGAGGCGCTGCACGCTTCGCTGGCCGGGCAGGCGGACTTCCGCATCGTTCCCTGCGACGGCCTGGCGGGCGCGATCGAGCGCGGCGACGCTGCCGGGATCGCCGCCTTGAGCGAACGTTATCTGCGCGACGCCGGCCGCTTCGGCAGCGCGCCCGGGGAGATCGACACCCTGGTGCTGGGCTGCACGCACTACCCCTTCATCGCGGCCGAGCTGCGCCGCCATTGCGGCGAATCGGTGCGCTTCATTGACACCGGTGCGCCCGTCGCGCTGCAGACGCGGCGGCTGCTGGCAGAGGCCGGGCAGCTGGCCGCCGAAGGCGAAGGCAGCGTGGCGCTCCTGAGCAGCGCGGCGCCCGAGGCGCTCGATGCCGCGGCGGCGCGCTGGCTCGCGCGTCCGGCCGGGCCCGCGGCCGCAGCCACCGCCTGACACTGCTGTTGCGCGCATGGCTTGTCGACTGATCCTGGCCTGCCTGCTGGCCCTGCTGAGCACCGCCAGCCACGCAGCCTGCGATACCGGGCTCGCGGAGCGCATGCATGCCAAGCTGCATCCCAAACGGGCGCTCGACCACGAACGCGCCGTCTGCCAGCCCTGGCGCGGCTTCGCGGGGCGCTTCATCGTCGTGCTGCCGCTGCCGCGCCCCTCTTCCGACCCCGGCGTCACCCCGTTCGATCTCGACGTGCTGGTAGTGCAGCAGGCCGACAACGGCAACACCGAGCGCGCCACGGTCGTCAGCCGGCTGTTCGAGCCCTCTGGCATGAGCGAGGACGCCATCCGCATCAACGAGATCAAGGTCGACACGGCGCGCTACATCCTGGCCGCCGACGCGCGCGCTTTCGGCCTGCGCATCGTGCGCCAGGGCTCGTCGCGCGTGAATCCCTACTCGAACGAGACGCTCACGCTGTACGTCCCGCAGGGCCCCAAGCTCGCCCGGGTGCTCGATGAGCTCGAGATGACGCTGGAGCGCGGCGAGTGGGACGCCAACTGCGCCGGCAACTTCGAGACCGTGCGCGGCAGCCTGTCGATCGCGCGCAGCACGAGCCACGGCTGGGCCGACCTGCTGCTGCGCCAGACCCGCACCGAGACCCGCTCCAGCTCGCAGGGCGACGAATGCGTGACGCACGAGCGTCCGGCGAAGTTCTCGTCGCGGACACTGCGCTACGACGGTGCGGCCTACCGCGCCGCCAAGGGCGGCCCTGCTTCCGACTGAGCTCCCTCTCCGCGCAGCGCCGCCGCCCGGCCGCGCCGCATGTCGATCGGCAGCAGCAGCAGCAGGCCGGCGATGAACAGCACGCTGGTCGCAATGATCGCGATGCGCTGGTTGCCGCCGGTGGCCCAGGTGATGGTCCCGTAGCTCAGGGGGCCGATGATCGCCGCCAGGCGCGTTGCAAAGCTCCAGAGGCCGAAGAACTCCGCCAACTGCCGCGGCGGCGCCAGCACGCCCGTCATGGCGCGGCCCGCCGACTGGCTCGAGCCCATGGCCAGGCCGGCGATCGTCGCCGCCCACCAGAACCCGCCCTTGGTCGTGACCGAGGCCGCGATGACGCACACCGCGATCCAGGCCACCAGTGCCCCCGAAAGCGCGCGCCGATGGCCGATGCGGTCCTGCAGATAGCCGAAACCGAAGGCGCCGAGGGCCGCGGCGACGTTGAGCACGAAGATCAGCATCATGGTCTCGCTCGGCACGAACCCGATCACCTGCTCCGCGTAGATCGCCGCCAGCGTGATCGCTACCGCCACGCCCCCTTGGTAGCAGACGGTGCAGGCCAGCAGCCACATGAAGTCGCGGTACGCGCGCGCTTGACGGAAGGTGTCGCGCAACTGCTGCCAGGCGCTGCGGCTGTCCGCCGCCGCCTGCGGCTGCGCCCGCTCGGGCAGCAGCGCGAAGGTGGCGCAGGCGGCCAGGCCGTAGATGGCCGCAGTGATCAGCATCGTGACCGGCACGAAGTGCGCGGCGGGCAGGCCCCGGGCCTGCGACCACAGCACGTAGGCCAGGCACAGCCCGAGCGCGAGCATGCCGCCGATGTAGCCGAAGGCCCAGCCCCAGCCGCTGACCTTGCCCATGCCTTCGGCCGTCGCCAGCTCCGGCAGAAAGGCACCGGTGAGCGACTCGCCGTACGAGTAGAAGGTGTTGGAGACCACCACCAGGCCCATCGCCAGCGCGACCGCGAAGGGGCCGCCGAGCTGCGGCGTGATCGCCAGCGCCGCAGTGCCGAGCACGCAGCCGACGGTGACGATCGCCAGAATCCTTTTTTTCGCGGCATGGAGGTCGGCCCAGGCGCCGATCGCCGGCATGCTCAGCATGACGATCGCATAGGAGATGCTCAGGGCGACCGTCCACGCGAAGGGCCCCCAGGGCGCGCTCTTGGTGATTCCGCCGACGAAATAGGCGGCGAACACCGCCGTGATCACGACCGTGGTGTAGCCCGAGTTGGCGAAGTCGTACATCGCCCAGCCGAACACTTCGCGCTTGCGCACGCCGGGACGGAGGGCGGACTGGGAAAAAAGGGCCAAGCGACTCTCCTCGTACAGAAGGTCGCCGAGCATAGCGGAGCGGGTTGACCGCTCCGTGGCGCAGCTTCAGCGCCGCTGTGCTCAGTGCAGGTGGCGCGGGCGGCGTCCGCCGCCATGGCCGCCGGTGCCGGGGCCACCGGTGCCGCCGCGCGGGCGCTTGCCGATCTCGAGCGAGTTCACCAGCGCATCGAAGCGGTCGCCGAAGAGCTTGTCGATCTCGGCCACCACGCCACCGAGCTCGGCGCCGTCGAAATGGCGTTCCATGAGGTTCACCACGTCCTCGACCAGGAGGTCGCGCTGGACCTGCATGATCGCGGCCGGGTTGGGGCCGATGAAGAGCATCAGGAAGTCGTCGCGGGACTCGTCCTCGGGATCGCTCTCTTCCTCGTCGAAGTCGGTATCGTAGAACGTGACCTCGATCGCGGCGCCCTGCTCGGCGAGCTCATTCAGGGCCATGCACATCTCGTCGAGTGCCTGGCGGAAATCTTCGTCGCCGGCAACCGTCCAGCAGATCTGGAGCATGTGCTCCTTCTGCTCGAAACGGATGCCGGGCTCTTCCTCATAGACGCTGTTCGCGCCATCGGCCAGCGAACGCGCGCCGGCGTATTTCCAGAGCGGTTTCAGGGCTTCCTGAATCTGCTCGAAGCTCGCATCGGGGCGCAGCGGCACGTCGCCGTGGACGTGGATTTCGAACGGAGCGTTGTAGCGAGGCATGTCATGGCTCCCTTGTGATGTGGTGGTGCCCGGAACCGGGGTCGAACCGGTACGCCCCTTATGCAGGAAGCGGCGGATTTTAAGTCCGATGTGTCTACCAATTTCACCATCCGGGCCTCCGGTTGGATATGGACGATACCCGAAACAGAAACAGCCCCGACAACGATGGTTGGAGGGGCTGTTCTGATCGATACCGATGAAGGGTGGAGGCGCGACCCGGAGTCGAACCGGGCTAGACGGATTTGCAATCCGTTGCATAACCGCTTTGCTATCGCGCCATGCTGAATCGAGGTTTTCTTCTTGGTCAGAACTCGCGAAAAAAAGGGAAGCTTGAAGCTTCCCTTTTTGAAAACTGGAGCGGGAAAAGAGTCTCGAACTCTCGACCTCAACCTTGGCAAGGTTGCGCTCTACCAACTGAGCTATTCCCGCGTTTCAAGCCTTAGATTATATAGCACTTTTTCGAGGTCCCGCAAGCGCCGAGGCTCAATGCTTGATCGAGCCTTCCGCGGGCTGCGATGCCCGCTGCTTGGCCTGCTCGGCCATCGCCGCAGCGGCAGCCGCGACCTCCTCATCGGACAGCGGCGTCGGCAGTTTTTCCAGCGCGATCTCCAGCACCTTGTCGATCCACTTCACCGGCACGATCTCGAGGCCGTTCTTCACGTTCTCGGGGATGTCCTGCAGGTCCTTGGCGTTCTCTTCCGGGATCAGCACGGTCTTGATGCCGCCGCGCAGGGCGGCCAGCAGCTTTTCCTTCAGGCCGCCAATGGCCGTCACTTCACCGCGCAGCGTGATCTCGCCGGTCATCGCGACGTCGGCGCGCACGGGGATGCCGGTCAGCGCCGACACGAAGGCCGTCGTCATCGCGGCGCCCGCGCTCGGGCCGTCCTTGGGCGTGGCGCCGTCGGGCACGTGGATGTGGATGTCGCGCTTCTCGAACACCTCGTCCTTGATGCCGAGCCGGCGTGAGCGGCTGCGCACCACGGTGCGGGCGGCCTCCACCGACTCCTTCATCACGTCGCCGAGCGAGCCGGTGCGGCTGATCACGCCCTTGCCGGGCATCGTCACGGCCTCGATCGTGAGCAGGTCGCCACCGACCTCGGTCCACGCCAGGCCAACCACCTGGCCCACCTGGTTCTGCTTCTCGGCCAGACCGAAGGTGTACTTGCGCACGCCAAGGAAGTCATTGAGGTTCTTGCCCTCGACCACGACCTTGGGCGTCATCTTCTTGAGCAGCAAGCCCTTGACCGTCTTGCGGCAGATCTTGGAGAGCTCGCGCTCGAGCGAACGCACGCCGGCCTCGCGGGTGTAGTAGCGCACGATGTCGCGCACGGCCTCTTCGGTGATCAGGAGCTCGTCCTCCTTCACGCCGTTGTTTTTCATCTGCTTGGGAAGCAGGTACTTGAGCGCGATGTGCGTCTTCTCGTCCTCGGTGTAGCCCGCCAGGCGGATCACTTCCATCCGGTCCAGCAGCGCCGGCGGGATGTTCATCGAGTTCGAGGTGGCCACGAACATCACGTCGGAGAGGTCGAAGTCCACCTCGACGTAGTGATCGCCGAAGGTGTGGTTCTGCTCGGGGTCCAGGACTTCCAGCAACGCACTCGACGGATCGCCGCGGAAGTCCGTGCCCAGCTTGTCGATCTCGTCCAGCAGGAACAGCGGATTGCGCGTACCCACCTTGTTCAGGCTCTGCAGCACCTTGCCCGGCAGCGCGCCGATGTAGGTGCGGCGGTGCCCGCGGATCTCGGCCTCGTCGCGCATGCCGCCCAGCGCCATGCGCGTGTACTTGCGGCCGGTCGCCTTGGCGATCGACTGACCCAGCGAGGTCTTGCCCACGCCCGGCGGGCCCACGAGGCAGAGGATCGGCGCCTTCACCTTGTCGACGCGTTGCTGCACCGCAAGATATTCAAGGATGCGGTCCTTGACCTTTTCGAGGCCGTAATGGTCCTCGTTGAGCACCTCCTCGGCGTGCGCGAGGTCGTGCTTGATCTTGGTCTTCTTGCTCCAGGGCAGGCCGATCAGCACGTCGATGTAGTTGCGCACCACGGTGGCCTCGGCCGACATCGGCGACATCAGCTTGAGCTTCTTGAGCTCGCCCTCGGCCTTCTTGAGCGCTTCCTTGGGCATCTTGGCAAGCTTGATCTTCTTTTCGATCTCCTCGACGTCCGCGCCCTCTTCGCCTTCGCCCAGTTCCTTCTGGATCGCCTTGACCTGCTCGTTCAGGTAGAAGTCGCGCTGGTTCTTCTCCATCTGGCGCTTGACGCGGCCGCGGATCTTCTTGTCGACGTTGAGGATGTCGACTTCGCGCTCCAGCTGGCCGTACAGGTTCTCCAGCCGCGCCTTGATATCGTCCAGGTCGAGCACGGCCTGCTTGTTGTCGAGCTTGAGCGGCAGATGTGCGGCGATGGTGTCGGCCAGGCGGCCCGGGTCGTCGATGCTCGAGATCGAGGTCAGGATCTCGGGCGGGATCTTCTTGTTGAGCTTGACGTACTGGTCGAACTGCTGCATCACCGCGCGGCGCAGCGCCTCGACTTCGGTGCCCTTCTGCACTGCGGCCTCCGGCACTTGCACCGGCGTGACGTTCGCTGAGAAATGCGTCTCGCCGTCGTCGATGCGGTTGACGCGCGCGCGCTGCTGGCCTTCGACCAGCACCTTCACCGTGCCGTCGGGCAGTTTCAGCATCTGCAGGATGGTCGAGATGCAGCCGACCTCGAACATGTCCTCGACCGAGGGCTCGTCCTTGGCGGCGGCCTTCTGGGCGACCAGCATGATCCGGCGCTCCGCTTCCATCGCGAGCTCGAGCGCCTTGATGCTCTTGGGCCGGCCGACGAAAAGCGGGATCACCATGTGGGGGAAAACGACCACGTCGCGCAGCGGGAGCAGCGGCAGGTCGATTTCGGTGGCAGGCAGGGGGGTATGACCGGACATGGAAATCCTTTACTTGATCATGGAAAGATGGTCGGCCGCGCGCGCTTTTCAAGCCCGCGGGCGCGGTAATCGCCGAAGACGCCGGTCGCCGGTATCGGAGGGGCCGGCCTGAAAGTCACTCAGTCAGGCCTTCTTGGCCGCCTCGCGGTACACGAGGAGCGGTGGCTTGTTTTCGTCGATTGTGGATTCTTCGACCACGACCTTGTCGACATTGGTGGCATTCGGCAGCTCGAACATGGTGTCGATCAGCGATTGCTCCAGGATCGAGCGCAGGCCCCGGGCACCCGTCTTGCGGGCCAGTGCCTTGCGTGCGATAGCCTTGAGCGCCGCCGGGCGGATCTCCAGGTCGACGCCTTCCATCTGCAGCAGCTTGGTGAACTGCTTCACCACCGCGTTCTTCGGCTCGGTCAGGATCTGCACCAGGGCGTCCTCGCTGAGCTCGGCCAGCGAGGCAACGACCGGCATGCGGCCGACCAGCTCCGGAATCAGGCCGAACTTGATCAGGTCCTCGGGCTCCACCTCGCGGAACACCTCGGTCAGGCTGCGCTGCTGCTTGCTCTTGACCGAGGCGCCGAACCCGATGCCGGAGGCCTCGGTGCGGTTCTCGATCACCTTCTCCAGCCCGGCGAAGGCGCCGCCGCAGATGAACAGGATGTTGGTCGTGTCGATCTGCAGGAAGTCCTGGTTCGGGTGTTTGCGCCCGCCCTGCGGCGGAACGCTGGCCATGGTGCCTTCGATCAGCTTGAGCAGCGCCTGCTGCACGCCCTCGCCCGATACGTCGCGGGTGATCGAGGGGTTGTCGGACTTGCGCG
The DNA here is from genome assembly GCF_057657375.1 of Variovorax sp. Soil_C_12. Classification (NCBI taxonomy): domain Bacteria; kingdom Pseudomonadati; phylum Pseudomonadota; class Betaproteobacteria; order Burkholderiales; family Comamonadaceae; genus Variovorax; species Variovorax sp. Soil_C_12. The sequence goes on along the minus strand of NZ_JBDGIO010000010.1, from coordinate 212,928 downwards.
AGATCTTGTCGATCTCGTCGATGTAGACGATGCCGCGCTGGGCGCGCTCCACCTCGTAGTTGCAGCTCTGCAGCAGCTTCTGGATGATGTTCTCGACGTCCTCGCCGACGTAGCCGGCCTCGGTGAGCGTGGTGGCGTCGGCCATCACGAAGGGCACGTCGAGCATGCGGGCCAGGGTCTGGGCCAGGAGGGTCTTGCCGGAGCCGGTCGGGCCGATCAGCAGGATGTTGCTCTTGCTGAGCTCGACGTCGTCGCCCTTGGCCTTGTCCTTGTGGCGCAGCCGCTTGTAGTGGTTGTAGACCGCCACCGACAACATGCGCTTGGCAGGCTCCTGGCCGATCACGTAGTTGTCGAGGTTGGCCTTGATCTCCAGCGGGGTCGGCAGGTCGCTGCGCGCCTCGCGCGATTCCTCGCCGGCGGGCAACTCGTCGCGGATGATCTCGTTGCAGAGATCGATGCACTCGTCGCAAATGAAAACCGACGGACCGGCGATCAGCTTCTTGACCTCGTGCTGGCTCTTCCCGCAGAACGAGCAGTAAAGCGTTTTTTCGCTGGAAGAGCCTTTTTTCTCGGCCATGGACAGATGCCTCGTAACGGGGGTTTAACAATGATAGCGAAGAAGGAAGACCCTCGGCCCGTCCCCAACCCGAACAAAAACGGCGTTTTCCGTGCGGAAAACGCCGTTGTCGCCGCCGGGGCGCCGCAGCGCCGGCCGGCTCAGCTGCGCTTGGCGATCACCTGGTCGACCAGGCCGTAGTCCTTGGCTTCGTCCGCGGTCAGGAAGTAGTCCCGCTCGGTGTCGCGGGCGATCTTGTCCAGCGACTGGCCGGTGCGCTCGGCCAGGATGCGGTTCATCTGCTCGCGGGTCTTCAGGATGTCGCGGGCATGGATCTCGATATCGGTCGCCTGGCCGCGGGCGCCGCCCAGCACCTGGTGGATCATGATCTTGGAGTTGGGCAGCGAGAAGCGCTTGCCCTTCTCGCCCGCCGCCAGCAGGAAGGCGCCCATGCTGGCCGCGAAGCCCACGCACAGGGTCGACACCGCCGGCTTGATGAACTGCATGGTGTCGTAGATCGCCATGCCGGCACTCACGCTGCCGCCGGGCGAGTTGATGTAGAACGAGATGTCCTTGTCCGGGTTCTCGCTCTCCAGGAACAGCAGTTGCGCCACCACCAGGTTGGCGGTCTGGTCGTTGACCTCGCCCACCAGGAAGATCACCCGCTCCTTGAGCAGCCGCGAATAGATGTCGTAGGAACGCTCGCCGCGGCCCGATTGCTCGATGACCATCGGGATCATGCCGAGGCCTTGAATGTCCTGTGCGCTCATGTGTGCTCTCCAGAGAGGTTTTGTACTGTACCCAGACGACATGGGGCTCGTGCCAAAAAGCACAAGCCCCACGACGGCCGCCGGCGTGTCAGCCCTGCTGGGCCATCAGCTCGTCGAAGGACACCGACTTGGCGTTGACCTTGGCCTGGCCGAGCACGAAATCCGTGACGTTGTTCTCGATTACCACCGCCTCGACCTCGGCCAGGCGGCGGTTGTCGCTGAAGTACCAGCGCACCACGTCGGCCGGCTTCTCGTAGCTGGCGGCCAGCTCATCGATGTGCGCCTTGATCTGCTCGGGCTTGGCCTGCAGGTTGTTGGCACGCACCAGCTCGGCCACGACCAGGCCCAGGCGCACGCGGCGCTCGGCCTGCGGGCGGAACACGTCGTCGGGGATCGGGGCCTTGTCGGCGTCCTTGATGCCGCGCTGCTTGAGCTCGGCGCGGGCGCCTTCGACCATGCGGTCGACCTCGGCCTGCACGCTGGACTTGGGCAGGTCCAGCTCGGCGTTGGCGATCAGTGCGTCCATCACGGCGTTCTTGTTGCGCGCCAGCAGGCGGAACTTGACTTCGCGCTCCAGGTTCTTCTTGATGTCGGCGCGCAGGCCTTCGACCGTGGCCTCGGCGATGCCGAGCGACTTGGCCAGCTGCTCGTTGACCTCGGGCAGGTGCGAGGCCTCGATCTTCTTGACCGTGACCATGAAGTCGGCCTGCTTGCCGGCCACGTCCTTGCCGTGGTAGTCGGCCGGGAAGGACAGCGGGAAGGTGCGGCTGTCGCCGGCCTTCAGGCCGCGCACGGCGTCCTCGAATTCCTTGAGCATCTGGCCTTCGCCGACGATGAACTGGAAGTCGTCGGCCTTGCCGCCCTGGAAGGGCTCGCCGTCGATCTTGCCCTCGAAGTCGACCGTCACGCGGTCGCCGTCCTGCACGGCGGCGTCCTGGGCGCGCTGGGCGAAGGTGCGACGCTGCTTGCGCAAAATGTCGAGCGTCTTGTCGATCGCATCGTCGCCCACCTCGGCGCTGAGCTTCTCGACCTCGGCGTTGGACAGGTCGTTGATCTTGACGTCGGGGAAGACCTCGAAGACCGCGTCGAAAGCCAGCTGGCCCTCGGGCGCCTCTTCCTTCTCGGTGATGCGCGGCTGGCCGGCCACGCGCAGCTTGGCCTCGTTGGCGGCCTGCGAGAAGGCCTCGCCGACCTTGTCGTTCATGACCTCGTAGTGCACCGAGTAGCCGTAGCGCTGGGCCACGACGGTCATCGGCACCTTGCCGGGGCGGAAGCCGTCCATCTTGACGGTGCGGGCCAGCTTCTTGAGGCGTGAATCGACCTCGGACTGGATGGTGCCGACGGGCAAGGTCAGCGTGATCTTGCGCTCGAGCTTGTCGAGGGTTTCAACGTTCACGGTCATTTGTGTCTTCCTTGAGAGGGTCTTGTGCTGGTGCGCGGGGCCGGACTCGAACCGGCACGTTCTTGCGAACGTCAGGACCTAAACCTGGTGCGTCTACCAATTTCGCCACCCGCGCGGTTCCAGTTTTTTCAGGTGATGAATACGGAAGGCGGCCCGGAGGCCGCCTTCGCATTCGAATAGCAGCCGGCCGGGAAGGCCGACCGCCTGAAATCGGTCAACCGCGTATTTTAAGCGCGAACCAGGGCCTCCTCGGCCTCCTTGGCGGGGTTGTGCTCATCCCGCTTGACGCGGAACCAGGCCGCGTACATCGCCGGCAGGGCCAGCAGCGTCAGCACGGTGGCAACGATGAGGCCGCCCATGATCGCGATTGCCATCGGCCCCCAGAACACGCTGCGCGACAGCGGGATCATTGCCAGCACCGCCGCCGCCGCGGTCAGCACGATGGGCCGCAGCCGGCGCACCGCCGACTCGACGATCGCGTCCCAGGTCGGCACGCCGGCCGCGCGGTCGTGCTCGATCTGATCGATCAGGATCACCGCGTTGCGCTGGATCATGCCCATCAGCGCGATCACGCCCAGCAGCGCCACGAAGCCGAAGGGCCGGTTGGTCACCAGCAGCGCGCCGGCCACGCCGGCAATCCCCAGCGGCCCGGTCAGGAAGACCAGCATCGAGCGGCTGAAGCTGTGCAGCTGCAGCATCAGCAACGTGAAGACCAGGAACAGCATGATCGGCACGCCGGCCACGATCGAGGACGAGCCCTTGCTGCTCTCCTCCACGGCGCCCGCCACCTCGATGCGGTAGGCGCCCTGCCCTTCCGCATGCCACTTGGCCTCCAGCTTGCGCAGCGCCGGCAGCAGCTGCTCGGTGACGGTGGCGCCCTGCAGCCCCTCGACGATGTCGCCCTGCACCGTGATCGCGTAGTCGCGGTTCTCGCGCCACATCACGCCCGGTTCCCAGCCGAACACCGGCCGCGCGATCTGCGTGAGCGGGATCGAGTGGCCCGAGCTGGTCGGCAGGTAGGCATTGCCGATGTCCGAGATCGCCTCGCGCTCGTCGGGCTGCTGGCGCAGCACGATGTCGATCAGCAGGTCGTTCTCGCGGTACTGGCCGATGGTGGTGCCGCTGAACATCGTGCGCGAGGCCTGCGCGATGGCCTGGCTGGTGACGCCGAGGGCGCGCGCCTTGGCCTGGTCCACCTCGAGCCGGATCACCTTGACCGACTCGTTCCAGTTGTCGTTCACGCCGCGCATGTTGGCGTTGTCGCGCATGATCGCCTTGACCTCGTCGGCATGCGTGCGCAGCAGCTCCGGCTCGGTGCCGATCACGCGGAACTGCACCGGATAGGCCACCGGCGGCCCGTTGGGCAGCAGCTTCACGCGGCCGCGGATCTCGGGGAACTCCTCCGCCAGCAGCCCCGGCAGCTTCAGGCGCAGCGACTCGCGGTACTTGAGGTCCTTGGCCAGCACGATCAATTGCGAGACGTTGGTCTGCGGGAACACCTGGTCCAGCGGCAAATAGAAGCGCGGCACGCCGGAGCCGACCCAGGTGCTGACGGTGGTGATGCCCTCTTCCTTCAGCAGCCGCTGCTCGACCCGCTTGGCCACCTCCTCGTTGGCGGCGAAGGAGGTGCCTTCGGGGAACCACAGGTCGACCATGATCTCCGGCCGGCTCGAATCGGGGAAGAACTGCTGCTGCACCTTGCCCATGCCGACGATGCCCAGCGCGAAGGTCAGCAGGGTCGCGCCGATGGTCAGCCAGCGGTGCTTGACGCACCAGTTCACCGTGCGCCTGAAGGTGCTGTAGAAGGGCGAGTCGAACAGCTCGTGCGGCGGGTCCTCGGGATTGTGCGGCTTCACCTTGAGCAGCAAGGTGCCGAGGTAGGGCACGAAGTAGACCGAGACCAGCCAGCTCAGCACCAGCGCGATCACCGTCACCGCGAAGATCGCGAAGGTGTACTCGCCCGTCACCGACTTCGCGATGCCGATGGGCAGGAAGCCCGCGGCCGTGATCAGCGTGCCGGTCAGCATCGGCTTGGCCGTGACGTCGTAGGCGAAGGTGGCGGCGCGCACCTTGTCGTAGCCCTCCTCCATCTTCCGCACCATCATCTCGACCGCGATGATCGCGTCGTCCACCAAGAGGCCGAGCGCGATGATCAGCGAGCCCAGCGAGATCTTGTGCAGCCCGATGCCGAAGTAGTTCATCGCCAGGAAGGTCACGGCCAGCACCAAGGGGATCGTGATCGCCACCACCAGCCCCGGTCGGATGTCGATGTAGTACCCGAAGCGCCCGCCCTTGTGCAGCCCGAGCGCGATGAAGCTCACCGCCAGCACGATCGCCACCGCCTCGATCAGCACCCGCACGAACTCGTTGACCGAGGTCGCGACCGCCACCGGTTGGTTCTGCACCTGCGCCAACTTCACGCCCGCCGGCAGGCGCTTGTCGATCTCGGCGGTGGCCGCGTGCAGCGACTTGCCGAGCGTGATGATGTCGCCGCCCTTGGCCATGGAGATGCCCAGCGCGATCACCTCCTTGCCCTGATGCCGCACCTTGACCTGCGGCGGATCGACGTAGTCCCGACGGATCTCCGCGATGTCGCCGAGGCGCATCTGGTTGCCCGAAGTGCCGCGGATCGGCATCGCGCGCAGCTGCTCCACGTTGGTGAACTGGCCGGCCACCCGCACCTGCACCACGTCCTGCGGCGCCTGGATCGTGCCGGCGCTCTCGATCGCGTTCTGCTGCCCGAGCTGCGAAAGCACGGTGTTGAAGTCCAGCCCCAGCTGCGCCAGGCGCTTCTGCGAGACCTCGACGAAGACCTTCTCGTCCTGCACGCCGAACTGCTCGACCTTGGCCACGTCCTTCACGCGCAGCAGTTGCTGGCGCACGTCGTCGGCGAAGGTCTTGAGCTCGGCATAGCTGAAGCCGTCGCTCTCCAGCGCGTAGATCACGCCGTAGACGTCGCCGAAGTCGTCATTGAAGAAGGGGCCCTGGATGCCGGCCGGCAGGGTGCCGCGGATGTCGCCGATCTTCTTGCGCACCGTGTACCAGACGTTGGCGACATCGCCGGGCTTCGAGGAGTCCTTGATCTGGAAGATGATCTGCGACTCGCCGGGCTTGGAGTAGCTGCGGATCTTGTCGGCGTAGGGCGCCTCCTGCAGCGTGCGCTCGAGCTTGTCGGTCACCTGCTCGGCCACCTGCTGCGCCGTCGCGCCGGGCCAGTAGGTGCGCACGACCATCGCGCGGAAGGTGAAGGGCGGGTCCTCGTCCTGGCCCAGCTGGAAGTAGGCCGCGAAGCCCAGCAGCATCAGCACCAGCATCAGGTAGCGGGTGAGCGCGGGATGGTCCAGCGCCCACTTCGAGAGGTTGAAGCCGGCCTTGCCGGCCCCGGCGACGGTGGTCTCTGAGGTCATCGAACCGTCCTCAGCGGGTGGAGGAAACCGGGGTGACCTGGCCCGGCGCGTTCACGGCCTCCTGCACCGCCGCAGCCCCAGCGGGCGCCGCCGTTTTCTCGCGGTAGATCGACACCTTCTGCCCCGGCGACAGCACGTGCACGCCGGCCACCACCACCAGCATCCCCGGCGTGAGGCCGCTGCCGATCACCGCCTCGTTGCCATCCGCCGTGGCCACCTGCACCGGTTGCGAGCGCACCGTCATGCTGGCCTTGTCGAGCACCCAGACCGCGCTGCCCTTGCCTTCCTGGCGCAGCGCGCTGGTCGGCAGCTTCAGCACCGGCGTGCCGCTGCGCGACAGCGCCTGCGGCCGGGCGAAGACGGTGGCACCCAGGGCCGGCGCCGTGGCAGCGTCGATGGCGACCTTGACGGTGTAGGTGCGCGTCACCGCGTCGGCGCTGGCCGCCACCTCGCGCACCTTGCCCTCCATCTCCTTGCCGTCGGACCAGCCGCGCACCGCCACCGCCGAGCCCGGCTTGACCAACGCGGCGCGGTCTTCCGGCACCGAGAACACCACGTCGCGCGCGCCGTCCTGCGCGATGCGCACGACCGGCGTGCCGGCCGTCACCACCTGGCCCGGCTCGGCCTCGATCGCGGTAATGATCCCCGGCACGTCGGCCACCAGCGTCGTGTACTGCGCCTGGTTGCCCTGCGAGGACATCTGCGCCTGCGCCTGCTCGAGCTGGGCCTGGGCCGCCTTGTAGGTGCTGTCGCGCCGCTCCAGCTCGGCGGCGCTGATGAAGTTCTGCTCGCGCAGGCCGCGGTAGCGCTTGAGATCGGCCTGGGCCAGGTCGCGGTTGGTCAGCGCGGCGGCGTGCTGGGCCCGCGCGGCCTCGGCCGCCAGCCGGTAGTCCTGCGGATCGAGCTGCGCCAGCACCTGGCCGGCCTTCACCTGCTGGCCGAGCTCGGCCTGCCGGCGGGTGATCTTGCCCGCCACGCGGAAGCCCAGCCGCGATTCGACGCGGGCCCGCACCTCGGCGGAGAACTCCGGCTCGCTGCCGTAGGCGCTGGTGCCCACCGCCATCACCTTGACTGCGCGCAGCGGCTCCTCAGCGGGCTGGGGGCGGGAACAACCCGCGAGCGCAAGGGCGGCCACAAGCAGGAGGCCGGCGTGACGGAAGGCGGGAGAAGCGGATGACGCGGTCATGGAGCACCCTAGGCAAAACGATCGGGGTCATTACTGACCGGCCGGTTAGTAATTTAGGGTAAACGCGAACCGCTGTCAATGACGCGCGAAGGGGACTCAGGTCCGCTGACCCAGCTCGACCAGGCTGTTGCCGGGGATGCCGAAGTAGTCCGAGGCCCGCCCCGCGTTGCGCTGCATCCACGCAAACAGCGCCCGGCGCACCGGGTTCATGCCCGGCAGCGGCTTGTCGCCCAGCGTGGCGCGCGAGACGAAGTAGGAGGTGCTCATCGACTCGATCGCCAGCGTCTTCTGATAGGCCAGGATGCGGATGAACTCGGGCACGTTGGCCCGCTCCATGAAGCCGTGGCGCGCCGTCATGGCCCAGATGCCGTGGCCCATGAAGCGAGCGTCGATGCGCTGCTGCGCGTCGACGCGCGGCGTATCGCGGGCCTCCACGCGCAGCAGGATCACCTGCTCGTGCAGCACCTGGTTGTGCTTGAGGTTGTGCAGCAGCGCATGCGGCACCGCATCGATGTCCGGGTTGAGGAAGACCGCCGTGCCATGCACCCGGTGCGGCATGCTGAGCGCCAGCGACTCGACGAAGGGCTCGAGCGGCACCTGCTGCGCCGCCGCGGCCGCCAGGCCCAGGCGCCGTCCCTTGGCCCAGGTGGTGAAGATCAGCAGCGTGAACGCGGCCACCGCCAGCGTGAGCCAGCCGCCCTCGTGGATCTTGAGGCTGTTGGCCACCACGAAGCCCAGGTCGACCGCCGCGAAGGCCAGCACGCCCAGCACCACCGCCACGCGGTTCCAGTGCCACAGCTTGAAGGCCACCACGCCGGCCAGCAGCGTGGTCGTGACCATCGTGACCGAGACCGCGATGCCATAGGCCGCCGACAGGGCGCTGGAGCTGCGGAACCCCAGCACCAGCGCCAGCACGCCGGCCATCAGCAGCCAGTTGACGGACGGCACGTAGATCTGGCCGATGGCCTCGCCCGAGGTCTGGACCACCCGCATGCGCGGCAGGTAGCCCATGCGCATGGCCTGCGCGGTCAGCGAGAAGGCGCCCGAGATCACCGCCTGCGAGGCGATCACCGTGGCCATCGCGGCCAGCACCACCATCGGCAACACGCTCCAGCTTGGGAACATCCGGAAGAAGGGGTTGTCGACCGCCGCCGGATTGGCCAGCACCAGCGCGCCCTGCCCGAAGTAGTTGAGCGCCAGCCCCGGCAGGGCCAGGAACATCCAGGCCAGGCGGATCGGGCGGGCGCCGAAATGCCCCATGTCGGCATACAGCGCCTCGCCGCCCGTGAAGGCCAGGAACACGGCGCCCAGCACCGCCAGCGACTGCGCATGGTGCGTCAGCAGAAAGCCCGCCGCCCGGCGCGGATCGAGGGCGGCCAGCACCTGCGGCTGCTGCAGCACCTGCCATAGGCCCGCCAGCCCGATCACCAGGAACCACAGCAGCATCACCGGGCCGAAGACCTTGCCCACCACGCCGGTGCCCTGGCGCTGCACCGCGAACAGGCCGACCAGGATCACAAGGGTGATCGGGATCACGAAGGGCTTGAGCGCATGCGCCTCGACTTCCAGGCCCTCGACCGCCGAGAGCACCGAGATCGCCGGCGTGATCAGGCTGTCGCCGTAGAACATCGCGGCGCCGACCAGGCCCAAGGCCCCGATCGCCTTCCAGCCCCAGGGCCGCATCCCAGTCCCGGCGACTGCGTTGCGCGCCAGCGCCTGCAGCGCCAGGATGCCGCCCTCGCCGTCGTGGTCGGCGCGCAGCACGAAGACCACGTACTTCAGCGTCACCACGAACATCAGGCCCCAGAAGATCAGCGACAGCAGGCCCAGCACCGCATCCGGCGAGAAGGCCACCCCATGGTCGGGATTGAGCGTCTCCTTGAAGGCATAGAGCGGCGAGGTGCCGATGTCGCCGAAGACCACGCCGAGCGCCGCGATCATCAGGCCGGGCCCGGCCTTGGCGTGCGTGCCGGGATCGGCGGGGCTCAGCGTCTGCGCGGGAGAGGTCATGACAAAGGGGGGTGGCTGCGGCGCGACGATCGTACTGCGCGGTACACGACAATCCGGCGCGTGCCTTCCACGCCCTACCCGGCCGCCGCTGCGGCGCCCACCCACTACGAGAATTTTCCGGTCGCCTCCTGGCTGTGCCCGCCGCGGCTGCGGCCGCCCATCGCGGCGATCTACGGCTTCGCCCGCACGGCCGACGACATCGCCGACGAGGGCGCGGCCGCTGCGGCCCAGCGCCTCGAGGACCTGCATGCCTTTCGCGCCGAGCTCGCCGCCGCGGCCCGCGGCGCCGCGCCTTCGCCGCGCTGGCCCGAGGTCTTCGGCCCGCTCGCGCAGGCGATGCGCGACTTCGCCCTGCCCGAGTCCTTGCTGGCCGACCTGCTCTCGGCCTTCATGCAGGACATCGAGAAGACCCGCGACGCCGCCGGCTATGCCGACCGCGCCGAACTGCTCGACTACTGCCGCCGCTCGGCCAACCCGATCGGCCGGCTGCTGCTGCATCTCTACGGCGTGGACGACGCCCGCGCCCTCGCCCGGAGCGACGCCATCTGCAGCGCCCTGCAGCTGATCAATTTCTGGCAGGACCTGAGCGTCGACCTCCCGCGCGGCCGCTACTACCTGCCCGCGGCCGAAGTCGCGTCGCATGGCCTCGCGGCGGAGGACTTCCGCGGCTTCAGGCCGCTGGCGGCGTCCGCGCCGCCGCCATCCGCCATCGCGCTGGTTTCAGCCCAAGTGGCCTGGGCCCGCGACCTCATGAACGAAGGCGCCCCGCTCGTGCATCGCCTGCCGGGCCGCGCCGGCTGGGAGCTGCGCTTCGTCGTGCAAGGCGGCCTGCGAATCCTCGACAAGATCGAGGCCCTGGGCTTCGATACCTGGTCGCAGCGCCCGACCATCGGCAAGGCCGATGCACCGCTTCTCGCCTGGCGCGCCCTGCGGATGCGGAGACAATCGCCCGCGATGACGAGTTTTCCACGATGACGCCCGAGCAGTACGTCCAGGACAAGGCGGCCGCCTCGGGCAGCAGCTTCTATTACGCCTTCCTCTTCCTTCCCAAGCCGCGGCGCGCCGCCATCACCGCCTTCTACGCCTTCTGCCGCGAGGTCGACGACGTGGTCGACGAGGTCAGCGACCCCGGCGTCGCCGCCACCAAGCTGGCCTGGTGGCGCAAGGAAGTCGCGCAGGCCTTCGACGGCCATCCGCAGCATCCGGTGATGCAGGCGCTGATGCCCCACGCCGGCACCTACGGCATCGAGGCGCGCCAGCTGCACGAGGTGATCGACGGCTGCCAGATGGACCTGGACCAGACCCGCTACCTCGACTTCGCGGCCCTCAAGCGCTACTGCCACCTGGTGGCCGGCGTGGTGGGCGAAGGCGCGGCGCGCATCTTCGGCCAGACCGACGCACAGACCACCGCCTACGCCCACAAGCTGGGCCTGGCCCTGCAGCTGACCAACATCATCCGCGACGTCGGCGAGGACGCGCTGCGCGGGCGCATCTACCTGCCGGTCAACGAGCTGCAGCAGTTCGACGTCAAGGCGCACGAGGTGCTCAACCGCCTGCATTCGGAGCGCTTCGTCGCCCTGATGAAGTTCCAGGCCGAGCGCGCCCACGCAGCCTACGACGAGGCGCTCGCCCTGCTGCCCGCAGCCGACCGGCGCGCGCAGAAGCCGGGCCTGATGATGGCCAGCATCTACCGCACCCTGCTGCGCGAGATCGAGCGCGACGACTTCCGGGTGCTGGACCAGCGCGTGAGCCTGACGCCGTTGCGCAAGCTGTGGCTGGCGTGGCGCGTGCAGGCCCTCGGCAGGTTGTGAAGACGATCGGAATCATCGGCGCCGGCTGGGCCGGCCTGGCCTGCGCCATCGAGGCCACGCGCGCCGGCCACGCGGTGACCGTGTTCGAGGCCGCGCGCACCCTCGGCGGCCGCGCGCGGGCGCTGCCTGCGCAGCTGCCGGGCGGCGCGCCGGTCCTGCTCGACAACGGCCAGCACATCCTGATCGGCGCCTACAGCGCGACCCTGGGCCTGATGCGCGAGCTGGGCATCGATCCTGCGGCCGTGCTGCACCGCATGCCGCTGCGGTTGCGCTTCGCCGACGGCGGCGGCCTGGCGGTGCCGCCGGGCTGGCCGCCGCCGCTGGACCTCTTGGCCGGCATCCTCGGCGCGCGCGGCTGGTCCTGGCGCGACAAGGCCGCGTTGCTGCGCAGCGCGCTCGCCTGGCGCGCGGGCGGCTTCCTCTGCGATCCGTCGACGTCCGTCGCCCAGCTGTGCGCCGGCCTGACGCCGCGCGTGCGGGGCGAGCTCATCGAGCCGCTGTGCATCTCGGCCCTCAACACCCCCGTCGAACACGCCAGCGGCCAGGTCTTCCTGCGCGTGCTGCACGACGCCCTCTTCACCGAACGCGGCGGCGCCGACCTGCTGTTGCCCCGCGTCGACCTCGGCGCCCTGCTGCCCGACGCGGCGGCGCGCTGGCTGGCGCAGCACGGAACGCGCGTTCTGGCCGGCACGCGCGTGCAGGCCATCGCCCGCGACACCACGGGCTGGCTGGCCGACGGCGAGCGCTTCGACCGCGTGGTGCTCGCCTGCCCGCCCTGGGAAGCCGCGCGCCTGGCCGCCGGGGCCGGCCTGCTCGAAGCCGCGGCCTGGTCGCAATCGGCCCAGGCGCTGGCGCACGAAGCCATCGCCACCGTCTACGTCACCGGCGGCCCGGCACTGTCCGCGCCGATGCTCGCGCTGCGATCGTCCGCCGGCGCGCCCGCGCAGTTCGTCTTCGACCGCGGCCAGCTCGGTGGCCCGCCGGGCTTGCTGAGCTTCGTGGTCAGCGCCAGCAGCGAGGAACGCGAGGCGCTGCAGCAGCAGGTTTTGGCGCAGGCGCGCGAGCAACTGGGCCTCGCCGGCCTGCAGCCGGTGCTGACGGTGGTCGAGAAGCGCGCCACCTTCGCCTGCACGCCGGGGCTCGAACGCCCGCCGGCGCGCATCGCCCCCGGCCTCGTGGCCTGCGGCGACTACGTCGAGGGCCCCTACCCGGCGACGATCGAAGGCGCGGTGCGCAGCGGCAAGGCCGCGGGCGGCTTGGGCCCCGTATAGGGAACCTGCGGCGCGCCCGTCGCGATGCTGTGCTTGTCCATCAGGCGATACAGCGTCATGCGCGACACGCCGAGCTCGCGCGCGGCCCGCGTGACGTTGCGCCCGACGCGCGTCAGCGTGAGGCAGATGGCATCGCGCTCGGCCAGGGTGCGGGCCGCATCCAGCTCCAGGCACGCCGGGCTCTCCACCTCCGCCAGCCCGAGGTCGGCCGGGCCGATCAGTCGCATCTCGCTCATCACCACCGCCCGCTGCACGCGGTTGTAGAGCTCGCGCACATTGCCGGGCCAGCCGTGCGCCATCAGGGCCGCCAGCGCCTGCCGGCTGAAGCCCTTCACGCGCGTCTTGCCGCTGCCCGCGCAGGACTGGAAGAAGTGCTCGGCGAGCATCGGCACGTCTTCCATCCGGCGGCGCAGCGGCGTCAGCTCGATGGACAGCACGTTGAGCCGGTAGAACAGGTCGTCGCGGAACTGGCCGACGGCCACGGCCTCCGCCAGGTCCACGTGCGACGCGGCCAGCACCCGCACATCCACCCGCAGGCTGCGCACGCCGCCCACGCGGCTGATGGTCTTCTCCTGCAGGAAGCGCAGCAGGTTGGTCTGCAGCTCCAGCGGCAGGTCGCCGATCTCGTCGAGGAAGACGGTGCCGCCATTGGCCGCCTCGATCAGCCCGCGACGCTCCGAGGAAGCGCCGGTGAAGGCGCCGCGCTCATGGCCGAACAGCTCGGACTGGATCAGCGTGGGCGAGATCGCGCCGCAGTTCACCGCCACGAAGGGCCCGGCCGAGCGCAGCGAGCATTGATGGATGGCGCGCGCCGCCAGCTCCTTGCCGCTGCCGCTTTCGCCGCCGATCAGCACCGGCGCATCGGTCGCGGCCACGCGGCGGATCTGCTGGCGCAGGCGCGTGATGGCGGGGCCCTGCCCGACCATGCCCAGCGTGTCGGCCGCATGCATCCGGGTCTCGTGCCGGCGCCGCAGCAGCGCACGGCGGCTGGCATGCTCCAGCATCACCATCAGCTCGCGCGCGTCCAGCGGCAAGGGCGCATGGTCGAAGAAGTAGCCGAGCACCAGGTCGCAAAAGGCCGGCGACTCCAGTGCGGGCGGCTCGCACACCGCCACCCACTCCGTGCCGTTGGAGGCGTTGACGCAGGCCTCGATCGCCGTCTCCGGCACCGGCAGCGAATCGCCGATCGCCAGCAGCGCGACCGGGAAGCGTCGATGGGCCTGCAGGCGGCTCGCCGCCGCCAGGTCTGCCGCCTGCGCGAACTCCCAGCCGCCGGCGAGCAACTGCTCGCGCAGCTCGCGCGCCTCGCCGCCGAGCGCGACGTAAAGCAGGCTCCGATGGGCCATGTGTGCTCCTGAAGCCTAGAACGAAATCGGCACCCGCACGGTCAGGGTGAGATCGGGCGTGTCGCGCGTCAGCCCCGCTCCCACGGTGACGTTCAGCGAGGTCTTGTCGTTGATGCGGTAGGCATAGCCCAGGAGCAGCGACCCGAGTTGCGTGCGCACCGAGGTCACGACCGGCAAGCCGTTCTGCCGGGTCTTGCCGATGGAGTTCAGCTCGAAGCCGACGCTGAAGGACGAGCGCTCGTTGAGCGCCAGTCCCATCCCGAAGTTCATGCCGAAGATATTGCCGGGCTTCACCTCGCCGATGAACTCCCGCTCGCCGTTGAGCACCAGGCGGCTGAGGTTGTCGCGGCCGTAGTTCCAGGTGTAGGTGAAGCTGCCGAAGAACACCGCCGGGTCGGAGGGCAGCAGCCACGTCAGGCCCGCCTGCAGCGAGTAGAAGCCGGAGCCTGTGGGCAGATCCAGCGGCAGGCCGGTGCCGGTGGTGTTGCCGATGCAGCGCGTGACGCAGTCGGTGACCACCTCGAAGGGGTCCTTGCCGGTGCGGGTCTTGAAGCGCATCGAGCCGACCATGTAGGGCCAGTTGCCCTTGCCCTCGTTGAGCTGGTAGCGCGCCGCCAGCTCGACGTCGCCGAGCGCGTTGCCGCGGGTGTCGAACACGCGCTCGTTGGCAGAGCCGGTGAAGATCTCGCGGCTGATGGTCGAGTCGGAGCGGTAGACGTAAGGGACCTTGGCCTCGAGCTCGAGCCGGTTGGTGACGCCCCAGCGGCCGGTGACGGCCGCCGTCAATGTGTTGCGCTTGACCTCCCGCACGTCGACCAGCCCGATCAGCAAGGCGGGGATGACGGTGTAGCCCACCAGCGCGACCCGGTTGTTCGACGAGTACGCGTACTGCAGCGAAGGCTCGAAGACGAACTTGCCGCGGGGCGTGAGGATGCCGGGCTGGTCGAACAGCGGCGCGACCTCGGGCATTGCAGGCCCTTCGACGCTCGGGGCCACGCCGACGCGCACGGGCCTTGTTCCGGTATCGGGCGCTGCCTCGGCCGTGGCCGCAGGGGCTGCGCCTTCGGGCGGCCGCGGCGGCGCGCTGCGTGCTTCCTGGGTCTGCAGGCGCTCTTGCAGCTCGCGATAGCGGGCCTCCTGTTCCTGCGCCTGCTGCCGCAGCGAATCGATCTGCCGGCCCTGCTCCTGCAGCTGCTGCTGCAGGGCCTCGATGCGCTTGGTGGTGCTCGGCGTCCGGGCGCCTGCGCCGCCTTGCGCTTGCGCGGCCGCCCCGGACATGATCATCGAGGAACAGGCGAGGAACGTCAGCGTTCTGCGCGGGTGACTCTTCTCCATGTAACCCTCCCTTGTTGCTGTCGCCGGGGGTGTTGTCGCGCCGGAGCGTAAACGCATCTTACAAATCGCTGCAAGATGCAAGGTGAAAACAAAAGTAATGATGAAGCTTCCGCGACGCAGGGGGTGTCTCACATCTGATGCACTGCGCATTCGCCCATCCGCCAGGACCGGAATCCTCGCCCGCTTGACTGGCCTCGCATTGCACGCGATACGGCACACGCGACGCCGTGATCGCCCTCGCAAGCCTGTCACAGCGATGAGACGGCCGAAGGGCATAGCGCAGTCGGCAGCCCTCCGCGGCCGTCGAGTCAAACGCACAACGTTGCCTCCCGCGTCGCCGGCCCGACCGTCAAGGCGCCGTGACACATCGCGATTCGCAAGGGCTCTCACGCCTGTACGGCGTCCGCGCACGGCCCGCCCGGCATTCTCATTTCCTCTCTGAAAGAGCAACGCTCCGCTACAAGTCGACGCAGCTGGCATCGAAGTTGCACCGAGCCTTCCGTTTTGCGGCAACGCAATTCATCCGAGCTTTCGTCCATCCACAGTTTGAGGAGACCCTATGAAGAAGACACTCCTGGCCTCGGCCCTGACGGTTGCATTCGGGTTCAGCGGCATGGCGCTCGCCAACGACACCGGCCAGCTCGCGGTCCAGTTGACCGACGGTGGGGACAACACGAGCAGCAATACCAGCACCTCCACCAGCACCAGCACGCGTACGAGCAGCAGCTCGCGCACGAGCACCCACACGGACAGCAGCACCAACAAGGATTCGGGCGGCGCCTATGCCAACGCCGCGCGCTCGGCCGCGCTCAACAACGGCTCCACCGGCACCTTCAGCAACGCCTTCAACGTGACGAAGGCGACCGCCAGCAGCAACCTCAACGGCGCGGTGACCGGCAACAGCATCTACAACATCGGCAACCAGGCCTACAACACCGGCTCGGCCCGCGGTGGCACCGGTAACGGCGGCTACGGCGGCGTGGGTCGCGGCGGCCAGGCCAACGGCAGCGGCCAGGGCGGCAACGGCGCGGTCGGCAACGGCGCGGTGGGTGCGGCCGGCGGCAGCGCCTCCAATGGCGCGATCAGCCATGGCAGCGCGACCAACGGCAGCGCCAGCGCGGGCGACGGCGGCTGGGGCAGCGGTGGCGGCGCGAATGGCCTGAATGCCAGCGGCTTCGTGCGTGCGAACGGCGCCGGCGGCGGCGACGGCGCGGCAGACGCAGCGGCGGCGGGCGGCCGCGGCGGCTATGGCGGCTCGTCGGGCAATGCCAATGGCACGGGCGGCGCGGTCGGTGGGGGCGACACGACGGACAGCACCAGCGCCGGCAGCCGCACGGGTGGCGCGGGCACCGGCGGCACGACCGGCGCAGGCGGCGCGGGCGGCGCGGGCAACTCGTCGGCGTCGGCAGCGGGCGCGGCCGGTGGGGCAGGCGGTGCGGGCGGCACGGCGACCAGCACCAACAGCGGCAGCCGCACGGGCGGCGCGGGCACCGGCGGCGCCGGCGGCCCGGCGACCAACGGCAGCGCCACGAACGGCAGCGCCAGCAACGGCAACAACACCGCGGGCAGCGGCGGCTCGGGCGGCAGCGGCACCGGTGGTGCAGGCGGCGCGGGCAGCGGCGGCACGAACACCGCGGCGGGCGGCACCGGCGGCGTGGGTGAAGGCGGCACGGGCGGCGCGGGCGGGACCAACACGGTCAACGCCGGCACGTTCAACATGTCCAACACCATGACGAGCGTCGGGCAGTCGGCGGCCGGCATCATGATCGCGAACCAGAACAGCGGCTTCGCATCGCTGGTCCAGCAGAGCGTGAATGTGCAGGCCAACCTGGCCGTGGGACGTTAGGCGAGAGAGCGGGCAAGGTCCGCGCGGCCTGCAGCGATGCGGGCCGCACGGGCGGCTGCCCGTCATCCACCGGGGGAGACACCATGAGACCCATCGAACGCTTCCGGTCCGCCGGCCCGGCCCTGCTGGCCTTCGTACTGGCAGGCACGGCCGCGGCGCAGACATCGGTGACGCCGAAGAACGCGGGCACGCTCTGGAAGCCCGTCGACTCGGCGATGCTGGACCGCTCGCGCGGCGGCCAGGCGGTGCACAACGACATGGAGCTGAGCGGCGTCACGGCCGACAACACGGCGCGCAACGTCACGACCGGCAGCAACGCCATCAGCTCGGGCTCCTTCGCCAACATGAACGGCCTGCCGGTGGTGATCCAGAACACCGGCGCGAACGTGCTGATCCAGAACGCGGTGATCCTGCACCTGCAGATGAACTGAGGGGGAGCGCATGCGCAGCCTGCTGCTCACCCTCGCCTTCCTCGCCATGGCCGGCCCGGCCGCGGGCCAGCTCGCGCATCTGCCGGCCATGGGCGGGGGCGACGTCATCATGCCGGTCACCAGCATGCGCCAGGCGCGGCTGGCCGGCACGCTGCTGCAGAAGTACGACTTCTCCTGCGGCTCGGCTGCGCTCGCGACCCTGCTCACGCACCACTACGGCTATCCGGTCACGGAGCAGGTCGTGTTCGAGCGGATGTACGCGGGCGGCGACCGCCAGAAAATCCACCGCGAGGGCTTCTCGCTGCTCGACATGAAGAACTTCCTGGCGGCTCACGGCTTCCAGGCCGACGGCTTCGAGCAGCCGCTGGACAAGCTCAACGAGGCGCGCATTCCCGCCATCGTGCTGATCAACGAGAACGGCTACCACCATTTCGTGGTGGTCAAGGGCGTGCAGCCCGACCGCGTGCTGATCGGCGACCCGGCCCTGGGCACGCGCGCAATGCGGCGCGAGGCTTTCGAGGCGATCTGGAAGAACGGCCTGCTGTTCGTGATCCACAACCAGATGGAAAAGGCGCGCTTCAACCTCGCCGCCGACTGGCGCGCGGCGCCGCGCGCGCCGCTGGGCGAGGGCCTCAGCCGCGATGGCATGGCCGGCATCGCCCTGCCCAAGCTCGGGCCGGGAGAGTTCTGATGAGCCCCGCACGGCCGCCCGAAGGGGCTCGCACCGAAGCCGAAGGCGAAGACTGCCTTATGAAATGGGTCGCACCGCTCCTGCTGTGTGCCCTGCTCGGCCTGGGTTCAGCCCTGCCGGCGCGTGCCGAAGCCATTTGGGAAGCGGTGAGCGACCGCACGCTGGACCGCCTGCGCGGCGGCTTCGACGTCGGCGGCGGCCTGCTGGTGAGCTTCGGCATCACGCGCGCCGTCTACGTCAACGGCGACCTGGTGACGCAGACCTCGCTCAATTTCGGCCGCGTCGCCGACCTGACGCCGGTGCAGGCCACCCAGCTCGCCCAGCAGATGGCGGCGCTGAACCTGGTCCAGGTCGGGCCAGGCAACAGCGTCGCGCCGGACGTGCTGGCCAACGGCACCGGCACCATCATCCAGAACACGCTGAGCAACCAGCACATCGTGAACCAGACCGTGATCGACGCCCGCAGCAACGCGATGGGCATGATCAAGAACCTCAACATCCAGGACACGCTCAGCGATGCGCTGAACCGTTCGGCAACAGGCCGCTGAGCGGGGGAGCGGTCAGTCGGCCTCGAGGGCCATGCACAGCGCACGCAGGTTCGGCACGATCAGCTGCGGCCGCGCGCCGTGCTCCCAGGGCCGCTCCTCGCGCACCAGCCAGGCGGCCTGCATGCCGGCGCCTAGTGCGCCCACCACGTCAAGCGCTGCGTCGTCGCCCACGTGCAGCACATCCTTCGGCAGCAGGCCGACCGAGGCGGCGGCGGCGCGGAAGATCGCCGGGTGCGGCTTGCCGCTGCCGAACTCGCGGGCACTGAAGGCGGCGCGGAACCAACGCCCCACGCCGGCCAGGTGGATGTCGGCATTGCCGTTGGAGACCGCCACCAGCGGGTAGCGCTCGCTGAGCCACTTGAGCGCGGGCAAGGCGTCGTCGTAGAGCGTCACGCGCTGGCGCTCGGCGAAGAAGACCTCGAAGGCCGGATCGGCCAGCGCCGGATCCTCGTGCGCGCGCTTGAGCGCGGTGCGTATCGATTCGCGGCGCAGGGCGCTCAGGTCATGGGCCAGGTCGGAACGCTCCTTCTCGGTGGCTTCGCGCAGCTCGCGCAGGACGCCGGGGGTGATGAGCAGGTTCGCGGTCTTCGGCGCCTCGCGCAGCAGCCATTCGTGGAGCACGCGCTCGGCGCGTTCGATGGTGGGCCAGATGGGCCAGAGCGTGTCGTCGAGGTCGAGCGAGATCGCGGCGATGCGCTTCACGTCGAGCACCAGGGGATCGAGGGTCGCAAGGGCCATGGCCGAGAATAGCGCATGCCTTTTCGACCCGAAGCTCCTGCTGCCGCGACCGACCAGGAGCGCACCGCCGTGCTCTGGTGCAACCTCGGCTCGCCCGACGAACCGACCGCGCGTGCGCTGCGGCCCTACCTGGCCGACTTCCTCGGCGACCCGCGCGTGGTCGAGATCCCGAAGGCGCTGTGGGCGCCGATCCTGCACGGCATCATCCTGCGCACGCGGCCCGCGAAGTCCGCAGCCAAGTACGCCGGCATCTGGATGCCCGAGGGCGCGCCGCTCAAGGTCTGGACACAGAAGCAGGCGAAGCTGCTGGCCGGCTGGCTGGGCGAGCGCGGCCACCGCGTGACGGTGCGCGAGGCCATGCGCTACGGCCAGCCTTCCATCGCGGCGCAGCTCGATGCGCTCAAGGCCGAGGGCGCGACGCGGGTGCTGGTGCTGCAGGCCTACCCGCAGTACTCGGGCACCACCACCGCCAGCGTGATCGACGCCATCAACGCCTGGAGCGCGGGCATGCGCCGCGTGCCGGCGTTCCGCTTCGTCAACGACTACCACGACGAGCCGCTCTACATCGAGGCGCTGGCGAACAGCGTCGAAGACCACTGGAAGCACCATGGCCGGCCGGACCGGCTGCTGATGAGCTTCCACGGCATTCCCGAGCGCAACATCCGCCTCGGCGATCCCTACCAGGCTCAATGCCTCGCAACCGCGCGGCTGCTGGCAGAGCGCCTGAAGCTCGCGCAGTCGCACTACCGCATCACCTTCCAGTCGCGCTTTGGCCGCGCCAGATGGCTGGAGCCCTACACCGAGCCCACGCTGCGCGAGTTGGGCGCATCAGGCGTCGCGCGCGTCGACGTGCTGTGCCCCGGCTTCCCGGCGGACTGCCTGGAGACGCTGGAAGAAATCGCGATCGAGGGGCGCGACGCCTTCCTGCACGCGGGCGGCAAGGCGTTCCACTACATCCCCTGCCTCAACGACCGTGGCGACTGGATCACCGCGCTGGCGGCGATCGCGGAGCGTCACCTGGGCGGCTGGCCCACTCGGGCCTGAGATCGGGAAGGCCTCAGAACCGGCCGAGGTAGTCCATCTTGCCCAGCGGCACGCCGCTGTGCCGCAGCACGTCGTAGGCGGTGGTCACGTGGAAGAAGAAGTTGGGCAGCGCGAACTGCAGCAGGTAGCGCTGCGCGGTGAAGTTGAGCTCGTTGCCGCGGGCCTTCATCGTGACGGGCCGGTCTTCGAAACCGTCGACCAGTGCGCGGTCCACGCTCTGCAGGTAGTCCACGGTTTTCGCGACGCGGGCCTGCAGTTCCGCGTAGGTCGTCTCGGTGTCGGGAAAGCTCGGCGCCGTGAGGCCGGCGATCCGCGCCGTGCCCAGCTTGGAGGCGTCGCTGGCGCTCTGGATCTGGCCGGCCAGCGTGTACATGTCGGGTGCGAGCCGCGCATCGACCAGCACCGCAGGGTCCAGGCCCGAGGCCTGCGCATGCGCGAGCCCCTTGTCCAGCAGATGGGAAAGCTGGCCGAGTCCGCGAAGGAAGACCGGGACCGAGATGTCGTAGAACGAGATCGCCATCGATGACTCCGAGTTGATTCGGCGTCGATTGTGGCGAGCTTGCCGCTTAGATGCCGGCGGTGCGTATAAAGGCCTCGATCGGGTCCAGATGCTCCGGCACATTGAGCGCCGGCGCATGGCCGCAGCCCGGCACCTCGATGGTCTGCAGGCGGCCTGCCGCACCGGGTCCACGGCGCTGCATCTCGGTGAGCGTCTCGCGCAGCACCAGGTCGGAGTCCACGCCGCGCAGGCACAGCACCGGCACCTCGATCGCGTCGTAGTGCGCCCACAGCACGTAGTCCTGCGGATGGACGACGAACTGTCGCACCATGGCCGGGTCGTAGTGCGGCGTCACGCGGCCGTCGGGCAGGCGCCGGGTCGAAGTCTCCGTGAGCCGCCGCCACTGCGCGTCGCTGAGCCAGCCGTAGGGCTTGTAGACCGTGCGGAAAAAGGCCTCGAGCTCGGCCACGGTGTCGAAGGCCGGCGGCTGGCCGGCATAGGAGCGGATGCGCTCGACGGCGGCATCGGCGATCTGCGGCGCGTTGTCGTTGAGCACCAGGCTGGCGATGCGCGCCTTCATGCGCGGCTCGACCAGCCCGCCCGCGCAAACCGTGCCGATGGCGCCGCCCATCGAGGTGCCGACCCAGTGCACCCGCTCGAGCGCCAGCGCGTCGCACAGGCCGGCCGCGAGGCGGGCATAGAAGGCCTGCTGGTACTCGTCGTCGGGCACCGGGCTCCACTGGCTCAGCCCGCGGCCGATGGTGTCGGGGCAGATCACGCGGAAGCCGCGCTCGGCGAAGTGCACGGCCAGCTCGTCCATGTCGCGGCAGGTGCGCGCCAAGCCGTGCCAGGCGATGACCACCGGGCCGCCCTGCCCGCCCCAGTCCATCCAGTGGATCTCGCGGCCGGCGATCTGGAGGTAATTGGAAGTCGGTGTATTCATCGCTTTGCCCTCGCTCGTAAGCGGCCGACGATGCCGGTCGGGAAGTAGTAAACCGAGAGCACGAAGAGCAAGCCCAGCCACAGCAGCCAGCGGTCCGGCGACAGCAGCGCCGCCAGCCACGACACGCCGCTCACGGCCTCGTTGCCCAGGCGCAGCAGATCCTGCAGGTAGCTCTGCGCCACCACGAAGAGTGCGGCGCCGATGGCCGCGCCGTAGACCGTGCCCATGCCGCCGATCACCACGATCAGCAGCACGTCGATCATGATCTCGAAGGACAGCGAGGTGTCCGGCCCGTTGTAGCGCAGCCAGATCGCCAGCATCGCGCCGGCCAGCGTGGCAAAGAGCGCCGACAGCACCGAGGCCGTGGTGCGGTAGACCACCACGCGGTAGCCGATCGCCTCGGCGCGGAACTCGTTCTCGCGGATCGCCTGCAGCACGCGGCCAAAGGGCGAATTCACGATGCGCAGCAGCGCCAGCACCAGCACCACCGCGGCGACGAAGAGCAGGTAGTAGCACAGCAGCCGGCCGTCGAGCGAGACGCCGAGGAAAGGCTCCTCGGCGAACTCGAAGCTGGGCGAGATCAGCTCCGGCAGCTTGAAGGTCAGCCCGTCCTCGCCGCCGGTGAAGTCCGACAGCTGCGAGGCCAGGGTCTGAAAGGCCGAGGCCACCGCCAGCGTGATCATCGCGAAGAAGATCGCCCGCACGCGCAGCGAGAACAGCCCGATCGCCAGCGACAGCAGCAGGGACACGACGAGCGCCGCGCCCAGCCCCAGCAGCACCGCGCCCCAGCCCGGCCCGAGCCGCGTCGCCGAGATCGCGATGCCGTAGGCGCCGATGCCGAAGAACATCGTATGGGCAAAGCTCACGATGCCGGTGTAGCCCAGCAGCAGGTCGAAGCTCGCGACCAGCACGATGAACACCAGCACCTTGGCCGCCACGCTCAGCGCCTTGACGCCCGGGAAGATAAAGGGCGCAAAGGCCAGCGCGATGAGCAGCGCCACCAGCAGCACCGCCAGCACGCGGCTGCGCGGCAGGTCGTTGGACAGGAGTCGATTCAGCATTCGTCCGCCCTCACCGGCTGCTCGCCACCGGATACACGCCCTGCGGCCGCCACAGCAACACTGCCACCATCAGCACGATGCTGGCGAACTGCGTGGCCACGGGCAGCAGGAAGCCGGTGTAGTTGGTCATCAGGCCCACCAGCAAGGCGCCGATCAGCGCGCCGGTGGTCGAGCCCAGGCCGCCGATGATGATCACGATGAAGATCAGCACGTTGACCTGCGCGCCCATCTGCGGGATGAGGTTCTGCTGAAACAGCCCCCACATCACGCCGCCCAGGCCGGCCAGCGCGCTGCCCACCACGAACACGCCGATGAAAAGTCGGCCGATGCGGTAGCCCAGCGACTCGACCATCTCGCGGTCCTGCACGCCGGCGCGGATAAGCAAGCCGATCTTGGTGCGGGCCAGCGTCCAGGCCAGCACGCCGAACACCGCGAGGCCGACCACCACCGCGAGCAGGCGGTACTTGCTGATCGCCGCATCGCCCACCAGCAGCGAGCCGCGCAGGCCATCGGGCAGCGGCAGCGGGATCTGGCCCGGGCCCCAGATGACCTTGATCAGCTCCTCGCCGATGATCATGCCGCCCATGGTGATCAGGATCTGCTTCAGGTGCTGGCCGTAGACCGGCCGCACGATGAAGCGCTCGAAGGCCAGGCCGATCGCGCCGGCCACCGCCATCGCCACCAGCATCGCGGGGAACACCGCGACCAGGTTGCGCCAGACCTCCTGAGAGCCGGTCCAGTCGCCCATGCCGCCGAGCACCGTGCTGGCGACGAAGGCGCCCAGCGCGATGAAGACGCCGTGGCCGAAGTTGAGCACGTCCATCAGGCCGAAGACCAGGGTCAGGCCCGAGGCGATGATGAAGACGATCATGCCCATGGCCAGGCCGGCGACGGTGAGGGTGAGCCAGGTGGAGAAGGAGCCGGTCAGGGGCAGCGCGACGAGCGCGAGCACCGGGACGAGCAGGAGCGGCTTCCAATCGAAGTCGAGCGTTTTCATGCGTCCCTTTCTTGCTCGCTCTGGGGACAAGCCATGGTGATGCTCATAAGGCCAATCCCAGCAGCGACCGCTGCAGTTCCTCATCCGCCGAGAAGGCCGCCATGCTGCCGCTGTGCACCACGCGCCCGTTGTCCATCACTGCCACCGAGTCCCCCAGCCGCTGCGCGAAGTGAATGTTCTGCTCCACCAGCAGGATCGTCACGCCGCTCTTCTTGAGCGCATCGAAGGCCTGGATCATGTTGTTGATGATCGCGGGCGCCAGGCCCTTGCTGGGCTCGTCGACGATCAGCAGCTCGCGCGGCTCGACGATCGCGCGCGAGACGGCGAGCATCTGCTTCTGCCCGCCCGAGAGCTTGCCGGCCGGGTGGTTCCAGAACTTCAGCACCGCGGGGAAGAGCTCGAAGATCCACTTCAGGCGCGCCTCGTCCATCTGCTCGGCGTTCTTCGCGCCGCGCGCGGCGAGCAGCATGTTCTCCTTGACGGTGAGGTCGGAGAAGATGCCCATGTTCTCGGGCACGTAGGCAATGCCCAGCTCGGCGATCTGCGGCGTGTGCAAAGCCGTGATGTCCTTGTCGCCGAAGCGCACGCGGCCTTGCGAGGCATGCCACAGGCCCATGATGGTCCGCAGCGTGGTGGTCTTGCCGGCGCCGTTGCGGCCGAGCAGCATGGTGAGCTGGCCCTTGGGAACGACGAGATCCACCCCATGAAGGATGTGGTACGCGCCGATGTGCGTGTGAACGCCGTCGAGCTGCAGCAAGGCCGGATGGCTCATGGTCTTTCTCCTTCCCCCGTGCGGGGGAAGGCCGGGATGGGGGCGGTCGCCTGCCGCGAAGCGTCCTCGGCGCCAGCCGCAGGCAAGCCGAGGTACGCTTCCTGCACCACCGGCGAGGCAATCACTTCCGCCGGCTCCCCATCCGCCACCAGCTGCCCGTTGTGCAGCACGATGATGCGGTCCGCCAGCTCGCGCACCACGTCCATCTTGTGCTCCACCAGCAGGATGGTCTTGCTGCGGTCCTTCTTGAGCGCGCGGATCAGGTCGAGGATCACCGGCGCCTCGGCGGCGTTCATCCCGGCCGTCGGCTCGTCGAACATGAAGACCTTCGGCTCCAGCGCCATCAGCAGCGCCACCTCCAGCTTGCGCTGGTCGCCATGCGGCAGGCTCGCGACCGTGGCGTGTTCCTTGGCCTTGAGCGCGACCTCGGCCAGGATCCGGTCGGCCCGCTCGGTCAGCGCGCGGTGGTCGCTCCAGATGCTCCACAGATTGAGCCCGCGCCGGTGCGCGCCTTCCTTCGTGGCCTGCACCGCGAGGCGCACGTTCTCCAGCACCGTGAGGTTGGGAAAGAGATTGGTCATCTGGAAGGCCCGCCCCAGGCCCGCACGCGTGCGCGCCGAGGCAGAGAGGCCCGACAGCATCCGGCCGTCCAACGACACCGTGCCGGCCGTCGCCTTGAGCTGCCCCGAGATGAGGTTGAAGTAAGTGGTCTTGCCCGCGCCGTTGGGGCCGACGATCGCGGTCAGCGTGCCAGGTGCGAAGTTGCAGCTGACATCGTTGACCGCGACATGGCCGCCGAAACGGACGGTGAGCCCGCGCGTCTCGAGCATCGGGAGATCAGCGCTTGTTCTTGACCGGGATGTCCATCTCCGACGCCTTGATCTCGTGCACCAGCTCCGGCACGCCCCAGGCGAAGGCCGGGTCGGCCTTGATCTTGAAGTGGTACATGCTCTGCAGCGCCTGGTGGTCTTCCTTGCGGAAGGTCATCGTGCCCTTGGGAGTGTCGAAGCTCATGCCTTCCATGGTCGAGATGAGCTTGTTGGTGCCGGTGTCGCCGCCCGTCTTCTTGAGCGCCGTCACCACCGCCATCGCGGCGCTGAAGCCGCCGGCAGTGAAGAAGTCCGGCGGCGTCTTGAACTCCTTGTAGTGGGCCGCGACCAGGGCCTCGTTCACCGGGTTCTTCGGGATGCCGAAGTAGTAGTAGGTCGCGCCCTCCATGCCGGGGAACTGCTTGTAGCTGGCCATCGCCGGCAGGATGTTGCCGCCGGTGGCGATCTCGATGCCGTAGCGCTTCAGATCGAGGTCGGCGATCTTGAAGGGGTTGCCGGCGCCGGCCCACACGATCCAGATCACCTTGCGGCCCGGCAGGTCCTTGAGCTTGTCGATCAGTCGCTGGGCGCCTGCCGTGAAGTCGGTGGTGTTCTGCGGCAGGTATTCCTCGTGGACGATCTTGGCCTTCTTGATGGCGTCCTTGAAGGCCTTCACGCCGTCGCGGCCGAAGGCGTAGTCCTGCGCCAGCGTGGCGATGCTGACGCCGGGCTTGTCGAGCGCCACCGCATTGCTGATCGCGTCCTGGCTGGAGTTGCGGCCGGTGCGGAAGATGTACTTGTTCCACTTGTCGCCGGTGATCGAATCGGCCACCGCGGGCTCGACCAGCAGGATCTTCTTGTACTCCTCGGCCACCGGCAGCATCGCCAGCGCCACGCCCGAAGAGGTGGGACCCACCGCCAGCGCCGCCTTGTCGTCGGCATAGGCCGCGGCCAGCAGCGACTTGCCGAGGTCGGGCTTGCCCTGGTCGTCCTTCTCGATCACGGTCAGCTTCTTGCCGTTGACGGTCATCGTGCCGCCGGTGGCGTAGTTCAGGCCCATCATGAAGCCGGTCTGCGTCTGCTTGCCGTAGGCTTCCAGCGGACCGGTCTTGCTGTAAATGTGGGCAATGCGGATCTCGTTGGACTGGGCCAGCGCGGGCGTGCTCAGCGCGGAAGCGCACAGGGTGGCGATCGCCGCGAGGGCGACGAGATGGCGACGGTGCATTCTTTGTCTCCTGAAATGGATGACTGAATATTGCACAGTCCGTGCCAGCCGCAAATGAGGGAGAAGCACGGGACTTTCCCTTGCGCTTCGAGTGAAAAGCCTGGAATCAGGACATTTGCATTGCCTGTGTTTTGGGCAATTGGATGTTTCTCAGTCAGGGTTTTCCAGGGACTGACTGCTGTCTTCGCAGGTACAGCGCAAGCTGCGGAAACTTCACATGACCACCGTGCAGATCAATTTGCCAGACGCACTGGCGCAACGGCCAGGCCGGCCGCAGGCTGATGCAGGTGGCCGAGCGCCTGCATGGGGCCAACATCGAGCCGATGAGCGAGGAAGAGATCGATGCCGAGATCCAGGCCGCACGCGCCGAACGCCGCGCAGCGCAGGCCAAGCCACCGCATGGCTCGCAGGGAAGGTCGTACTTGACACCAACGTCATCGTCTCGGCGCTGATCATGAAGGCTTCGCCGCACTCAGTCCGAGCTATCCAGCCGCTCGTAGAGCGTCGCGCGCGAGATCTTCAGCAGCCGCGAGGCCGCCAGCTTGTTGCCCCCCGTCGCCGCCATCGCCGCCGCAATGGCCCTGCGCTCCAGCTCCGCGACCTGCTCGGCCAGCGGACGCAGCAGCAGCGCCTTGTCGTCGGCTGCAGTCGCACCCGGCGCCGCTTGCAGCGGGTCGGGCGCCGCGATCTTCTCCTGCCCCGTCTCGCGCAGGATGCGCTCCAGCTGCGCCGCATCGATGCGCTGCGAATCGCTGCGCATGGTCACCTGCTCCAGCACGTTGCGCAGCTCGCGGATGTTGCCGCGCCAATGCTGCGCAGCCAGCAGCGCCAGGGCATCGGGCAGCAGCTCGGGCGGGGCCTCGCCGCTGCGCAGCGCCATGTCCTCGCCCAGCGCCTCGACCAGCGCCGGGATGTCGGCGCGCCGCTCGCGCAGCGGCGGCACGCGCACGGGCAGCACGTTGAGGCGGTAATAGAGGTCCTCGCGGAAGCGCCCTTCCCTCACCAGCGCCGGCAGGTCGCGCGAGGTGGCGGCGATCACGCGCGCATCGAAGGGCACCAGCTTGTTCGAGCCCAGCGGCTCGATCTCGCCTTCCTGCAGCGCGCGCAGCAGCTTGGCCTGCAGCGCCAGCGGCATGTCGCCGATCTCGTCGAGGAAGAGCGTGCCGCCGTCGGCCAGCTTGAACTTGCCCTCGCGCGCCTTGCGGTCGGCGCCGGTGTAGGCGCCGGGGGCGACGCCGAAGAACTCGGCCTCCAGCAGCGTGTCGGGCACGGCCGCGATGTTCACGCTGACGAAGCTGTGGCGGGCCCGCGCCGAGGCGGCATGAATCGCATGCGCCAGCAGTTCCTTGCCGGTGCCGGTCTCGCCCAGCAGCAGCACCGGGCTGGAGGACTGCGCCGCGCGCCGCGCGTGGCGCTTGACCTCCACCGCGGCCGGGCTGGAACCGATGAAGCTGGCAAAGGTGTACTTCGAGCGCCGCTGCCCATCGGCCGATTGCTGCCAGAGCGGGTTGTTGCGCTGCGTGGCGAGCTCGCGCCGCGCGTCGTCGAGGTCGCGCTGCAGCAGGGCGAACTTGCTGATCAGCGGCTTCAGCGTGTCCTCGGGATGGTCGAAGAGCACGATGCCGATGGCGCCGATCACCGCGCCGGCCGCCCCGTCCTCGCGCTCCTCGCGCAGCGGGATGCGGCTGACCACGAAGGTGCCGGCCTTGTTGGTGAGCAGGTCGATCAGGATCGGCTCGCCGGTCTCCAGCACGCGCTGCATCAGCGTGTTGGGCACCACCTCCTCGACCGGGTGGCCGAGGAACTGGTCGATGGAGGAGAAGCCCAGCGCCGGCAGGAAGCGGCGGTATCCCTCGTTGACCCAGACGATGCGGCCGCTGCGGTCGACCAGGAACATGCCCTGGCTGATGCTGGAAAAAAGATGGAACATCGAGCGCGCTGCCAGCGCCAGGATGCCTTCGGCATCGAGCGGCAGTGCGGCGGTGGGCGCGGTGATGGCTGACATCCCGGAATCGTAGCTTGTGCATCAATAGACGCTTCGAACGTCATCAATGGCGCTCTTGCAACTGGCTACGATGCAGGGTTTTTCGATCTGCAGTAGGGCCTTGATTTCCGGTGCGCGCAGTCTTGCTATGCTGCGCGCCTTGCCCGGCCCACCCGGCTGCACCCCGGCGCCAGCGACGCGACCTACCCGATCGCCAGCCACGCCACTTTTTGCGGAACCTCATGAGGAACTCCCGGCTTCGAGCGCTCTGCTTTGCGCTCCCTTTCGCGCTCCCTTTGGCCTTCTCGGCCTGCACGCTCCCGCGCCCGCCCGACAAAGTCACGGCTCCGACGCCCGCCCAGTGGAGCACGCCCCTGCCGCACGCCGGCTCGCTGCCCGTGCTGGCCGACTGGTGGCGGCAGCTCGACGACCCGCTCCTCGTCGACCTGATCGACGCAGCCCAGGCCGCCAGCCCCACCGTGGCCAGCGCCGCCGCGCGCATCGCCGAGGCGCGCGCCTCGCGCGTGGCGGCCGGCGCGGCGCTGGCGCCCAACCTCAGCGCCAATGCCTCGGCCACGCGCAGCAACTCGCCCACCAGCGGCTTCGGCGGCCTGGGCGGCACCGGCAGCACCGGCAGCAGCTCGGCGAGCACCTCGATCCCGGCGATCACCACCCTCCAGGCCGGACTGCAGTCGAACTGGGAGATCGACCTGTTCGGCGGCCTGCGCGCCACCCGCGACGCCAGCCAGGCCCAGCTCGACAGCGCCGACGCCAAGTGGCACGAGGCGCGGGTTTCGGTGGCGGCCGAGACGGCCAACGCCTATTTCGGCGAGCGCGCCTGCCGGCGCCAGCTCGCCGTGGCCACCGCCGACGCGCAGTCGCGGGCCGAGACCGCGCGCCTCAACGACCTCTCGGCGCGCGCCGGCTTCACCGCGCCCGCCGACGCCGCGCTGGCGCGCGCCAGCGCCTCCGACGCCTCAGGCAGGCTGACGCAGCAGCGCGCCCAGTGCGCTCTGCTGCAGCAGTCGCTGATCGCGCTGACCGGCATCGATGCGCCCACGCTGCAGGCCCGGCTGGATGCCGCCCCCGTAGACCCAGCGCTGCCGGCCGTGCATGCGATCGCCAGCGTGCCGGCCGAGGTGCTGGCCCAGCGGCCCGACGTCTACGCGGCCGAGCTCGGCGTGGCCGCCGCCAGCGCCGAGGCCGGCTCCGCGTTGGCGCAGCGCTTTCCGCGCCTGACGCTGCAGGGCTCGATCGGCCGCCTGCAGTTCCGCACCAGCGGCTTCCGCGACACCGTCGACACCTGGAGCATCGGCCCGGTGGCGCTGTCGGTGCCGATCTTCGACGGCGGCACCCTGGCCGCCAATGTGGACGCCGCGCGGGCGCGCTACGACGAGGCCGTCGCTCTCTACCGCGGCAACGTGCGCCAGGCGGTGCGCGAGGTCGAGGAAGCGCTGATCGACCTGCAGAGCACCGACCAGCGCGCCGGCGATGCCGACACCGCGGTGCAGAACTACCAGGCCTCCTTCGACGCCACCAGCGCGCGCTACCAGAGCGGGCTGGCCAGCCTGTTCGAGTTGGAGGACTCGCGCCGCACCCTGTTCGCGGCGCAGACCTCGCGCGTCTTGCTGCAGCGCACGCGGGCCGAGGCCTGGGTGGCGCTCTACCGCACCACGGGTGGCGGCTGGTCGCGACCCGGCACGACAACGACCTCTTCGATCGCGAAGTAAGTGAAGTGGCTCCCATGACAAGAATGAAGCGTTCCACCCTCCCCATCATCGCGGCCGTGCTGGTGCTGCTGCTCGCGGCCGCCGCCTTCCTGTTCTCGCGCGGCAAGCCGGCGGAGCAAGGCGCCGCCAAGCCCAAGGAAGCCGCCGCCCAGCCGAGGCCGGCGCTCACCGTGACGGTGGCCAAGCCCGAGACCAGCGAGCTCACCATCACGCTGGCCGCCAACGGCAACGTCGCGGCCTGGCAGGAAGCCAGCGTCGGCTCCGAATCCAACGGCCTGCGCCTGGCCGAAGTGCGCGTCAACGTGGGCGATGTGGTGAAGAAGGGCCAGGTGCTCGCCACCTTCTCGCCCGAGACGGTGCAGGCCGACATGGCCCAGGCCCGCGCCTCGCTGGCGGAGGCCAAGGCGACGGCTGCCGATGCGGCTGGCAACGCCGCGCGCGCCCGCACCCTGCAGGCCACCGGCGCCCTGAGCCAGCAGCAGATCAACCAGTACCAGACGGCCGAGCAGACCGCCAAGGCGCGCGTCGAGGCGGCCGAGGCCGTGCTGGCCGCGCAGCAGGTGCGCGGCCGCAACACGCAGGTGCTGGCGCCCGACGACGGCGTGATCTCCTCGCGCACCGCGACCGTGGGCAGCGTGCTCAGCGCCGGCACCGAGCTGTTCCGGCTGATCCGCCAGGGACGTCTCGAATGGCGCGCCGAGGTGACCTCGGCCGAGCTGGCTCGCGTCGCCGTCGGCACCCCCGCCGTGATCATCAGCGCCAGCGGCGCCCAGGTCAGCGGCAAGGTGCGCAGCATCGCGCCGACGGTGGACCCGCAGACGCGCAATGCCCTGGTCTACGTCGACATCCCGGGCGTGCAGCAGACGAGCGCCGTCAAGGCCGGCATGTTCGCCCGCGGCGAGTTTCAGCTCGGGCGCAGCGGCGCCTTGACCGTGCCGCTGGCGGCCGTGGTGCCGCGCGACGGCTTCAACCACCTGCTCGTGCTGCAGCCCGACAGCCGCGTCGCCCAGCTGAAGGTCGAAACCGGCCGCCGCGTGGGCGACCGCATCGAGATCATGACCAAGCTGCCGGAAGACGCGCGCATCGTGGTCCAGGGCGCCGGCTTCCTGAACGACGGCGACCTGGTGCGGGTGGTGGATGCGCTGCCGGCGAAGCGGAGTGCGCCTTGATGAACGTCTCCGCCTGGTCCATCCGCAACCCCATCCCGGCGGTGATGCTGTTCGTGCTGCTCACCTTCGCCGGCCTGCTGTCCTTCAACGCGATGAAGGTGCAGAACTTCCCCGACATCGACCTGCCCACGGTCACGGTCTCGGTCGCACTGCCGGGCGCGGCGCCCTCGCAGCTGGAGAACGACGTGGCGCGCAAGATCGAGAACTCGATCGCCACCGTCCAGGGCCTCAAGCACATCACGACCAAGGTACAGGACGGCGCGGCGACGATGATCGTCGAGTTCCGGCTCGAGAAGCCGGTGCAGGAGGCCGTCGACGACGTGCGCTCGGCGGTGACGCGCGTGCGCGCCGACCTGCCGGCCGACGTGCGCGACCCGGTGATCAACAAGCTGGACTTCGCGGCCCAGCCCGTGCTGGCCTTCACCATCGCCTCCTCGCGCATGGACCCGGAGGCGCTCAGCTGGTTCGTCGACGACACCGTGACCAAGAAGCTGCTGGCCATCAGCGGCGTGGGCGCGGTCAATCGGGTGGGCGGCGTCACGCGCCAGGTCCACGTCGATCTCGACCCGGGCCGGCTGCAGTCGCTGGGCGCGACCGCGGCCGACATCTCGCGCCAGCTGCGCCAGGTGCAGACCGAGAGCGCCGGCGGGCGCACCGACCTGGGCGGCAGCGAGCAGCCGGTGCGCACGCTGGCCACCGTGCGCTCGGCCGAGGAACTGCGCGACATGCAGATCCCGCTGTCGGACGGCCGCAGCATCCGGCTCAACCAGGTGGCACGCGTCTCCGACACCATCGCCGAGCCGCGCGCCGCGGCCCTGCTCGATGGCAAGCCGGTGGTCGGCTTCGAGGTCGCGCGCAGCCGCGGTGCCAGCGAGGTGGAGGTGGGCGCCGCCGTGCAAAAGGCATTGAGCGATCTGCGCGCCCAGCACCCCGACATCCAGCTCACCGAAGCCTTCAACTTCGTCGAGCCGGTACAGGAGGAATACGACGGCTCGCTGCACCTGCTCTACGAAGGCGCACTGCTCGCCGTGCTGGTGGTCTGGCTGTTCCTGCGCGACTGGCGCGCCACCTTCGTCTCGGCCGTCGCGCTGCCGATGTCGGCCATCCCGGCCTTCGTCGGCATGTACCTGCTGGGCTTCTCGATCAACGTCGTCACGCTGCTGGCGCTGTCGCTGGTGGTGGGCATCCTGGTGG
The DNA here is from genome assembly GCF_057657375.1 of Variovorax sp. Soil_C_12. Lineage (NCBI taxonomy): Bacteria > Pseudomonadati > Pseudomonadota > Betaproteobacteria > Burkholderiales > Comamonadaceae > Variovorax > Variovorax sp. Soil_C_12. The sequence goes on along the minus strand of NZ_JBDGIO010000010.1, from coordinate 180,153 downwards.
ACGACGCGATCGTGGAGGTCGAGAACATCGTGCGGCACCTGCGCATGGGCAAGTCGCCCTACCAGGCGGCGATGGAGGCGGCCGACGAGATCGGCCTGGCGGTGATCGCCACCACCTTCACGCTGATCGCCGTGTTCCTGCCCACCGCCTTCATGAGCGGCGTGGCCGGCAAGTTCTTCAAGCAGTTCGGCTGGACCGCCTCGCTCGCGGTGTTTGCCTCGCTGGTGGTGGCGCGGATGCTCACGCCGATGATGGCGGCCTACATCCTGAAGCCGCTGGTCGGCGCCGAGAAGGAGCCGCGCTGGCTCAGCTTCTACATGCGCCTGGCCGAGCGCAGCCTGCGGCACCGCTTCACCACCATGGTGCTGGCCACCCTCTTCTTCTTCGGCTCGATCGCGCTGATCCCGCTGCTCAAGACCGGCTTCATCCCGGCCGACGACAACTCGCAGACCCAGGTCTACCTCTCGCTGCCGCCAGGCGCAACGCTGGCCCAGACGCTGGCCATGGCCGAGGAGACGCGCCAGCGCGTGATGGCCGTGGAGCATGTGAAAAGCGCCTACACCACCGTGGGCGGCGGCAGCGCGGGCGGCGACCCCTTCGCCAGCTTCGGCACGCCGGAGACTCGCAAGGCCACGCTGACCATCCAGCTTGCGCCGCGCGGCGACCGCCCGCGCAAGCAGGGCATCGAGAACAACATCCGCAAGGCGCTCGAAACCCTGCCCGGCGTGCGCACCACCGTCGGCCTGGGCGGCTCGGGCGAGAAGTACATCCTGGTGCTGACGGGCGAGGAGCCCACCGCGCTCACGGCCGCGGCACGCGCGGTCGAGAAGGACCTGCGCACCATCCCCGGCCTGGGCAACATCACCTCCACCGCCAGCCTGATCCGGCCCGAGATCGCGGTGCGCCCGGACTTCGCCCGCGCCGCCGACCTGGGCGTCACCAGTTCGGCCATCGCCGAAACGCTGCGCGTGGCCACGCTGGGCGACTACGACCAGGCGCTGCCCAAGCTCAACCTGGCGCAGCGCCAGGTGCCGATCGTGGTCAAGCTGGAGGATTCGGCGCGGCAGGACCTGTCGCTGCTGGAACGCCTGACCGTCCCCGGCGCGCGCGGCCCGGTGATGCTGAGCCAGGTCGCCAAGCTCACGATGGAAGGCGGCCCGGCCGTGATCGACCGCTACGACCGCTCGCGCAACGTCAACTTCGAGATCGAGCTCTCCGGCGTGGGCCTGGGCGATGCCAAGACGGCGGTGGAGGCCCTGCCCTCCGTGCGCAACCTGCCGCCCGGCGTGCGTGTGGCCGAGGTGGGCGACGCGGAGATGATGGGCGAGCTGTTCGCCAGCTTCGGCCTCGCGATGCTGACCGGCGTGCTGTGCATCTACATCGTGCTGGTGCTGCTGTTCAAGGACTTCCTGCACCCGGTCACCATCCTGTGCGCATTGCCGCTGGCACTGGGCGGGGCCTTCATCGGCCTGCTGCTGGGGCAGCAGGCGCTGTCGATGCCCTCGATGATCGGCTTCATCATGCTGATGGGTGTGGCCACCAAGAACTCGATCCTGCTGGTGGAGTACGCCATCGTGGCGCGCCGCGACCATGGGATGACCCGTTGGGAAGCCCTGCGCGACGCCTGCCATAAGCGCGCGCGGCCCATCATCATGACCACGCTGGCCATGGGCGCGGGCATGGCGCCCATCGCCTTCGGCCTGAGCGCGGCCGACTCCAGTTTCCGCGCGCCGATGGCAATGGCGGTGATCGGCGGGCTGATCACCTCCACCGTGCTGAGCCTCTTGGTGGTGCCGGCGGTGTTCACCTACGTGGACGACATCGAGCACTGGCTGCACCGGATGGTGGCGCGCATCCGCGGGCGCAAGCCCGATCCGGCCGATGCGCCGGAAGGGGCGCCGCCGCTGCATCGCGGGGAACAGCCGGCGGCGAACTGAGGCCGGCCGGGCGCGCGCTGCGCCTACCCGCACTCGCTGCGCGCTCGCACAGCGCAGCGGCGCGCGCGGTGCGATGCTGCAAGGGACTGGAGAAGCTCATGAAGCGATTTCTTCCCCTCCTCTGCGCCGGACTGGCAACGGCCTTGAGCGCATCCGCCCAGCCCGCACGCGACGCGCTGCAGCAACGCTACGAGCGCGAGATCGCCGCCTGCAACAACGGCAGCCTGGCCGCGCCGGCCCGCGAGGCCTGCATCCGCGCCGCCGGCAATGCGCTCGATCGGGCCCGCGGCGGACCGCCGGCCGAGGTGCCGCAATCCTCGAGCGACGGCCGCGCCACCATCGTGGCGCCGGCCGGCGCCACGCCGCCATCCGGCGGCTCGGACGCCATCACCTCACGCGATGGGCGCGCCACCATCGTGCTGCCTGCCGATCGGGCTCCGCCGCAGCGTTAGGGTCCCGCGGCCTCACGCCGGCATGGACCACCCCGCACACGGACCTGAACACCGAAGCCTATCGCCGGCTCAGCCCCTTCGAACAGATCCCGTCGATCGACGACGACGGGTGGGCGGTGTCCGAATCCGCCGCCATCCTCGTCTACCCCGCTAGTCCAACGGCTCCAGCGCCGAGCTGCGATCCAGGTGAACCAGCGCATCGAACTGCTGGCCCACCCGCGCATGGAAATAGTGGCTCTGCCGCTCCGTCGCCGGCGCATAGATGACGCCGATGGCGCGCTGCAACCGCGCGGCTGCCAGGGCCTCGGCGAGCACTTCGTTGTTGCGCAGGATGAGGGCGAAGCGCCCGAGTTCGGACTCATGCAGCAACGCCTCGATGCTGCCCGCCAGCGGCGGATTGACGCGCTTACGCTCCGCTTCCCCGTCCCAGGCCGAGGCCGCCATGACTTCGCCGTCGGCAGTGGTAAAGCCGACGTTGAAGCACTGCGCCCCGTAGCGCTCCCGCATGAGCTGGCCCACGTTGAGCTCGCCGATTTCCGCCATCTCCGTGGCGCGTGCATCGCCCAGGTGCGAGTTGTGGGCCCACACGGCGATGCGCGCAGGCCTGGATCGCTGGGCACTCAAATGCGCGTCCAGGGCCTCCAGCGTCTGCGCCATGTGCCGGTCGCGCAGGTTCCATGAGGCCACGCGGCCCTTGAACATGGTGCGGTAGTAGTGCTCGGCGTTGCGCACCAGCCGCGCGTTCTGTTCGGCATGGAAATGCGCGTCCGCGCCGGCGTGGTCGGCCCTCTTCTCGAGCAGCTCCCTCAACTGCGCCACTGCGGCCTCCTCGCAGCTCGCGCCCAGGTCGAAGGCGGCGGCGTGGCCGTAGGCCTGCGTGTCCTCGCCGAAATGATCGAAGCAGCCGTAGCGATAGCGCGCCCGCCGCGCGGCTTCCGGGTCGACCCGGTCCAGGTAGTCCAGCACCGAGGCGATGGAGGTGTAGAGGCTGTAGAGATCGATGCCATAGAAGCCGACCCGCTCCGCAGTCGGCCTCTTCTGGTTCGAGGCCCGCAGCCAGTCCACGAACTCGCGCACCGGCTGGTTGCGCCACATCCACCCCGGAAAGCGCCGGAAATCGCCGAGCGCCTGCAGCGCACTCGAATCGTCGGACGCACCGCGCACGAAGCGATCGACCCGCAGGGCGTCGGGCCAGTCCGCCTCGACCGCGACGGCGTCGAAAGCCTTGTCCTCGATCAGCCGTTTCGTGATCGCCGCGCGCTCGCGGTAGAAGTCATCGGTGCCATGCGAAGCCTCCCCCAGCAGCACGAAGCGCGCGTCCGCGATGGCGAAGAGCAGCGCCGCATGGCAATGCGGCGAGACATCGAGCGGGCATGCCGCGGCGCGGATCGCACGGACCGCATGATCGTCGTCGGGCCGGGCGCCGCGCATGGCGTGTCAGGGCTCAGCCCTGTTGCTCGGCCTTGTCGTCATCGCCTGGGTACATATGCCATCTCCTGTGTCGAAATGAAGTGGAGATCACAGGCTAGGCTTGCACCTCCGCCACGGTGTCGGACCGTGCCGGTCGCTTCGTAGGATTGCAGCGCGCTGCGTTCAGCCGCGCTGGACCGGGCAGATTCCCAGCCTCGCAGCATCGGGCAGCACGGCTTCGTGCACGACCCTCACGCGGCCGGATGCGCATGCCTGGAAGTAGACGCGCTCCGAGCGGCGCAACCCGACGCCGCGCAGCACGTCGGCCATGTCCGAGCGGATGCACTCGGAGTGAGGCCTTCAGGCGCCGCCGCGGCCCAGTCCGGCCTCGCGCGCCCGCACGATCGCCTGCGGCCGGTTCTCGACCTGGAGCTTGGCGAACACGCTGGTGATGTGGTTGCGCACCGTCTTCTCGCTGAGCTGCAGCGCCGCCGCCACCTGCGCGTTGTCGCGGCCCTGGGCGATGAGCTCCAGCACCTCGCGCTCGCGCGCGGTCAGGCTGGCCAGCACCGGGTCCGGCGCGCTCCCGTCCGCGCCGGCCAGGAAGCTGCGCACCTCCTCGACCCAGCGCGGCCAGACCGCGTCCTGCTGGAGCACCAGGTGGTGCGCGCTGTGCAGCGGCACGAAGCGGGCCTGCGCGATGCCGCCGGCGATGATCCGTCCCTCGTCGAAGGGCACCCGCAGGTCGCCGGTGGAATGCAGCACCAGGGTCGGGCATTGCACCTCGGGCAGCAGCGCGGAGACGTCGATGCGGTCGAACTCGCGCAGCATGCGCGCCGCGTTTTGCGGCGAAGTCGAGACGTGCGCCAACTCGTTGAACCAGCGGTGCTGCTCGGGCGTGCCTTCCGGCAGGAACTGGCTGGTGAAGAACTGGCGGAAGGCCGGGTCCGATCGGCCCCAGCCGATCTCCATCAGCTTGGCCTGGGTCTCCGACTCCTCGTCCAGCGCCTGACCGCCGCCGCGCATCCGGCGCCCGCGCGCGTAGCCGCCCTGGAGCACCAGATGGCTCACGCGCTCGGGGTGGCGCGCGGCGTAGGTGATGGCCAGGCTCACGCCCTGGGAGATCGCCAGCATCGGGAAGCGCACGAGCCCGGCGGCGTCGGCCACCGTTTCCATGTCCTTCAGCCAGATTTCGAAGGACATCTGCTCGATCTCGCGGTCCGACAGGCCGGTGCCGCGCTGGTCGTAGCGCACCAGGGTGTGGGTTTCGCACAGCGCCTCCAGCACATGGCCCCAGACCGGGCTGGTGAGGTCGAACTCCATGTGCGACAGCCAGTTGCCGACCTTGAACAGCGGCGGCCCCCGCCCCGCCGTCGCATAGGCGATGCGGACACCGTCGGGCGCGGTGCAGTAGCGGATCTGCTGCTTCAGCGGCATGGCGTCGGTCAGTGGACGACTGGGGGCGCGGTGGCTGCGCGCGGCGTCGATCGTGCCATGGCGCACGGAGCCTGTCTGCGGCGAACTACCATCGACACACCTTGTTTCGCCGTTGTTGCCCACCATGTCGAGCCTGCCGCTGTCCCAGGTGTTGTCCCTGTCCAACGCCCAGATCGCGATCGAGGCGGCGGCCACGCTGGCGTTCGCGCTCTCGGGGCTGATCGAGGCGGCGCGCAAGCGCCTGGACGCGGTCGGCGTCTGCGTGGTGGCCGGCCTCGCGGCTTTCGGCGGCGGCACGCTGCGCGACGTGCTGCTGGACCGCCGTCCCTTCTTCTGGGTCCAGCATGCGGCCTGGCTCTGGGTGCTGCTGGCGCTGTGCGTGGGCGCGATGTTCTTCATGCGCACGCGCCATTTCGCGCTCACCGAGCGCGCCATGCAGTGGCCCGATGCGCTGGGCCTGGGCCTGTTCACCGCCGGCGGCACCCAGATCGCGATCGACGCCGCCATGCCGCCCATCGTCGCGGTCTTCATGGGCATGGTGACGGCGGTGTGCGGCGGCGTGCTGCGCGACATCGTCTGCAACGAGATCCCGCGCGCCTTCAGCGACCACCGGCCCTATGCGCTGTGCGCCTTCGCGGGGGCCTGGCTGGTGGTGCTGGCCCATGCGCTGGCGATGCCGCAATGGCTGGGGCTGGCGGCGGCGGCGGGCTGCGTCACCCTGCTGCGGGCCCTGGCGATGCTGACGGGCTGGAAACTGCCGGCCTGGCGGGCCGACAGCGAATAGGCTGCGGCGGCGCGCTAGGCACCCCGCACCTCCTCCACCATCCGCACGAGCCGCTGCGCATCGGTCAGCACCAGCGCCCGGCCGTCCTTGGCCAGCAGGCCCCCGCGGCGCAGGGCGTTGAGCTCGCGCGTCACCTGCTCGCGGTTGGTGCTGATCTGGTTGGCCAGCTCGGCGTGGGTCGGCGCCGGCTCCAGGCGCGCCCGGTTGCCGGCGATGCCCGCGGCCTGCGCCAGGCGCAGCAGCTCGGCGTGGACGCGGTTCTGCACGCCCAGCGTGCTGAGGTCGATGACGCGCTCGGACAGCTGGCGCACCAGCGCCGCCAGGCTGCGCATGACGCGCTCGGCAACCATCGGCTCGTCGCGCAGCAGCCCGAGAAAGGCGGCGCGATCGAGGCTCGCGACCACGCTCGGCGCGAGCGTGACCACGTCGGCCGAGCGCGGCTGGCCGTCGATGGCGGCGATCTCGCCGAAGTGCTCGCCCTCGAGCGAATCGCGAAAGGTAACCTGCCGGCCGTTGGCCGCGTAGATCGTCACCCGCAGCCGGCCCGAGACCAGGAAGAAGACATCGCTCTTGCGCTCGGAGCGCAGCAGCAGCGGCCTGCCCGCCGGCAGGGTCTGCCACAGGCAGCGCTGGGCGAGCTGGTCCAGGCGCTCGCGGGAGAGGCCCGCCAGCAGCGCGATGTGCTGCAAGGCCAGGCTGGAGCGATCAGGCGGCATGGCTGAACTCCACCGTCGGCAGGACCCGCCGGTTGCAAAAACCTGTGCGCAAACGCACAGCCCCGAAGGCGGCGGCTCCTCACAGTACGTCTGTGATGGCTGCGATCCCCGCACGCCGCACACCCGAGGAGTGATTTCATCATGAATACAAAAGTTCTTGCTTTTTTTGCTGTCACATTCGCCGGTTTCGTGTCTGCCCAAACGGTGCCGCCCGAGCAATGGGTCGGCGCGCCGATCCCGGCCGTCAGCACCCTGAGCCGCTCTGCGGTGATGGGCGACTATCTGGCTTCGGCACCCGCGGGCGCGCGTACGCCGCAGGAGTTCCGGGTCGGCCCGCCCGATCCGCAGGCCGGCGCATTGAGCCGCGCCGAGGCGGTGGCTGACCTGAACCTGTGGCTGCGTTCCGGCCTCGGCCAGAGCGCCTGGCGCGACGACTTCGATCCCATGCGTGGGAGCTATCGTGCGCAGGTGGCGATGTACCAGCGGCTGCGCCATGGCCCGGAGTTCACCGCGGAGGTCGCGCGCGTCCAGGGCACGGGCAGCGGATTCGCGACCACGGCGCAGTCTGCTGCGCTCCCGGCCTACGAGTGAGGCCCAGGCCGCGCGCCGCGCCCGGCAGCTCAGCCGGCCGCGGCGCGCAATTGCTTTCTCTCGCCCAGGTACTTGGCCAGGCGGGGCAGCAGCAGCACCGCCAGGATGACCAGGATCAGCACCAGCGACATCGGCCGCTGGAAGAACACCACCGCACTGCCCTCGCCGATCGACATCGCGTTGCGCAGCTGCGCCTCGGCCAGCGGGCCCAGGATCATGCCCACCACCACCGGGGCGGTCGGGAAGTCGAAGCGCCGCATCACCACGCCCAGCACGCCGATCACGAAGAGCAGCACCAGGTCGAAAGAGCTCTGGCGCATGCCGTACGCGCCCACGGTGGCGAAGATCAGGATGCCCGCGTAGAGCTGCGGCTTTGGAATTTTGAGCAGCTTGACCCACAGGCCCACCATCGGCAGGTTCAGCACCAGCAGCATCACGTTGCCGATGTAGAGCGAGGCGATCAGCGCCCACACCAGCGCGGCCGAGGTGGTGAAGAGCTGCGGTCCCGGCTGGATGCCGTAGTTCTGGAAGGCGCCCAGCAGGATGGCGGTGGTGTTGGAGGTCGGGATGCCCAGCGTGAGCAGCGGGATCAGCGCCGCCGTCACGGTGGCGTTGTTGGCGGCCTCGGGGCCGGCCACGCCTTCGATCGCACCCCTGGTGCCGAACTCGGCCTTGTCCTGCGGGTCCTTCACCAGCTTCTTCTCGGTGGCGTAGCTCAGGAAGGTCGGGATCTCGGTGCCGCCGGCCGGGATGCAACCGAAGGGCGTGCCGATGGCGGTGCCGCGCAGCCAGGCCGGGACCGAGCGCTTCCAGTCGCGCGCCGTCATATGCACGCGACTGAGCTTGTTCTGGCTCTCGACCACGCGGCCTTCGTACAGCACCGCATAGAGCACCTCGGCCACCGCGAACAGACCGACCGCGACCAGCACGATCTCGATGCCGTCGAGCAGTTCGGGAATGCCGCCGGTGTAGCGGCCCTGGCCGGAGATCTGGTCGAGGCCGATGCAGCCGGCGGCCAGGCCGATGAAGAGCGCCGTGAGGCCGCGCAGCGTGCTCTTGCCAAGCACCGCGCTGACGGTGGTGAAGGCCAGCAGCATCAGCAGGAAATACTCCGGCGGCCCCAGCTTGACCGCGAACTCGGCCACGAAGGGCGCGAACAGGGTGACGATCACGGTGGCGATGCTGCCCGCCACGAAGGAGCCGATGGCGGCGGTCGCCAGCGCGGCACCGGCGCGGCCGCTCTTGGCCATCTTGTTGCCCTCCATCGCCGTCACCATGCTGGCCGTTTCGCCCGGCGTGTTCAGCAGGATGGAGGTGGTCGAGCCGCCGTACATGGCGCCGTAGTAGATGCCCGAGAAGAAGATCATCGAGGCCGTGATGTCGACCTTGCCCGTGATCGGCAGCAGCATGGCGACCGCCACCGCGGGACCGATGCCGGGCAGCACGCCGACGGCCGTGCCGAGGGCGCAGCCCACCAGGCACCAGAGCAGGTTGGCGGGCGTGATCGCGGCAGCGAAGCCCTGCAGCAATGCGTTGAAGATATCCATGTCAGATCCACCCGGTGGCGGTGAGGCCCGGCAGGTTGATGGCCAGGAACTTGGTGAACATCCAGAAGACCGGCGCCGAGATCAGCAGGCCCGTCACGACGTCGATGAGCCAGGTGCGCGGCGAATTGACGCCGGCCTGCCCCTTCGAGCGCCGCAGCCCCTGGACCGCGAGCAGGTAGCACAGCGTGCAGCTCAGGATGAAGCCGATGGTGGTGATCAGCGCCGCGTTGAGCAGCAGGCCGGCCGAGACCCAGACCAGGCCGCTCCAGTAGGCGGGCTCGTCCGAGGGCGCATCCATCTGGCGGAAGCCGCCGGTGCGCGATTCCCAGACGATCCAGGCACCGCAGAGCGTGAGCGCCACCGACACCAGCCAGGGCAGGAAGTTGGGGCCGACGCCGCCGTAGCCCGCTTCCGACGAGATGCCGACCGCGCCGTAGGCCAGGGCCAGGCCGGTGAGGAGAATGCCGGCGCCGACAAGAGTCTGCGGCCAGACCGGGTGCGGCCGCGATTGGGGCTCGAGTGGCACGTGCCCACTCGAGGTGGGGTCGATGTTGGACATTGTTCTGGACCTCGCGTGTGATCGGGGAAAGAAGGGAGCGCGGCCACCACGCCGCACTCCCGCACGCTCGCGCTACACCCAGCGCGTCAGACCATGCCGGACTTGACCATGGTCGCGCGCAGGCTCGCGAACTCCTCGTCCACGAACTTGGCGAAGGCGTCGCCCGACAGGACGGCGGGCGTCCAGTCGTTCTTCTTCATCGCATCGGCCCAGGCCGGCGTCTTGAGCGCGGCGAGCACCAGGTCGGTCAGCGCCTTGCGCTGTTCGGGGGTGATGCCGGGGGCGCCGTAGACGCCGCGCCAGTTGCCGATCTCGACGTCGATGCCCTGCTCCTTGAGCGTGGGCACGTTGATGCCCGGCAGGCGCTGCGCCGAGGTGACGGCGATTGCGCGCATCTTGCCGTCGGCGATGTACGGCGCGAACTCGCTGTAGCCGCTGCCGCCGACCGTGACGTTGCCGCCCAGGATGGCCGCGGTGGCTTCGCCGCCTCCGCGGAAGGCCACGTAGTTGATCTTGGAGGGATCGGCACCGACCTTCTGCGCGATCATGGCCGCCGCGATGTGCTCGGTGGAGCCGCGCGAGCCGCCGCCCCACTTGACGCTGCCCGGGTCCTTCTTGAGCTGCTCGACGACGTCCTTCATGGTCTTCAGGGGCGAGCTGGCCGGCAGCACGAACACGTTGTATTCGCTGGTCAGGCGCGCCAGCGGCGTGGCCTGCGAGAGGTTCACCGGCGGCTTGCCGGTGATGATGCCGCCCAGCATCACGGCGCCCATCACCATCAGCGCATTCGGGTCACCCTTGGAGCCGTTGACGAACTGCGCCAGGCCCAGCGCGCCGGCGGCGCCGCCCTTGTTGTCGTAGGTGACCGTGTCGGCCAGCTTGCCGTCGGTCATGGCCTTGCCGAGTGCACGGCCCGTGGTGTCCCAGCCACCGCCTGGATTGGCCGGAATCATCATCTTGACGTTGGGTGCGGCCCAGGCCGACAGCGGCAGGGCTCCGGTGGCGGCCAGCGCGGCCATGGACTTCAGGAAGGTATCTCGACGCATGCATGTCTCCTTGGGGATCTGGAAGGCTGGAACGCCGCTATGATGCGCGCGCCCGCTGTCAGTTGGCTGTCCTGCGCACTGGGGAAAACACCGAAGTACCGGCCATGAAGCTGCTGTTAGTCGAAGACGACCCCTCGATGCAAACCACCCTGCAGCGCACCCTCGGCCGCCGCATGATCGACGTGCGCCTGTGCGGCGACGGCGCGCAGGCGCTGTCGCAATGGCGCGCGCTGGAGCCCGACGTGGTCGCGCTGGACCTGAGCCTGCCCAACGTCGACGGGCTGCAGGTGCTGGCGCAGGCGCGCGCCGAAGGCCTGCGCACGCCGGTGCTGCTGCTGACCGCGCGCGGCACCGTGGGCGATCGCGTGGTGGGCCTCAACACCGGTGCCGACGACTACCTGCCCAAGCCCTTCGACCTCGACGAGCTGGAGGCGCGCATTCGCGCGCTGCACCGGCGCCACCAGAGCGCCGGACCGGAGGCCGCGAACAACCCGCAGCAGATCGGCAGCCTGCGCTACGAGCCCGACAACGGCGCCATCTACCACCGCGCCGAGGTGCTGGAACTCACGCCGCGCGAGCTCGCCCTGCTGAAGGCGCTGATGGTGAAGCCGGGCCACGCGGTGGCCAAGGAGCGCCTGTTCGAGCTGGTCTTTCCCGGCGAGAGCGAGGTGCAGTACGAGGCGATCGAGGTGGTGGTGTATCGGCTGCGCAAGAAGCTGGCCGGCACCGGGGCGGCCTTGATGACCTTGCGCGGCCTCGGCTACCTGCTGCGCGAAGAGCCGTGATGCGCGCCGTCTCGCTGCGCGCCAGGCTGCTCACCGGCATCCTGGCGCCGGTCGCGCTGTTCATCGTGATCAACAGCGTGAGCCTGTACCGGCAGAGCCTCGCGGCCGCCACCACCGCCTACGACCGCACCCTGCTCGCCTCGGCCAAGACCATCGGCGAGCAGCTCGACGTCGAGGGCTACGACGAGAAGGCCTCGCTGCGCGCCATCGTCCCCTACTCCGCGCTGGAGGCCTTCGAGGCCGACAACCAGAGCAAGATCTTCTACCGCGTCTCCACGCTCGGCGGCGAGATGATCTCCGGCTTCGCCGAGCTGCCCTTCTGGCACGGCAGGCTGCCCGACCGGCCGCCCTACGCGGCGCTGGTCGACTTCTACGATGCGCGCTTCCGCGAGCAGCCGGTGCGCATGGCCGTGTTGCTGCAGCCGGTGGCGAGCGCACGCGGGCGCGGCATGGCCGTGGTGCAGGTGGCCGAGACGCTGGAGCTGCGCGAAACGCTGGTGCGCAAGCTGCTCGTCGACATGCTCTGGCGGCAGCTGGTGCTGCTGGGCGTGATCGCCGCAGTGACGGTGTTCGTGGTGCAGCGTGCGACCCGGCCGGTGCGCCACCTGGGCGAGCTGATCGAGGCGCGCGCAGCCGACGACCTCTCGCCCATCGACGCGCCCGACACGCCGCGCGAGCTGCGCCCGCTGGTCGACGCCACCACCCAGGTCATGGGCCGGCTGCAGCGCCTGCTGGACCACCAGAAGCGCTTCGTGCGCGACAGCGCGCACCAGCTGCGCACGCCGCTGGCGGTGCTCAAGGCCCAGGTGCAGTCGGCGCGCCGCGGCGACGTGGCGACCGGCCAGGCGCTCACCGAGATCAGCGACACGGTGGAACGCGCCACCACGGTGGCCAACCAGATGCTGTCGCTGGCCAAGGTCGAGCAGTTGCGCCAGCAGCCCGAGTGGCAGGTGCTGGACCTCGGCGAGACCGTGCGCCAGCTCGCGCTCGACTTGTCGCCGCTGATGGCCGACAAGGCACTGGACGTCGAGCTTTCGGTTGGCGCCGCGCCGATGCTGGTGCGCGCCCATCGCTGGATGCTGCAGGAACTGGCGCGCAACCTGCTGCACAACGCCATCAAGCACAGCCCGCGCGGCGGCGCGCTGCGGGTGGGCGTGCGGGCCGAGGGCGAGAGCGCGGTCTTCGTCGTCAGCGACCAGGGCCCCGGCATCTCGGACGAATTGCGCCAACGCCTGTTCGCGCCCTTCGCGGCCGGCGACGTGGCCAGCGGCTCGGGGCTGGGGCTGGCGATCTGCCGGGAGATCGTGCTCGCGCTGGGCGGAAGCATCGCGCTCGACAACCGGGAAGGCGGCGGACAACGCCACGGGCTCGATGCCGTCGTACGGCTGCCGCTGGCCGGCGACAATCGCTGAAACCACTCACACGGGACATGGACCGCCTGCGCATCGACAAATGGCTCTGGGCCGCACGCTTCTACAAGACGCGCACCCTGGCCGCCGAGGAGATCGGCAAGAACCGCGTGCAGATCAACGGCGAGGTTGCCAAGGCCTCGCGCGAAGTGAAGGCCGGCGACCTGGTCGGGATGCGGGTCGGCGGCGGGGTCGACCGCATCGTGCGGGTGCGCGGGCTCAGCGGCCAGCGCGGGCCGGCGCCGGTGGCGCAGCAGCTCTACGAGGAAACGCCCGAGAGCCTGGCTGCGCAGGCGGCCGCGCGCGAGCAGCGGCGCATGGGCAGCGAACCGGCGCTCAGCATCGTGCAGGGACGGCCCACCAAGCGCGACCGGCGCGAGCTCGACCAGGCCCGGCATGTCGATTGGGACAAGCGCTGGAGCGCATCGCTGGATCCCGACGAAGACTGAACATCGCTTACCCTCGGGCTCGTTGCGACAAAGGAGTCCGCGCATGGCCAGCTTCAAGAAGTACCGCGTCGAGGGCGGCAAGTTCAGCCTCGCGAGCATCGACCCTGCCGACTCGCCCTTTCTGGAAGGCGACGAGCAGGCCCAGCGGGATCGGCTCGAACAGCTGGCCGGCGAGCTCGACGAGCTGCAGAACCTGCTGCATGCCGAGGGCCGGCGCAAGGTGCTCCTGGTGCTGCAGGGCATGGACACCAGCGGCAAGGACGGCACCATCCGGTGGGTGTTCTCGCGCACCTCGCCGCTGGGCGTGCGCGTGACGGCCTTCAAGGCACCGAACGATGACGAACGCGCCCGCGACTACCTGTGGCGCTGCCACGCCAACGTGCCGCGCAGCGGCGAGATCATGGTGTGGAACCGCAGCCATTACGAGGACGTGCTGGTGCCCTGGGTCGAAGGCTGGATCGACAAGGCCGAGCTGCGGCGCCGCTACGCGCAGATCCAGGACTTCGAGCGCCTGCTCGCCGAGACCGGCACGGTGGTCGTCAAGTGCATGCTGCACATCAGCAAGCAGGCGCAGCGCGAACGCCTGCAGGCGCGCATCGACGAGCCGGCCAAGCGCTGGAAATTCCAGCGCAGCGATCTGGATGTGCGCAAGAAGTGGGCGGCCTACCAGCACGCCTACGAACAGGCGCTGGCCGCCACTTCCAGCAGGCACGCGCCCTGGCACGTGATCCCCGCCGACAGCAAGCGCCATCGCAACCTGATGATCGCGCAGCTGCTGGTCAAGACCCTGCGCGGCATGGAGCTCGCGGTGCCTCCCGCCGATCAATCACTGGACGGGCTGGTCGTGGTGTAGGACAGCGCCGCATCTTCTACGTCCTCCGACCTTCGTCTCTCCTCCGAATGGCGTATTGAGAGGTCGTGGGGGCAGGTGGGAGACTGCGTGCCTGCTCACCCCGAGCCGTCACCTACTCCAAGGATCCCCAGATGGACGTCTTGACTTCTTCCGAGCTGATGACCGGCCTTCTTTCAGCGATCGGCACCGGCATCCTGCTCGTGCTGGCCACCAGCCGGGCACCGAAGGCACTGCATGACGAGATCGCGCTGCGCGTCGAGCGCTCGATCGCGCTGATCGACACCTGCAAGGACGCGCGCACCCGCTGAGACCGCACGGCCGGCCCCTCTTCAGAGGTCGGCCAGTTCCCGATTGATCTCGCGCGCCGTCTTCAGCAGCTGCGGCACCAGGCGCCGCAGCACCTCCGCCAGCTGCCAGCGCGGCGAAGGGACCGCGATGTTGATGGCGCCGACCGGCTCCCCGACGCGATTGGTCAGCGCCGCAGCGATCGAAATGTCCCCCACGAAGGTCTCCTGGTCGTTCAGCGCATAGCCCAGTTCGCGCGCCCTCGCCAGCGCGGCGCGCAGGCCCTGCAGATCGGTCACCGTCCGCTTGGTCATCGACGTGCGCTTCATGGCCCCCAGCATCGCCATCGCCTCGGCTTCGTCGAGCCTCGACAGGATCGCGCGGCCGGCCGCGCTGCAGTACACCGGCAGCCGCGAGCCCACGTGCAGGTCGACGCTCACCGCGTGCAGGCTGGGAAAGCGCACGACGTAGACGATCTCCGGCCCCTCCATCTCCGTGAGGTTGACCGTCTCGCCGGTCTTGCGGTTCAGCGCCTCCAGGTGCGGGCTCGCCTTCTCGCGCAGCCGGTCGGTCGCGAGCACCGTGTGGCCGAATTCCAGCATCCGGCCCGACAGCGTGAAGGCCCGCGTGAGCGGATGCTGGCGCAGATAGCCGAGCGCATGCAGGGTGTGTGTGACGCGCTGCACCGCACTGCGGTCCAGCTGCGCCAGCGCCGCCAGCTCGGTCAGCGCGACCGCGCGCCCTGCCGCATTGAGCGCCTCCAGCACCTGGAAGCACTTGGCGATCGATGCGATGAAGAGCGAGCTGTCCAGGCCGGCGTCCGGCTTGCGCGCCTTGCGCGCGGGGGCGGCTGCGATGGATCTGGCGCGGGGCATGCGTGCCTCTCGAGTGGGTCCGTCATTATTGCATTGCAATACATCGTATTGATAAACGATAGGGCACGTAATACAGTGCGCCCTTCCCCCGCAAAGCCCTCATGCTGCAAGTCCTCTTTCTGATCGCCCTGCTCCCGGCCCCGCTGCCCGGCAACGACACCTCCGGCCATCCGGCGCGCGAGCTGTTCGTGTCGGCCAGGCGCCGGCGCTCCGGCTCCCATGCCGTCGTCTGAACCGCGGGTCGCCGTCGTCGGCGCCGGCGTGGTCGGCAGCTGCATCGCGCTGGCGCTGCGCAAGCGCGGCGCGGCCGTCACGCTGATCGACCGCGACGAGCCCGGCCGCGGCTGCAGCTACGGCAACTCGGGCGCCATCAGCCCGGGCTCGGTGGCCCCGCTGGCCATGCCCGGCATCCTCTCTTCGGTGCCGCGCATGCTGCTGGACGAGGAGAGCCCGCTGCATCTGCCCCTGTCCTACCTGCCGAAGGCGGCGCCGTGGCTGATGCGCTTCGTCGCCTCCGCCCAGCCCTCGCGGGTCGCGCTCTCGGCCGCCAAGCTGGCCGCGCTGCACACGGGCGCCCTCGACCGCCACGAAGCGCTGGCGCGCGAGCTCGGCGTGCCCGAGCTCTTCGTGCGGCGCGGCCACCTGCACCTGTACCCCGATGCACGCGCCCTGGCGAAGGACGCCGACGGCTGGCGCATGCGGCAGCACTACGGCTACCCGTTCCAGCAGCTGGACCGCGACGGCATCCTGGCGCTGGAGCCGCGCGTGGGCGAGCGCTACCGCATCGGGGTGTTCGTGGCCGACCACGCGACCATCGTCAATCCTTTCCGCTATGTGCAGGCGATGGTGCGTGCCTTCACCGCGCGCGGCGGCCGGCTGCGGCGCGAGGAGGTGCGCGCGATGACGCCGCTGGACGGTGGGCGCTGGCGCCTCGCCACGGCGGGCGCGGCCGATGGCGCCGAGGACAGCTTCGACCAGGTGGTGGTGGCCGCCGGTGCCTGGTCGCGCCGGCTGCTGGACCCGCTGGGCTTGCGGCTGGCGCTGGAGAGCCAGCGCGGCTACCACGTGCAGTTCCAGGGCGGACGCGACACCGTCTCGCGCACAGTGGTGCTGGCCGATCGCAAGATCTTCGTCACGCCGATGGAAGACGGCCTGCGCGTGGGCGGCACGGTGGAGATCGGCGGCCTCGAGCACCCGCCCGATCCGCGTCGCGCCGCGATCCTGGAGCGCATCGCGCGCGAGACCTTCGAAGGCCTGGACGACCTGCAGACCACGCAATGGATGGGCCACCGCCCCTGCATGCCCGACTCGGTGCCGGTCATCGGCCCGGCGGCCGGGCGGCCCGGGCTCTGGCTGGCGGTCGGCCACGGTCACCTGGGGCTCACGGATTCCATCAACACCGCGCAGTCCATCGCGAGCGGCATGCTTGGAGCGCGGGCTGCCGCCCGCTGAGAAAGGCGCTGCATGCGCTTGCAAGGCGCCTTGCAAGGCCTTCTCCCAGATCGCTCCCAATTCGGGGACTACATTGGCTCTTGTCGGCCCTGGCCCCTCCGTTCCTCATCTGTGAAGGGCCGACCTTGACCCGCTTCGGCGGGTCTCTTTTTTTCGGCGGCGCCCGATCGCATCGCCGGTGATGGGTCATGGGCTCCGAAGTAAAAAGTATCAATGCAGCTCGGCGCCGCAATGCCCCGCCCGCGGTGCGCATGGCGGAAGCGTCGACGATTTAACAGCGTGCGTGCATTTCTGGCGATCTCCACACCTGGCCTCCCTCGCAACAACGACACTTCGACAGATTCGAAACGACGTTGAAGACTTCGAGGACTGGACATGGAATCACCGGATCTTGAAACAGTTGAGAAGGCACGCGCCCTGGTCGAAGAAATCATTGCCGGCCGCAGTCCGATGGCGGCGGCGGTCCCCTACTTCGCACCCACGGACATCGGCTGCCTGACGCCGGCAAGGCAGGAAGCCGAATCGCGCATCCAGGAGGAGAACGACTTCGGCAACCGCCTGCGCGCCGCCATCCAGATGAGCCTGGCGGCCGCCGCGGCCTCTTTGCGCGTCAGCGAATCCCTGATGCAGGATTTCGCGCAGCTGAGCCTTCCCGAACGCCAGAAGCAGCTCGCACGCTGCGCCTGCGACGCGCAGGCCTGCAGGGACATCGCAGGCCATGTCGCGCCGATCCTCTCGGGCAAGGAGGCACCGAAGCTGGATGCGCTGATGGAGATCAAGAGGCTCAAGTCGGCGATTTACGAGCGCTTTGGGCGTTGGCCGGGGGGTTGAGCTTGCAGGCCATGCAGGCCGGGCAACGAGGCCCATGCGCGGGCACGCGCTGGATCGAGGAGCGCGTGGCCTGATCCTGCGGGCGCGCGGATGTCGATCCGGCGTACACTGCGCTAAACCAGCATGACGCCGAGGGGGATTCAGTCCTCCAGCATTCGCGCTGCTCCCGATCGTCGCGCAGACCCTGGCGATATCCGCGGCAGCCCCTATCTCGAGAACGCGGCTTGACCGCGTTTCTTTTTTTGGAAGGCGCACGCGATCATGAAGACCCTTCAAGATGCCAGCGAGCGCATCTGCGAACTCAAAGGGAGCTTGATGGCGATCGACGCTCTCCTTCCCGCGCTGCTGGAGGCACTGCCGGTCGCCTCCCATGGTCACCTGGTGCGTTCGTTCGAGGCGCATGCCGAGGCCGCGCGCACGGTGATGCAGCACGTTCCCCTTTTCGATCAGGTCCTTTCCACCTTCGAGCGCGAGATTGCCCGCATGCGCGCGGTGCTCGCCGGCACGGCGCCAGCCGCGCCGCGCACTGCCACCGAAGCGGCGCTCCTGACCACGACGCGCGTCAGCACCTTCCAAGGGCCCTGCTCCCTGTCCGGCGCCAGCGGCTTTTTCTTTCGCCGCGAGGGGCGGCTGTTCCTGGTCACCAGCCGGCATGTCCTTGCCGATGAAACGAGCAGCCACTACCCCGACCGCATCGAGATCGAGGTGCATACCGACAAGCTCGATCTGACGCGCTACGCGGCCGTTTCGGTGCCGCTGTATCGCGGGGGCCTGAGCCAATGGCGCCAGGCAGCCGACACCGCCGGCGACGTGGATGTGGCCGCCATCGAGATCGACGTCAGTTACTTGCCCGACCCCTGCATCCTGCATGCGTTCGGCCCCGAGCACCTCGAACCTTCGGGTGGCGTGGCCGAGGTCGGAGATGCGCTGGTCATCGTCGGCTTCCCGCTGGGCTTCCATGACACGGTGCATCATCTGCCCGTGGTGCGCAGTGCATCCATTGCCTCGGCATTCGGCGTGCGCTTCCAGCAGCAGGGCTATTTTCTGACCGATGCCCGCACCCATCGAGGCAGCAGCGGTGCCCCGGTGCTGCGGCGCATCCACCATCCGAGCGCGGACAGATCGCAGTTGCCTTGGCAATTGCTGGGGGTGCATTCCACGCGCATGGACATGCGAACACGCGACCTCGTGCAGGACGAATCGCTTGGGCTCAACTGCGCCTGGTACGCGGATGTGCTCATGGCCCTGACCGCGCCCTCCAAGGCCACGATGGCAGCCTGAATCGCTCGCACGATTCCTTGCGCCGCGCTCAAGCCTCGAGTGAGCTTGCGTTCGCCGCCTCGGCCAGTTTGAACCGCCCCAACGCCCTGTAGCCACGAGGCGTGATCGAATGAACAGTGGCCCAGACAGCCCGGCAGCTGTCGCGCCACTTCGGCAGCGTCGCCGTCACCAGACCGGCCGTCTGGAGCCTTGCCACCCTCTCGATGTCGGCCAGTCCGGTGACGCATAGCGGCAATACGCTCAACCCCAGCATGTGGAGAAGATGCATCGGCATCTGAGCTGATGCTGGACGGCTGGGAAGGCGTATTAACACGATCTTGCTCCGCGATGGCTCCTCTGGGGCACCCGAGGAGCAATACTGGGGTCGGAAGCGAGTTGTCAAGACGCTAGGGACGGCGTGAGGCCAGTATGACCCCATTCCGTCATTGCGTGTACTACGGATGTACGGCGAGCGCTTCCCTGGAAGGGCGTCTCACCGGGCGTGGTACACTCCGCCCTTGCTCAAGTTTCTGAGCAAATGCCTGCGCAGGCAAAGCCGGATCTCACAACGGCACGTCGAACAAGAGCTACCACGACGAGAAAAACACAAGGTGGCTCCTGCAAGTGAACATGCCGTAACGTGGACCGCGTAAGTGCCCACGGCCAAACAATCGAAAGCCGCCCATCGAGGCGGCTTTTTCATGTCCGATCGATCGCGACAAGTCGGCGGCATCGAGGAGCCGCCCTTGACGGGACGAAGCGCCGAAGAACCCGCAGACAGCTGCTCGAGGAGCCTTGTACCCGTTCAACATCCTGCGCCGTATCATCGATCTATAGGACCCCCCCGGGAAGGCCAAATTGAAAGAGATCCGACTGCGTTGGTCCGATGGGATTGCAAAGGACGATGAACAGCTCACCGTCGAGGGTGTGCCGGCGCACCCTGGCGGCGGGCTGTGGCATCCGGACACTTTCGACAACCGCCGCACCCTTGAGCAGATCATGGCGGCAGGCAACGAGACCTACGGCGACGGCACCCACTGGATCGAGGAGCGGGAGGCTTGAAGCGACTGCAATGAGGGGACCATGGCGGCGCCAGAAATGAAAAAAGCCGTTGGGTCACAACGGCTTTTCTCATTTGGATCCTGGCGGAAACGGAGGGATTCGAACCCTCGATGAGGCTCTACACCCCATACTCCCTTAGCAGGGGAGCACCTTCGGCCACTCGGTCACGTTTCCAGCAAAAAGCGATTATGCCAGCTTAAGAGGCCGGTTGATCGAGATCGAAGGCCTTGTGCAGCGCGCGCACGGCGAGCTCCATGTACTTCTCGTCGATCACGACCGAGGTCTTGATCTCGCTGGTGGAGATCATCTGGATGTTGATGCCCTCCTCGCTCAGCACGCGGAACATCTTGCTGGCCACGCCCACGTGGCTGCGCATGCCGATGCCGACGATGCTGACCTTGCAGATCTTGGTGTCGCCGACGATGTCGGCCGCGCCCAGGGTGGGCAGCACCTTTTCCTTGAGCAGGTCGACGGTCTTGGCGTAGTCGTTGCGGTGGACCGTGAAGCTGAAGTCGGTGCGGCCGTCCTTGCTCAGGTTCTGGATGATGACGTCGACCTCGACGTTGGCATCGGCCACGGCGCCCAGGATGTGGTACGCGATGCCCGGCTTGTCGGGCACGCCGAGCACGGAGATCTTGGCTTCGTCACGGTTGAACGCGATGCCGGATACGACGGCTTGTTCCATGTTTTCGTCTTCCTCGAATGTGATCAGGGTGCCCGAGCGGGCCTCTTCCTTGATGTCGATGTCCCAGGGCGTGAAGCTGGACAGCACCCGCAGCGGCACCTTGTACTTGCCGGCGAACTCGACCGAGCGAATCTGCAGCACCTTGGAGCCCAGGCTCGCCATCTCGAGCATCTCCTCGAAGCTCACGGTGGTGAGGCGGCGCGCATCGGGCTCGACACGCGGGTCGGTGGTGTAGACGCCGTCGACGTCGGTGTAGATCAGGCACTCGTGCGCCTTCATCGCCGCCGCGATCGCGACCGCCGAGGTGTCGCTGCCGCCGCGGCCCAGCGTGGTGATGTTGCCGGCGTCGTCCACGCCCTGGAAGCCGGTGATGACCACCACCTTGCCCGCATCGAGGTCGGCGCGCACGCGCTCGTCTTCGATGCTCTCGATGCGAGCCTTGGTGAAGGCGCTGTCGGTCCTCACCTGCACCTGCCAGCCGGCGTAGCTGACGGCCTGCATGCCCTCGGCCTGCAGCGCGATCGCCAGCAGCGCCGACGAGGCCTGCTCGCCGGTGGCCGCGAGCATGTCGAGCTCTCGGTTGTGGTCGTCGTCGACCTTGCCGGGTGCCAGCTCTTTGGCGAGGCCGAGCAGGCGATTGGTCTCGCCGCTCATGGCGCTCGGGACCACCACCATCTGGTGGCCGGCGCGCGCCCACTTGGCGACGCGCTTGGCGACATTTCGGATGCGCTCGGTCGAGCCCATCGACGTGCCGCCGTATTTGTGAACGATCAATGCCATGGGTGAAGTCAAGGAGAAGGATTCGGATGCCTGCCGCAGTGCCGGCGTCCGGGGGCCCTGTCGTAAGCCTGGGGTGCCTGCTTCAGCGCAAGGCTGCAGGCTGCGACGGAGGCCGGGCATTGTACCAACGCAGAATGTCGCCCTCCCGCTGGACGTAACCGTCCGCAACCTTGAGGCGGATGCGGTGGCCGCGGGTGCTGCAGGCCTCGATCTGGTCGAGCAGCTGTTCGAGCTGGGCCTCGCTGGGCACCGCGTCGTGCTCGCGCTTGAGCCAATGGCGCAGCACGTTGGCGAGCCGCCCGCGCGGCAAGCTGCGCAGGGCTTCCAGCGCGGGCGGCGAGCCTGCGGCCGCGCTGTCCGAAGCGGCGACCTCGACCAGCAGCCGCGAGGCCTTGGCGGCGTTGCGCGCCGAGCGCGCGAAGGTCTCGCGGAACTGCGGCAGCGTCGCGGCGAGCGCCGGCAGCAGCTGCAGCCGGATCCGGTTGCGCGTATAGCGCAGGTCGGCGTTGCTGGGGTCGTCGATGTGGGCGGTTCCGCTCCCGGCGATCCATTCGCGCAGCGCCACGGCCTGCACTTCCAGCAGCGGCCGATGGAAGTTCACGCCATGCCGCTGCATCTGCCGCGGCATGCCGGCTAGGCCGTCGAGGCCGGCGCCGCGGCTGAGCGCGATGAGCATCGTCTCGACCTGGTCGTCGGCATGCTGGGCCAGTGCAATATCGCCCAGCCCATGCACCCGGGCCACGGCCGCCAGCGTCACATACCGCGCCCGGCGCGCCGCGTCTTCGGGACTCTCGCCGGGCGCATGCCGCGCGTCCACGTGGCCCACGTGCAGCGGCACGCCCAAGGCCTCGCAGGTCGCGCGGCAATGGACTTCAAAGTCGTCGGCCGCCGGTTGCAGGCCGTGATGCACATGGAGCGCCTGCACCTGTCCAGGCCAGCGGCTCGCGGCGGCGTGCAGCAGCGCGGTGGAGTCGGCCCCGCCGCTGTAGGCGATGCCCAGCGGCAGCGGCGCCGCCCAGGACGCTAGCGCGAGGGCGGCGGGATTCTCCATCGGGGATTGGCGGGCTGCAGGCAGCCCGCGAAGGGCTACTTGGCGCTCTCGGCCTTGGTGTCGGCGAAGCGGCCGTAGCTCTGCAGACGCTCGTAGCGGCGGTCGAGCAGCTCCTTGGGCCGCAGATCGGCGACCTGGCGGAAGGCATCGTTAAGCGCGCGCTTGAGGAAGGCGGCCATCTGGCGATGGTCGCGGTGCGCGCCGCCGACGGGCTCGTTGACGATCTTGTCGACCAGGCCCAGGGCCTTGAGGCGGTGGGCGGTGATGCCCAGCGCGTCGGCCGCTTCCTGGGCCTTGTCGCTGGTCTTCCAGAGTATGGAGGCGCAGCCTTCGGGGCTGATCACCGAGTAGACCGAGTACTGCAGCATCAGCACCTGGTCGCCGACAGAGATGGCCAGCGCGCCGCCGGAGCCGCCCTCGCCGATGATGGTGACGATCACCGGCACCTCGAGTTGCGCCATCTCGAAGATGTTGCGGCCGATGGCCTCGGACTGGCCGCGCTCCTCGGCATCGATGCCCGGGTAGGCGCCCGGCGTGTCGACGAAGGTGAAGACCGGCAGCTTGAACTTCTCGGCCGTCTTCATGAGCCGCAGCGCCTTGCGGTAGCCCTCGGGCTTGCTCATGCCGAAGTTGCGCGCTGTGCGCTCCTTGGTGTCGCGGCCCTTCTGGTGGCCCAGCACCATGCAGGGCGTACCGTTGAAACGCGCCAGGCCGCCGACGATCGAGAGGTCGTCCGCGAAATGGCGGTCGCCGTGCAGCTCGACGAAGTCGGTGAAGATCTCGTGGACGTAGTCCAGCGTGTAGGGGCGCTCCGGATGCCGGGCGATCTTGGTGATCTGCCAGGGCGTCAGGTCGCTGTAGATTTCCTTGGTGAGCTGAAGGCTCTTCTTGCCGAGCTGGTCGATCTCTTCCGAGATGTCGACCGCCGACTCGGTCTGCACATAGCGCAGCTCTTCAATCTTGGATTCGAGCTCCGCGACGGGCTGCTCGAAGTCGAGAAAGGTTCGTTTCGCCAACGTCTTCTCCTCTTGTCAGTATGCGACCACCGGCAGGGGGTCGAGCGATCGCCAAATATACCAAGTCGCGACGCTGCAGTATGGGGCCCAGGCGACGGCGACCTCGCGCGCATCGCTGCGGCTGACCGGATCGCCCGAGAAATAGCTGCGGCTGATGCCCGTGATCAGCCCGGCATCGTCCAGCGGCAGCACGTTGGGCCGCATGAGGTGGAAGATCAGGAACATCTCGGCGGTCCAGCGGCCGATGCCGCGGATCGCGACCAGCTCCGCGATGATCATCTCGTCGGACATGTCTTTCCAGGCATCGACGTGGACGGTGCCGGAGTCGAAATTCAGCGCCAGATCGACCAGGTACTCGACCTTGCGCGCCGACAGGCCAGCCGAGCGCATGTCGTCGACCTTGAGCTTGAGCACGTTCGCCGGCGTCATTTTGCGCGGCAGCTCGGCGAAGCGGTCCCACACCGATTGGGCGGCCTTCACCGAGATCTGCTGGCCCACGATGCTGCGCGCCAGCGTGGTGAAGGCGTCGCCACGCGACTCCAGGCAGGCGTCGCCGAATTGCGGGATCAGCCGCTTCATGACGCGGTCCTTCCGCGCCAGGTACTTGCAGGCCTCTTCCCAGTAGGGCGGCGTGTGGATTTCGATGAGGGGGGACTTCTTGGCGGGAGGCATTGTTGTTCTCATGCCCTCACTTGACGGTGGTCCAGGTGGTGCCGGTCGGCGAGTCCTTGAGCACGATGCCCTGGGCCAGCAGCTCGCTGCGGATGCGATCCGCCTCGGCGAAGTTCTTGGCCGCCTTGGCTTGGGCGCGTCGCGCGATCAGGGCCTGGATCGAGGCATCGTCGAGGGTGCTGCCGGCCTGCAGGAAGGCCTCGGGATCGGCCTGCAGCAGGCCGATGCAGGCGCCCAGCGCCTTCAGGAGGCCGGCGGCCTGGGCCGATTTCTTGCGGTTCACTTCCCCGGCCAGGTCGAAGAGCACGGCCACCGCCTCGGGCGTGCCGAAGTCCTCGTCCATCGCGGCCTTGAAGCGCGCGGGATGGGGCTCGGTCCAGTCGATCGCGACCTCGGCCGGCGCCACCAGGTGCAACGCCGTGTAGAGCCGCCTGAGCGAGGCACGTGCGTCGTCCAGGTGCACGTCGCTGTAGTTGAGCGGGCTGCGGTAGTGCGCGCGCACGACGAAGAAGCGGACGGTCTCGGCATCGAACTCCTTCAGCACGTCGCGAATGAGGAAGAAGTTGCCCAGGCTCTTGGACATCTTCTCGTCGTCGATGTTGATGAAGCCGTTGTGCATCCAGGTGCGGGCCAGGGGCTTGCCGTTGGCACCCTCGCTCTGCGCGATCTCGTTCTCGTGGTGGGGAAACTGCAGGTCCATGCCGCCGCCGTGGATGTCGACGGTTTCGCCGAGCAGCTGGCAGGCCATGGCCGAGCATTCGATGTGCCAGCCGGGGCGGCCCGGACCGAACTCGCTGGCCCACTTCACCTCCTCGGGCTCGGTGGGCTTGGCGCTCTTCCAGAGCACCGGGTCGAGCGGGTCGTCTTTGCCGTCCAGCACGGCCACGCGCTCGCCGGCATGGAGCTCGTCGAGCGACTTGCCGCTGAGCTTGCCGTAGCCGGGGAACTTGCGCACCGCGTAGTTGACGTCGCCGTTGGTCGAGCGGTAGGCCAGACCCTTCTGCTCCAGCGTGGAGATCATCGCCAGCATCTGCGGCACGTACTCGGTGGCACGCGGCTCGTGCGTGGGCCGCTCGATGCCCAGCGCGTCGGCGTCCTCGTGCAGGGCCTCGATCATGCGGTCGGTCAGCGCGCGGATGCTCTCGCCGTTTTCCACCGCGCGACGGATGATCTTGTCGTCGATGTCGGTGATGTTGCGCACGTACTCGACCTCGAGGCCCGAGATCTTGAGCCACCGCTGCACCACGTCGAAGGCAATCATCGAACGCGCGTGCCCGAGATGGCAGTAGTCGTAGACCGTCATCCCGCACACGTACATGCGCACCCGTCCGGGTTGCAGAGGAGAAAAATCCTCCAGTTCACGCGACAGCGTGTTGTAGATGCGAAGACTCATGAGACAAGGGAAATGCCGGAAGCGCCCACGCGAAACGGGCGCACGACAGAGATTTTTTCAGGGGTGAGGATGCTATGGCAACGAGAGGATGAAGGGAGCCCCTCGGCTACAATCCCGCGTCAGTATAAACGGCCGGTCCCGTTATTTTCCCTGGTGTTTTCGAGGCCCGCGTTCCTCCCCATCTCCCGAGGCTCATGAAGCACGCCGCTGCCCCCTCCCCCTCTTTCATCCCGCGCTTCCTGTCGGTCCTGTTGCTCGCCTTCGCGGCCGTTGCGGCGCACGCCGACGACTACCTCGATGTCAACACCCTGCTGCGCCAGGGCAAGGCACCCGAGGCACTGGCCAAGGCCGACGCCTACATCGCCGGCAAACCACGCGACCCGCAGATGCGCTTCCTGCGCGGCGTGATCCTGACCGAGCAGGGCAAGCAGGCCGAGGCGGTCACGGCCTTCACGCAGCTCACTCAGGACTTTCCCGAATTGCCCGAGCCCTACAACAACCTCGCGGCCCTCTACGCCTCCCAGAGCCAGTTCGACAAGGCGCGCGCGGCGCTGGAGATGGCGATCAAGCTCAATCCGAGCTACGCCACAGCGCACGAGAACCTGGGCGACGTCTACGCCCGTCTCGCCGGTCAGTCCTATGGCCGCGCGCAGCAGCTCGAGACGAGCAACACCAGCATCGCGCCCAAGCTCGCGCTGATCCGCCAGCTGTTCAGCGCGCCGGGCAGCGCCACGCTGCCGTCAGCGCCGGCCGATGCCCGCAAGCCGGTGCGCCGCTAGCCTGCTGCCCTTGGGCGCGCGGCCATCCAGGCGCCTTTCTTTCAGCCCGTTCCACTTCCACACCATGCACATTCTTTCCCGTCGCACGGCACTCATCCTCGTCTCGACGCTGAGCCTGGCAGGCGCCGCGTGGGCGCAGCAGAGCGCGCCGCGCGTCAAGTTCGCCACCTCGGCCGGCGACATCGTGGTCGAGCTCGCGCCCGACAAGGCACCCAAGACGGTCGAGAACTTCCTGCAGTACGTGCGCGACAAGCACTACGACGGCACGGTGTTCCACCGCGTGATCGACGGCTTCATGATCCAGGGCGGCGGCTTCACGCCCGAGCTGCAGCAAAAGCCCACGCGCGCGCCGGTCCCGCTGGAAGCGAGCAACGGCCTGAAGAACGACAAGTACACGATCGCGATGGCGCGCACCGCCAATCCCAATTCGGCGACCTCCCAGTTCTTCATCAACGTGAAGGACAACGCCATGCTCAACGCCCCCAATCCCGACGGCCACGGCTACACCGTATTCGGCAAGGTGGTCTCGGGCACCGAGGTCGTCGACAAAATCCGCGCCGTGCGCACGGGCAACAAGGGCGGCATGCAGGACGTGCCGCTCGAAAGCGTCACCATTCAATCCGCCACCGTGGCGAAGTAAGCAATCAACAAGGAGCCCTCATGAGCAACCCCCAAGTCGAACTGCACATCAAGAACCAGGGCGTCATCACGCTCGAACTGGACCAGGACAAGGCGCCGAAGTCGGTCGAGAACTTCCTCGCCTACGTGACCAAGGGCCACTACGACAACACGGTGTTCCACCGCGTGATCCCCGGCTTCATGGTGCAAGGCGGCGGCTTCGAGCCGGGCATGTCGCAGAAGCCGACGGGTGCCGAGATCCAGAACGAGGCCAACAACGGCCTGAAGAACGACAACTACACCGTGGCCATGGCCCGCACCAGCGCGCCGCACTCGGCCACCGCCCAGTTCTTCATCAACGTGGCCGACAACGGTTTCCTCAACCACACCGCGCCGTCGGCGCAGGGCTGGGGCTATGCGGTGTTCGGCAAGGTCATCGACGGCAAGGAAGTGGTCGACAAGATCAAGGCCGTGAAGACCGGCCGCAAGGGCTTCCACGACGACGTGCCGCTGGAAGACGTGATCATCGAGAAGGCCGTCGTCAAGGGCTGAAGATGACGGCTTTCGCCGAGCTCGTGGCTCCCGCGGCGTGGCGCACGGTCGACCTCATCTCCGACCTCCACCTGCAGTCCGCGGACCCGGCGACCTTCGAGGCGTGGCGCGGCTACCTGCAGACCACGCCGGCGGACGCGATCTTCATCCTCGGCGACCTGTTCGAGGTCTGGGTCGGCGACGATGCGGCAGCCGAGCCCGGCTTCGAGGCGCAATGCGCCGAAGTGCTGCGCGAAGCCGCTGCGCGCCGGCCGCTGTTCTTCATGCACGGCAACCGCGACTTCCTGCTCGGCGCCGCCTTCGCCGCGCAATGCGGCATGCAGCTGCTCGACGATCCGACCGTGCTGGCCCTGCATGATCGGCGCTGGCTGCTGAGCCACGGCGATCTTCTCTGCCTCGAGGACACCGAGTACCTGCGCTTCCGGGCCGAGGTGCGCACCCCCGCCTGGCAGGGCGCCTTCCTCGCCCGTCCGCTGGCGCAGCGGCGCGCCCTCGCCCGCTCGATGCGCGCGCAGAGCGAGGACCGCAAGCGCAGCCCCGGCATGGTCTGGGCCGATGTCGATGCCGATGCCGCGCGCGACTGGCTGCGGCAGGCCGGCGCGACGACGCTGGTCCACGGCCACACGCACCGGCCCGCGGCCCATGCGCTCGGCGACGGCCTCCAGCGCCTCGTGCTGAGCGACTGGGACCTCAAGGCCCATCCGGCCCGCGCGCAGCTGCTGTGCCTGTCGAGCGCAGGCCCGCAACGCGTCGATCTGCGCTGATGTTCGGTTGGCTGCGCGGCCTGCGCACTCCGCCCCCGATCCCCGAGCCCGCATGGCGGGC
Source organism: Variovorax sp. Soil_C_12 (assembly GCF_057657375.1). Lineage (NCBI taxonomy): Bacteria > Pseudomonadati > Pseudomonadota > Betaproteobacteria > Burkholderiales > Comamonadaceae > Variovorax > Variovorax sp. Soil_C_12. Next base: position 152,042 of record NZ_JBDGIO010000010.1, on the reverse strand, counting down.
GACCCTCGCGCGCTACCCTTTCCTTGCCGATCGACCCGGTACCGACCTCGAGCGCCTGCGCCGCCTGGCAGCGGAGTTCCTGCGCGACAAGGAATTCCATGGCGCCCACGGCTTCGTCATCACCGACGAGGTCGCGCTCGCCGTGGCGGCGCAGGCCGTGCTGCCGGTGCTGCACCTGACGGGCGGCCTGCGCTGGTACGACGATTTCGTCGGCATCGTCATCCACCCTTCCGAGGCCGTGGCCCGGCGCAAGACCGTCGACGAGACCGGCGTGGTCCACGAGTACGACGAGATCCTGGCCGGCGAGGCGATGGACCGCGGCCCGGTGATGCTGAGCTGGCAGGACGTGCTGGCCGGCAGCGTCACGCAGGACGCGGGCTACAACGTCGTGATCCACGAGTTCGCCCACAAGATCGACATGAAGAGCGGCGCGGCCGACGGCTGTCCGCTGCTGCCGGCCGGATTTGCGGGCACGACGAGCGCTCGCGCCGCGCGCATCGCCTGGTTCGCGGTGCTGCAGCCGGCCTACGAGGATTTCCGCGAGAGAACGATCGTCGCCGAGCGCTTCGGCGGCGAGGCGCCATGGCTCGATGCCTACGGCGCCACATCGCCGGGCGAGTTCTTCGCCGTGGCCTGCGAGGCCTATTTCGTGAACCGCGCGAAGCTGACGCTGGAATTCCCCGGCCTGGTCGCGCTGTTCGACGAGTTCTTCAGGCGCCCGGCCCCACAGGCCTAGGCGCCCTCCTCCCTCACTTGCGCAGCAGCGCCTTGAGCGCGTTCTGCAGGCGGCGCGCCGAAGCGGCGTCGTGCGCCGTCGCCAGCACTGTGCCGGCGTCCTGGCCCCAGGTCTGCGCCGGGGCGGGATCGCCGCGCCGCGTCAGCAGTTTCAGCTGCAGGGCGCGACGCGCGTCGAGCTGCTCGGCCGGCGTCGGCACTTCGGCCGCCATCTCCAGCCGAAGCAGGGCCTCGGCGGCATCGTCGGCCTTGGCCGAGGGGCCGGAGGTCAGGGCCTGCGACCACTGCCCGCGCACGGCGGGCGTGACCGCGCGGCCCAGCTCCTGCACGCTGGGCAGCTTCGACGCATCGCGCTGCTCCCACGCGCCCAGCACCTGGGTCAACGCCTCGCCGTGGGCCTGGGCGGCGAGCTTGCGCAGGGCCTGCTCGGCGCGCTCCAGTGCATCGCGCTGGGCGCGGAAGGCGGTGTCGCCGAGGCGGGGGCCACGCTCCTCGCGCGGCGGACGGTCGCCGAAGCGGCCGGCGCCCGGGCCTCCTCGGTCGCCGGCGCGGCCGGGCGGGCCACTACGGCTGTCGCGGCGATCGCCGCCGAAGCGGCTGTTGCCGCGCCCCATGGGCGCTGCTTCGGCCTTCTTGTTGCCGGGCCGGTCGTCGCCGCGCACCGCGATCACGGGCTTGGGGGCCGGCTTGGGCGGTGCTGCGGGCGCCGGTGGAGCCTCAGCCTCGGCGGCGTCGGTGCGGGCCGAGGCATCGGCGCCATCGGCAGGCGCCACCAAGTCGGGCGTTGGCACCGCAGCTTCGGCGGCTGCCGACGGGGGCGAAGCCTCGGCATCGCCCGACGCGGGCGCCTGCTCGGCGCTCTCGCCGAACTCGGCGGCCGCCTGACCGGGCGCCACGACCTCGGTCGCGCCAACAGAAGGCCCGTCGGCCGCTGCAGCCTTCGGTGCGGGCGGTGGCGCCTCACCGCGCAGGGCGCCTTCGAGCCGAGCCACTGCGGCGCGAATCTTCTGCGCATCCCCGGTGGCATTCGCGGCTTCCAGCGCCTTCGAGGCATCGAGCACGTAACGGTCGTGCTCGCTCATGGCGGCGGCCGCCTTCTCGCGATCGGCGGTCTTCCGGTTGAAGGCCTCGTCGATCGGGGCGCGGAAGGTGTCCCACAGTTTTTGTTCCTGGCGGCGGTCCAGCGGCACCGTCTGCGCCTCGGCCTGCCAGCGCTGCTGCAGGGCCTTGACGGCATCGATGCGCAGCATCGGCGCGGCGCCGAGCTCCGTGGCCTCGGCGATCATGGCCTGGCGGCGCTCGATACTGGCCTTCTGCGCCACCTCGAAGGGCGCGCGCGCCATGCCGAAGGCCGCATTCCACTGGGGCTGCAGCTCGGCGAACACCTTTTCGCCCACATGGCCGGCGTCGCGCCAGCGATCCGCGAACTGGTGCAGCGCGCGGTTGTAGGCCTTGAGGTCGGTGTTGCCGGCCTGCGCCTCGGCCCACGCCTTGACCTCCTCGATCAGCGCCAGGCGCTGGGCCCGGTGCTCGGCCGCATCGGCGCGCACCTTCTCGAGCCAGGCCTCCACCACCTTGTGGGCCTCGTTGCAGGCCTCGTCGAAGCGCTTCCACAGTGCGTGGTTGGGCACGCCGCCCTGGTCGGCCTGCTTCCATTGCTCGCGCAGGCTGCGCAGCGTCTCCTGCATCTTGCGGCCGCCCAGGGCCTGGCCCTCGGGACGCTTGAGCAGGCTTTCGGCCTTGGCCACCAGGTCCTCGCGCACCTTGTCGGCGCTCCAGCGCTGCCAGCCTTCGAGCTCGCCGGCGGCGACCAGGGCTGCATGCACGCGGGCCTCGAGCGGGGCATCGACCATCTTGCCGTGCTCCTTGAGCACCGCGCGCAACGCCGCTGCGGCGCCGGCGCTGGCCTTGCCATGGCCCTCGGCGGTTTCCTGCTCGAGCTTGGCGAGCGCGGCCTCCACGGCGGCCTGGGCGGCAGCCCGTTTCTCGGGATCGACCTTCGGCACCGGTGGCTTCTGCGCGGCGGGAGGCGCCGCTTCGGGTGCGCCGCCGCGGGCCACGCGCAATTCGTCGGCCCATACCGGCACGGGCGGCAGGGGCGCCGCCGCATCCTCGGCGGCGGCCACGGTCTGCGCCAGCGCCTGGTGGAAGGCATCGGACACCACCAGCAACTGCGCCTTGGACGACTCCAGCTGCGGCGCGAACTTGGCGTCCAGGCTGGTCCAGTTGCCGTCGGCCGTGATCTCGGCGGCCTGCTGCTGCCAGTGCACCACGTCCGCGCGCAGCGCTTCTTCAGCGGCCTGGGCGTCGCGCCAGCCTTTGGTCGACAGCACCTCGAAGCGCTGCGCCAGCAGCACGGCCGCTTCGCGATGCACTTGCGCGCGGTGCTGAAGATCCTCGATGCCCTTCACGCGCTCGGCCAGACGCGCCTTGAAGCTCGCCAGCGGCTCGCGCGACAAGGGAGCCCCGGCCTTGGCCGCATCGCGCTGCCAGGCCAGGGCATCGGCAATGTTGAGCTTGGGCTGGGCCAGCAGCGCCTCGGCCTTCTGGGCCCATTCGGCGGCGATGGCCTCCTGGCCGCGGGCGCGCTTGAGCTCGTCGAGCTTCTCGCGCAGGAGGCGTGCGGCGCCCTTGTCGCGGCCGCTCAATTCCTTGAACACCTCCTGCATCTGCTCGGGCGCCGGATTGCCGGCCAGCCAGTCGCGGATGCGCTGGGCGCGCTCCCCCGAGGTCGGTGCAGTGAAGGCGCCGCCCGTCATCGTGTCGAGGGACTGGAGGTCGTGGGGCTTGGTCGAAGTTGAAGTCACTGCGCGAATAAAACCTGATCTGTAGAGGAAAGCGAAGGCGCCGGCATTTGCCGGCGCACCTCGCCATTTTCGCCGAGTTGCGGCGCGTGGGGTCAGCGGGTGGCCAGATTCAGTTCCGCTCCGGGTTTCCAGTTGGCGTCTCCGCCCTTGGTGCGTACCGCGCCGAGGAACAGCCGCTCGCTGGGCAGCTTCTGCGCCAGCAGGTAGTCGCGCACGGCGGCGCCGCGCTCGACGGCCAGCTGGCGCATCGACTCCTCGTCGACCGGGATGCTGGCCATCAGCAGGTCTTCCATCTCCTTCACCGGAACATCCTTGGCCAGGCCAATCACGTTCCGCGGCTTGGTCTTGAGGTCGGAGCGTTTGTACACCGCAGCCAGCAGCTCGGGGTATTCGGCGTCGGTGACCGGCGTCACGTCGGCCGCGCTCTGGTTGCTGCGCGCTGCCGCGCGGCGCTTCTCGGACTGGGCGAGGTCGCGCACGCGCTGGCGCTGGTAGGCCTCACGCTCCGGCTCGAGGCTGGAGGTGCCCACCACCGTCATGCGCAGCGCGGGCCGGTCGGTCAGCGCCTTGGCGACCTTGTCCAGGCCCTGTTTCGCCTCGGCCGACAGTGCCGCGCTGCCAGGCGCGAAGGTGACGGTGCTCGATTCCCCGCTGCCGCCGCCGAGGCCGCCCGTCAGCAGTGCGAAGGGCGCGGTCGCGGCCTTGGCGATCAGGTTGACGATCGCCTTCAGGATCAAGGGGCCGATGCTGAACTGCGGATCGTTGAGGGAGCCGCTGATGGGGAAGTCGATGTCGATCACGCCGTTGCGGTCAGCCAGCAGGGCGACGGCGAGGCGCACCGGCAGGCTGTTGGGCGCGCCCTGCACCTCCTCGCCGAACTGCAGCTGGTTCAGCACCAACTTGTTGGTGGCAGTGAGCTGGCCGTCTGGCGTGATCTTGTAGCTCACTTCCATGCTGAGCTTGCCGCGCTCGATGCCGTGGCCGGCGTAGCGCACCGAATACGGCGACAGCGGCGGCAGGTCGAGCTCGCGCATCTTGGCGGTGATGTCGAGCTCCAGCGGCTTGGCCAGCGGGTTGAGCTTGCCGGTGATCTCCAGAGCGGCCGTCTGCTGGGCCTTGCCGCGCAGCTCGAGATCGGCCAGCGCCGGCCTGTCGCCCTGCGGCTTGGACGAGAAGGCGCTGAGCTTGCCGGTCAGCTCGCTGAGGTCGGCCGAGTAGTTGGGCTTGACGAACAGGTCACTGAAGTCGATGCGCCCGTTGACCAGGTTCATGGGGCCGAAGTTGATGATCGGCGCGGGACCGCCGCTCTCGGGCGCCGGCGCCTTCGCCGTCGCCGCGGAGGTCGCGGCCGAAGGCGGCGGGGGCGCGCCGCCGACCATCGCCTCCGCGGACACCGGGGCGCTACCGGAAGGCGCCGCCTGTTTCTTGGCGGTCGTGGTCGTGGTGGTGCCGCCGAGGCTGCGCCGCGTGCTGGCCTCGCCCGCCGGCGCTGGCGCCGGCTCTCCGGGCTTCTTGGTGAGATCCTGCAGATTGAGGCGACCTGTCGGATCGATGATCACGCGCGCGAAGAAGTCGGTCAGCGTGGTTTCGCGCACGTCCACCGCCAGCGGCGCCTGGGGCACCAGGTTGACCTGCAGCCCGCGCAGGTTCAGGGTCTTCCACCTCAGCAGCTGGTTGCTGCGATTGGCCTGGCCAGGCGATTGGGTCAGCGTCGCGCTGTTGGCGCGGAAGTCTTCCAGCGCCGTGTCGCCCGCCAGTTTCACGCTCATGCCGGCAGGCGTGGTGCTGTACTTGACCGTACCGAGATAGCTGGCAAAGGCGCGCCGGATGTCGATATTGAGCGCGTCAGCGTAGTAGGCCTTGAAGGCGTGCGCCGGGACGGAGGCGACTTCCAGCCGGCCCTCGGCCGCCACCGGCTTGAGTGCCACCGTGCCCTTGTAGTCGAAGCGCCCCGCTTCCGCGCGGCCGGCGGCGATGCGCCCGGACAGCTGCAGCGGCGAGGCGGTGGCAGTGTTGGGCGCGATCTTCTGGGCGTTGACCTTCAGGGCACTGATTTCGAAGGCCACCGGCGTCGCGCCCGCCTTGTCGGAATAGGACAGCGCCCCGTTGTCGACTGCCACGGTGCCGATGGAGAGCTCCCAAGGCTTGGTGTTGGCATCAGCGGCAGCTGCCTTCGGATCCTTGGGCGCGGCGGCCTTGGCCTCCGTGCCCGCGGCCTGGCTGCCGCCTGGCGGCGCCTTGAGCCAGCGCTCGAACATCCAGCGCTTCTCGTTGTCGCGCTCGATGAGCACCTTGGGGCTTTTGGCGCTGAACGAGGCGATGCTCAGCGTGTGCTTGGTCATGTCGACCTCGGCATCGGCCAGCTCGAAGCGCCCCGCGCTGGCCAGTGCCGTCTTCGCCTGCGTCAGCGCCAGCCCGTCGACCGCGACTCGGTTGGCCTTGAACTTCAGGTCGGGCTGGTTCCAGGCGACGTCGATCTGGCCGCTGAGCTTGCCGTCCAACGTGGGCTCCAGGCTCTGCGCCAGGTACGGCGCTGCCAGCGACAGCGGCAGGGCCTCGACCTTCGCTTGCACCTTGGCAACCTTGTCGGTCGCCTCGCCGCCGAACTTGAGTGCGGCGCCGCCCACGGTGGTGGAACCGCTGAAGACGGCCGCCTTCTCCATCGGCCAGGCGATGGCGCTGGCGTCGATCTGGAGCTGCTTCATGTCGATCGCCGCCGCCGGCTGGATGCTCTGGTCGCGCCATCCGATCTCGCCGCCGGACAGGGCCAGCTTGTCGACCTGCACGCGCCATCCCGGCGCCGCGGCCGCCGCGGGTTTGGCGCCGGCCTCGCCGTTCGGCGGGGCGTCGGGCGGTGGCGCCTTCTCGGCTGCGCCGCTGCCCGGGCCGGCGGGCAGCAGGTTGAGCCGGCCGGCCGCGTCGCGCGCCAACACCAGCTGCGGCGCGGCGAGCGCCACCTCGCTCAGGTGCAGCACGCGCTCCAGCGGGCGCACATCGGCCAGTGCCAGCTTGAGCGAGTCGAAGCGAAGCAGGTCGCGCGCCTTCGAGTCGGCGAGTTGGATGCTGTGCGCCGCCACCGTTCCGGTGATCTTGAGACCGGTGCTGGCCGTCTGCACGAAGTCGATCTTCAGGTCCGCGTCGAGTTTGCCGGCCTGCAGGGCGACCGGCAGGCCTGCGGGGATGTAGCCCAGGTAGGGCACCAGGTCCAGGTCCTTGAAGTTGATCTGGGCGTCGGTCTTGCGATCGTCGGCGAAAGGCGTGGTAGCGGCTGCCGAATCGAAGGCGCTCCCGTTGAGCACGAAAGCCAGCTTGGGCTCGGTCTTGATCGTCCGCTGCGAAGGGAGGTTGCTCAGGAACGGCACCTTGAGCACGAAGTTGCGCAACTCATGCTTGCGCTTGACGGCCTGGTCGTCGAAGTCGACCGACCCGTTGGTGATGGCGATGTTGTAGATCGCGAAGCGCGGCGGCTCGCTCTTGGGCGTCTCGGGGGCGCTGGCGAGCTTGGCCAGGATGTCGTCGATGTCGTATTTGCCGTCCGCCCGCTGGGTCAACAGGATGGCGGGGGCATCGACGCTGATGGCGTCGATCACGGGCGCCAGCCGCACGATCGACTGCAGTTCGGCGTCGGCATAGATGCGCCCGACAGCCAGTTGCGGGCGGCTGCCGTCGGCCGTCGCGATGCGCAGGTCGTCGAGCGTGAGCTCCAGGGTCCAGGGCTTGAAGTCGATCTTGCCGACCGTGACCTGGCGACCCAATTTCTCGCTGGCGATCTTCTGGATCTGGCTTTTGGCGATCGGCGGGACGGCGAGCCAGGCGAGAGCCCAGAGCGCGAGCAACACCAGCAAGGCCAGCACCGCCCGCCGCACCCACTTGTTTTGTTTCAGCGAAGCAGCATTCATCGGAGGGCGAGTTTGCCCCAAACCGATGGAGCTTCCCAGAAACTAGAAAGCCCGGCTGCCTGACTTGATGTCTGGCCTCCGGGCTCGATGGCGGGCGCCACGCCCATGCCATCTTTTCGCTCGACCGGAAGTTGGATTGTTCCAGTCATGCTGGCAGCAAGAGATTGCCACCATGGGGCCTCGGCCTCTGAACCGTTCGATGGATCTCTCCCGGTTACCGGACCTCGGTTAAACGCCTGAAACCTCAGGCCACATCAGCGTAGGCCTGCCGTCACGAGATTGCAAAATAAGCTTTTCAATGGGCCAGCGCATGGCGATGCACGCTCTTTCCAAAGCTTACAAATAGCATAATTTGTCAGTTCTTTATGCTTGACCGGGTATTAAGCGCCTCCTAAAATCTGCGCTACCCGAGCCGCTCATCTGCCGGTCGGGTTCTGTCCTACACCCGCTGCCGAATTCTTTCGGCTTAATCAGGCGGCCGCGCTCTAACCCCTCTCGCGCGGTATCTGATTCGTACCAATCCACAAAGCGCCGCCGCCTTCGACCACCGCCTTCCGGCGCTGCGACCCAGGTGCCGCATAGAAGGAGGAAGAGCGATGAAACAGGCGTTTGCTGCCACAGCCCGAGGGCTGAGGACTTTCACGTCCGACGTGGCCGAAGGCTTTTTCGAAGTGACCCACAACGGCTTTGCCTTGCTCGGGCTCGCCACGGTGTTCGCCGTGCTGGCGCTGGCCGCGCGGCCGGACCTGCGCCAGTCGGGCGAAGAACAGCTCATGGGCTGGCTGCAGTCGCGCAAGGCCCCGCCCGAACCCACCATCGAGCTCGAGCCCACGGCCATCGACCGCACCACGGCCGCCAGCCCGCATGAACTGCCGAAGCCGCAGGCCGCGGTTGCCTACTGGCTGAGCAAGAAGTACCGCGTGGCGGTCGAGCCGTTGAGCGTCCTGGTGTCCGAGGCCTTCGAGCTCGGCAAGCGCTCCAAGCTCGACCCGACGCTGATCCTGGCCATCGTGGCGGTCGAGTCCAGCTTCAACCCCTTCGCCCAGAGCCAGGTCGGCGCCCAGGGCCTGATGCAAGTGATGACCCGGGTACATGGCGAGAAATACGAAAGCGCGGGCGGCACCCTCACCGCCTTCGACCCCGTGACCAACATGCGCGTCGGCGTCAAGGTGCTGCAGGAATGCATCGCGCGGGCGGGCTCGCTCGAAGGCGGCCTCAAATACTACGTGGGTGCGGCCAACCTGCCGGACGACGGCGGCTATGCGGGCAAGGTGATGGCAGAGCACGCGCGCCTGCAGCAGGTGATCGCCGGCCGTGCGCCCTCCACCGCCCCCACGCCGCCCGGCGTGCGGGCCCAGCCCCTGCCGGTGGTGGCGCCGGCCAAGCCGGAAGGCGACAGCCCGCAGAAGGTGGCGCTGGTCTCGGATCTTTAGGCCTTTTTGCGGCGCCGGCCGAAGCCGTCGGCTACACTCCCACGGCGCGCGACTGGCGATAGGCGCAGCCCTTTTCAGGTGCTGGCGCTGACGTGGATGACCACTGGGAAGCGTGCCGCCTGCGGTGCCAAGCAGGCGTTCAGCCGTTCGCCTGGGCAGCCCTTGTTTGGTTGAAGAACAAGGACCATCGTTCTCAAAGGACTGCCATGTACAACCGGAACATCCTGGTCGAACAGACCGATCCCGAAATCTGGGCCGCCATTCAAGCCGAGCACGCCCGGCAGGAACAGCACATCGAGCTCATCGCGAGCGAAAACTACGCCTCCCCGGCCGTCATGGCTGCGCAAGGCTCGCAGCTCACCAACAAATACGCCGAGGGCTATCCCGGCAAGCGCTACTACGGCGGCTGCGAGCATGTCGACGTCGCCGAGCAGTTGGCCATCGACCGCGTCAAGCAGCTCTTCGGCGCCGATGCAGCCAACGTACAGGCCCACTGCGGCGCCTCGGCGAACGAGGCCGTGATGCTGGCTTTCTTGAAGCCAGGCGACACCATCATGGGCATGAGCCTGGCCGAAGGCGGCCACTTGACCCATGGCATGCCGCTCAACATGAGCGGCAAGTGGTTCAACGTCGTGAGCTACGGCCTCAACGACAAGGAAGAGATCGACTACGACGCGATGGAGCGCAAGGCGCACGACGCCATGCCCAAGCTGATCATCGCCGGCGCCTCGGCCTACTCGCTGCGCATCGACTTCGAGCGCTTCGCCAAAGTGGCGAAGGATGTCGGAGCCATCTTCATGGTCGACATCGCCCACTACGCCGGCCTGGTCGCCGCGGGCGTGTACCCCAACCCCGTGCCGCACGCGGACGTGGTGACCTCCACCACCCACAAGAGCCTGCGCGGCCCGCGCGGCGGCATCATCCTGATGAAGTCGCAGCACGAGAAGGCGATCAACAGCGCGATCTTCCCCGGCCTGCAGGGCGGCCCGCTGATGCACGTGATCGCAGCCAAGGCCGTGGCCTTCAAGGAAGCGCTGTCCCCGGAATTCAAGACCTACCAGCAGCAGGTCGTGAAGAACGCGCAGATCGTCGCCGAGACGCTGAGCGCGCGGGGCCTGCGCATCGTCAGCGGCCGCACCGAAAGCCACGTGATGCTGGTCGACCTGCGCGCCAAGGGCATCACCGGCAAGGAGGCCGAAGCCGTACTGGGCAGCGCCCACATGACCATCAACAAGAACGCCATCCCCAACGACCCCGAGAAGCCAATGGTGACCAGCGGCGTGCGCATCGGCACGCCCGCCATGACCACCCGCGGCTTCAAGGACGAGGAGGCGCGCCTCACCGCGAACCTGATCGCCGATGTGCTGGACAACCCGCGAGATGCCGCCACCATCGAGGCGGTGCGCACCAAGGTACACGCGCTGACCAGCCGCTTCCCGGTCTACCGCTGATCACCCGCATGGCGTCCGCATGAAGTGCCCTTTCTGCGGTCATCTCGAAACGCAGGTCGTCGAGACCCGCGTGTCGGAGGATGGCGACTTCGTGCGGCGCCGCCGCCAGTGCGGCACCTGCGAAAAGCGCTTTACCACCTACGAGCGGCCGGACGTCAACTTCCCAGTGGTGGTCAAGAAGGACGGCAGCCGCGCCGACTTCGACGCCAAGAAGGTCCGCGCCTCGATGATGCTGGCGCTGCGCAAGCGGCCGGTGAGCATCGAGCAGATCGACCATGCGCTGCTGCGCATCGAGCAGAAGCTGCTTTCCAGCGGATTGCGCGAGATCGAGTCCACCAAAGTCGGCGAGTTGGTGATGCGCGAACTCAAGCGCATGGACAAGGTGGCTTACGTGCGCTTTGCCTCGGTCTATCGCAGCTTCGAGGACGTGGACGAGTTCAGGCAGTTGCTGCGGGATATCTGATCAGCGCCAGCAGTCGCTAGGGGTCAAGCCAGTATTGGCATTCGCAATCCCCCGAAGCCCTGTGTTGTCGAGTTGCAGTGTGCCGCAGCGATCTCCGTCCATCGACCCGGTCGGTACGGCCTCGAGATTGAAAGAACTGTCGGCCCGCGTGCCGGCCACGAAGCCAATCGTGTAGTTCTTCGCACCTTGTCGTGGCACGGTTGCTAGCGTGTCCGGCAGTGTCATGTCTGTGGTCTCCCCGATCGCACGCTTGAAACTGTCGTTCTGCGAGTAAAAGCGTTGCATGTACTGCGCCGCTTCCATGAGCTGTGCGCGCGCCTCGGCGCGCTTCGACTTGCGCACTGACTCGAGATAGCTCGGATAGGCGATCGCGGCCAGGATGGCGACGATCGCGACCACGATCATCACCTCGATGAGGGTAAAGCCGCCTTGGCGCCGGCGTGTTTGGTTAATCATTGTCATTGCCAGCTCAATACGAAGGAGGCGTGGCGATCTGCCGCCACTGGCGCTTGACCGGCGTTCCTCCCAGCTTGACCTTCCTGGTGGAATCCGCGCCTTCAAGCCCAGCCTCGGAAGTCCCACGAACCCGCACAATCCGGCGCTGCCCGATCGATAAGAAACGCGTCACTGCGGCAGTGACGTTGTCCGCCGCCGTGAACGTGCCGTCATTGTTGGTATCGAAAGTCGGGCCGTCCTGGCTGGGCGCACCCGTGAAGGGATCGAGCACGAAGGTATAACCCTGGGGCTGCGTCGCAGTGCAGCCGGTGGCCGTGCCGCCGGGCACCATGGTGTCGAAGAGCACACGACCCGATTCGATCTGCGGCGCATAGATCTGCCGCTGGCCGGGGGCGATAGTCATTCGGATCTTCCAGCCGCGCTTCTTGGCGGTGTCGCCAGTGCCGTAGTCCACGCTGTTGCTGCTGATGGCGAAGTAGTCACCAGTGCTGCCATTGATCGTCAAAGGGGTGATGGTCTGCGTCACGAGGGCGGCGGTTGTTACATAACCACCCAGCGTTGGCTTGTCCCAGATGCCGTAGAGACTTTGCTGGCCCGTGCTGGATGCGTCATCGCTCTCGAACAGCTTGCCCGTACCTGCAAGGACCATGACCCCGCCGAGCGGATGAGGCACCACGGTGGGCGCAGCCGTAATGGGCTCGACCACACCCGCGCTGTTTGTTGCCCAGAAGAACGGACTGCCAGAAAAAGCCACGCGCCATTGAGAACGATCGGCAGACGAGAAATCAAACTTCCAGATGAAGCCCAGAAGGTCACCCGCATAGGCGGCCACAACGCGTTTGTTGGCGTCGCGTACCAGCTTTACGCCACCGAGGCCGGCGGAGGAACTGCTGAGAGCTGGGCTCAGGACCTTGATGCGCGCGCCTGTCCGCGCATCTATCACATACAACCGAGAACGTCCGCTGGCGCTGCTGTAGCCATTCCCGGTGATGATGACCGAGGTGCCGTCTTGCATGATGCCCGCCTCCGGCGCCTGCAGCACATGCCCCAGCTCGCTGTAGTCCGGATTGTCACTGTTGATTTCCCACAGGATGTCGGCTGCGCCAGGCGCCGATTGCTGGGCAGACAGCGCCGTCGGATTGCCACTCGTTGGCATGGACGGAACGGGCACATTGATCGCAAACAGGTTCTTCGCGCCCGCGCCCCCGGTGCCGACGACCAGGTTTCGCCATTTGCTGTCGGTGTTGTCGTAGACATCGACCTCGGTCAAGGGTCCGTCGACGAAATACTTGTGGTCATAGGCCGGATTCGCCAAGTCCTTGAGCTGCCCCAGCACGGTCCGGGGCACGAAGGCAAAGCTCTCAACGCCGCTGTCTGCATTAAACGCATGCAGCATCCCGTCATTGGCGCCCACGAAGAGTTGAGGAGCCCGGAATTTCTTGCTCTTCAAATAGCGCAGGTAGCTGCTCTGCCCAGGCGTGGTGTCCGGGAGAAAGTCGTACTGACTGTCTACGAGGTCTTTCACCAGCACGGGAGTTGAATTGACGATATCGCCCAGCACCGAGATCCTCTTGCGGTAGGTGTTTTGCTCTTCGCTCCGCTCGCCGCGCACATAACCGATCAGCTTCGCGGGCTCGGTGACACCGAGCAGGGTCTGGGTTGTAGTACTCATCGCGGCGGCGGTAAAAGCCACACCCGTAGAGTCTTCCTGCTTGAGTGTGTAGATGTTGCGGTCCGCCGGCTCCGGCAGCCTGTTCGATGCAGACCAGAGCGTGCTGCCGTCGCTCAGCCGCTGGGCTTCGACCTCACCCGTCCAGTCGCCGGCTTTGTAGCTGGGGATGTACTTGGCAGTCGTCGACGCATAGCTGCGCCCCGACACCGCAATACCAGCCTCCCTGCGACCACTGCTGGCGACTATCGTGGTGATCATCGACTTCAGCGCGTCGGTATATTCCACTACGTTCTGGGCGCTGGCTGACCTGCCTCGGCTGTTGACCGCGGCGTGCCAGAGATCATCTGCATTCGCAATATCGTCGGCCTTCGGAGAACCCCAACCTACCGTTCCAGCGAGCAGCCCGGGCCAGTCCTCCGGATTGCTTCTATTGCCGCGGATGCCGAGCCCAATGGTGAAGTTCACCAAGTGCTGCCAGAACGCCGGATCTGAACCCGGCTCATCTGAATTGCTCGCCGGCACATCGTTCGGCAGATCAGTCCGCAAATCTCTGCTCCAGTAGTACATTGCAACGTCAGCGAGGGAAGGGTCGCTAGGTCCACGATAGGGCGCGACGGGCGTGTACGTGAAAGTCCTTGTGCCGTTGGCGTGAGTGATGCCGGGGCCGCTGCTGTTGTCGACGTCCTGGTTTGCACCCGGCGTGCTGGCCGGATCACTGTTCCACATTCCATCCGTCATAAGGACATGAAACGAACGTCGACAGCTTAGATGGGCGCTGGGTGACTCACCGCTCTCGGGGTCTGCGGCCCAGGGCGAACCAGAATCCGCGCGCGAAAAGTACTGTCCTACATCGTCCATGGCGCGGCGCAGCGGCGTGCTGCGCGGTGTCAATGAACTAAACAACAGGTTATAAAACGCTTGCCGATTGGTAGGCGAGAACGGCCTGACGCCCATCAGGACCGTCTTGGTAGATACGCCGTCGATGACCTTAGGCGTAACACTGCCGATAGTTCCAAAGCCGACACGAAACGCCGAGGGCACGGCAGCGAATGCTTCGGCCGTCCCTCCCCTGGCCACCTTCAGGCGATTGCGTGCGTAGGTGAACCAGTTGGAAAAGTTCTGAGCCTCCTCTCTGAATGTGCAAGTGCTACCTGCGCAGTCTGTACGGTTGAGCCCTTTGGGATAGCTATTCCCATCCGAAATGATGACTTGCGTGAAATCGCCAATGGCCGTCCCGGAGGCGCCGGCATTCAATCGATAGTACTGTGCAGGCCAGATGGTTTCGTCAGTCTTGGGATAACTGAAAGGATGGAAGTTGTCCCGCACCTCGGTCGCCCATAGTGCGGTAACGGTCTGGGTCGCAACAAGGTTTGCCCTCACAGAAAGATCGCTTGGATCGGACGGCGCTTGATCTGCAGGGTATTCAGGATAGCGCGTACCGTTAGCTGTCAACCAGGGCCGGTAACGTATCTCCGGGTTGTAGTAGAGCGGGTTGATGGTCGACGAACGGAAGCGCCGAGCAAGGAGAACGTCGCTGTTGTATGTAGCCACCGAAGCCCATGGCTGGTAAACGCTCCCCCCGTGCCAGGGAGTTCCGTCAATAAGCGTCAGATTCGGGTACCGAAAACAAAGATCGTCCGGAACGCACTCGAACTCCATGGATCCAGAGTCGTCCAGCGTGAACATCAGGTTTGGCGCCACCGAGGCGGTCGATCCCGTCAACGGAATCTGGGACATCGCAGCCCCCACTTCACCACTCAGCAATACGCCGAGCATGAGCGCACCCAGTCGCTTCATCCAGTTTGTCATTTGCTTTTTTCCTCTCTTTGTCCGGTTCAGAGCCGCCGTGTGATCGTCGACTGCAGCCAAACCTCACTACCTGAATCCGGAGTTCCCTTGGCATTGGTGCGGTAGTCCGGGCTGTAGCCCACCGCGGTGATCAGGAAGGCCTCGACCTCCGCACCGTCCTCGCTCGGCAGCCACAAGCGCTCGACCATGCAGCGCGGCAGCACCGCATCCTTCAGCGTTCTCGCAGCGGCATCCGTGGAATTGACGACAGCGGTGTCGATGGCCACTGCCTTTCCGGTCGAAAGCTCCCAGTTGGCGCGCGTCTTCCACAGCGATGGACTACTCCTCCTATCCTCCGGATAGTCGGCAGGCTCCAAGGTGCGCGTACCGCTCGTTACCTTGGTGTTCTTCAGGATCTGGTCCTCGCAGAAACGCAGTGCGGTCTCGGCCGCCTGAAAGGCGACTGTCTGTGTTCGGAGCCCCTTGGACACTTGCTCCCCCGTCGTTGCACGCCGAATCGCCACCGTCGCGATCAGCGAAATCATGATGAGCAGGATCAGCGCCATGATCAGCACGATGCCGCGCTGGCGCAGGGTGCTGCGTGGTGAGACAACGCAAGACTTCATGATGCAGACCCGGCAAAGCCGCTCCGGTTGCGCAGCGCAATCGTCTGAACGTAGGCCCGGCGAATCACGCTGTCGCTCGACGTCACCGTACCGCCGTTGCAGTCGACGTAATTGCTGCCGACGCCGGCCGGAGCTGGGTCGGCGCTACGCATAAGCAGGCACAGCCTCACGGTGACCACCCTGGACCAGTTCTGATCGGTGCTTCCGCCCAATGCATCGACCTCTGCGGCCGTGTTGAGGTACTGCACCACATCGGCGCTCTGACCATCCTTGGCCACACCAAAGCGCAGCCTCATGTCTTCCACGTGCTGCACCAGCGGCTGAGAGCGGAAAACGGCACTGCCAGTGCCGCCATTGCCGGCGCAGGACAGGTCGGACGTTCCGCTGGAACTGTTAGGGGCGGCCCAGAAGCGCGATTCGACCAGCGGGTACGACACGCCGTTCAGTTCACCCACCGTGTACTTGGACGCGTCGATCGCACGGCCCAGGCAATCGAGATTGGGCGGCAGCAACTCTCGCTGGCTGTCGGTGGTGCTGGCAGGGTCTGCGCTTTCGAAGCGCAGTGCAAAGGCTGCTGGACCGGTCGAAGCCGTGCTGCACGACAGATCTGCGAAGGTCGCGGCGGTCGAGCTCGCGAAGCCATGGTCGCAGGCCCGGATGCCCGCGCCGATGAAAAATCGGTCGGGTAAAGACTTCTGCACGCCATCGACCATGGCGCTGCCGGGCTGCACGCTCTTGCGAGGGAGGCTGAAGCCGGCCATGCGCAGTTGCGGGGCAATGAAGCTCAGAGCTGTCGCTGCGTCCTCGTTCATGCGCGCAACGGCGGTCGATCGCCGGCCGCTCAGGCCGGTGGAGAGATACACGACTGTCAGTGCGCCGAGGACCACGATGCCGATCGTGATGGCGATCAGCAGTTCGACCAGCGTTCGCCCACGCGTGGTCCGATGGGCGGCAGAGGATTGGCGGCGGTTCATAGGCTGATCCGGTAGTACATGCAGCGAGGTTTTGGAGCATCTGTGGCGAGGTCGTCCGTTACCGCCGCGGGACAATCGGCACTGGGGTCTGCCACCGAAAGCTCTCCGGCCTTGGGGTCGATCCACAGAATCCAGATGTCGGTCGCCAGGGTATTCACCGTGTCGCGTTTTACGAACGCATCACCACCCGGGAGGCGCCCCCGGAGCTCTCCAATCCACTGCGCCATGTCGATGGCGGCCATCTCGGCGACGGTGCAGGCCTCGGTGGTGGCGCAGGTTGGAACAGTCACTGCCTCCGTCGAATAAGCCGAGGTCCGCACGTAGCCGTCGCTCTGGAAGCCGGCAATGTTGCCGCGCATTCGCTCGCCCAGATCCGAGGCCAGTGCCATGCCGACCGATTGAAACTGAGCCATCTTCACGTACTGTTGCGCCGCGGCGGCGAGACCACCGAGCGCCAGCAGGCCGAAAGACATGATCAGGATGGCGATGAGCACTTCGAGCAGCGAACTTCCGTCTTGACGCATGCGGCCCGCATGGGAGCGCGTTCTGAGCTTGATCATGATCCACACTCGCCAGAAGCGACGCGCACCCTCCCTCCAACGCCTATGCAGACGGTACGCGCCGCCGAAGCAAGGTTGGAGGGGGAGGTCAGGGCGAAGCCGGTTGCAGGATTGAGTGTTCCAGTCGGCCGAAACAGGAGGCTTTGATAGCTGGCGCCGGTTTGCTGGAGCGTGCCGTTTTTCTCTAGGCTGCCCTGCGCGCGCAACAGGACGTCACCCTTGCTCGAATCGAAGCTACCGTCGCTGTTGAAGTCCACGAACACCAGCCAGCCCGTGTTCCACGCGCCGTTCGAACTGCATGTTGGCGTGTTGGTCTCGGCACCGGTGCTCCGGCACACGATGACGGGGAAGCCCCGTTTGATTGCCTCGGCTCGCGCAAAGGCGAGGCTGCTTGTCAGGCTATCGACGCTCTGGTTGACGCCGTTGCGCTCGATCAGGTTGCGCATCGATGGTGCGGCGAGCCCTACGAGAATGGCGGAGATCGCGATCACGACCATGGCCTCCACCAGGGTGAAACCGCCCTCCTTGCGACGGGGTGCGCCTGGCATTGGCTTTGACGAGTAGAACAATCGCTTCATGACGAGCCGGACTTCCTGTTGACGGACCACCAAAATTCCTGGTGAATTGGACACAGGCATGACCCACATCCGCCGTCCGACGGACGGCGCAGATTGACCACTCATCCAGGAAATGTCGCGAACTGTTTTTTGCTTGGACAGAATTCGAGGTATTGATGGAAAGAAAAGCATGAGCCTTCAACCCAACGCCATGGCCGAAGCCATCGAGCTGGCTCGCCACGCCAGCCTCGACACCGCACCGAACCCACGCGTCGGCTGCGTTCTCCTCGACGAACGGGGCGGCGTGATCGGCCGCGGCGCCACGCAGGCCGTGGGCGGCCCGCATGCCGAGGTGATGGCGCTGCGGGACGCGCAGGCCAAGGGCCTTTCGGTGACCGGCGCCACGGCCTTCGTGACGCTGGAACCCTGCTCCCACCACGGCCGCACGGGGCCCTGTTGCGACGCGCTGGCGGCAGCCGGGATTCGTAAAGTCGTCGCCTCGCTCACCGACCCCAACCCGCTGGTCGCCGGCCAGGGTTTCGAGCGCCTGCGCGCGGCCGGCGTCGAGGTCGAGGTGGGCCCAGGCGCCGAGGAGGCGCGCGAACTCAACATCGGTTTCTTCAGCCGGATGATCCGCAAGACCCCCTGGGTCCGGCTCAAGGTCGCTGCCTCCCTGGATGGCAAGACCGCCCTGCCCGACGGGACCAGCCAATGGATCACCTCCGAAGCCGCCCGCACCGATGGCCACGCCTGGCGCGCGCGTGCCGGCGCCCTGCTCACCGGTGTCGGCACCGTGCTCGAGGACGATCCGCGGCTCGACGTGCGCCTGGTCGAGGCGCCACGCCAGCCGCCGCTGGTGGTGGTCGACAGCCAGTTGCAGACGCCGCCCACCGCACGCCTCTTCGAGCCTGCCCGGCCGGTCTGGATCTACGCCGCGGCCCCCAACGCACCCGTCCAGGCCGCCCTTGAAGCGCGGGGCGCCATCGTCCGCTACCTCGCCAACCCCCAAGGCAAGGTGGACCTCGCCGCCATGCTGCGCGACCTCGCGCTGCGCGAAGTCAACGAACTGCACGTCGAGGCCGGCCACAAGCTCAACGGCTCGCTGATGCGCGAAGGCCTGATCGACGAATTGCTGCTTTACGTCGCCCCGAAGTTCATCGGCGAGGGCCTCGACATCGCGAACCAGCCGAATCCCGCGGGCACCCTCACCCGGCTGGACCAGGCCCTCGCGCTGGAATTCAAGTCGGTCGAAGCCTTCGGCCCCGACCTGCGCATCGTCGCCCGCATCGCAGGTCGCGACCGCTTTTAGCCCGGGCTTCCTGAGGCGGCTTCGCATCTCTGCGAAAATGCCGCGATGTTCACCGGAATCATCACCGGCGTGGGGCGCATCGCCGCCGTCCACGACCTCGGCAGCTCTTCATCCCACGGCAAGCGGCTCGGCATCGCGGCGCCCGCCGGCTACCTGGACGACGTGGGCCTCGGCGACAGCATCGCGCTCAACGGCGCCTGCATGACCGTCACCACCCTCGATCCCGCGCAGCAGTTCTTCACCATCGACATCTCGGCCGAATCGCTGGACAAGACGGCCGGCCTCGCCGAGCCCGGCGCCCGCGTCAACCTGGAGAAAGCCCTGCGCGCCAGCGACCGCCTGGGCGGCCACATCGTCTCCGGCCACGTGGACGGCATCGGCACCGTCAGCCGCTTCGCGCCAGTGGGCGAAAGCTGGGAGCTGCGGGTGCTGGCGCCCCAGGCCCTGGCCCGCTTCCTCGCCTACAAGGGCTCGATCGCCGTCAACGGCGTGAGCCTCACCGTCAACAGCGTGAGCGACGGCCCGGAGGGCAGCGAGATCAGCATCAACCTCATCCCCCACACCGTCGAGAACACCGCCCTCGGCAGCCTCGAGGCCGGCAGCCGCGTGAACCTCGAGATCGACACCGTCGCGCGCTACGTGGAGCGCATGCTCCAGGCCGGCGCCCTGCCCTCCACCCCCAAGGACACAACGCCATGAACGCCACCGTCACGCCCATCGGCGCCCCGCGCAGCAGCCTGACGCCCGCGCCGATCTCCCCGGTCGAGGACATCGTGGCCGAGCTGCGTGCCGGCCGCATGGTCATCCTGGTCGACGAGGAAGACCGCGAGAACGAAGGCGACATCGTCATCGCCGCCGACCACATCACGCCCGAGGCCATCAACTTCATGGCCCGCCATGCCCGCGGCCTGATCTGCCTCACCCTCTCGCGCGAGATGTGCGAGCGTTTGCAGCTGCCGCCGATGGTGGCGCGCAACGGCGCCAAGCATTCGACCGCCTTCACCGTCTCGATCGAGGCGGCCGAGGGCGTGACCACCGGCATCTCGGCCGCCGACCGCGCGCGCACCGTGCAGGCCGCCGTCGCGCCCAATGCCGTGGCCGCCGACCTGGTGCAGCCCGGCCACATCTTCCCGCTGCAGGCGGTCGACGGCGGCGTGCTGATGCGCGCCGGCCATACCGAGGCCGGCTGCGACCTCGCCGCCATGGCCGGCTGCTCGCCGGCCTCCGTGATCTGCGAGGTCATGAACGAGGACGGCACCATGGCCCGCCTGCCCGACCTGCAGCTCTTCGCGACCGAGCACGGCATCAAGATCGGCACCATCGCCGCGCTGATCGAGCACCGCAGCCGCACCGAAACGCTGGTCGAGAAGGTCGGCTGCCGCGAGATCCAGACCGCCTGGGGCTGGTTCACTGCCCACGCCTTCCGCGACAAGCCCAGCCACGGCGTGCACCTGGCGCTGGTGCGCGGCAAGTGGAACGCCGGCGACACCGTGGACGTGCGCGTACACGAGCCGCTCTCGGTGCTGGACGCGCTGGAGGTCAACCGCTCGCTGCACTCCTGGAGCGTCGATGCCAGCCTCGCCCACATCGCGGCCCAGGGCAAGGGCGTGGCGGTGTTCCTCAACTGCGGCGAGACCGGCGCCGAGCTGCTGTCGCAGTTCGACGGCACCGCGCGACCCGCGCAAGCGCCCGAGCGCGGCCGCATGGACCTGCGCAGCTACGGCATCGGCGCGCAGATCCTGCGCGAATGCGGCGTACACCGGATGAACCTGCTGGGCACGCCGCGCCGCATGCCCAGCATGGCGGCGGGCTACGGCCTGGAGATCGCCGGCTACCTCACGAAGGACGAACGATGAACAAGACAACCCCAGGAAGGCAGGAACACTGATGCAGGACGCGAACAAGGGCAGCGCCGCCGCGCTCGACGGCAAGGGCCTGCGCATCGGCATCGTGCAGGCGCGCTTCAACGAGGACATCACCGACGCGCTGGCCAAGGCCTGTCTCGGCGAGCTCGAGCAGCTCGGCGTGGCGGCCGACGACATCGACCGGATGAGCGTGCCGGGCGCGCTCGAGGTGCCCATCGCGCTGCAGGCGATGGCCGAGCGCAAGCGCTACCACGCGCTGATCGCGCTGGGCTGCATCATCCGCGGCGAGACCTACCACTTCGAGCTGGTGGCCAACGAATCCGGCGCCGGCGTGAGCCGCGTCGCGCTCGACCACCGCATTCCGGTCGCCAACGCCATCCTCACCACCGAGAACCTCGACCAGGCACTCGCACGCCAGACCGACAAGGGCCGCGACGCGGCGCGCGTGGCGGTCGAGATGGCGCGGCTCCTCGGGTCTGCCACCAGGCCCTGATCCACTTCTTCATGACCGACGACACCAAGACCAGCGGCGAGCGCCCGCGCCAGTCGCGCACCGGGCTCACCAGCACCGGCGCACGCAAGGCCTCCGCCAAATCCACGCGCAGCCGCGCGCGCGAGTTCGCGCTCCAGGCGCTCTACCAGCATCTGGTGGGGCGCAACGACGCCGTCTCCATCGACCAGTTCACCCGCGACCTGGCCGGCTTCCACAAGGCCGACGCGGCGCACTACGACGCGCTGCTGCACGGCGCCATCGCCGCCGCGCAGGAACTCGATGCGCTGATCGTGCCCCTGCTCGACCGCAAGCTCGAGGAGATCTCCCCCATCGAGCATGCCGTGATGTGGATCGGCGTTTACGAGTTCCAGCACTGCCTCGACGTGCCCTGGCGCGTGGTGCTCAACGAATGCATCGAGCTCGCCAAGGAGTTCGGCGGCACCGACGGCCACAAGTACGTGAACGCGGTGCTCAACGGCCTCGCGCCGCAGTTGCGGCCGGCCGAAGTGGAAGCGGATCGCGCGAGCGGCAAGGCCAGGCCATGAGGATTTCGAAGCGCGCCGAGCGCATCGAGCCCTTCTACGTGATGGAGGTCGCCAAGGCGGCCTCGGCCGTCGCGCGCGAGGTCGCGCACACCGACCGGCCGATGATCTTCCTCAACATCGGCGAGCCCGACTTCACCGCGCCGCTGCCGGTGCAGGAAGCGGCCCTTCGCGCCGTGCGCGCCGGCGCCACCCAGTACACGCACGCCACCGGCCTCGAGGTCCTGCGCGAGCGCATCAGCGGCTGGTACCGGGAGCGCTTCAACGTCGACGTGCCGGCGCGCCGCATCGTGGTCACCGCCGGCGCCTCGGCCGCGCTGCAGCTGGCCTGCCTGGCGCTGATCGAGGCCGGCGACGAGATCCTGCTGCCCGACCCCAGCTACCCCTGCAACCGCCACTTCGTGAGCGCCGCCGACGGCCGCGCGGTGCTGATCCCGACCACGGCCGAGGAGCGCTTCCAGCTCAGCGCCGCCAAGGTCGAGGCTGCCTGGACCGAGCGCACGCGCGGCGTGCTGCTGGCCTCGCCCTCCAATCCCACCGGCACCTCCATCGAGCCGGGCGAGCTGCGCCGCATCCACGAGGTGGTGACGCGGCGCGGCGGCATCACGCTGATCGACGAGATCTACCTGGGGCTCTCTTACGACGAGACATTCGGCCAGAGCGC
This sequence comes from Variovorax sp. Soil_C_12, assembly GCF_057657375.1. NCBI lineage: Bacteria > Pseudomonadati > Pseudomonadota > Betaproteobacteria > Burkholderiales > Comamonadaceae > Variovorax > Variovorax sp. Soil_C_12. The sequence goes on along the minus strand of NZ_JBDGIO010000010.1, from coordinate 129,748 downwards.
GCTCGGCATCGACGACCAGATCATCAGCATCAACAGCTTCAGCAAGTACTTCAGCATGACCGGCTGGCGCCTGGGCTGGCTGGTGGTGCCCGAACCGCTGGTGCCGGTGGTCGAGCGCCTCGCGCAGAACCTCTTCATCTGCGCCAGCACGGTCTCGCAGTACGCGGCCCTGGCCTGCTTCGAGCCCGAGAGCATCGCCGAGTACGAGCGCCGCCGCGCGGAGTTCAAGGCCCGGCGCGACTGGTTCATTCCGCAGCTCGAGGCGCTCGGCTTCAAGGTGCCCGTGGTGCCCGACGGCGCCTTCTACGCGTGGGCCGACTGTTCCGCCTTCGCCGAGCGCCTGGGCATCGCCAACAGCTGGGATTTCTCTTTCGAGGCAATGAAGAAGGCCCATCTCGCCGTCACGCCCGGCCGCGACTTCGGCTCGGCCGAGACCGCCCGCTTCGTCCGCTTCTCGACCGCCAGCTCGATGGCGCACCTGCAGGAGTCGGTGGAGCGCCTGCGGGCCTGGGCGGGTGCCGCCGTTCCCGCATGAGCTTTGCCTTTCCCATCCGCGTCTACTGGGAGGACACCGATGCCGGCGGCATCGTGTTCTACGCCAACTACCTCAAGTACATGGAGCGTGCCCGCACCGAGTGGCTGCGCTCGCTGGGCATTGCGCAGCGCCAGCTGCGCGAAGAAACCGGCGGCATCTTCGTCGTCAGCGAAACCCAGCTCAAGTACCATCGGCCGGCCCGGCTCGACGACGAGCTGCTGGTGACCGCCGAGCTGCGCCAGATCGGCTCGGCGTCCCTGATAATCGGCCAGCGCGTGCTGGCCCGGCCAGCCCACGCCCCCACTGCCGATCCGACGGCCGATGCCCCGGTGCTCTGCGAAGGCAGCATCCGCATCGGCTGGGTCCACGCCGACACGCTGCGGCCCGCGCGCATCCCGGCGCAGGTTTCGGGAACCCTTGCGCGCTACGCGGGCTCCATGTCTCAACCCCAGAAGTCATGAATCAAGAACTCTCGATCCTTTCCCTCCTGCTGCATGCCAGCCTTCCGGTGCAGCTCGTCGTGCTCCTGCTGATCGTGGTCTCGATCGCCAGCTGGGCCGCCATCTTCCGCAAGTACTTCTCGCTCAAGCGCACGCGCTCGCTCAATGAAGACTTCGAACGCGAGTTCTGGTCGGGCACCAGTCTGAACGAGCTGTTCTCCTCGGCCGCCCAGCACGCCAAGTTCGCCGGCCCGATGGAGCGCATCTTCGCCTCCGGGATGCGCGAGTACCAGAAGCTGCGCGAGCGCCATGTGTCCGACGCCGTCACCCTGCTCGACGGCGCGCGCCGCGCGATGCGCGCGAGCTTCCAGCGCGAGCTCGACGCGGTGGAACAGAACCTCTCCTTCCTCGCCACGGTCGGCTCGGTCTCGCCCTACGTCGGCCTGTTCGGCACGGTGTGGGGGATCATGCATGCCTTCACCGGCCTGGCCGCGCTGGCGCAGGTGACGCTCGCGACCGTGGCGCCCGGCATCGCCGAGGCACTGGTTGCCACCGCGATCGGCCTGTTCGCCGCCATCCCGGCCGTGGTCGCCTACAACCGCTTCGCCCGTGAGATCGACAAGATCGCGATCGGCCTCGAGACCTTCATCGAGGAGTTCTCGAACATCCTGCAGCGCAACCTGACCGCCCACGTCGTCAACCCATCGCAGATGGGCCCGGCCACGGTGCGCTGACAGCCGGAGAAAGCACCATGCCCGCCATGTCCTCCCGCGGCCGCGGCCGCCGAACGATCAACGAGATCAACATGGTCCCGTTCATCGACGTGATGCTGGTGCTGCTGATCATCTTCATGGTCACGGCGCCGCTGATCACGCCCAGCGTGATCAACCTGCCCACGGTGGACCGCGCCAACAAGCAGCCCGACCGGCCGGTCGAGATCGTGATCAAGAGCGACGACGAGGTCCAGATCAAGAAAGACGCGTCCACCGGCACCGGCGCCCTCTCGATCCCCATGACGCAGATCGGCAGCGCCGCGCGCACCGCGCAGAGCGGCGATGCGCAGCGGCCGGTGGTCATCAGCGCCGACAAGTCGGTCAAGTACGAAACGGTGGTCAAGGCGATGAACCAGCTCAAGGCCAGCGGCATCGAGCGCGTCGGCCTCTCGGTGCAGACCACGGGCGCCAAGTAAGCCATGTCGCTGGCCGCCGACCGTCCCGAGTTCGCGCCGCCGCCGCAGCGCGGCACCTTCCGTGCAGTCCTGCTGGCACTGATCGCCCATGCCCTGCTGATCATCGCGCTGACCTGGGGCGTGAGCTGGCGGCGCGAGGCCGAGAACGACGCGGTCGAGGCCGAGCTGTGGTCCTCGACCATCCAGCAGGCAGCGCCGCGCGCGGTGGCGCCCACGCCGCCGCCGCCGGCGCCCGCCCCCACGCCGGCACCGCCGCCGCCACCACCTCCTCCCCCGCCGCCCCAGGCCGCTCGGCCGCCTGAACCCGCCCCGCCGCCGCCCAAGCAACCCGACATTGCGCTGGAGCGCGAGAAGAAGCTCAAGGAGCAGAAGGAGCGCGAACGCGAAGAGGAAGTGGCCAAGCAACAGCAGCAGAAGAAGCTCGAAGCCGCCCGCAAGGCCGCACAGGAAAAGAAGGAACAGGAAGCGAAGGAGCGCGAGCGCGCCGAGGACGAGGCCGAGCGCAAGAAGGAACAGCAGCAGAAGCTGGCCGAGGCCAAGAAGAAGCAGGAAGCCGAGGCCGCCAAGAAGAAAGAGGCTGAAGCGAAGGCCGCCGCTCAGGCGTCGGCTGACCGCGCGGCCACGCTCAAGCGCATGCAGGCCATGGCCGGCACCGGCGGCGAAGGCAACGCCGCACGCTCCTCGGGCCCCTCGGGCAGCTACGGCGGCAAGGTCGCTGCGGCCGTGCGGCCGAATGTGGTGTTCCCCGAGGCGGAGCTGGTCAGCGGCAACCCCGGCGCCGAGTTCGACGTGCGGCTGGCACCCGACGGCACCATCGTCGGCACGCCGACGCTGGTCAAGACCAGCGGGCTGCCGAACTGGGACGAGGCTGCGCTGCGCGCGCTGCAGAAGACCGAGAAGCTGCCGCGCGACGTCGACGGCACCGTGCCGCCGCGCCTGATCGTCACGCTGCGGCCGAAGCGCGGCTGAGGCTGCCCTCCACGCGCTCCAGCAGCGCCGCTACTCGTACACCACCGCCGCCTTCCCCGCCTCCGCCTGCGCCATCCAGCTCGCCAGCGCCGCATCGGTCGGGAAGAACTTCGCCCGCTCGCCCAGCTGCAGCTCCACCTGCGCCCCACCGCGCGCCATCGACAGGCGCACCGCCAGCCCCTGCAGCAGCTCGCCGTGCTCGCTCTGCTCGGTGCGCGGCGGGAACTCGCGCACCAGGCGCGCGATGTCGGGCGCCTTGCCGTTGACCGACACCCGCAGGAACTTGCCGAAGCGGCAGCGCGCGGTGGCCAGGTCCCACACCTGCTGCACCTGGAAGCGCGCCTCGAAGCCGCCGCGGCCGGGCTGCAGGCGCCCGCTGACGATGACCAGCTCGTCGTCCTTCAGCGTGTTGCGGTTGTTGTTGATCAGCGCCTCGTCGGCCGTGGCCTCGATGGAGGCGGACTTGTCGTCCAGCTTGAAGATCGCCAGCCGGCCGCGCTGCCCGTTGATCACGCGCATGTCGCTCACGATGCCTGCGATCACCTGCTGCTCGCGACTGTCGATCAGGTCGTCGATCTCGCGCTTGCAGAAGCGCCGCACCTCGTGCGCCACCTCGTCGAACAGGTGGCCCGAGAGATAGAAGCCGATGGCCGTCTTCTCCAGCGTCAGGCGCTCCTTCACGCCCCAGGGCGTGGCGTCGACCAGCTCGGGCTCCTGCGTGGCCGAGCCGTGCTCGCACTCGCCGAAGATGTCGGCCTGCGCCGCGTTGGCCTCGGTGGCGCTCGCGAACTCGAATGCGCGGTCGATCGAGGCCACCAGCGCCGCGCGATTCTGCTGCAGCGCATCGAAGGCGCCGGCCTTGATCAGCGCCTCCACCGTGCGCTTGTTGATGCGCTGGCGGTCCACCCGCACGCAGAAGTCGAACAGGCTCTTGAAGGGCCCGCCCTCCTCCCGCGCCCGCACCACCGCTTCCACCGCGAGCTGGCCGGTGCCCTTGACGGCGCCCAGGCCGTAGCGGATCACCTTGTCAGTCACCGGCTCGAAGCGGTAGTTGCCGCGGTTCACGTCCGGCGGCTCGAAGGTCATGCCGAAGTTCTTCTGCGCGTCCTCGAACAACACCTTGAGCTTGTCGGTGTCGTCCATTTCCACGGTCATGTTGGCGCAGAAGAACTCGGCCGTGTAGTGGACCTTCAGCCAGCCCGTGTGATAGGCCAGCAGCGAGTAGGCCGCCGCATGCGACTTGTTGAAGCCGTAGCCCGCGAACTTCTCCATCAGGTCGAAGATCTCGTCGGCCTTCTCCTCGCTGATGCCGTTCTTGGCCGCGCCCGCACGGAAGGTCAGCCGGTGCTCGGCCATCTCCTCGGCCTTCTTCTTGCCCATCGCGCGGCGCAGCAGGTCGGCGCCGCCGAGCGAGTAGCCGCCCAGGATCTGCGCGGTCTGCATCACCTGCTCCTGGTAGACCATGATCCCGTAGGTCTCCGAGAGCATTTCCTCCACCAGCGGATGCGGGTACTCCACCGGCTCGCGGCCGTGCTTGCGCGCGACGAAGCTGGGGATCAGGTCCATCGGGCCCGGGCGGTACAGCGCGTTCAGCGCGATGAGATCTTCCAGCCGCGTCGGCCGCGCGTCCTTCAGCATGCCCTGCATGCCGCGCGATTCGAACTGGAACACGGCCTCGGTCTTGCCCTCGGCGAAGAGTTTGTAGGTGGACGTGTCGTCGAGCCGGATGTTCTCGTAGGCGAAGCCCTCCTGGCCCTTGTGGCGCTGGACGATGAACTCCTTGGCGATCTCCAGGATGGTCAGCGTCGCCAGGCCCAGGAAGTCGAACTTGACCAGGCCGATGGCCTCCACGTCGTCCTTGTCGTACTGGCTCACGGCCGAGTCGCTGCCGGGCTGCTGGTAGAGCGGGCAGAAGTCGGTGAGCTTGCCCGGCGCGATCAGCACGCCGCCGGCGTGCATGCCGATGTTGCGCGTCATGCCTTCGAGCTTCTGCGCCAGCTCGACCAGCATGCGGACTTCTTCCTCCTTCTCGATGCGCGCCGCCAGCTGCGGCTCCATCTCGATGGCGTAGTTGTTCTTGTCGCCCTCGAGCTTGGGCACGGGCGGGTACTGCAGCGTCACCGACATGCCCGGCTTGTTCGGGATCAGCTTGCTGATGCCGTCGCAGAAGGTGTAGCTCATGTCGAGCACGCGGCCCACGTCGCGGATGGCGGCGCGCGCGGCCATGGTGCCGAAGGTCGCGATCTGGCTCACGGCGTCGCGGCCGTACTTGTCCTTCACGTAGTCGATCACGCGGTCGCGGTTGCCCTGGCAGAAGTCGATGTCGAAGTCGGGCATCGACACGCGCTCGGGGTTCAGGAAGCGCTCGAACAGCAGCTTGTATTCGAGCGGGTCCAGGTCGGTGATCTTCAGCGCATACGCCACCAGCGAGCCGGCGCCCGAGCCCCGGCCCGGGCCCACCGGGCAGCCGTTCTTCTTGGCCCAGTTGATGAAGTCGCCCACGATCAGGAAGTAGCCCGGGAAGCCCATCTTGAGGATGGTGTTGATCTCGAACTCGAGGCGCTCGACGTAGCGCGGGCGCTCGGCATCGCGCTTGGCGGCATCGGGGTACAGGTGCGCGAGGCGTTCCTCCAGGCCCTCGAAGGAGGCATGGCGGAAGTACTCCTCGATCGGCATGCCGTTGGGCGTCGGGAAGTCGGGCAGCCTCGGCTTGCCCAGCGTGAGCGTGAGGTTGCAGCGCTTGGCGATCTCCACCGTGTTGGCGATGGCGCTGGGCACGTCGGCGAAGAGCTGCGCCATCTCGGCTGCGGACTTGAAGTACTGCTGCGGCGTGAAGCGGCGCACGCGGCGCGCGTTGCCGAGGATCTCGCCCTCGGAAATGCACACGCGCGCCTCGTGCGCCTCGAAGTCCTCGGCGGTCGCGAACTGCACGGGATGCGTGGCGACCACCGGCAGGTTCAGGCGCGCGGCCAGCTGCACCGCGGCCACCACGTGCGGCTCGTCCTCGGGACGGCCGGCGCGCTGCAGCTCGATGTAGAAGCGGTGCGGGAACAGGCCCGCAAGCTGCAGCGCGACCTCGGCCGCGCGCTCGGCCTGACCCTGCAGGAGCGGCGCGCCCAGCGGGCCGGCCTGCGCGCCCGACAGCGCGATCAGGCCGCCTTGGAGCTCTTCGATCCAGGCCAGCTTGCAGACCGCCTGCGCCTGCCCGCGGCCCACGTTCTGGGTCCAGGCCCGCGCCAGCAGCTCGGAGAGGTGCAGGTAGCCTTCGAAGTTCTGCACCAGCAGCAGCATGCGCGTGAGCACGCCGGGCTCGGCCCCCAGGCCGTCGACGAAGACCTCCGCGCCCAGCACCGGCTTGACGCCCTTGCCGCGCGCTTCCTTGTAGAACTTGACGCCGCCGAAGAGGTTGTTGAGGTCGGTGATCGCCAGCGCGGGCTGCTTGTCGGCGGCGGCGGCCTTGACGACTTCATCGATGCGATTGGTGCCGTCGACGACGGAGAACTCGGTGTGCAGGCGCAGGTGAACGAACATGGGCTCGATTGTAGAAAGCCCCCCTTCCACCCTGTGAGTTGGCGATCCCTACAATCCGCCCCCGTGCAAGAGATTTTGAATATCGCGGCCTACAAGTTCGTCGCCATCGAGGACGGCGAGGCCCTGCGCGACGCGCTGCGCACGCGCACCCATGCGCTCGGGCTCAAGGGCACCATCCTGCTGGCACCGGAGGGCATCAACCTGTTCGTTGCCGGTACAGCCGCTGCGGTGGAATCCTTTCTCGACACCCTGCGTGCCGATGCGCGCTTCGCCGACCTGGAAGCCAAGATGAGCTGGTCCGAGGCCCAGCCCTTCCGGCGCATGCTGGTCAAGCTCAAGCGCGAGATCATCCGCATGGACCACCCCGCCATCCAGCCCGCCGCCGGCCGCGCCCCCAGCGTGGACGCGCCCACGCTCAAGCGCTGGCTCGACCAGGGGCATGACGACGCCGGAAAACCCATCGCGCTGCTCGACACGCGCAACGCCTTCGAGGTCGACCACGGCAGCTTCGAAGGCGCGATCGACTGGCGCATCCACAAGTTCACCGAGTTCCCGAAAGCGCTGCGGACGCACCGCGAGCAACTGGCCGGCAAGACGGTGGTGAGCTTCTGCACCGGTGGCATCCGCTGCGAGAAGGCCGCGATCCTGATGCGTGAGGAAGGCCTGGCCGACGTGCTGCAGCTCGAGGGCGGCATCCTCAAGTACTTCGAACAGGTGGGCGGGGCGCACTACCGCGGGGAGTGCTTCGTGTTCGACGGGCGCGAGACGCTGGCGCCTGATTTGAGTGCGCGCTCGAACCGGGCGAGCGCCCGGGCGGCGGAGGATCCGGATCTGGCGATCAAAGGCTGATGGATCGCACTGCCGCCCGCGTCCGCAGCCTTCAAACAGGCGTCGTCTTCACATCCGGCTCCTGCCCCTGCACCTTGAACGGATGCCCCGGCAGCGGGATGAACTCGGTCTCGCCCGGCACCTGGCCCATGCGCTGCGCGGCCCAGGCATCGCCGGCTTCCAGGATGCGCTCGCGGCGGCTGGAGACGAAGTTCCAGGTGATGTAGCGCGGGCCATCGAGCGGCTCGCCGCCGATGATCACGATGCGCACCGCATCGTCGGCCTCCAGCACGCCGCCCTGGCCGTCCGGCAGCGTGGCCATCTGGTGCTGCGCCACCGGCGCGCCGTCGAGCCGCAGGGGCCCGTCGATCGCGTAGACGGCCATTTCGTCGGCCAGCGCGGGCAGCTCGAAGCGCGCGCCGGCCGGCAAGGCCAGGTCGAGGTAGAGCGTCTTCGAATAAGTCTTGACGGGCGAGCTTGCACCGAAGGCCTCGCCCACCAGCACCCGCACCGCCACGCCCTGCACTTCGACGGCCGGGATCTGGTCGGCCGCGGTGTGCGAGAAGCTGGGCTCGACCTCCTCGAAGGCCTGCGGCAGCGCGGCCCAGAGCTGAAGGCCGTGGTTGACGTAGGTGGCATCGAGCAACGGCTCGGGCTTGCGCTCGGAGTGCACGATGCCGCGGCCGGCCGTCATCCAGTTGATCGCGCCGGGGCGGATCTCCTGCACCACGCCCAGGCTGTCGCGGTGCATCATCGCGCCCTCGAACAGATAAGTGACGGTGGCCAGGCCGATGTGCGGATGCGGCCGCACGTCGTGCTCGTTGCCCGGCGTCTCGGTGGCCGGCCCGAAATGGTCGAAGAACACGAAGGGGCCGACCGAGCGCCGCTTGGCCGCAGGCAGCAAGCGTCGGACCTTGAAGCCTCCGCCCAGGTCCTTGTCATGCGCTTGGAGCAGAAGTGCTTCGGTCATCGTGGTTCTCCGTCAAATGGTTCGGGAAGGGTTCCAGCGTCCAAGCCCTCGCGCAACACGGCCGTGGCACGAAGGTCGGGGAACACCGCGGAACCGGCTTTGCCGGCCCGCTGGTGTTGCCCCCGGTGAGGGGGTGGGCGGCTACACGAAGTGAGCCAACCTGGGGGAGAGCCTACCTCCGGGATCTTGCCACTTCTGCCACATGCTCGCCGAAGGCAATCGCGGTCTCGAGGTCGCCCTTGGCCATCTCCGCCGGGCTGGAATCGCTCGGCGACGTGGTCAAGAGCCCGTTGTAGCCGCCGACGTAGTTGATCGAATCGCGCCGCGCCGCCTTGTCGTTGCTCGGCTTCATGCCGATCGGCACCCACAGCCCGCCGTGCTGGCTGGCGAAGTGCCACAGGTAGGTCAGCGTGGCGTCCTTGTCGCCGTTCATGCCGGCGCTGTTGGTGAAGCCGGCGAAGAGCTTGTTCTTCCAGCCCTGGACGTACCAGACCTTGGAGGAGGCGTCGGCGAACTTCTTGAACTGCCAGCTCACGCCGCCCATGTAGGTGGGCGAGCCCATGATGATCGCGTCGGCCGCGGCCAGCAGATCCCAGCCCTCGGACGGCAGGTTGCCGTCGGCGTCGATCTGCAGCAGCCGGGCCTGCGCGCCATCGGCCACCGCCTGCGCGACGCGCTGCGTGTGGCCGTATCCCGAATGAAAAACAACAACGATGTCGGTCATGCGGGATTATTGGCGATCGGCGAATGCCGATTGGTGCTCAGCGCTTGTCGATGCTGAAGCGGCCGGCGCCGATGGCAGCGAAGGCCAGCAGGCCGCCCGCCACTGCGATGTTCTTGAAGAACATCAGCTGGTTCACGAAGGCCTTGTCGGCCGGCATGGCCCAGTAGTTGTGGAAGAAGATGCTGGCCGCGACGGTGAACAGCGCGAGCACGATGGCGGCGATGCGCGTCTTGTAGCCCACGAGGAACATCAGGCCGACGCCGAGCTCCACGACGATTGCGATGGCGGCGCCCAGCTGCGGCAGCGGCAGCCCGACCGAGCCGATATAGCCGACGGTGCCGGCGAAGCCCATGAGCTTGCCGAAGCCGGCCGGCACGAAGAGCAGCGCGATCAGCACGCGGCCGATCAGGGCCAGCGTGTCCTGGGCGGCGCTGGCAGTGGCCGGTGCGGCAAAGGTCGATGCAGTGGTGGTGGACATGGGAAAGAAACTCCTCTGGTTGATGAAAAAAAGAAAAGGTGGCGGCCTTCAGGCCGCGAGGTCGAACACCAGCACCTCGGCGTTCTTGCCGGCGCCGAGCGTGAGTTGCGATTCGCGCTCGATCAGCGCTGCATCGCCGGTCGCAAGCTTCGTGCCGTTGACCTCGAGCTCGCCCTTCACGAGATGCACATAGCTTTTGCGCTCCGGGTCGAGCGCCAGCCCGGCCTTCTCGTCGCCGTCGAGCAGGCCTGCGTACAGCCGCGCATCGGCATGCACCAGCACCGAACCCTCGGCGCCGTCGGGCGAAGCCACCAGGCGCAGGCGGCCGCGCTTGTCGGCATCGGGAAAGGCCTTCTGCTCGTAGCCCGGCGCGATGCCGCGCACGTTGGGCTCGATCCAGATCTGCAGGAAATGCGTGGTCTCGTCGGCCTTGTGGTTGAACTCGCTGTGCATCACGCCGCGCCCCGCGCTCATGCGCTGCACGTCGCCGGGCGGGATCGACTCGACATTGCCCATGCTGTCCTTGTGGGCCAGCTCGCCCGAGAGCACGTAGCTGATGATCTCCATGTCCCGGTGGCCGTGCGTGCCGAAACCGGCACCGGCGGCGACACGATCCTCGTTGATCACCCGCAGGTTGCCCCAGCCCATGTAGGCCGGGTCGTAGTAGCCCGCGAAGGAAAAGCTGTGGAAGGAACGCAGCCAGCCATGATCGGCATAACCGCGCTCCTGGGATTTACGAACCTTCAACATCTCTGAACCTCCTGGCCCGGCGCCTGAGAATCTGCGCGGAGCCTTCGTATGCCGCGCCGGATGCGCAGCGGATGGCATGAACTTTAGGGCCCTGCTGCGAGCTCGAAAGCGCTTGGATTTGATGGCATCATTCAAATTTTTTGAAGGGTTTTTGCACCATGCACAGTCCCCGCGACGTCCTCACGCCCGATGCCCTCGCGATGCTGCAGACCGTGGTCGACGCCGGCAGCTTCGCCGCCGCCGCGCGCCGGCTGGACCTGGTGCCCAGCGCCCTGAGCTACCGCGTGCGCCAGATCGAGGACGCGCTGGACGTGCTGCTCTTCGACCGCAGCGCGCGGCAGGCGCGCCTCACCGAGGCCGGCGCCGAGCTGCTGCGCGAGGCTTCATGGCTGTTGAACGAGATCGATGCGGTGGCCAACCGGGTCAAGCGGGTCGCAACCGGCTGGGAGCCGATGCTCACCATCGCGATGGACAGCGTGATCGCGCGCGACCCGATGCTCGACCTGGCCACCGCCTTCTTCGCCCTCGACCCGCCCACGAGGCTCAAGCTGCGCGACGAGACCCTGCTGGGCACCATCGAGGCGGTGACCCGAGGCGAGGCCGACCTCGCCGTGGGCGCCGTGCTGGACGCGTCCAGCCTGGCCTTCGGCACCATGGGCATCCGCAGCCGGCCGCTGGGCAACCTGCGCTTCGTCTATGCCGTGGCACCGCACCACCCGCTCGCACGCATCGACGTGCCGCTGTCCGACGCCATGCTGCGCCAGCATCGCGCCGTGGCCGCCGCCGACTCGACGCGGCTGGGCCGGGGCATGACGGTCAACCTGGTGAGCGGGCAGGACGTGCTCACCGTGCCCTCCACGCAGGCCAAGCTGGCCGCGCAGTTGCATGGCCTCGGCGGCGGCTTCCTGCCGGAGCCCATGGCGCGGCCCTACATCGAGGCCGGCCACCTGGTCGAGCTCAAGACCGAGCGCGCGCCGCCCTTGGCCACCATGCATTGCGCCTGGCGCGAGCGCACCGCGGGCAAGCCGGGGCGCGCGCTGAAATGGTGGCTCGAGCAGTTCGAGCACGAGGGCACGCGCCGCGCGCTGCTGGAACGCCATCGCGGGCGATGAAGAAAGTGAAGAAAGGCGGGCGCGCCGGGCCGGTTAGAGTCAGCTCTGCCCGCCAACCACCGACCCGAGACAGCACCATGATCCTTCGCCCGCCCGCCGACCGCCACCGATCCCCCGCTTCGCGCCACTACGCCATCGTCGGTGCCGGCATGGCCGGCGTGGCCTGCGCCCGCACCCTGGTCCAGGCCGGGCACCGCGTCAGCGTGTTCGAACGCGAGGCCGCGCCCGGCGGCCGCATGGCGAGCGAATCCACGCCCTTCGGCAGCTTCGACAGCGGCGCCCAGTACTTCACCGTGCGCGACGCGCGCTTCGCCCGCGCCCTCGAGACCGCCAACGCCTGCTGCCGGCCCTGGAGCGCCAACCTCGTGCGCGTGCTCGACGCCCACGGCCGCGTGGCCGAGGCCGCCCTGCCCGGCCTCGAGCAGCACTGGGTGGCGCAGCCCGGCATGGACGCCCTGGTCGCGCACTGGGCGGCGCCGCTGGGCGATGCGCTCATCCCCCGCACCCGCGTGACTTCCATCGAGCCGGATGCGCTCGATGCGCAGCGCTGGCAGTTGCGCACCGAGGGCGCCGAGGAGGCGCAGCACGTCTATTCGGGCTTCGATGCCGTCCTGCTGGCCGTGCCGCCCGGAAGCGCGCGCGCCCTGCTCGGTGGCAGCGCGGCAATGGCGATGCTGCGCGAGACGATCGAGGCGGTGCGCATCGCGCCCTGCTGGACCTTGATGATCGCCTTCCCGCAGGCCAGCCAGCCGACCTTGCCGCACCTGGGCCCGCAGTGGAACGCGGCGCGCAGCAACCACCATCGCGTGGCCTGGCTGGCGCGCGAGTCCTCCAAGCCGGGTCGCGAGCGCATCGAGCGCTGGACCCTGCAGGCGAGCCCGACTTGGTCCAAGGAGCACCTGCGCGACGATGCCGCGCGTGTCGAGGCCAAGCTGCTGCGCGCCTTCTCCGAAATCACCGGCATCCGCGCCACGCCTTCGCATGCGCAGGCCCGCTGCTGGCCCGAAGCGCAGACCCAGGTGCCGGTCGGCGCGCCGCATCTGTGGGACGCCAAGGTCCGCGTGGGGGTGGCCGGCGACTGGTGTACCGGGCACCGCGTGGAGGATGCATTCCTGTCGGGCCTCAGCCTGGCGTTGAAGGTGGCCTGATCCGGACGTGCGCGCCATGACTGCCGTCGGCCGCTTTGCGCCCTCACCCACCGGTCCCCTGCATGCCGGCTCGCTGGTCGCGGCGCTCGCGAGCTGGCTCGACGTGCGCGCCCGCGGCCCGCAGGCGCGCTGGCTGGTGCGCATCGAGGATGCCGACACCGAGCGCTGCCTGCCCGGCATGGGCGAGCACATCCTGTCGCAACTGGCCGACTGCGCCCTGCTGCCCGACGCGCGGCCGGTCTGGCAGACGCAGCGCGCTGCGCTCTACGCGCGTGCCCTCGAGCACCTCAAGGCCCTGCAGCTGGCCTACCCCTGCGGCTGCTCGCGCAAGGACATCGACGAGGCGCTCGCGCTGCGCGGCGAGAAGCACCACCGCCACGGCGAGCGCGTGTACCCGGGCACCTGCCGCGACGGCCTGCACGGCAAGCCGCCGCGCGCCTGGCGCTTCGCCGCCGAGCAGTACGAGGCGGCCCGGACGTCGAAGCGGCTCTGCTGGACCGACCGCCGCCTCGGCTGCCAGTACCAGGACGTCGCGCACGAGGTCGGCGACTTCGTGCTCAAGCGGGCGGACGGGCCCTGGGCCTACCAGCTCTGCGTGGTGGTCGACGATGCCGACCAGGGCGTGACCGACGTGGTGCGCGGCGTCGATCTGGCCGACAACACCGCACGCCAGATCCTGCTGCAACGCGCGCTGGGGCTGCCCCAGCCGCGCTACCTGCACACGCCGCTGGTGCTCGGCAGCGATGGCGAAAAACTGTCGAAGCAGAACGGTGCCACACCCATCGACACCGCCACGCCCGCTGCCGCTGTTGCCGCGCTGAATGCCGCCGCGCAGGTGCTGGGCCTGCCTGCAACGAAGGCATCGACCCCTGCCGAAGCCCTGGGCGGATGGGTCGAGGGTTGGCGCGCTCTTTACAATCCGCGCCCGTGATCACCCTGCCCGACAACGACCCCACGCACGATGGAGCCCCGCCCTCCGACGACACCCCGCCGCATCCCCTGCACCGCCGCCTGAAGAGCTTCGTCCGGCGCGCGGGGCGCACCACCGACGGCCAGGCACGCGCCTTTGCCGAGCTGGGCCCCATCTTCCTGCTGCCCTACCGGGCCGAGCCGCTGGACCTCGAGGCCGCCTTCGGCCGCGCCGCGCCCACCGTGCTGGAGATCGGCTTCGGCATGGGCGAGGCCACGGCGTACATCGCCGCGCTGAAGCCGGAGATCAATTTCCTGTGCTGCGAAGTCCACGAGCCCGGCGTCGGCGCGCTGCTCAAGCGCATCGGCGAGCAGCAGCTCTCCAACATCCGCATCTGCGCGCACGACGCCGTCGAGGTGCTCGACCACATGCTGCTGCCCGGCCTGCTCGCCGGGGTGCATGTGTTCTTCCCCGACCCCTGGCACAAGAAGCGGCACAACAAGCGCCGCCTGATCCAGCCGCCCCTGGTGCGCAAGCTGGCCGACCGGCTGGCGCCCGGCGGCTATCTGCACTGCGCGACCGACTGGCAGCCCTATGCCGAGCAGATGCTGGAGGTGCTGTCGCAGGAGCCGCTGCTGCGCAACACGGCCGCTGCCTATGCGCCCAAGCCGGACTACCGGCCGCTCACCAAGTTCGAGAACCGCGGCCTCAAGCTGGGCCACGGGGTGTGGGATCTGGTGTTCGAGCGCGTCTAGTGCGCAAGCCCGCTGTAGACGTTCTCGGACTGCCGTTCGCCCTGCGCCTCCAGCACGTGCTTCTGCGCCGCCATGATCAGCGCCGCGCGATAGGCCGAGCGGCTCGCGATCTTGGTGTGGGCAATGATGGTCTGCCACTCGCGCTCCAGGGTCTGGGGCGAGCGGTCGACGCTGCGGTTCATCAGCGCCTGGCTCACGTCGATCAGCGCAGCGGCCGAGCTCAGGCAGATGTTGATCGCCGACTGCGCGGCGCTGGTCCGGAAACGATTGTCGCCGCCGGTCGAGTCGGAGCGCTGTAGGGCGTCCAGCGGCTGGTGGGTGGTGGGGCCGAGGTACGGCGCACCTTGCATGTCGCTGTCGGCGCGCGCCAGCACCTGCTCGATGGTGGAGAGGGCGCTTTCCAGCAGGGCGATATCGGAGGGCTTTTTCTTCATTTGGTGGCCGGGAGGACATCCGGATCGACCAGGATGTTGCCATCGCAGCCCTCTTTTGCCGCGTGTAAAAAGCCACAGACCAAAAACAAAAGTTAACAATCATTGACGTACGCAGGCCACGGAACTGTGGCCCCACGTGACTTACTACCTTCGTCTAAGGCATCGAAGTTGCTACATTTTTTGATCAATGTAGCGAAAGGTTTCCAATGGATCGGTCACGCAGGCTCTTGTTGGGCAAGGCGGGTGCGGCGCTGCTGCTGGGCGGTGGACTGGCCGGCAGCAGGCTCGCCCAGGCGCAGACCGGCCGAGCCGCAGCCCGCACGGTGATCCTCGGGCAGTCGATTCCGCTGACCGGCGCGGCCAGCGAGATCGGCCTGGCCTTCGCGGCGGGCTGCCGGCTCTATGCGACCCAGTTCAACGATGCCAACGCAGCCAGCGGCCTGCAGCTCAAGCTGGTGCAGCTCGACGACGGCTACGACGCCCAGCGCGCCGCCGCCAATGCGCGCACCCTGCTGGTCAACGACAAGGCCGACATGCTGTTCGGCTTCGTCGGCACCGCCAGCAGCGAGGCTGGCGCCAAGGCCGCGGCCCAGCAGGGCACGGTGCTGTTCGCGCCCTTCGCCGCCGCCGACGGCCTGCGCACGGCCGCCCATCCCAACGTATTCCATGTGCGCCCCAGCATGGCCGACGAGGCCATCAAGATCGTGCGCCAGTGCGCGACCGTGGGGCAGAACCGCATCGCGCTGGTGGGCGACGACGACGCCATGGGCCGCGCCGGCCTGGCCGCCGTGCAGCAGGCCATGACCGATCAGAAGCTCGGCGCGCTGGTGGCCAGCGCGCTGGTGCCGACCTCCGGCGGCAAGCTCGACGCCGCACTGGAGGACGTGCTGAAGACCTCTCCACAGGCCATCGTGCTGGTGTCGCTCTCGGGCACCACCGCCGAAGCCATCCGCAAGCTGCGAAGGAGCGGCTACGGCGGCAGCTTCATGGCCTTCTCGATCGTCGGCATCGACCCGCTCTACGCGACGCTGGGCAAGGACATCCGCGGAATCGTGATCGCGCAGGTGGTGCCCTCGCCGCGCTCTCCGGCCATCCCGATCGTCAAGGAGTACCTCGCGGCCATCGACAGCTCGGATCAGACGGCCTCCTACGAAGGCCTCGAAGGCTTCATCGCCGCCAAGGCCGCCGGCGAGGCGGTGCGCCGCGCGGGGCACGCCTTCACGGCAGCGAGCCTGCAGCGGGTGATGGCGGGCATGACCGACTACGACGTCGGCGGCTTCCGCATCAACCTGCGGCCGGGCCTGCGCGACCCGCAGCGCACCATCGACCTGATCAGCATCACGGCGGACGGGCGGGTGCTGCGCTAGGCGCGGCTCACGCGGCTCACGCGGGACTGCGGGGCTACGGGTTGCCAAGCGCAGTGGGACGCAGGCAACGTCCTACGTGACAGCCCGCCGCCCAGCGCATAGGATTTGGCGATGCCGCGGCACCCCGCCCGCGGCACCCGCCATCCGGGCGCGAAGGACCACACCATGGCCGCACGTTCCATTGCCTCGCTGACGCTGAGTTTCGGGTTGGTCTCCATCCCCGTGCGTCTCTATTCGGCGACCGAGAGCGCCGCCACCGTCAGGTTCAACCTGCTGACCAAGGACGGCTCCCGCGTCAAGCAGCAGTACGTGTCCGAGAAGGACCAGAGCGTGGTGCCGCGATCCGAGATGGTGAAGGGCTACGAGTTCGAGAAGGACCGCTTCGTGCTCTTCGCGCCCGACGAGCTCAAGGCGCTCGAGGAAGGCAGCAGCCACATCGTCGAGATCACGGCCTTCATACCCGAGAGCGCCGTCGATCCCATCTACTACGACAAGGCCTACTTCCTGGCCCCCGACAAGCGCGGCGGCAAGCCTTATGCCCTGCTCTCGGAAGCCATGCGCAAGAGCGGGCGCTGCGCCCTGGCCAAGTGGTCGTGGAAGGCGAAGCAGTACGTCGTGCAGATCCGGCCCGCGGAAGACGGCCTGATCCTGCAGCAGCTCCTCTATGCCGACGAGGTGCGCTCGATGAAGGAGCTCGACATCGAGAAGGTCAGCGTCTCCCAGGCGGAGCTGCAGCTCGCGCTGCAACTGATCGAGCAGATCTCGGAAGACGAATACGACCCGAGCCAGTACCAGGACGAGGAAAAGAAGCGCGTGCTCGCGGCGATCGACGAGAAGATCGCCGGCAAGCACATCGTCGCCTCCGCCCGTGCCGAAGAGACGGGTGGCGGCGGCCAGGTCATCGACCTGATGGATGCGCTCAAGGCCAGCCTCGGCAAGAAGCCGCGCCCCTCCACCGCAGCACCTGCCGCCCCCGGCAAGACCGCAACGAAAGCAGCGCGAGAGAACGTCTCCCCGATGTTCGAGGCCGGCGAAAGAAAGTCGGCCAAGCGGGCTGCCAAGAGCGACGAAGCCGCCGCGACGCCGGCCCGCGCGCGGGCCAGGAAGGGGTGACAAGCCTGGGGGAGCCTGTTCGATGAGCGCCGCCCGGCCGCCCGAAGGCGCTCGCACCGCAGCGCGTAGCGCGGAGGCTACCTGATGAGCGCTGCCGCAGCCGCGTCGCCGTACACCATGCGGCGCGTGCAGCAGATGCTCGGCATGTCGCGCATCGCGATCCAGCGCCTCGTACACGCGGGCTTCGTCACGCCGACGCGCGGCGCACGCAACGAGTTCCGCTTCAGCTTCCAGGACCTGATGCTGCTGCGCACCGCCCAGGGGCTGCAGGAGGCGCAGATCCCGCCGCGCAAGATCCTGCGCTCGCTGCGCCAGTTGCGCGCGACGCTGCCGGGCGAGCTGCCGCTGACGGGCATGCGCATCACGGCCGTGGGTACCGACGTGGCCGTGCGCGATCGCCACAGCACCTGGGAAGCGGGCTCGGGGCAGCTGCTGCTGGACTTCGAGGTCGCGCCGGTCGACGGCAGCGTGGCCTTCCTGGCGCCGGGCCCGGCCCCGACGTCCGGCGACGCCGACGCCGACGCGTGGCAACTGTTGGCCGACGGGGAGGCGCTGGAGAGCACCGACCCGGCCGGCGCCGAAGCGGCCTACCGCGCGGCGATCGCCGCAGCGCCCGACCACGTCGACGCCTACGTCAATCTCGGCGCCCTGCTCTGCGACCTGCAGCGCTACGAGGACGCGGTCCAGCTCCACGAGTACGCACTGCCCCGCTGCCCGCACTCCGCCCTGCTGTTCTTCAACCACGCCATCGCGCTCGAGGAGCTCGGGCGCCTGCGCATCGCTGCGCTGAACTACGAGCGCAGCCTGCAGCTCGACCCGGACTTCGCCGACGCGCACTACAACCTGGGCCGGCTGCAGGAGCTCTTCGGCGATGCCCGCGGCGCGCTGCGACACCTCAATGCGTACCGGCGACTGACCCGTTGAGCGTCCCGGCCAAGCTTAAGTTTCCCCTAAGACTGGGGGCGGACACTGCGTATCGGCAGCCCGTTCTTCTCCTCCCTCCTCCCTCAATCAGGGCTGTCCTTCACCCGCTTCGGCGGGTTTTTTCTTGGCCGCTCGAAAGTGTGCCGGGGCTAGAAGCTTTCCCAGTCGCCGCCGGCAGGCAGGGCCGCCGCAGGCTTGCGCGGTGGCGCGGCGGCGATGCGCTGGACGGGCGGCTTCGCGCGCGCAGCGGCCTGGGGGACCGGCCGGACCGGCACCGGCATCACCGGCGCGAGCGCGGGCGCGGGCGGCGCTTCGTCGTCATCCAGCTTGAAGGTGCCGACCACCTGCGAAAGCTTGCCGGCCTGCTCCTGCATCGACGCGGCCGCCGCGGCCGCCTCTTCGACCAGCGCCGCGTTCTGCTGCGTGACCTGGTCCATCTGCGTGATCGCCTGGTTGATCTGCTCGATGCCCTGGGTCTGCTCGTGGCTCGCCGCGGTGATCTCGCCGACGATGTCGGTCACGCGCTTGATGCTACCCACGATCTCTCCCATGGTCTTGCCGGCTTCGCCGACCAGCGCGCTGCCGGCATCGACCTTTCCGACCGAGTCGTCGATCAGGCCCTTGATCTCCTTGGCTGCTGCGGCCGAGCGCTGGGCCAGGTTGCGCACTTCGGAGGCCACCACCGCGAAGCCGCGGCCCTGCTCGCCGGCACGCGCCGCTTCCACCGCGGCATTGAGCGCCAGGATGTTGGTCTGGAAGGCGATGCCGTCGATCACGCCGATGATGTCGACGATCTTCCTGGACGAGGCATTGATCGAGGCCATCGTGTCCACCACCTGGCTGACCACATTGCCGCCCTTGACCGCCACGTCGGAGGCCGACAGGGCCAGCTGATTGGCCTGCCGCGCGTTGTCGGCGTTCTGCTTGACGGTGGAGGTCAGCTCTTCCATCGAGGCTGCCGTCTGCTCCAGCGCGCTGGCCTGCTCCTCGGTGCGCGAGGACAGGTCCTGGTTGCCCGCGGCGATCTCCCGCGACGCCGTCACGATCGAATCGGTGGACTCCTTGATGCGTGTCACCACGTCGGTCAGCGTGTCCTCCATCTCGCCCATTCCCCGCAGCAGGCGGCCGAACTCGCCGCCGCGCTCGGTTTCGAATTCCTTGCTGAGGTCGCCGGCGGCCACCGTCTCGGCGATGAAGATGGCCTCGTCCAGCGGCCGGACGATGCTGCGCACCAGCCCGACGGTCCAGCCGATGCCCGTTGCCAACGCGAGCACGCCCAGCCCGATCAACAGCCAGCGCGTGCCGTCGATGGACTGCTCCAGCTCGGCAGCCGTGGCCCGGTCCCGCCGGTCTTGCAACTCGGCCAGGGCCGTGAGCTGCTTGTGCATCGCATCCGGCGCCGGGGTGCCCTGCGCCAGCTGCCGGATGCCGCCCTGCAGTGCTTCCTGCTGCGCGGCCTGGGCCCGTTCGTGGATCTCGGCCATGCCGCGCAGACGCACCATGCCCATCGTGATCGTCACTGCCATCAACAGCAGGACGATCCCGAAACCCCACCCGAGGCGGGTCGCGATCTTCATATTCCGCATGCTTGTTCCTCGACGGCCGCCGAATGCGGGGCCTGGTCATGAGGCTTATCGGCAGGCAAGCTGCGGAACTTGAGGGCCTGGATCTAGGTAAAAACCCTAGTCGACGAGGAACTGGCGACCCGTTGGCGCCGCCGCAGCGGTTAACCGTCCAGCGGCACGCCGCCGCCGAAGTGGACGACCCACTGGTCCCAAAGCTCCTGGTTGACGGCTGCGAAGGGCCGCTGCCAGGCGGTCAGCATTTGCAATTGGATCTGCTGCGCCTGCATCAGGCTTTGGATGATGGCGGCCTGCAAGTCGAGAACCGGCTGGAAGCTGCCGTAAGCGCTATTGGGCAGGTCGGCGGCGGAGGCAATGGTCATGACGGAGGGTCTCCATGGAATTTGAATCGAAAGCAGTCGTTTGGCTCACAAGGCCGCGCCGCCTTGCGCCGAGTCGAAACATGAAGCCTAGTGGATGCCTTCCACCGCATCAAGCCGTTTCGACCCGCACGCGCTGCACCTTGCCGCTGGCGCCGCGGCATTCGCGCTCGCCGCTCTTGCAGTGGATGTGCACGCCGTCGGCGCCCAGGCGCAGCAGGTAGGCCGACAGCGCGATGCGCGCGCGCCGCAGGCCGTCGACCGCCGCCTTGCCTTGCAGGCCGGTGCGCAGGAGCAGCTCGCAGGGGCCTTGCTGAACCAGCTGGAAATCGAAGAGGCCCGCATCGTCTTCCAGCACCGTGCTCACCGCCAGCGGGGGCACGTACACGGCGCGCTCGCCCGGTCGGCCGAGGCGCAGCGCGTCGTCGTTGCGGCCTTCCACCTCGATCACGGGCAAGGCCGAGCCGCAGGGGCAAGCCGCGGGGTCCTGCCGTACGCGGTCCCCGAGCTCGTAGCGGATCAGCGGCTGCACATGGTTGGCGAGGTTGGTCAACAGCGAGTTCGCCCCGAACTCGCCTGGCGGGACCGCACGCCCCTGCGCATCCACCGACTCGAGGATCGCCCAGTCGCTGTTGAGATGGAGCCGGCCCTGGCGGCATTCGCTGGCCAGGGTGAGGAATTCCGAGGCGCCGTAGTTGTCGATCACCGGGCAGCCCAGCGCCTGCTGTACGAAGCCGCGCCGCGTCGCCGACAGCGCCTCGCCGCCGGTCCATATCTCCCGCGGCACCGCATGCAGCCGGCCGGCCAGGCGCTCCTCGGCTAGCAGCAGCGCCACGCTGGGATAGGTGGTGACGACGGTGGGCCGCAGGGCGTCGAGCTCGGCCGCCAACGCCGCGGACGATTGCAAAAAGGAGACGCTGCGCAGGCTCATCGAGAGGGCCGGGTTGAGGCGCCGCAGGCGCTCGATCGAGACCGTGCTCGCGAAATGCCCGCCCGTCGCCCCGACGAAGACGATGCGCTCGCCCAGCCCCCAAGGATTCATCAGGCGCTCCAACGAGCGCGCCGCCGGGCGGCGCAGGACCTCCAGTGCGTCGTAGACCGCCATGGCGTGGGCGTCCTGCACGAAGATGCCCGGCTCGCCGCTGCTGCCCGAGCTCTCCCAGACCACGTAGCGGCCAGCGAAGGGATCGGCGATGCGGGAGCGGTCGGCCGTGAAGCGCCGCAGCGCATCGAGGCGCAGCGCCGGGTCGGCGACCCAGTCGTCGAAGGCGTGCATCAGCTCGGCCTTGCGCACGACCGGCAGCTCGTCCAGCCGCGCGTGGGCAGGGTCCAGCCCCTGGAACCGCTGGCGATAGAAGGCAGATCCGCGCACGGCGGCGCGCAAAAGATCGGTCAGCCGCCGCGCCTGCCGCTCGGCCAGCCCCTGCGCGCCGGCATGCGAGGCCGCGGCCGCATCGAGGGCGATGCGGCTCGTCAGCCAGGGATCGAAGGGCGGCAGCATGGGCAAAGCGAAAGGCAGAACCCGCCATAGTGGACGCAGGCGCCCGGCTTGCCAAGGAATATCAGCGCGCCGCGGCGGGCAATCCCGCCGCTGCCGCCGTCAGTCAGCGCGCTTCGCGCCGCGCGAGCAGCACGTTGCCGCCAGTGGTGTTGAAGGAGATGGTCGGTGCGCTGAAGTCGCTCAGCGGCGCGCCCAGCCCGATTTCGCCGCTGCCGTGCAGCACGCATTCGTCGCGCCGCAGCGCGATCTCGCCGCTCGCGCCGGCAGTGCCGTGGAAGCGGACCCAGGTCCCGTAGGTGCTGATGTCGACCAGCACGCAGCTGCCCTGCCGCGCCTCGATGCGCGCGTGCAGGCGCGACACGCGCGGATCGTTGACGACGAACTGCGCCTCGTCCACGCGGCCCAGGTGGATGGGCAGCTCGGCGGCTCGGAACATGGAGCGCACATCGAGCCAGGCGAGCTCGATCTGCCCGAAGGTGGAATCGGCCACGCGCGCGGACACGGGGAGCGAGGCCGGCATGGTGAGGAATTCGGTCACCTCGTCCTGCCAGTCGATGCGGTGCACCACCGGCATCTCGTTCTTGCCGCGGATATTGATCGGGCCGAGGCTGCGATGCCGCACCTCGCCGCCCTGCAACTGGTCGATGACCGATTCGGTGGCCCAGATCTGGCTCGGGCCGGCCAGGTCGCTGAGCCGGGACGCCAGATTGACGGCATCGCCATAGCAGTCGCCGTCGACCTCGACCACATCGCCGCTCGCCACGCCGATCTGCAGTTCCATGCGCAGCGGGGCCGGCCAGGTCTGCAGGCGCTTCTGGTGGTTGCGCTGGAGCTCGAGCACGGCGCGGGTGGCGTTGATGCCGTTGGTAAATATTGCAAACACGCCATCACCGAGCGATTTGACGACACGGCCGCTGTGCGCCTCGCAGACGCCGCCGATCCACTGGATCAGCCGGGTCACGGTTTCCGTGGCCCTGGCATTGCCCATGGCCTCGAAGACCCGCGTGCTCCCCGTCAGGTCGGCGAAAACGACAGTGGGATGACCGGTCATTTGTGCAATTTTTGGTAGCTCGCGCCGAAAGGATTATGGCAAAGCACGGCGCAAACGCTCCGGAGAGGATTCAATCCAATCCATTGCCGCGCCGGGCGAATTGCATTTTCATCCGGAAACAATGTTGGTATGTACGATGAATGTTGTCATTACAACTTATGTATCACTTCTTCGTCCAGTGCATGAAGAAATTTGTGAAGTATGTTGTTTTTGATCATGAAATCTGACGACCACCCTTGTGCGGCGAGATTCTCGGCCTTAACGTTGTAATCCTCTGGGCTCCTGGCAACTGCCTTCGTCACATGGCATTAATCCAAAGTATTCTTCGCGTTCTGTCGTTCCCGGTTCTGGGCTTGCGCCGTTCGTCGGACCGCCAAATGGGACAGATTCGCACTGCCATGCTGGCGCTGTTGCAGAACCATGGCGGCCATGGCGCCCAGCGCGTGGCCCAGCGCGTTCGGTTCGCCGGCGATCTGGAAGCGCTCTGGTACCTGCGTCAGGACGTGCTGACCGCCCTGAGCGCGGTCGATGGCGAGGCCGCCGCCCGGCGCCAGATGCGCCAGATCAACCGCCTGTTCAAGGGTGGCCTGCCCGGCGCGATGGTGCCGCGGCCGCATCACCGCATCACCACCTGAGCGCTCTCAGCTCCCGCAAAAGCCGCTGCCCGTGCAGCGGCTTTTGTTTTTGCGCGCGTGTTCAGTGGGCGTGCGAGTGCGCGCGCCGGTGGCCCCACACCATGAAGACGTCGCGCCCATCGGCTGCGACCTCGACCTGGGCGCCGACGGGCAGCAGCACCTTGGTCGGGACATGGCCGAAGGGAAGGCCCGTGAGCACCGGCGCCTTGATCAGCGTGCGCAGCCGCGCGACCACCGTCTGCAGGTCGAAGCCCCGGTCGTGCGGCACCTTGCGCGCCCCGGTGAATTGGCCAAAGAGCACGGCCTTCTGGCGCGCCAGCACGCCGGCATGGCGCAGCTGGTCGAGCATGCGCTCCACCCGGTAGGGGTGCTCGTTCACGTCTTCCAGGAAGAGCACGCCCTTGTCGATCGCCGGGAAGTACGGCGTGCCCAACAAGCTCGCGAGCACGCAGAGGTTGCCGCCCCACAGCGTGGCGCCATGCAGGCCGCGAAAGCCGGAGAGCGCCTCGGCGTCGCGCTTGGGCACGCGCCATCCGGTGCCTTCGCCCTGGCCGTGCAGCAAGTCGTCGAAGCAGGCTTCCATGATGTCATCGGCGCCGTCCTCGGCGCCGAAGTCCTCGCCCACCGCGGGGCCCTGCCAGCTCACCGCGCCTGTCTTGGCCAGCAGCGCGCTCTGCAGCGCGGTGAAGTCGCTCAGGCCGACGAACTCGGTGCCGCGCTCGATGGCCTTGGCGACCGCCTTGTAGGGAATGGCGTCGAGGATGCGCGTGAGGCCGTAGCCGCCGCGCGAGATCAGCGCCACGTCGGCCCGGCTGGCCGCGGCGCGGGCGATGGCCGCCAGGCGGGTCGCGTCGTCGCCCGCGAAGCGTTGATGCGTGTCCAGCGTGGCCTCGTCGACCTCGACCTCGTGGCCCAGCGCCTGCAGCCGCTTGACGCCGCGCCGGAAGGCGGCCTTGTCGCGCACGGCGCTGGAGGGGGAGTAGATGTAGATGTGCTTCTTCTTCACGGGCCGAAGTATCCCATTGCCTCTCGGGCGATCAGCGAGGCCTGCTCGGGGGTGGGGCCGGAGACCTCCTGGGGAATGGGGCCGAGCGCGCGCAAGGCGGCCTCGTAGCCGCGGTCGGGAAAAGGCACGCGCCAGGCGGCCGCCGCATCTCCGTGGCCATCGGGCGCGGCCAGCGCCAGGCCGAAGCCCTGCGGCGCGGCCTGCGTGAGCAGCGTCGCGAGCTCGGCGGCGCCGGCGCTGTACACCAGCGCGAGCGGGCCCGGCGCCAGCCGCTCCAGCCATTCGAGCAGCAAGGCGCAGTGCCAGTCCCAGCGATGCACCGCCTCGCGCTTGGGCTTGTCGCTGCGGCCGAAGCCGATCAGGTCCGGCGCCAGGACGCGCAGCCCGGGCTCGCGCGCGAGGTGCCGGAAGAAGTAGCTCCACTCGCCCGGCCCGTGCAGGCACAGGCAGGCCCAGCCGGCGTCGGCCGGCCCTTCGTCGATGTAGTGCATGCGCCAGCCCTGCTGGCCGGGCAGGTCGCTGACGTAGTGAGGCGCAAAGGCATAGTCCGCCAGTGCATCGAAGCGCTCGGCAGGCGTGCGCAGCGCATCGTCGCGCAAAGGCTCGGCCGCCTCGCGCGCTGCGCTGCGGCGGCCCTTGAAGAAATCCTGCAGCAGCGCCTGGCACTCGGGCGCGAGCACGCCTCCCTGCACCTGGGTGCGGTGGTTGAGCTGCTGCAGGGCGAACAGGTCGAGCACCGAGCCGGCCGCGCCGGTCTTCGGATCGGCTGCGCCGAACACCACCCGCGCGAGCCGCGCGTGCAGCAAGGCGCCCGCGCACATCGCGCACGGCTCCAGCGTCACGTAGAGCTCGCAGCCGTCGAGCCGGTAGTTGCCCAGCGCCACGCCGGCCGCGCGCAGCGCATTCATCTCGGCATGGGCGCTGGGGTCGCTGGACGCGACCGGCGCGTTGCGCCCGGTGGCGACCAGCCGGCCTTCCTTCACGAGCACGGCGCCGACAGGCACCTCCCCGGCTTCTGCGGCGCGGCCCGCCTCGTCGAGCGCGAGGCGCATCCAATGCTCGTCACTTGGCGTCATCGGGGACCGGGCGCGGCTGCTGCATCGCGGCGTCCAGCGATTGCTGGAACTGCTGCTGGACCTGCCGGGGCTGCGACACCGGCGCACGCCCATCGACAGCCGGTGCGCCGCCGGCCATGCCGCCCATCTGCTTCTTGACGAGCACGCCGACGATCACGAGGGCGAGCACCAGTCCGATCAATCCGAGCGCGCGCATCCTTCAGTTCTCCTGCGCCTGCGCTGCATCGGTCTTCATGCCGAGCCGCTGCATCCAGGCTGCCAGCGCCTGCTCGTCCGGCGTGCCCGTGCTGTAGCGCGCGTACGTCGCGGCATGCGCCTCGCGCCGGTGCTGGTTGAGCTTGAGCTTGCATTGCAGCTGCGTCACCTGCAGCTCGAAGCCGACGATGCCGCCCAGCATCTTGAGCTGGAACTCCTCGCCCAGGTCGCGCCACTGCTGCGCATAGGCCGGCTCGTGCTCGCCGATCAGGCGCTTGAGCAGCGCGTCCTTCTCGACCGGCGTCTCGATCAGGCGGGCCTCGACGGTGCAGTGCACGGCCAGGTAGTTCCAGGTCGGCACGCGCGCCAGGTCCGGGTACACCGAGGGCGACATGTAGGCATGCGGCCCGAGAAAGGTCGCCACCGCCTTGGGCCGCGCCTGCAGGTGGCGCCACTGCGGATTGGGCTTGGCGCAGTGGCCCAGCAGCGCAAAGCCGCCCTCCTCGCCGCGGTCATCCAGCACCAGCGGCAGGTGCGTGACGAAGGGCAGGCCCTCGTCGTCGGTCGAGATCAGGCTGGCGAAGGGATGGGCGCGCATCAGTTCCGCGGCGATGGCGCGGTCCTGGCTGTTGAAATGGGGCGGCATGTACATGGGGCGGACCTCCTCGTGGCGAGCGCCCATTGTCCGCGAGGCGCACTATTTCGCGCCGGCCGCCTTGAGTTTGTCGACCATGGCCGCGTAGCCTCGCTGGCGCGCCAGCCGCAGGGGCGTGTTGCCCTGCCGGTCAGCCAGCTGCAGGTTGGCACCGGCATCGACCAGCGCCGCCAGTGTGCGCTGGTGCCGCGGCCCGCCATCGCCGAGCACGATGGATTCGATCAGCGCGGTCCAGTGCAGGTTGTTGACATGGTCCAGCGGCGCGCCGGCCGCGATCAGGCGCCGCACCACCTCGTCGTGCCCGAGGTGCGCGGCGGCGATCAGCGCGGTGCCGTCGTAGCGGCTGGTGGTCTGGCGCGGGCTGGCGCCCAGCGACAGCAGCAGCGAGAGCGTGGCCGGGTCGTCGGCCACGGCGGCGATGGTGATCGCGTCGTAGCGGTCGTTCTCCAGCACGTCGAGCTTCGCGCCGGCCTGCGCGAGCTGGCGGATCGCCTCGCGCTGGCGCGCGTGCGTCGCCACGTGCAAGGCCGTGCGGCCGCGGCCGTCGCGCGCCTCCAGGTCGGCCCCGGCCGCGACCAAGGCCTTGAGGCGCGCCAGGTCGCCGCGCCACGCGGCCTGGTGCAGGCCCTCGTAGGCGAGCACGTCCGCTGCCGAGGGAGGGACCTGTGCCGCGACCGGCGCTGCGGCGCCGATCGCGAGCGCAGCCAAGGCGGCAAGGCACCAGCGATGCACGGCCTTCATCGCATTCAACCGAGCTGCGCCTTGACCTTCTCGATGCCCGCGTTGGCGCATTGCTCGTCGAGGTGCCCGCCCGGCGCACCGCCGACGCCGACCGCGCCGATGACCTCGTTGCCGACCTTGACCGGCACGCCGCCGCCGAGCAGCAGGAAGCCCGGGATGTTCACCAGGTTGGCCGCGCCCGGGTTCTTCTGCGCGTTCTCCATCATCGCCAGCGTGGGCGCCTTGGCCGAGGCCGAGGTCCAGGCCTTGCGCTCGCTGGCCGCGAGGGTGTGCGAGCCCGCGGTATCGGCGCGCTGCACCGCGCGCACGACGCCGGCGCGGTCGACCACGGTCGCCGCGACCGCGTAGCCGTTGGCCGCGCAGGCTGCCACGGTGGCCGTGGCGATCTGGTTCGCGAGCTCCAGCGAGAGGTTGCGCTCGGTGCGCACGGCCGGGGCGCTGGCCGGGGCTTGCTGGGCCTGCACGCTCAGCGCACTGAAAGCGAGCGAGAGAGCGAGCGCGCCGAGGCGAAGGGACGAATGCATGAAGAGTTCTCCGAAGGTGGTTGGGTGTGATGCGCCGGCGCCTTGCCGGCCGCACCGCCACTGTAGGAATCGCGCCCCGCCGCCGCCATTCGTACGGCTACGCCCGGCCTCCGTAGAACTACGGAGCGTCGCCGGCCAGCGTGGCGTAACGGCGGATCAGCTGCGCCAGCGATTCGCAGCCCAGCTTGGCGAACAGGTTGGCGCGGTGGGTCTCGACCGTGCGCGGCGACAGCGCCAGCGTGCGCGCGATCTCCTTGTTGGTCAGCCCCTCGACGATGAAGCGCAGCACCTCGCGCTCGCGCTCGGAGAGCTGCGCGTGCCGCTCGCGCGCCGCCTGGTCGGCCTGGGCCCGCTCGCGCGAGCGCACATGCTGGCGCACCGCCTGCTGCAGGGCTTCGAGCAGTTGCTCGTCGTCGACCGGCTTCTCGAGAAACTCCGCCGCGCCGGCCTTGAAGGCACGCCGGCACATCTCCACCGTGCCGTGGCCGGTCAGCATGATCACCGGCTGGTCCACGCCCTGCGCGACCAGCGTGTCGAGCACCGCCAGCCCGCTGATGCCGGGCATGCGCACGTCGAGCACGATGGCGCCGATGCCGCTGCGGTCGAAGCCGGCGATGAAGGCCTGCGGGTCCGACCAGCTCTCGGTGCGCAGGCCCACCGTGCCGATGAGCAGGGCCAGGCTTTCGCGCACCGCCTGGTCGTCGTCGATCAGGTGGACCAGCGGCGACTGCGGCTCATTCGTCATGTCTGGCCTTCCTGCATCGCCAGCGGCAGCCGCAGCGTGAAGCGTGCGCCGCTCGGCAGCTCCGGCTCGGCGGCCAGCGTGCCGCCCATCGCGCCGGCGAGCGTCTCGCACAGGCTCAGTCCCAGGCCCAGCCCGCCTTCGCGCGTGCTGAAGAAGGGCTCGAAGATGCGCGCCAGCAGCTCGGGCGCGATGCCACGGCCGTTGTCGCTCACGCGCAGCACGCCCTGAGCGCCCTGGCGCTCGACCGCGAGCCGCAGCTGCCGCTCGCCGGCCGGCAGCTCGTCGAGCGCCTGCAGCGCGTTCATCAGCAGGTTGTGGACGATCTGCTCCAGCGCCACCGGTTCGGCCTGCACGCTGACCGGCGCCTGCTGCGCGCCTTCGAGCACCGGCGCGATCGCGCGTTTGTCGAACTCCGGCGCCAGCAGGTGCAGGGCGCTGCGCACCGCTTCCTGCAGCGGCACCGGCCTGGCGGCGCCGGCCTGGCCGGGACGCTCGATCACGCGGCGCAGGCGACCCACGACGTCGGCCGCACGGCGCGCCTGCTCGGCCGCCTGCTGCATCGCACCGCGCGCGGTTGCGAGCTCGGGCGGGTCCTCGTCGAGCAGCCGGCGTGCCGCCTGCGTGTTGGCCAGCACCGCCGTCAACGGCTGGTTGAGCTCGTGCGCCATCCCGGCCGCGAGCTCGCCCAGTGCATTGAGCCGGGCGACCTGGCCCAGCCGAAGCAGCTCCTCCGCGCGCCGGCGCTCGACGCGCTGGCGCTGCAGCGCGCGGGCGCCCCAAAGCACCGCGCCCATGGCGCCGGCCCATGCCAGCATCCAGGGCCAGGGCAGCTCACCCCAGGACACGTGGCGCTCGGCCACCAGGTCGAAAGGCTGGCTGTCCGAGGCCAGCGCCTTGCGGAAGGAAAAGGGCCAGCCCTGCGGCGTCGCCGGACGCCCGGGCTGCACCACGAACTGCTGCCCCGCGCGCTCCAGCACCACGCGCACCGGGCTGGTCTTGGGGTCCATCGGCCAGTCGCGCGAAGGCACGGTGCCGGCAAGGTCGATGTCCAGCGCATAGCTGGCGGGCGTGGCGCCGATCACCAGCCGATAGCGGCCCTTCGCCAGGTCCTGGCTCGCAAGCTCCGGGCGCCGGAGCTCGCGCGACTTCGCCTCCGCAGCGGCGAGCGCGGGATCGGACCAGGCCGCGCCGCCCTCGCGCCGCTCGACGCCGAGGATCGAGGGATAGACCGCCGACAGCCGCTGCTCCGGCCGCTCGGCATCGGGCGCCGGCGCCAGCAGCGCCAGCGTGGCCAGTACCGCGTCGTACTGCACCGCCTGCTGGCTCATGAGCCGGTGCGCGATGCGGCCGTTGACCTCGAAGTCCTCGTGCAGCTGCGCCAGCTCGGCGCGCGCGATCCAGGCCGCGCCGGCGCCGGCGAGCAGCAGCCCTGCGAGCCACCAGCCAGCCTGCGTGCGCCACCATTGCCTCATGGCGCGGATTGTGCCCGTGCCGGCTCCGATGCCCGACGCAAGCGGGGGTGTATTGGCCAGGCACGCGACAATGGGGCCGATGAGCGTTCGCAGCAGATCCTTCCGCCTCGCCCTCGCCCTTCTTCTCCTCTCCCTCCTCAGCGCCTGCGCCACCCGCCTGTCATCCGGCGGGCTCGACCCGGTGTCGCTGGCGCGCATCGAGTCGCTGATCGCGCGCATGACGGTGGAAGAGAAGGTGGGCCAGCTGAGCCTCTATGCCCCCGCTGCCGTCGACACGGTGGCCAACCCGCAGGGCGCGCGCCAGAGCGAGGAGGAGCAGCTGGCGCAGATCCGCGCCGGCCGCGTGACCGGCCTCTTCAACAACGAAGGCCTCGAAGGCAAGCGCCGCGCCCAGCAGGCGGCGGTGAAGGAGTCGCGCCTGGGCATCCCGCTCATCTTCGGCGCCGACATCATCCACGGCTTTCGCACCGTGTTCCCGGTGCCGCTGGCCGAGGCCGCGAGCTGGGAGCCGGCGCTGGCCGAGCGCACCGCGCATGCCTCCGCGGTAGAGGCCACGGCCGACGGCTTCCGCTGGACCTTTGCACCGATGGTGGACATCGCGCGCGATGCGCGCTGGGGCCGGGGCATCGAGGGCGCGGGCGAGGACGTCTTCCTGGGCCGGCAGTTCGCGGCCGCGCGCGTGCGCGGCTTCCAGGGCCCGGAGCTCGGCCGTGCCGACGCGATGCTGGCCACGCCCAAGCACTTCGCCGGCTACGGCGCGGCCGAGGGCGGGCTGGACTACAACGCGGTCGATCTCTCGGAGCGCACGCTGCGCGAGGTCTACCTGCCGCCCTTTCGCGCCGCCATCGATGCCGGCGCGCTGTCGATCATGAGCGCCTTCAACGAGATCGGCGGCATCCCTTCCAACGCCAACCGCGCGCTGCTGACCGGCGTGCTGCGCGAGGAGTGGGGCTTCCAGGGCTTCGTGGTCTCGGACTACACCGCCGACGAGGAGCTGATCGCGCACGGCTTCGCGGCCGACGGGCGCGAGGCAGCCAAGCACGCCTTCATGGCCGGCACCGACGTCAGCATGCAGAGCGGGCTGTACATGAAGTACCTGCCCGGCCTGATCGACGCGGGCGAGGTGCCGATGTCGCGGCTCGACGACGCGGTGCGGCGCGTGCTGCGGATCAAGCAGCGGCTCGGCCTCTTCGACCATCCCTTCCGCGGCCTCGAGGACACGCCGGGCCCGCGCTTCGACACCGCCGCGCACCAGGTGCTCGCGCGCGAAGCGGCGGGCCGCTCGATCGTCATGCTGCGCAACGAGAACGACGTGCTGCCCTTGCCGAAGTCGGGCAAGCGCATCGCGCTGATCGGCCCCTTCGCCGGCGCCGAGGACCTGTTCGGCCCCTGGCGCATCTTCCCCGGCCAGCAGCCGCCCACCGGCATCGAGCAGGCGATCCGGCAGTCGCTCGCCTCGCCCGATCTGCTGACGGTGGTGCGCGGCGCCAACGTGGAGACGCCGATCCCCGGCGGCATCGCGGCAGCGGTGGCAGCCGCGCGCGAGGCCGACGTGGTGCTGCTGTCCGTCGGCGAGAACGAGCAGATGTCCGGCGAAGCCCGCTCACGCAGCGACATCGAGATTCCGGAAGCGCAGCAGGCGCTGGCCGAGGCCGTCGCCGCCACGGGCAAGCCGGTGGTGGTGCTGCTGCGCAACGGCCGCGCGCTGGCCCTGCGCGGCGCGGTGCGCGATGCGCGCGCCATCCTGGTCACCTGGTTCCTCGGCTCGCAGACCGGGCCCGCCATCGCCGACGTGCTGTTCGGCGATATCAATCCCTCGGGCCGGCTGCCGGTGAGCTTTCCGCAGACGCCCGGCCAGGTGCCCTACTACTACGCCCACAAGCGCACCGGCCGGCCGCAGCTGGCCGACGCGCCGGCCACCTTCTACAAGGCGCGCTACCTGGACGCGAGCAACGATCCCGCCTTCGCCTTCGGCCAGGGCCTGGGCTATGCGCGGGTGCGCTACGACGCGCTCGAGATCAGCCCCGCGCGCCTGGATTGGAACGGCACGACCACCGTGCGCGCGCGCATCACCAACACCGGCCAGCGCGATGCCGAAGAGGTGGCGCAGCTCTACATCGGCAACCGCGCGGCCAGCATCACGCGGCCGGTGCGCGAGCTCAAGGGCTTCCGCAAGCTGCGCATCCCCGCGGGCCAGTCGGCCACGGTCGAGTTCACGCTCACGCGGGCCGACCTGATGTTCATCGGGCAGTCCATGACGCCGACCGTGGAACCGGGCCAGTTCGACCTGTGGGTCGGGCCCTCGGCGACGGGCGGGCTGCGCACGAGCATGACGCTGGTGCCGGACTGACCCGCACTCGGCAAGGTCCTGAGGCGGGCTCAAGCTCCCTCCCTCTCCGGGGGAGGGCAGGGGTAGCGGCACCGAGCCTCCGAAGCGCGCACAACGCTTCGGCCTCCAGTCGCCTCCCCGAGAATGGGGCGCATCGAGAAGCCCCACCATGCAAGACTCGCTGTTCGACGATCCGGAAGAAGCCGGCCCACCGCCACCCGCACCCGCACCCGCGCCAAGGAAGCGCGCAACCGCCGGCGGTCCCAAGGTCCGGCCGGCCGCACCCGACCCGGCGCAGCAGAGCCTGGCGCAGGCCCTTCCGCCCCAACTGCGCCTGGGCACCTCCTCCTGGTTTTTCCCCGGCTGGTCCGGCCTGGTCTGGGACGGCGACTACGAGCAGTCGGTGCTCTCCAAACACGGCCTGGCCGCCTATGCGCAGCATCCCCTCTTCCGCACCGTCAGCCTGGACCGCAGCTTCTACCGCCCCCTCTCGGCCAGCCAGTACGCCGCCTATGCCGCGGTGGTGCCGGAGGACTTCCGCTTCATCGTGAAGGCGCCCGGCCTGGTCGCCGATGCGCTGGTGCGCGACGAGGAGGGCCGCGGCATGCAGCCCAACCCGGCCTTTCTCGATCCCGCCCTTGCGGTGCAGGAGTTCGTGCAGCCGGCATTGGACGGCCTGGGCGCGAAGCTCGGCGTGCTGGTGTTCCAGCTGAGCCCGATGCCCGCGCCGATGTGGGCCGACCTGCCGGCCCTGCTGCAGCGCCTGCGCCGCATGCTGGAGGCGCTGCCTGCCCTTCGCCCTGCCGCGCCGGACGGGGTGATCGCGGTCGAGCTGCGCAATCCCGAGCTGCTGACGCCGGCCCTCGCCGAGCTGCTGCGCGACTGCGGCGCCACCTACTGCCTGGGCCTGCATCCCAAGATGCCGCCGATTGCCGCGCAGCTGCCGCTGCTGCGCGCGCTGTGGCCGGGCCCGCTGGTGTGCCGCTGGAACCTGAACCGCCTGCACGGCGCCTACGGCTACGAGGAAGCGAAGAAGCTCTACGAGCCCTTCGACAGGATCGCCGATCCCGACCTCGAGACCCGCGAGGCCCTGGCCCGCGTGATCGCCGGCACCACCGGCGCCGGCCACGCGGCCTATGTGGCGATCAACAACAAGGCCGAGGGCTCGGCACCGCTGTCGGTGCTGGCGCTGGCGCAGGCGCTCGCGGCGCGATAGCGCGCCTGCCCCGGATCCGCCCTCGCGGCCGGCCATCTGGTTTATTGACCGGCCGGGGCAAAGGTTCTTCACTAAGGGCTGTGCAGAAATCGCCCCACCCACCTCCCGGTCAGCAGCCTGCGCCGGCCCGGCAGCAGATCCGCTTCGCGCGCGGCCACGACGGCGTGCGGCTGGCCTATGCCTTCTCCGGCCAGGGCCCCCTGCTGATCAAGGCCGCCACCTGGCTCTCGCACCTCGAGTTCGACTGGGAAAGCCCGGTGTGGCGCCACCTGCTCGACGGGCTGTCCGCCAATGCCACCTTCGTGCGCTACGACGAACGCGGCTGCGGCCTGTCGGACTGGGAGGTCGAGGACCTCGGCTTCGACAGCTGGCTGCGCGACCTCGAGACGCTGGTCGACGCGCTGGGCGCCGAGCGCTTCGGCCTGCTCGGCATCTCGCAGGGCGCCTCCATCGCCATCGCCTATGCGGCCCGGCATCCCGAGCGGGTGAGCCACCTGGTGCTGCATGGCGGCTACGCGCGCGGTCGCCTGGTGCGCAATCCCACGCCCGAGCAGCGCGAGGAGGCCGAGATGATGCGCAAGCTGGCCGAGCTGGGCTGGGGCAAGCAGGACACCGCTTTCCGCCAGTTCTTCACCAGCCAGTTCATCCCCGGCGGCACGCCGCAGCAGCATCGCTGGTTCAACGAGCTGGAGCGCATCTCCACCTCGCCGGCCAACGCGGCGCGCTTCATGCGCGAGTTCGACAACATCGACGTCGTCGCCCGTCTGGCCGACGTGCGCTGCCCCACGCTGGTGCTGCACAGCACGCGCGACGTCCGCGTGCCCTTCGCCGAGGGGCGGCTGATCGCGAGCGCGATTCCCGGCGCGCGCTTCGTGCCGATCGACAGCGGCAACCACCTCGTCCTGGAGCACGAGCCCGGCTGGCCCCATTGGCTGGCCGAGGTGCGCAGCTTCCTGGCCGAGGCGGCGCCTGCGCGCGCCGCGGTGTTCGAAACGCTGACGGTGCGCGAGCGCGAGCTGCTCGAGCTGCTGGCCCAGGGCCGCGAC
This sequence comes from Variovorax sp. Soil_C_12, assembly GCF_057657375.1. Lineage (NCBI taxonomy): Bacteria > Pseudomonadati > Pseudomonadota > Betaproteobacteria > Burkholderiales > Comamonadaceae > Variovorax > Variovorax sp. Soil_C_12. The sequence continues at coordinate 95,437 of NZ_JBDGIO010000010.1, read as the reverse complement.
AACGCCCAGATCGCGGCCACGCTGGGCCTGTCGGAGAAGACCGTGCGCAATCGACTGACCAGCGTGTTCGCCAAGCTGGAAGTCGACAGCCGCGGCCGCGCGATCGTGCTGGCACGCGACTCGGGCTTCGGCAAGCTGACCGCCTGAGCGCCCAGCGGCCGGCTGCGTGCGCGTGGCGCAAATCTTCAAGACCGCGCGGGCGGCGCTGCCTATCCTCGGCCTGACTCCTCCCATCGCATCGACCGGATTTCGCCATGACCACCAGGCTCCTGCACCTCGCCGCCGTCACCCTTCTTGCCACGCTCGCGCTGCAAACGCCGCCGGCAGAGGCCATCGACTCGGCCTCCCTGCCCTCCTCGATCCGCCTCGCCAACGCACGGGCGCTGATCGAGGCCAAGGACTGGAAGGGCGCCATCGCCGAGCTGCAGGGCGTGAATGCCCCCAACGACCCCGACTGGAACAACCTGATGGGCTTCAGCCATCGCAAGGCGAAGAAGCCCGACTACGCGGCGGCCGAGCGCTTCTACGATGCCGCCCTGCGCATCGAGCCCAGCCACCGTGGCGCCCTCTCGTACTCCGGCGAGCTCTACCTGATGCAGGACAATCTGGCGAAGGCCGAGCAGCGCCTCACCACGCTGAAGCTGGTGTGCAACAACGCCTGCCTCGAGCAGGACCGGCTGGCCCAGGCGATCGCGCGCTACAAGGCCGCCGGCAACAAGTACGTGCCGGAGCCCGAGGAGCCTGCGCAAACCAGCGCGCGCGCTGCACAATGAGCGGATGAACCTCGCCCAACGTCTCCTCGCCTGCGCGGCGCTGGCCGCGACTTTCCTCCACCCGGCCATCGCCGCGGACAACGAGTCCACGCCGCCCGCGCTCAAGCTGGCAGCGGCCCGCTCGCAGATCGAGGCCAAGAACTGGTCGCGCGCGATCACCGAGCTCAAGCGGGTCAACGACCCGGGCAACGCCGACTGGAACAACCTGATGGGCTACAGCCTGCGCAAGAGCAAGACGCCCGACTACGCATCGGCCGAGCGCTTCTACGACACGGCGCTGCGCATCGATCCCAACCACCGCGGCGCGCTGGAGTACTCCGGCGAGCTCTATCTCATCCTGGACGACCTGCCCAAGGCCGAGGAGCGCCGCGAGCGGCTGACGCGCCTGTGCGCCCCGCCCTGCGAGGAGCTGGAGGACCTGTCGAAGGCCATCGACAAGTACAAGGCGGACAAGGCGGCCGGCATCAAATACGTGCCCGAGGAGTAGCGCCCAGCTCAGCCGTGCAGCACCCAGCGCGCCAGCACCTCGTGCCGGCTTTGCCCGATCAGGCTGCGCACCAGAACGAACTCGTTCGCGGTCCAGCCGATCGGCTCGACTGCGCGCGGGGCCACATGGGTGTCGTCGTAAAGCAGCGTCAGGTGCGGCGTGTAGTGGGCCGCGTCGCCGTGGCTTTCGCCGGCCCGGGCCATCGCCTTGCCGAGCGCTTGCTGGAAGGCCTTCGCCGCGATCAGGCCTTCGTCGCCGAGCAGCACCAGCGGCATGTTGCGCGGCCTGCGGGCGAAGCTTCCCACGCGATCGAAGCCGAGCTTGAATGAAGGAATGACCGTCAGCGCCTGGGCTGCTGCGCAGGCGGCGTCGGCCACCGCCTGGGGGAAGCCCCGGAAGTTGCCCACGAGGTGCAGGGTGACATGGAAGCGCGACGCGCCGAGCGCCTTGCCCTTGAGCCCGTGATCGCGGCGCAGATCCGCGATCAGCTGCTCGATGCGGACGATGGCCGGCGCATCCGGCAGCAGCGCGAAGAACAGCCTGTCGGTGTATCGCGGCGCGGGCGCAGTGCCTTCGGGCGAAGGCTGCTGCGCACCGCGCCCCGGCGTCACGACTCGTCGCCGCGCGCCTCGAGCGCCCGGTTGATGCTCAGCGCCGCCAGCGTGCACGCGGCGCCCGACAGCAGGTAGACGCTGACGTAGGCCAGCCCGAAGTTGGCCGACAGGCCCAGCGCCACCAGCGGCGCGAAGGCGGCACCGATCAGCCAGGCCAGGTCCGCCGTGAGCGCAGCCCCGGTATAGCGGTACTTGCGGATGAAGTTCGACGTCACGGTGCCCGAGGCCTGGCCGTAGGAGAGCCCCAGCAGCACGAAGCCGACCAGCATGAAGACGTTCTGCCCCAGCGTGCCGCCGCCCAGCAGCGTGGGCGCGAAGCCGCTGAAGACGGCGATCATCACGGCCAGGGTGCCGAGCGTGCGGCGCCGGCCCACGCGGTCGGCGATCCAGCCCGAAGCGACGATGCCGCCGGCTGCCAGGAAGGCGCCGACCACCTGGATCATGAGGAACTGGGTGATGGACTGGTCCGAGTAGAGCCGGATCCACGACAGCGGGAAAACCGTGACCAGGTGGAACAGCGCATAGCTCGCCAGCGCCGCGAAGGCGCCGATCAGGAGGTTGCCGCCCTGGGTGCGAACCAGCTCGATCACGCTGGTGGGCTCGAGCTCGCCCTCCTCCATCAGCTCCTCGTATTCGTGCGTGACCACCAGGCGCAGGCGCGCGAACAGGGCCACGACGTTGATCGCGAAGGCCACGAAGAAGGCGTAGCGCCAGCCCCAGGCCAGGAAGTCGTCCAGCGACAGGCTGGCATACAGGAAGGCGAAGAGCCCGCTGGCCACGACGAAGCCCACCGGTGCCCCCAACTGCCCGAGCATCGAGTACCAGCCGCGGCGGTTCGGCGGCGCGTTCATCGCGAGCAGCGAAGGCAGCCCGTCCCACGAGCCGCCCAGCGCCAGCCCCTGTCCGACCCGCAGGATCGACAGCAGCACGATGGAGAGCACGCCCGCGCTCTCGTAGCCCGGCAGGAAGGCAATGCCGACCGTGGAAGTGCCCAGCAGGAACAGGGCCATGGTCAGCTTGGTGGCGCGGCCCCAGCGGCGCTGCACATGCATCGAGATCACTGTCCCGATGGGCCGTGCGATGAATGCGAACGAGAAGATGACGAAGGCGTACAGTGTGCCCTCCAGGCGCTGCTCGAAGGGAAAGAACAGCGCCGGGAAGACCAGCACCGAAGCGATGCCGTAGACGAAGAAGTCGAAATACTCGGAGGCACGGCCGATGACCACGCCGACGGCGATTTCGCCGGGGGCGACCTTGGAATGGTCGGCGGTGATGAGCCGGGCATCCCTCTCGAGGGATTCGGACGAGGGATCGGGATGGGTATGACTGATGCTGGACATCGCGGTGCTACGGGTTCAGGGAGCCTTGCAGGAATCCATCAGGGTCGCATCAGATGCAGTTTTGCGCCATAGGACAAAACGTCCAATCGCCAACCGCCCCCGATGGGGATACATTCTGCGCGCATTGGCCATCCGCGTCTTCCCGCGGTGCGCGCTCTTCTTCCCATCCTGGCATGCCATTCCTATCCCTTCTTCGCCGGTCGGCCCTGCTCGTTCTCGCCCTGCTGCTGGCGGGTTGCAACATGGTGGTGCTGAATCCCTCCGGCGACGTGGCCGCCCAGCAGGGCCGGCTGGTCGTGATCTCCACGCTGCTGATGCTGCTGATCATCGTGCCGGTCATCGCGCTGACATTTCTCTTTGCATGGCGGTATCGCCAGTCCAACACCGAGGCGACCTACAAGCCCGACTGGGACCATTCCACCCAGCTGGAACTGGTGATCTGGGCCGCCCCGCTGCTGATCATCATCGCCCTGGGCGCGGTCACCTGGATCAGCACCCACACGCTGGACCCCTACCGGCCGCTCGATCGCATCGGCGTGGGCCGCCAGGTGCCCGAAGGCACGCAGCCCCTCGTGGTCGAGGTGGTGGCGCTCGACTGGAAGTGGCTCTTCTTCTACCCCGAGCAGGGCATCGCTACCGTGAACGAGCTGGCGGCGCCGGTGGACCGGCCGATCCAGTTCAAGATCACGGCCTCCTCGGTCATGAACTCCTTCTACGTGCCCGCCCTGGCCGGCCAGATCTACGCCATGCCCGGGATGGAGACCAAGCTGCACGCGGTCATCAACAAGCCCGGCGAGTACGAGGGCTTCTCGGCCAACTACAGCGGCGCCGGCTTCTCGGGCATGCGCTTCAAATTCCACGGCCTGCAGGGCGGCGAGTTCGACCAGTGGGTGCAGAAGGCCAAGGCCGAGGGCAAGGCGCTCGGCCGCAACGACTACATGCAGCTCGAACGCCCGAGCGAACGCGAGCCCGTGCGCCGCTACGCCAGCGTCGCGCCCGGCCTGTACGACGCCATCCTCAACCGCTGCGTCGAGCCCGGCAAGATGTGCATGCGGCAGATGATGGCGCTCGATGCCACCGGCGGCGCCGGCAAGGCCGGCCTCTCGCCCCTGGCCCTGACCGAGGTGCCGCGGGGCGAGCAAGGGCTGCCGATGCGCACCGTCGCCGCCGAGATCTGCACGGCCGACAACCCGACCGGCGCACCGCTGCCCGCGCGCACGACGATCCAGTAAGCCACCCGATCCCGGCGATCACCCCACATTCCAGGCGCGGCCCCGGGCGGCGCCCCACCCCTTGGTTATCCGAGACGCAAGATGCCCGACCACCCCGCCATGACCCATCCGATCTTCGGACGCCTCACCTGGGAGGCCTTCCCCTACCACGAGCCCATCCTGGTGGCGACCTTCGCCGCCGTGGTGCTGGGCGGCCTCGCGATGATGGGCGCGATGACCTACTTCCGCGTCTGGGGCACGCTCTGGCGCGACTGGATCACCAGCATCGACCACAAGAAGATCGGCATCATGTACATCGTGCTGGGGCTGGTGATGCTGCTGCGCGGCTTCGCCGACGCCATCATGATGCGGCTGCAGCAGGCCATCGCCTTCGGCGACAACGCGGGCTACCTGCCGCCGCACCACTACGACCAGATCTTCACGGCGCACGGCGTGATCATGATCTTCTTCGTCGCCATGCCGCTGGTCACCGGCCTCATGAACTACGTGGTGCCGCTGCAGATCGGCGCGCGCGACGTGGCCTTCCCCTTCCTGAACAACTTCAGCTTCTGGATGACCACCATGGGCGCGATGCTGGTGATGGCGTCGCTGTTCATCGGCGAGTTCGCCAAGACCGGCTGGCTGGCCTATCCGCCGCTGTCGGGCATCCTCTACAGCCCGGACGTCGGGGTGGACTACTACATATGGTCGCTGCAGATCGCGGGGGTCGGCACCTTGCTCTCGGGGGTGAACCTGATCGCCACCATCGTGAAGATGCGCGCCCCCGGCATGGGCATGATGAAAATGCCCGTCTTCACCTGGACCGCGCTGTGCACCAACGTGCTGATCGTCGCCGCCTTCCCGGTGCTCACGGCCGTGCTGGCGCTGCTGTCGATGGACCGCTACGTGGGAACGAACTTTTTCACCAACGAGCTCGGCGGCAATCCGATGATGTACGTCAACCTCATCTGGATCTGGGGCCATCCGGAGGTGTACATCCTGATCCTGCCGGTGTTCGGCGCCTTCTCCGAGATCGTCTCCACCTTCAGCCGCAAGCGCCTGTTCGGCTACGCTTCCATGGTGTATGCGACGGTGGTGATCACCATCCTGTCGTACCTGGTGTGGCTGCACCACTTCTTCACCATGGGCTCGGGCGCGAGCGTGAATTCCTTCTTCGGCATCACGACGATGATCATCTCGATCCCGACGGGGGCGAAGATCTTCAACTGGCTGTTCACCATGTACCACGGGCGCATCAAGTTCGACGTGCCGATGTTGTGGACGATCGGCTTCATGGTGACCTTCGTGATCGGCGGCATGACGGGCGTGCTGCTGGCGGTGCCGCCGGCCGACTTCGTGCTGCACAACAGCCTGTTCCTGATCGCGCACTTCCACAACGTGATCATCGGCGGCGTGGTGTTCGGCGCCTTCGCGGCCATCACCTACTGGTTCCCCAAGGCCTTCGGCTACCAGCTCGACCCGTTCTGGGGCAAGTGCTCCTTCTGGTTCTGGCTGGTGGGCTTCTACTTCGCCTTCATGCCGCTGTACGCGCTCGGGCTGATGGGCGTGACGCGCCGCCTGAGCCACTTCGAGGACCCTTCGCTGCAGATCTGGTTCCAGGTCGCCGCCTTCGGCGCGGTGCTGATCGCGCTGGGCATCGGGAGCTTCCTCATCCAGCTGGTGGTGAGCTTCATGCGGCGCGAGTCGCTGCGCGACACCACGGGCGACCCGTGGCACGGCCGCACGCTGGAGTGGTCCACCTCCTCGCCGCCGCCGGCCTACAACTTCGCCTTCACGCCGCGCATCCATGACAACGACGCCTGGTGGGACATGAAGCAGCGCGGCTACGAGCGGCCGCAGGAAGGCTTCGCGCCGATCCACATGCCGAAGAACACCGCCGCCGGCTTCGTGCTGGCCGCCATCAGCGCGGTGATGGGCTTCGCGCTGATCTGGCACATGTGGCTGGTCGCCGGCGTGTCCTTCGCCATGCTGATCATCGCGACCATCATCCACACCTTCAACTACAAGCGCGACTATCACATTCCGGTGGACGAAGTGGTCCGCACGGAAGCGGCGCGCACCCAACTGATGGCCGGCCATGTCTGAGATCACCGCCCCCACCCCCCGCGCCGCCGGCGTTGCGGCCACGCACGCGCACTTCCACGTCTTCGACGACCACCACCACCCCGAGAACGGCACGCTGCTGGGCTTCTGGCTCTACCTGATGAGCGACTGCCTGGTGTTCGCCTGCCTGTTTGCAATGTACGGCCTGCTGGGCCGCAGCTATGCCGCCGGGCCCTCGGGCGCCGACCTGTTCGAGCTGCCGCTGGTGGCGCTCAACACCTCGCTGCTGCTGCTGTCCTCCATCACCTACGGCTTCGCGATGCTGGAGATGCTGAAGAAGCGCGTCGGCGGCACGCTCGTCTGGCTGGCCGTCACCGGCCTGCTGGGCGCGGGCTTCATCGGCATCGAGCTCTACGAGTTCGCGCACATGATCCACGAAGGCGCCGGCCCGCAGCGCAGCGCCTTCCTGTCCTCCTTCTTCACGCTGGTGGGCACACACGGCCTGCACGTGACCTTCGGCATCATCTGGCTCGTCACGCTGATGATCCAGGTCGGCAAGCACGGGCTGATTCCCGAGAACCGGCGGCGCCTCCTGTGCCTGTCGATGTTCTGGCACTTCCTGGACGTCGTGTGGATCGGCGTCTTCACTTTCGTCTACCTGATGGGGACCCTGAAATGAGCGAAGCGCACGACGTTCACGACCACGACCCGCACGTCGAAGACGACCTGCACATCAGCCTCAAGGGCTACATGACGGGCTTCGTCCTGTCGGTGATCCTGACCGCAATTCCCTTCTGGCTGGTGATGGGCAATGTGTTCGACAAGCCCGGCACTACAGCCATCGTCATCCTGGCCTTCGCGGCCGTGCAGATCGTGGTGCACATGATCTACTTCCTGCACCTGAACGCCCACTCGCAGGGAGGCTGGAACATGCTCGCGCTGATCTTCACCATCGTGCTGGTGGTGATCACCCTGAGCGGCTCGCTGTGGGTGATGTTCCACATGAACAGCAACATGATGCCGGCATCCATGCACGAGATGCGCAACATGCCTTGAGCCGGACGCTGCCCGACACGACCCGGGGACCGCGTTCCACGCCGGCGCTGGCGCTGCTCGCCCTCGCCGGCGTTCTTCTTTTCGCGCTGTTCGCAGCGCTGGGCGCGTGGCAGATCGAGCGGCGGGCGTGGAAGCTGGCGCTCATCGAACGGGTCGAGGCGCGCGTGCATGCCACGCCCGTCGATGTGCCCGAGCCCGCGCGATGGCCCCGCATCAATGCGGCCGACGACGAGTACCGGCATGTGCGGCTCGCAGGCGTGTTCCTCCACGAGCGCGAGACGCTGGTGCAGGCCTCGACCAAGCTGGGCCCCGGCCACTGGGTGCTGACGCCGCTGCGAACCGTGCAGGGCCCGGTGGTGTTGGTCAACCGCGGCTTCGTCCCGGCCGAGCGGCGCGAGCGCGCGACACGCAGCGGCAACGAGCCGGCCGGCGAGGTCCGCCTCACCGGCCTGCTGCGCATCAGCGAGCCCGGCGGCGGCTTCCTGCGCCGCAACGATCCCGCGGCCGACCGCTGGTTCTCGCGCGACGTGCAGGCCATCGCCGCCGCGCGCGGACTGGCGGACGTCGCCCCCTTCTTCGTGGACGAGGACGCCCCTACGCCGCAACCCGCCGGCGCCGAGCCGCGCTGGCCGGTGGGCGGCCTGACGGTGATCGTCTTCCACAACAGCCACCTGGTCTACGCCCTCACCTGGTTCGGCCTGGCCCTGGGGGTGCTGCTGGCGGCCTGGCTGGTGGCGCGCGCGGACCGCACCGCAAGAAAGGCCCGCGATGCAGCCGCAGACTGAAGCCGACGCCACCGGCCTGAAGAACATGCAGCAGCTGATCCAGCTGCGCTGGATCGCGGTCGTCGGCCAGGTGGCGACCATCGGGGTCGTCCACTTCGGCTTCGGCATCCGGCTGCCGCTCGGGCCGATGCTGGGGGCGCTGGGCTTCCTCGCCATCTTCAACCTGGTCAGCCTGTGGCGCTGGGACCGCCACGAGGACGTGACGGACCTGGAGCTCTTCGTCGCGCTCCTGGCCGACGTCGGCACGCTGACCGTGCAGCTCTACCTGAGCGGCGGCGTCACCAACCCCTTCATCTTCCTGTTCCTGCTGCAGGTGTGCCTGGGCGCGGTGCTGCTGGGGCCGGTCTATACGCGCACCCTGATCGGCGTCACGGTGGCCTGCTTCGTCGGGCTGATCCTGTTCCACCGGCCCCTGGAGATCCCGACGGAGAACGGCCGCGGCCTCGCCAGCCCCTACATCCAGGGCCTGCTGCTGTGCTTTGCGCTCGATGCCGCGCTGCTGGCCATCTTCATCGCCCGCATCAACCGCAACCTGCGCGCGCGCGACGCCCGCCTGGCCGATCTGCGCCAGCGCGCCGCCGAAGAGGAGCACATCGTGCGCATGGGCCTGCTGGCCTCCGGCGCGGCGCACGAGCTGGGTACGCCGCTGGCCACGCTGGCGGTGATCCTGGGCGACTGGCAGCACATGCAGCCCTTCGCCGCCGAGCCCGAGCTGCGGCAGGAGATCGAGGAGATGCAGGCCCAGGTGGCGCGCTGCAAGACCATCGTCACCGGCATCCTGCTGTCGGCCGGCGAGGCGCGCGGCGAGGCGCCGGCGCAGACCACCGTCATCGCCTTCCTCGACGAGCTGGTGGCCGAGTGGCGCGCCACCCGCCCGATCGAGGCGCTGGCCTATTCGACGGCCTTCGGCGACGATGTGGCCATCGTCTCGGATCCGGCCTTGAAGCAGACCATCTACAACGTGCTCGACAACGCGCTGGAGGCCTCGCCGCGTTGGGTCGGCCTGGAGGCAACGCGCGACGGCGACTGGCTCAGCCTGACCGTGAGCGACGCCGGCCCGGGCTTCGCCCCGGAGATGCTGGCGCAGCTCGGCAAGCCCTACCAGTCGAGCAAGGGGCGCCCCGGCGGCGGGCTGGGCCTGTTCCTGGTCGTCAACGTCGCGCGCACGCTGGGCGGCAGCGTGTCGGCGCGCAATCGCCCCGAAGGCGGCGCGGCCGTGACGCTGCGCCTGCCGCTGGCGGCGATCACTCTCGAGGAAACGAGCCATGGAAGCTGAGCAACGGCAGCTGCTGATCGTCGAGGACGACGCGGCCTTCGCCCGCACGCTGAGCCGTTCCTTCGAGCGGCGCGGCTACCAGGTGCTGGTGGCCGCCGGCGCCGAGCAGGTGGCGGCGCTGCTGAAGGCGCATTCGCCGGGCTATGCGGTGGTGGACCTCAAGCTGGCGGGCGGCGCCTCCGGCCTGGCCTGCGTGCAGATGCTGCACCAGCACGACGCCACGATGCTGATCGTGGTGCTCACCGGCTACGCCAGCATCGCCACCGCGGTCGAGGCCATCAAGCTGGGCGCCTGCCACTACCTGGCCAAGCCCTCCAATACCGACGATATCGAGGCCGCCTTCGGCCGCGCCCAGGGCGACACCGAGGTGGCACTGACCGAGCGCTCCACCTCGATCAAGACGCTGGAGTGGGAGCGCATCCACGAAGTGCTGGCCGAGACCGGCTTCAACATCTCGGAGACGGCGCGACGCCTGGGCATGCACCGGCGCACGCTGGCGCGCAAGCTGGGGAAGCAGCGGGTCAAGTAGCGCCCTCAATCGACGTCGCTATCCTCCAGCGTCGAAAACAGCACCTGAAAGATCTCCCGCGTCGACAGCGACCCATCCGCGTCCTTCTCGACCAGCAGCAGCTGCTGCGCCTCCGGCAGGCCGGCGGGGATCACCATCCGCCCGCCGGGCTTGAGCTGGTAGATGAGCGCCGGCGGGATCAGCTCGGGCGCCGCGGTGACGATCACCCGGTCGAAGGGCGCGTGCTCGGGCCAGCCGTGGCAGCCGTTGCCGATCTTGACCTCGACGTTGGCGTGGCCCTGGCGGGCCAGCCGCTGGCGCGCCTGCCGGGCGAGCTCCTCGATGAGCTCGACGCTGTAGACCTGTTGCGCGAGTTCGGACAGGATCGCCGACTGGTAGCCCAGCCCGGTGCCGATCTCCAGCACGGTGTCGGTCGGCCCCACGCGCAGCAGGTCGGTCATCACGGCAACGATGAAGGGCTGCGAGATGGTCTTGCCGTAGCCGATCGGAAGCGGCGTGTCGACATAGGCATAGGGCCGCAGCTCGATCGGCACGAAGACATGGCGCGGCACCTTGGCGAGGGCCTCCATGACCCGCGGGTCGAGCGCGGCCTTGCCCAGATGCGTGGTCGCAAAAATGGTCTTGGCGGCGATCTCGGCGAGCATGCGCTGGTGGAGGGTCGTGAAATCCGGTTCGCTCATGGTGCCTCCTCGAGGCGGCGGTGCCGACGTCCCGATCCTACGCTTGCGCGCGGGCACAAGACACCGGGTGACACCTCTCCCCTTTCTGGAGGATGCGGGGTTTGCACCCCGACGATATCGTCCCGTCCGCTGTCACCGAAGGCCTGGGCGGGAGCCTTGCGCCACACAGCGGCCGCGCACGACAATCCGACCCACTTCATGGCCTCGCATGGCGTGCCGCGGCACGTCGCGCGGCCGCCCACCGGGAGGAGGAGGCAACATGCGAGCAGAACTGGTGATCAAGGGCAAGAGCCTGACCGGCTCGAGCGACCTGACGCTACTGGCGCCGATCAAGCCGGGGCTGGTGTCCTCGCTGGAGGCCATCACGTACAAGACGCGGGCCAAGCGCCTGCTCAAGACGCTGCAGGGCGGGCGCGCCTCGCTGCACGAGTACGCGCTGCTGCGCCCGATCTCCGATGCGGTGGAGCGCGTGGCCAAGATCCATTCCTTCCGCGTCGCGGTGCTCGAGCCGGAGGACAAGATCCTGCTGGCCGTCACCTTCGACGGCACCTGGGAGGCCTACATCCGCGTGCTGTGGCAGAAGGTGGGCACCCTGCTGGACGTGATCTTCTGCAACACCGAGGGCTACGTGGTGTCGCACGACGCGGGCTTCGACGCCTGGGCCGGCTGGGTGCGCAAGGTGCAGATCGAGACCGCCTTCTACTACAACACGCACGGGCTGACCGTCGAAGACGCGCGCTACCTGCGGGACGAGGAACGGCTCCATCGCCAGCCGCCTGCGCCCTCCTCGCCGGACGCACAGGCCGAAGCGCTCGCGGCAACGCGCCTGCGCGTGCGAACCCCCGAAGAGATCGCCTGGAAGGCGGCCACCGGAAACACGGGACTGGCGCTCGACGCCAGCCGCCAGGCCTTGCAGTCGCTGGCCGTGCTGTTCCGGCTCACCGACATGTACCTGCCGGGCACGCCCGACGGCCGGGTCCTGCAGCGGGCCGCGCGCGACATCCTGCGCGAGTTCGTCTCGCTCATGGATGACGAGGATCTGCCCGAGGAGCTGAAGGAAGCCATGAAGGTGCGCTTCGATCGCCACCTCCGCTGGCTGATGCCGACGGACGACCCCGAGGTCACCCGGCCGCGCGAGGTGCCCGCGCTGCCGCCCCGGGCGCAGGTGGACGATCCCGCCGACGTGCAGGGCGGCATCCTGCGGCCCTACGAGAGCATCACGCACGGCTGCCTGCTGCTGGTCGCCTTCGACGTGCGCGGCGCCGGCGCGGGCCTGCTCAACGAGTTGCTCAAGTCGCTGACGACCGCCACTGGCCAGCCTCCCGCGGGCCAGCCGATCGTCAATGTCGCGCTCACCTACGAGGGCCTGCGCTTTCTCGGCATGCCGGAGGAGCAGCTGGCCTGGTTCCCGCAGGAATTCCGCGAGGGCATGGAGGCGCGCGCCAGCATGCTCGGGGACTTCCGCGCCAACCATCCGCGCCGCTGGCGGTTGCCGCAGCGTGTCGCGCAGGCCGGCGCACCCGCGCACGACACCACGGTCGAGATGGCGGCCGTCCACCTCGTGATCCAGCTGCGCATCGGGGCGCCGGGCAACGACGCGATGGACCCCACGGACAAGGGCCATCCCCTGCACGGAGCAATCGCAAAGCTCTTCGGCGATTTCGGCCAGGGCGGCACGCGCCAGGGCGTGCGGCTGCTCGCCATCGAGCCGCTGCGCCGCTACCTCAATAACAAGGAGCGAATCCAGGAGCACTTCGGCTTTGCCGACGGCGACGGCCAGCCGGTGCTCGATGCCGTGCCCGAGGGCGCCGTCTACCGCAACCAGGTGCACCTGGGCGAGCTGCTGCTCGGATACCCGAATGAAGCGGATGCCAAACCGCAGGGCAACAGCGAGGCGGAGCGCGAGCGCCTCCAGTTCTTCCACAACGGCAGCTTCCTGGTCGTGCGCAAGCTGCGGCAGGACGTGGCCGCGCTCTACGAGACGGTGCGCCGCGCCGGCCGCGAGACCGGGCTCGACGAGGACCTGATCTTCGCGAAGCTGATGGGGCGGCACCGGGACGGCCGGCCGCTGGTCGACGCCGAGGCGATCAACGACTTCGACTATCGCGCCGATGCGGAGGGCCGGGTCTGTCCCTTCCACGCCCACATCCGCCGCGCCAACCCGCGGCAAGACGACGTGGCCAGTGCGCCGCCAGACCCCCCGGGGCGCCGCCGCCCGCGGCTGATGCGCCGCAGCATGTCCTTCGGGCCGCGCTATGCATTCCCGGACGTGGTTCCCGAAGGCGGCTACGCGGACGACGGCCAGGAGCGCGGCCTGATGTTCATGGCCTACAACGCCAGCATCAGCGAGCAGTTCGAGGTGATCCAGCGCTGGCTGGTGGGCGGCAACAGCGCCGGGAACTTCTCGGGCCAGGGCGACGTGCTGCTCGGCGTGCCGGAGGCGGGCGAAGACCGCAGCTTCCGGTTCGAGCATCCGGTGAACGGCGTGCCGCGGAGCCATCGCATCGCACTGGACCAGGCGCCCGGGCTCAGCGAGGAGTCGCGGCCCTTCGTGCGCGTGGATTGGGGCGCCTATCTGTTCACGCCCTCGGTGCATGCGCTGCAGGAGCTCATCCGCCTGGCCGCCCTCGGCCCGCGCCCCCTGCCCGTCTGGTCGGCAGACGAGGGCGAGCATCGCATCCAGGCGCTGCTGCAGCTCGAAGGGGCGGCCTGCCCCGCGGCGGCCATCCGGGCCTGGAAGAGCGTGCTCGAAGACCCGGAGGCGCAGGAGAAGTTCATCAGCGCCGGAGTCTGGGCCGCCATCCGCGAACGCCACGGCGGCGTCCTGCGCACGCCCTATGGCGTGCTGGTGGCCGATCGCGAGCGCGTGCTGGAGGTGCTGGGCGACGACGCGCACTACACGGTGGCCGGCTACCGGGAACGGATGGATGATTCGATCCGGCAGATCTACCTGGGCCTGGACCGGGGCGATGGCAGCGGCGAGTACGAGCGGCAATCGATCCAGGTCAACCAGGCCATCGGTGCCATCGACGAGAAGAGCGCCTTCCGCCTGGCCTTCGACTTCACCGGGCAGGTGCTGCAGGAATTCATGGAGGCCGAAAAGGAGATCGCCCCCAAGCTGGGCCGCAGGCGCTGGGAACTCAATCTCGACGTCAAGGAGGTCGCCGACAAGGTGCTGGCCCTGCTGTGCCAGGAATGGTTCGGCCTGCCCGAGCTTCAGCCCGACGCGCCGACGCCGCCCCTGGTGCCCGGCAGCTGGCGCTGGGACTGGAAGGAAGGCGATCCCGCCATCTACCCGAGCCAGTTCACCGCGCCCTCGCGCTACATCTTCCAGCCCCGTCCCAACGACGACGTGAAGCGCTACGGCGAGCGCTACGGCAATGCGCTGACCCAAGCGCTGCATGCCTTCATCCGCCCGTTCCAGGAAAGCAAGTCCGCGCCGAAGACGCCGAAGGGCAAGGAAGCCGTGCTCGCATCGGCCATCCTCGGCGCCTTCCCCGACGCCAAGGCCGACGACGATTTCGTGGCCCGCACCTTCGCCGGGGCGCTGATGGGCTTCCTGCCGACCGTGGACGGCAACCTGCGCCTCTCGCTCAACGAGTGGCTGCGCGACGGCACTTTCTGGGCCCTGCGCACGGCCTGGGCACAGCACGGCGAGGCGGAGGTCTACGACAGGGCGAAGGCGCTGCTCGAGGAGCCGCTCAAGGAAGTCATGCAGCTGCGGCCCTCGCCGGAACTCGTGTGGCGCCGGGTCAAGGGCGGTGGAGTGCGGATCGGCAACGAAAAGCTCGCCGACGGCGAGACCGTGGTTCTGTCGCTGGTCTCGGCGACGCAGCAGAGCCTGCGCGAAGACAAGCCCGGAGCCAAGCGCGACGTGACGCCGATCTTCGGCGGCCGGCGCACCCAGGACGGCGCGCACCCCGCGCATGCCTGCCCGGGCTACAAGGCGGGCATGGGCGTGCTGCTGGGCATGCTGGCCGGCCTGGCCGACGTGAAGGAACGCATGCGACCGAGCCCCGCGCCGCTGGCCTTCACCTTCGAGGGGCGCCTCTGAACCACGGCGCGGCAAGGGCCGCGAAGGAGCGAGACATGAGCATCTACGAGAAGGACCAGCCGGCCATCGAGCGCGGACGCCGGCTCGGCGATTTCCTGGTGGAGGGGCAGCGCCGGAGGCTGGCGCGCGGCGTGGGGGTCGCGCCCTTGGCCGCGGCGCAGAAGATGCTGATCGCGCTCGGCGACTCCTGGTTCGCCTACTGGCCGCGGGGGGACGTGCTCGACGTGCTGGAGCGCAAGTTCCACTACAACGTGGATTCGCGCGCCCGCGCCGGCAGCACGCTCGCGGAAATGATCTTCGAGGTGCCGCCGGGCGACCAGATCCCCGACCCCGACGACACGGCCCAGGGCGAGCAGCTCAAATGGCTGACCGCCCGCATCCAGGGCCTGACTTCGGAGGAGAAGAGCAGCCTGAAGGCCATCCTGCTCTCGGGTGGGGGCAACGACGTGGTGGGCGACAAGCAGACGCTCAAGTCGCTGGTGCATCCGGCGGCGGAGGGCCATGCGCAGCCTGTCAAGGAGGAGATGCTGCTGAAGCTCGTCGACGGGCGCCTGCGCGAGCTGCTGACGGTCATGCTCTCGGCCATCACCACCGTGAGCGTCGCCTCGGTCGGGCGCAAGGTGCCGATCCTGCTCCACGGCTACGACTACCCGGTGCCCGATGGCCGCGGCGTCTTCCTGAACGTGTGGCTGAAGCCGGGCCTGGTCGAGCTGGGCTACAACGCGCTGGAAGACCGCAAGAAGATCCTGAAGACGCTGATCGACCGGCTCAACATGATGCAGATCGCGCTGCTGCAGAACCCGGAGTTCCAGCACGTGCTGCATGCGAACCTGCGCGGCACCCTCTCCACCCTGGACGCGGACTACCAGGAGTTCTGGCAGAACGAGCTGCATCCCACCATCCCGACCGGCTTCGAGTTGGTGGCGGACAAGGTGGCTGCGAAGATTCCGGCCTGAGCCGACCCTGCAGCTACAGCATGTCGCGCGTGCGCTCGGCGCGCTCCAGGTGCCAGCGCATGCCCATCATCTCGAAGGCGGTGCAGGCCGAATCGAGCAGCCGCTGCGCCTCCGCGACGCGACCGCGCCCCACCTCGATCTGCGCGCGGCACAGCTGGGTCGCCGCCAACTCGTGCGCCGAGCCGCGGACCTTCGCCGAGCGCTCGGCACCGGCGAGGTAGTGCTCGGCGCGTGCAAAGTCGTCGAGCTTGGCGGCGGCGCGGGCCAGGGCGCGGCAGCCCAGGGCCTCGCCGATGCGGTCGTGCTGGCGCACCCGCATGAACAGCCGTGCCGCGTGACGCCGCGCCTCCTCGTTGCGGCCGGTGGCGACCGCGCCGTCGACCAGCCAGCCGTGGTTCAGCGAGGTGGCGAGCGCGCCCTTGCGTGCGTCGATCCAGGCGGTCGCGTCGCGCACCGCCTGCAGGGCTTCCGGGTCGCGCGTCAGGTTCCACTGCGCGTAGCCGGCCAGCGCACGGCCCATGGCGAGCTGCTGCCGGCTCCTCACCAGCTCGGCGATTTCCGATGCACGCTCGGCCACGCGCAGCGCCTCCTCCCAGCGCCCCTGCCACTGGTAGACCACGCTGATCCAGTGGCGCACCGAGGCCGAGACCTGGTGCAGCGAATCGCCGACCAGGTGCAAGGCTTCGGCGAAGCAGTCGTCGGCCTGCGCGAAGTGCCCCTGGTCGCCGAGCAGGTAGGCCTTGCAGGCCAGCGCATAGGCCGAGCCGACGGCCAGGCTGCTGCCCGGGCGGCTCTGGCGCCGCTTGCTGTCCACCGCCGCGTCCAGCAGCACCAGCGCCCGGCCGTATTCGCAGCCGGCCAGCAGCGCCTGGCCCAGCGTGGCGCGCACCTGCGTGGCGAGCCGCGCATCGCCGATCTGCGTGGCGAGGTCCAGCGCGGCTTCGCCATGCGCGATCGCCGCCTTCGACATGCCCTTGGCATAGCAGATGTAGCCGAGCCAGTACGAGGCGCGCGCGATCGCGTCCATGCTGCCGCTCTGGCGCGCCAGCGTCAGGCCGCGCTCGAAGATCGCCACGCCGTCGGCCAGGCCCAGCGGATCGAACACGCAGGCCATGCCCAGCTTCTGCGCGATCGCGCACCAGCGCAGCGCCAGCTCGCGCGAGGGCGGGCCCAGCTCGTCCAGCGCCTTCAGCGCGGCCGAGTATTGGGCGCGCGCGCGGTCCAGCGCCGACGCGGCCATGGCCTTGTCGCCGGCCAGCTCGGCATAGCGCGCCGCCGGCTCGGCCAGCGCGGCGGCGGCGCAGTGGTAGGCCAGGGCCTCGTAGAGCTCCCCTTGTGCCGCGCCTTCGCCGCGGCCCTCGAGCACCTGCGCGATGCGGCGATGCATCTCGCGGCGCCGGTGCAGGCCGACCGCCTCGTAGATCACGTCGCGGGTGATGCCGTGCTTGAAGCGCAGCGTCCCGGGCTGCTCGCCCGCGAAGAGGAAGTCCTGCTCGGCCAGCGCCGCGACCAGCGGATCGTCCGCGCCGTGCCCGGTGAGCTGCTCCAGCAGCCAGGCCGGGAAGACGCCGCCGATGACGGCCGCCGCCCGCAGCAGTTCGGCTTGCGCCGGCGGCAGCCGGTCGACCCGCGATTCGATCAGGGCCGTGAGCCAGGCCGCGCTGCCCAGGCGGAGCTCGCGCAGCCACTGCGCGCCCTGCGCCGAAGCCGAGTGGCAGAGCTCCTCGATGAAGAGCGGGATGCCGCCGGCGTAGCGCTGGATCTCGGCGACCACGAAGGGATCGGCACCGGGCAGCAGGTGGCGGGTGGCCCGGGCGGCCTCGCCGTCGTCCAGCGGCTGCAGCTCGAGCGTGGTGACGGGTGCCAGGAACAGACTCTCGCTGACCGCCGCCCGCGTGGCGGCGACGACGAAGATCGGGCCCTGCAGCGACAGCACTGCATCGAGGGCCTGCTGGCTGGCCTCGTCCGCCCACTGCCAGTCGTCCACCACCAGCAGCAGCGGCTGGCGGGCCGCGAGCCGCTCGAACAGGCTTCGCAGCGCCGGCACCGTGGCGCCGGGGCTCAGCGGGCCCGCCTCATCGCGCGGCGTCACCAGTTGCCGGACCTGGGCCAGCACGGAAGCGCCGCCCTCCTCCTGCTCCAGCGCCGCCAGCAGCGGATGCGCCTGCGTGGGCTCGGCCGGCAGGCCCGGCGAGAGGCCGAACAGCGCGCGCAGCATGTGCAGAAAGGGCTGCAGGGGCTCCGCCAGGTAGGTGCCGCAGTAGCCCTGGAGCGCGAGGCATTCGCCGGCGGCGGCATGGCGGCGCAGTTCGTCGACCAGCCGCGTCTTGCCGACGCCGGGCCCGCCCGACAGGACGACGCACTGCGCATTGCCGGCGATCGCCATGCGCAGGCGATCGCGCAGCAGGCGCAGCGCCGGCTCGCGGCCGACGAAGGGGCAGAGGCTGCGCCGCTCCATCGCCTCGAAGCGCTGCGGCGCGGGCGCGCGGCCCAGCACCCGGCGCACGGCCAGCGGCGGCGTGCGGCCCTTGAGCTGCACCAGTGCCGGCTCGCTGCAGGTGAAGAAGTGGGCGTGCGGCCCGAGCGTCTCCTCGCTCACGCAGATGTCGTCGCGCTCGGCGAGGTCCGACAGACGCGCGGCGATGTTCGGCACGTTGCCCAGCAACTCGAAGCGGCCGCGCTCGACGTCGCCGTCCGAAAGGAGGACCAGCCCGGCGTGGATGCCGGAATGCAGGGTCAGCGCGCCGGCCGGGAAGCCGGCGCCGGCAATGACCATCCGGCTCACGGCCGCGTGCAGCTCGAGCGCGGCCTCGGTCGCGCGGCGCCCGTCGTCCTCGCGGGTCTCGGGATAGCCGAAGAAGGCCAGCACGCCGTCGCCCTGGATGCGGGCAATGTTGCCGCCGTGGCGCGGAATGATCTCGCGGCAGAGGCGGCGCAGCTGGGCGAGCATGCCGGCGTAGAGCTCGGACTCCATCAGCTCGCCGAGGCGGGTGGATTCGGAGAGGTCCGAGAAGAGGATGGTCAGGTACCGGCGCCGCCCGGGGGCGTCGTCGGTCGGGTCTTCGTCCGCAGCGGGTTCTTCTTCGAAGGGTCGGAGCATGTGTCAGGGGCCGAGGGGAAGCATGCGGTCGGCGCCCCCTGCGCCGGGAACGCCAAGTCCTAATACCTTCGTAGTCTAGGCTGTGCCCGGGCGATTGGAAGCGTGGGGTATCCCACAAAAGCGTTATGCCGTCCAGCACGCGGGCGACCCACGGCCTGTCTGTTCCCCTCAGACAGCCGACCCGGCCACCAGCGCCCTCACTCCCACTCGATCGTCGCCGGCGGCTTGCTCGACACGTCGTAAGTCACCCGGTTGATCCCGCGCACCTCGTTGATGATCCGCCCCGACACCTTCTTGAGCAGCGCATAGGGCAGCTCGGCCCAGTCGGCGGTCATGAAGTCGCTGGTCTGCACGGCGCGCAGCGCGACCACGTAGTCGTAGGTGCGGCCGTCGCCCATCACGCCCACGCTCTTGACCGGCAGGAAGACGGTGAAGGCCTGGCTGGTCAGGTCGTACCAGCTCTTGCCGCTGGACGCGTCCTTGAAGTTGCGCAGCTCCTCGATGAAGATCGCGTCCGCGCGACGCAGCAGCTCCGCATACTCTTTCTTGACCTCGCCGAGGATGCGCACGCCCAGGCCGGGGCCCGGGAAGGGATGGCGGTAGACCATCTCGGGCGGCAGGCCCAGCGCCACGCCGAGCTCGCGCACCTCGTCCTTGAACAAGTCGCGCAGCGGCTCCAGCAGCTTCAGGCCCAGCTGCTCGGGCAGGCCGCCCACGTTGTGGTGGCTCTTGATGGTGACGGCCTTCTTGCTCTTGGCACCGCCGGACTCGATCACGTCGGGATAGATGGTGCCCTGCGCCAGCCACTTGGCGCCCTTGGCACCCGCGCTGGTCAGCTTGGCGGCCTCCTGCTTGAAGACGGTGACGAATTCGCCGCCGATGATCTTGCGCTTGGCCTCGGGGTCGCTCACGCCGGCCAGCTTGCCGAGGAAGAGCTCGCTCGCGTCGACGCGGATCACCTTGGCGTGGAGCTGCCCGACGAACATGTCCATCACCATGTCGCCCTCGTTCAGCCGCAGCAGGCCGTGGTCGACGAAGACGCAGGTCAGCTGGTCGCCGATGGCACGGTGGATGAGCGCCGCGGCCACCGAGGAATCGACGCCGCCCGAGAGGCCGAGGATCACCTCCTCGTCGCCGACCTGCTGGCGGATCGCCTCCACCGCCTCGGCGATGTGGTCGCGCATCACCCAGTCGGGCTTCGCGCCGCAGATGCCGAGCACGAAGCGCTCGAGGAGCGCCTTGCCCTGCTGCGTGTGCGTGACCTCGGGATGGAACTGCACGGCATAGAAATGCCGCTCTTCGTCAGCCATGCCCGCGATCGGGCAGCTGTCGGTCGAGGCCATCAGCTTGAAGCCGGGCGGCAGCTCGGTGACCTTGTCGCCGTGGCTCATCCAGACGTTGAGCATGCCGTGGCCTTCATCGGTGGTGAAGTCGGCGATGTCGCGCAGGAGCTCGGTGTGGCCGCGCGCGCGCACGGCCGCGAAGCCGAACTCGCGCTTGTGGCCGCCCTCGACCTTGCCGCCCAGCTGGTGCGCCATGGTCTGCATGCCGTAGCAGATGCCGAGCACCGGCACGCCGAGCTCGAACACCGCTTGCGGCGCCTTGTCGGTGGTTTCTTCGTAGACGCTCGCATGGCTGCCGGACAGGATCACGCCCTTGAGCGTGCCGTCCTTCGCATACTCGCGCACCCACTCGTCGCTGACGTCGCAGGGATGGACTTCGGAGAGCACATGGGCCTCGCGCACGCGCCGCGCGATCAACTGCGTAACCTGGGAGCCGAAGTCGAGGATGAGGATTTTCTGGTGTTGCATGGGCGGCTCAGTTACTCCGCCCTGTAGTTCGGCGCTTCCTTGGTGATCTGCACGTCGTGCACGTGGCTCTCACGAATGCCGGCCGTGGTGATCTCGACGAACTCGGCCTTGTTCTTCATGTCCTCGATCGTCGCGCAGCCGCAGTAGCCCATGCTGGCACGCAGGCCGCCGGACATCTGGTAGATGATCGAGACCATCGAGCCCTTGTAGGGCACGCGGCCTTCGATGCCCTCGGGCACGAGCTTGTCGGCGTTCGGATTGCCGGTGGTCGATTCCTGGAAGTAGCGATCGGCGCTGCCCTGCTGCATGGCGCCGATGGAGCCCATGCCACGGTAGCTCTTGTAGCTGCGGCCCTGGAACAGCACGATCTCGCCCGGCGCCTCCTCGGTGCCGGCGAACATGCCGCCCATCATGACGGTGCTGGCACCGGCCGCGATGGCCTTGGCGATGTCCCCCGAATAACGGACGCCGCCGTCGGCGATCAGCGGGATGCCGCTGTCCTGCAGCGCGGTGGCCACGCTGTCGACCGCCATGATCTGCGGCACGCCCACGCCGGCCACGATGCGCGTGGTGCAGATGGAGCCCGGGCCGATGCCGACCTTGACCGCATCGGCGCCCGCATCGGCCAGTGCGCGGGCAGCGTCGCCGGTGGCGATGTTGCCGCCGATCACGTCGACCTGCGGATAGTTCTTCTTGACCCAGCGCACGCGCTCGATGACGCCGGCGCTGTGGCCGTGCGCGGTGTCGACCACGATGGCGTCGACGCCGGCCTTGACCAGCGCCTCGACGCGCTCCTCGGTGCCCTCGCCCACGCCGACCGCCGCGCCCACGCGCAGCCGCCCGCTGGCGTCGCGTGCGGCGTTGGGGAAGCTGGTCTGCTTGGTGATGTCCTTGACGGTGATCAGGCCCTTGAGCTCCCAGGCGTTGTTGATCACCAGCAGGCGCTCGAGCTTGTGCTTGTTGAGCAGCGCCTTCGCCTCGCTCAGTGTGGTGCCGTCAGGCACCGTGATGAGCTTCTCGCGCGGCGTCATGATCTCGCTCACCGGCACGTCATAGCGATTTTCGAAGCGCAGGTCGCGGCCGGTCACGATGCCCACCACCTTGCCGCCGTCCAGCACCGGGAAGCCCGAGATGCCGAGCTCATCGGACAGCTGCATGACCTGCAGCACGGTGTGGGTGGGGGTGATCACCACCGGGTCGCGCAGCACGCCCGATTCGTAGCGCTTGACCTTGGCCACGTGCGCGGCCTGCTCGGCGGGGGTGAGGTTCTTGTGAACGATCCCGATGCCGCCTTCCTGCGCGATGGCGATCGCGAGGCGGGCTTCGGTCACGGTGTCCATGGCCGCGGAGACGAGCGGCAGGTTCAGCGTGATGTTGCGGGAGAGTTTGGTGGCGAGGGAGGTGTCCTTGGGGAGGACCTGGGAGAAGGCTGGCACCAGCAACACGTCGTCGAAGGTGAGCGCTTTGCCGAGAAGGCGCATGGGTGAGGCTCCAAAAGACGGATTGTAACGATGGCGCCATGCCCGCCCGGCGCGCGGGTTCATCCGGATGTTGGCCAAATGCCTCGCAAACTCAGCAAATGCTCGGCCGGAAACGTTGCAAAACGTAAGTCGAAGCTAAACTGCCACCCATGAAGCTCGCGCACCTGCTCGTACTCGGATCGGCCTGCCTCCTCATGGCGACGGCCGCCCAGGCCCAATGGCAATGGATCGATCAGAACAACAAAAAGGTCTTCAGCGACACCGCGCCGCCGCCGGACGTCCCGGAAAAGAACATCCTTCGGCGCCCCGGGCCCGCCGCGTCGTCGCGCGCCACATTCAGTCC
Source organism: Variovorax sp. Soil_C_12 (assembly GCF_057657375.1). Classification (NCBI taxonomy): domain Bacteria; kingdom Pseudomonadati; phylum Pseudomonadota; class Betaproteobacteria; order Burkholderiales; family Comamonadaceae; genus Variovorax; species Variovorax sp. Soil_C_12. The sequence goes on along the minus strand of NZ_JBDGIO010000010.1, from coordinate 72,877 downwards.
CGCGCCCGCTGCCGCACCGGATGCGGGCGCTCAGGCCGCAGCGCCGGCCACTGCGCCCCGCCCCGCCGGCAGCCCCAAGCCCGCTGGCGTCGACAAGGAACTCGAGGAAAAAGCCCGCAAGGCCGAGGAAGCCGAGAAGGCCAAGCAGGCCGCCGAAGCGCAGAAGGTGGCGCAGGCCAAGTCCGAGAACTGCCAGCGCGCACGCCAGGGCAAGGCCACGATGGACAGCGGCATGCGCGTCGCCCGCCTCAACGCGCAGGGCGAGCGCGAGATCATGGACGACAAGATGCGCGCCGCAGAGAACCAGCGCCTGCAGTCGGTCATCGACAGCGACTGCAAGTAGCCCCGGGCGGCCCGCTTCAGTACCCCGCCTTGCCGCCCTTGCGCCGGCGCGCGAAGAGGCCCGTTCCCCTCGCCCCCTGCTGCTTGAAGCGCTCGCGCCGCGCGAGCTTGGGGTCGACCGTGAGCGGGCGGCACAGCTCGATGCGGTCGAGCGACTGTACCGGCTGCCCCCATTCCACGGCCCGGCCCCAGATGCCGGGCGCGAGGGCCTGCCAATCGAGTTGCGGATAGCGCTCGGCCAGGCTGCTCGCCTGCACCGCATCGCGCACCGTGGCGCCTTCGGCCACGCTGAGTTCCTCTTCGAACACCTCGCGCGGGGCCGGCGAATACGCGACCGTGACCTGGGGCATCAGGCGTAGATGTGCTCGGCGCGCTTGACGAAGGCTTCGACCAGGTTGGAGGCGATCTTGTCGAACACCGGCCCGACCAGGGCCTGCAGCGCGAAGTTGTTGAAGCCGTAGCTGAGGTTCAGCTCGACGCGGCAGGCCCGCTCGCCCTCTTCCCCGACGGGCGTGAACTTCCAGACGCCATCGAGGTTGGAGAAGGGCCCATCGACCAGCCGCAGGTGCACCTCGCGTCCCGGCACATGGGTGTTGCGGGTGGTGAAGCTGTGGTGGAAGCCGCTGAAGGCGAGGCCGACCTCGGCTGTCATGCCCCCTGCGTCCTGCTCGATCACGCGGGCCTTGTCGCACCACGGGAGGAACTCGGGATACTTCGTCACGTCGGTGACCAGCTTGTACATCTCCTCGGCGCTGTACCAGATCAGGATGGACTTGTGGACTGCTTTCATGAAAAACGAATCAGGGGCTGCGTTCCATTGTATGAAGCCCGCCGCGCGCCGCCGCACAACAGCGGCCCCGTTCGGTGCCGCCGCCTCATTTCATAGAATCGGGCGGGTGTGTGCGTTTGACGGTTGTATGGATGCCATGCGCCCCCAAATCACGAAGCCATGGCCACCAAAAAACAAGACACCTCCTCCCGGATCGCGGACAACAAGAAGGCCGCGTACAACTACTTCTTCGAGGAGCGCTTCGAAGCCGGCATGGTGCTGGAAGGCTGGGAGGTCAAGTCCCTGCGCGAGGGCAAGGTGCAGCTGACCGACGGCTACGTCGTGATCCGCGACGGCGAGCTCTTCGTCATCGGCTGCCAGATCAACCCGCTGAAGTCCGCCTCGACGCACATCAACCCCGACTCGGTGCGCACCAAGAAGCTGCTGCTGCACAAGGAGCAGATCAAGCGCCTGGTCGGCAAGGTCGAGCAGAAGGGCTACACGCTGGTGCCGCTCAACCTGCACTGGAAGGCCGGCAAGGTGAAGTGCGAGATCGCGCTGGCCAAGGGCAAGGCCGAGCACGACAAGCGCGACACCATCAAGGACCGCGAAGGCAAGCGCGAGGTCGAGCGCGCGATGAAGAGCCGCCACCGTTAACAGAGTCCCCCAAAGGAACCACCGCCATGGCCGCCCAACCCCTCGATGCAGAGCGAACCAATCCCCTGGAGGGCGGCCCCAGCTTCTCGCTGCGCAACAGGCTGTTGCGCGCGGCCTGGAACGTGAGCTGGGCGCTGCTGGCGTCCTGGACGCCACCGCAGATGCGCTTCTGGCGCCGCTTCCTGCTCAAGCTCTTCGGAGCGCAGCTGGGCGAATCGAGCGACGTGCGCGGCACTGCGCGCGTCTGGTATCCGCCCCACTTGCACCTGGCCGACCGCGCCATGCTGGCGGAGCGGGTCAATTGCTACAACATGGCGCCGATCACGCTGGGCCGCGCCGCGCTGGTCTCGCAGGGCGCTCACCTGTGCGCCGGCACCCATGACATCGCCTCGGCCACCTTCCAGCTGACGGCCAGCCCGATCACCATCGGCGCCGGCGCGTGGATCGCGGCCGAAGCCTTCGTTGGCCCTGGCGTCGAGGTGGGCGAAGGTGCGGTGCTGGGCGCGCGCGGCGTGGCCTTCCGCTCGCTCGAGGCCTGGACGGTCTACGGCGGTAACCCGGCCAAGGCGATCAAACCGCGGGTGCTGCGCGCCGCCGAACGCTGAGCGATGTTTTTTTTGCGGCGCCGGGAATAAGCTGCGGGTTCCAGGCGTTCATGCAGCAATGGATTCACGCGCGCTCATCGACCAGATCCCCAGCCTCAGGCGCTATGCCCGCGCGCTGACCGGCGACGCCTGGGCGGCCGATGACCTCGTGCAGGACACGCTGGAGCGCGCCTGCCACAAGTGGCAGCTGTGGATCGTCGGCAGCGACCTGCGGGCGTGGCTCTTCACGATCATGCACAACGTGTTCGCGAGCCAGACGCGTCGCGCGCCGCCGCCGCGCGCCATGGTGGACATCGAAGAGGTCGCGGCGCAGCTGCCCGGCGCGGAAGGCGCGCGCGACCGCGCCATCGACCTGCAGCGCTGCCTGCTGCTGCTGCCCGAAGAGCAGCGCGCCGCGCTACTGCTGGTGGCACTGGAGGACATGTCCTATGCGCAGCTGTCCCGGGTGCTGAACGTCCCGCTCGGCACCGTCATGTCGCGCCTGGCACGGGCGCGCGTGCGCCTGCAGGACCTGATGGAAGGCGCCCCGCCGCCGGCGGCGGGCCGTCCTGGGCTGCGCCGCCTCAAGTGAAGCACATCGCCATGAAGCCGCCGTCTTCCTCGACGCCCGACACCGACCAACCGGCCTGGCGGGCCCAGCGCGACGCGCTGCGCCGGCTGCACGGCGAGGTGCTCGACGAGCCCATTCCGCCTTCCCTGCTGGCGGCCGCGGCGATGGTCGCGGCGCGCCAGGACCAGCATGCGCGCTGGATGCGCTGGAGCGGCATCGCGGCCGGCCTGCTGGTCGCCTTCGGCGCCGGCTGGCTGGGGAGCCTGGAGTGGACCCACCAGCGCCGGGCCTTGCTGGCCAACGGGCCCGCGACCCAGGCGTTCGTGCATGCCGCCGCGGTGGCCCACGTCGTCTACGCGCCCGAGAAGCGCCATCCCGTCGACGTGACGGCGACCGAGCAGCAGCACCTGGTGCAGTGGCTCTCGAAGCGGCTCGACAAGCCGCTCAAGGTGCCCGATCTGTCGGCCCAGGGCTACGCGCTGGTCGGCGGTCGTCTGCTGCCCGGCAGCGAGGGGGCGCGGGCACAGTTCATGTTCGAGCGTGGCGACGGCGAGCGCCTGACCCTCTACATCGGCAGCCTGGACGCCGCCGCGGTGCAACAGCCGCGGTCGGGAGAAAGCGCATTCCGCTATTCGCAAGAGGGCCCGGTGCCGAGCTTCTATTGGGTCGACCAGGGTTTCGGCTATGCGCTGACGGGCAAGCTGCCCCGCGAGGTGCTGCTCAACCTGGCCGGCGCGGTGTACCGCCAGCTTTGACTGAAGGCCGATACGCCAGACCGCCGCGGCCTTTTCAAACTATTTTTCAACCAAGGAGAAACTTCTCATGAAACTGCTCAGCGCCTCGATCCTCGCGGCCGCCCTGCTCGCCGGCTGCGGCGGCATGTCCAGGACTGCATCGATGCCGGACGCCCCGACCCGCACCGCCGACGGCGTGCTGATCGGCCCCACCGGCATGACGCTCTACACCTTCGACCGCGATGCCGCCGGCAGCGGCAAATCGACCTGCAACGGGCCCTGCGCGACCAACTGGCCGCCCCTGATGGCGGCCGACGCGGCCAAGCCGATGGGCGCCTACACCATCGTCGTGCGCGACGACGGCAAGCGCCAGTGGGCCTACAAGGGCTGGCCGCTCTACTACTGGGCCAAGGACACGAAGGCCGGCGACAAGACGGGCGACGGCGTCAACAACGTCTGGAAGGTTGCGCGGCCCTGACCTCCCGCGGGGGTGCTGCGCTCAGCAGTTCCCCTTCTTGGCCTGTCCCGGCGGGCAGTGGTAGCCGCCGTGGTGGCCGCCGTCATGGCCGCGATGGCCATGACGATCGTCGTGCCGGTCGTGGTGGTCGTGGCGGTCGTCCCGGTAGGCACGCCTTTCGGCACGCCGCCAGTTGGGCTCGGCCCAGCGCCAGCCTCCATCCGCACGCACCCAGCTGCCCGGCGCATAGACGTAGTCCGGCCGCGCGCGCTCCCAGTAGCCCGCGCGCCAGCCATAGGCGCTCTGTTGCCATTGCCAGTTGCCGGGCACCCAGACGAAGCCGGCGCGTGGCGCCGGCACGACCTCGTAGCGCGGCGCCGGCGGCGCCACCGCGATGAGGCCTGGCACGTGGATGTTGACCGACACCTGGGCCGAGGCCCCCAAAGGTGCCGCAGCCGCCACGGCGGCCAGCAGGAACGCGGAAAGTCGCATCGCTATCTCCCTCATTGGATGAAAAGTCTTGAACGCGCCCGACCTCGGGCGCGAAATAGGTGAAAGCCCGGATGCTACCGGGTCCCCTGCAGGGCCACGGCCGCCGCGCGCCGGTCGCGCAGCCCGAGCCATTCGTTGAACACCAGCGCACCGATCACGAGCGCGCCGCCGGCCAGCACGCTCGACGACGGCGCCTCGCCGGCACCGAGCCAGGCCAGGGTGATGCCGAAGATGATCTCCAGCAGCGCCAGCAAGGCCACCTGCGGCGCCTTCAGCACCCGTGCGCAGAGCACCGAGAGCACGCAGGGAATCGCCAGCTGGAACACGCCCAGGAAGGCCAGCAACGCCACGTCGTGCGTGTTGGCCTGAAAGGGCCAGGCCAGCGGCAGTGTGACCAGCGAGGACATCGCAGCGCCCACCAGCACCGAAGGCACCAGGTCCACCTCGGTCCCCTTCGCATGGGCATGTTGCACCACGGTCCAGTTGCAGGCGCCGGCCAGCGGCACGCACAGCGCCACCAGGGTGCCGGCCAGCAGCCCGTCGCCCAGCTGGGTGCCGTACATCCAGCCGATGCCGAGACCGGCCACCACGATCGCCGCCCAGGTGCGCGGCGGCAGCCGGTGACCAATGAAGATACGCGCCGCAAGCGCGGTCAGGAGCGGCCCGAGCGCCATGGTCACCAGCACGTTGGCCACGCTGGTCAGCGTGAGCGCCACCATGAAGGCGGTGAACATCACGCACCAGCAGACGCCGGAGATCCAGAGCGCCCGGCCGCCCGAGCGGATCTTCGCGAACACGGCCCGGCCCTGCCAGGCGGGCAGGATCACGAGCAGGGCCGCGAGCGTGAAGAAGCTGCGCCAGTAGGTGATCTCGAAGCTGCGCGCATGCTCGAGATGGCGCGTGACCACGCCCGCCGTGGCCCACATCAGGGTCACGGCGACCATCAGCCAGACGGCGCGGCCGTGGGTGAGCACCGTGCTAGACAGTGGTCTCGCGGCTGGCCCGCTTGCGCTCATGTTCCTTCAGGTACCGCTTGCGCAGGCGCACGCTCTTGGGCGTGATCTCGACCAGCTCGTCGTCCTCGATGAACTCCACGCCGTATTCGAGCGTGAGGTCGATCGGCGGGGTGATCTTGATCGCGTCTTCCTTGCCGGACACCCGGAAGTTCGTGAGCTGCTTGGTGCGCGTGGCGTTGACCACCAGGTCGTTGTCGCGGCTGTGAATGCCGACGATCATGCCTTCGTACACCGGGTCGTTCGCCCGCACGAACATGCGGCCGCGATCGTCCAGCTTGCCCAGCGCGTAGGTGAAGATCTCGCCGTCGTCCATGGAGATCAGCACGCCGTTCTTGCGGCTGCCGATCTCGCCCTTGTGCGGCTCGTAGCTGTCGAAGATGTTCGAGATCAGGCCCGAGCCGCGCGTCAGGTTCAGGAACTCGTTGGTGAAGCCGATCAGGCCGCGCGCCGGAATGCGGTACTCGAGGCGCACGCGGCCACGGCCGTCCGGCTCCATGTTGACCAGTTCGCCCTTGCGCTCGCCCAGGGCCTGCATCACGCCGCCCTGGTGCTGGTCCTCGATGTCGGCGGTCACCATTTCGATCGGCTCGTGCCGCACGCCGTCGACGTCGCGGAACACCACACGCGGCTTGGACACGGCCAGTTCATAGCCCTCGCGGCGCATGTTCTCCAACAGGATTGTGAGGTGCAGTTCGCCCCGGCCCATGACCTCGAACACGCCCTCCTCGTCGGTCTCCTTGACGCGCAGGGCCACGTTGTGCTGCAGCTCCTTCTGCAGGCGGTCCCAGATCTGGCGGCTGGTGACGAACTTGCCTTCGCGGCCGGCCAGCGGGCTGGTGTTGACGCAGAAGTTCATCGTCAGCGTCGGCTCGTCGACCTTGAGCATGGGCAGCGGCTCCGGCGTCGTCGGGTCGGTGACGGTCACGCCGATGCCGATGTCGGCAATGCCGTTGATCAGCACGATCTCGCCCGGGCCGGCTTCGGTGGCCTGCACGCGCTCCAGCCCCTGGAAGGTCAGCACCTGGTTGACCCGGCCCTTGAAGGACTTGCCGTCGGGGCCTTCCATCACGACCACGTCCATCATCGGGCGGATGGTGCCGGCGTTGATGCGGCCGACGCCGATGCGGCCCACGAAGGTCGAGAAGTCGATCGCCGAGATCTGCAGCTGCAGCGGCGCGTCCGGATCGCCCGCATGGGCCGGCACGTGCTCGAGGACGGTGTCGAACAGGGCCGACATGTCGGGGCCCCACTGCTCGCCCGGCGCGCCCTCTACCAGCGACGACCAGCCATTGATGCCCGAGGCGTAGACCACGGGGAAGTCCAGCTGCTCGTCCGTCGCGCCCAGCTTGTCGAACAGGTCGAAGGCGGCGTTGACCACGTGGTCCGGGCGCGCGCCCGGCTTGTCGACCTTGTTCACCACCAGGATCGGCTTGAGGCCCAGGGCCAGCGCCTTCTTGGTGACGAAGCGGGTCTGGGGCATCGGGCCTTCCTGGGCGTCGATCAGCAGCACCACGCCGTCCACCATGCTGAGCGCACGCTCCACCTCGCCGCCGAAGTCGGCGTGGCCGGGGGTGTCCACGATGTTGATGTGCATGCCCTTCCAGGTCACGGCGCAGTTCTTGGCCAGGATCGTGATGCCGCGCTCTTTCTCGATCGCGTTGTTGTCCATCACGGTGTCGACCACCTTCTCGTGCGCCGCGAAAGTGCCGGACTGGCGCAGCAATTGGTCGACCATCGTGGTCTTGCCATGGTCCACGTGGGCAATGATGGCGATGTTGCGGATCTGGTTGGTGCTCATGGTGTGGCTTCGGTCAAAAGTGTCTGCTGGATTTCGATGGGGTTCAGCAAGCGCCCCGGGATGAGTTCGCCTGCCTTCACGTGGGCCGTGCCGAGGAAGGCGGGCGGGGCCTGGCCGAAGACGGCGACCTCCGCGGCATCGGGCCAGGCGCCGCGGCGGCGCAGGCCCGACAGGAAACGTGCCGCATCTTCGGCGCAGAGCGTGACGTTGGTGTGGCCGGCGACCAGGGCCTCGGTCGGCAGCAGCTGGGCGATGCGCTGCGCCTCGCTCATGGCCTCCAGCGACTCCAGCGTGACGCACTGCGAGGCGTCGAAGCTGCCGGTGGCCGTGCGGCGCAAGGCGCTGAGATGGGCGCCGCAGCCGAGCGCCGCGCCGATGTCCTCGCCGAGGGTGCGGATGTAGGTGCCCTTGCTCACGCTGGCCCGGATGCGGATCTCGTGCGCCGACAGCTGAACGAGCTCCAGCGCGTGGATCACAACATCGCGCGCCGCGCGCTCGACCTCGACGCCCTCGCGCGCGTACTCGTAGAGCGGCTTGCCGTCCTTCTTGAGGGCGCTGTGCATCGGCGGCACCTGGCGGATCGGGCCGGTGAACTGCGCCCGGACGCGCGCCAGATCCTCGGGCGTGACGGCAACGGGCCGCTCCTCGATCACATCGCCTTCGGCATCGCCGGTGGAAGTGCGGATGCCCAGCCGCGCAGTGGCCTCGTAGGTCTTGTCCGCGTCGAGGTGCAGTTGGCTGAACTTGGTCGCCGCACCGAAGCACAGCGGCAGCACGCCGCTGGCGAGCGGATCGAGCGTGCCCGTGTGCCCCGCCTTCTCGGCGCGCAGCAGCCACTTGGCCTTCTGCAAGGCCTGGTTGCTGGACAGGCCCAGTGGCTTGTCGAGCAGAAGCACCCCATGCACAGGGCGCCGCTGCACCCGTGTGCGTGGCGCGTTCATCCTCAGTCGTCTTTGGAACGGGAGGCGACGGCCTGCGCGATCAGCGCATTCATGTCGGCGGCGCGCTCCGTGGTGCGGTCGAACTGGAAATGCAGCGTCGGCACGGTGTGGATGTGCAGCCGCTTGAAGAGGCCGTTGCGCAGGAAGCCGGCGGCCTGGTTGAGCGCCTCGGTGGTCTCCACCGGGTCGCCCACCAGCAGGCTGAAGAAGACCTTCGCATGCGCGTAGTCGGGCGTCACCTCGACCGCCTGGATCGTGACCATGCCCACCCGCGGATCCTTCAGCTCGCGCGCGATCAGCTCCGTCAGATCGCGCTGGATCTGATCGGCGACCTTGAAGGCGCGATTGGGGGTTGCGGCTTTTCTCTTGGGCATGGCCAGAATCCGTGACGCCTTGGTAACGCCTTACAGCGTCCGCGCGATCTCCTTGATCTCGAAGAACTCCAGCTGATCACCTTCCTTGATGTCGTTGTAGTTCTTGAGCTTGATACCGCACTCGAAGCCTTCGCGCACCTCGCGCACGTCGTCTTTCATGCGCTTGAGCGACTCCAGCTCGCCGGTGTAGACGACCACGTTGTCGCGCAGCAGGCGGAAATGCGCGCTGCGGGTAACGTAGCCCGAGGTGACGTAGCAGCCCGCGACCGTGCCGATCTTGGACGCCACGAACACGGTGCGGATCTCGGCCGAGCCGATGATCTCTTCGCGCCGCTCGGGCGCCAGCATGCCGGCCATCGCCGTCTTCAGCTCGTCCACAGCGTCGTAGATGATGCTGTAGTAGCTGATGCCGACGTTGTTGCCCTCGGCCAGTCGGCGCGCGCCGGCGTCGGCGCGCACGTTGAAGCCGATGACCGTCGCCTTGGAGGCGATCGCGAGGTTGATGTCCGACTCGCTGATGCCGCCCACCGCCGCGTACACCACCTGCACCTTGACCTCGTCGGTCGAGAGCTTGAGCAGCGACTGCGCGAGCGCTTCCTGCGAGCCCTGGACGTCGGCCTTGATGATGATGGGCAGCGTCTTGACTTCGGCGCCCAACTCCGAGAACACGTTCTCGAACTTGGCGGCCTGCTGCCTGGCCAGCTTGGTGTTGCGGAACTTGCCCGCGCGGTAGGTCGCGATCTCGCGCGCACGGCGCTCGTCGCCCATCACCATGAACTCGTCGCCGGCTTGCGGCACTTCGGTCAGGCCCTGAATTTCCACCGGGATCGAGGGGCCGGCCTCCTTGGTCGGCTTGCCGTCCTCGTCCAGCATGGCGCGCACGCGGCCGTAGGTCGAGCCGGCCAGCACCACGTCGCCGATCTTGAGCGTGCCGGACTGCACCAGCACGGTCGCGACCGGGCCGCGGCCCTTGTCCAGCTGCGCTTCGATCACCAGGCCCTTGGCGGCGGCATCGACCGGCGCCTTGAGCTCCAGCACCTCGGCCTGCAGCAGCACCTGCTCGAGCAGGCTGTCCACACCCTGGCCGGTCTTCGCGGACACCGACACGAAGGGCGTGTCGCCGCCGTACTCCTCGGGCACCACTTGCTCGGCCACCAGCTCCTGCTTGACGCGGTCGAGGTTGGCATCGGGCTTGTCGATCTTGTTGATCGCCACCACGATCGGCACCTTGGCCGCCTTGGCGTGGCTGATGGCTTCCTTGGTCTGGGGCATGACGCCGTCGTCCGCTGCCACCACCAGGATCACGATGTCGGTCGCCTGCGCGCCGCGGGCCCGCATCGCGGTGAAGGCCTCGTGGCCCGGGGTATCCAGGAAGGACACCATGCCGCGATCAGTGTGCACGTGGTAGGCACCGATGTGCTGCGTGATGCCGCCGGCCTCGCCCGCCGCGACCTTGGTGCGGCGGATGTAGTCCAGCAGCGAGGTCTTGCCGTGGTCGACGTGGCCCATCACGGTCACGACCGGCGCACGCGGCAGCGCCTCGGCCTGCTGCGCCGACACGTCCTCGTCGGTGAAGGCTTCCGGATCGTCCAGCGCGGCAACCACCGCGCTATGGCCCATTTCCTCCACGATGATCATCGCGGTGTCCTGGTCCAGCGACTGGTTGATGGTCGCCATCTGGCCCAGCTTCATCAACTGCTTGATGACTTCCGACGCCTTGACGGCCATCTTGTGCGCCAGCTCGGAGACCGTGATGGTCTCGGGCACGTGCACTTCGAGCACGCGCGCCTCGACCGGCGCGGCCTGCACGCGTTCTTCCTGGCCGCCACGGTCATTGCCACGACGCCCGCGCGGGCCGCCGCGCCAGTTGCCGCGGCCGACGCCGCCGCTGGCATCGCCGCGCGTCTTGATTTCCTTCTTCTTGGCGGTGTCGCCGGCCCAGCTCGAGGAGAGCTTGGCCGACTTGACTTCCTTGCCCGCGCCGGGCGCCGCGGTGCCGGGTGCGCCTGGTGCGGCCGTACGGGCCGCGGGTGCGGTCGGCTTGTGCAGCGTGCCCTTGACGCCTGCGGCCTTGGCTTCCGGCGCCGGCTTCTCGGGCGCCTTGTGCGGCACCAGCACGCGGGCCGGTGCATTCATCATGGCGCGAATGGCTTCCGCCTCGGCCAGCGCCTTGCGGCGGCGCTCGTCGAGGTCCTTGGCGCGCGCGGCTTCTTCGTCGGCACGGGCCTTCGATTCGGCGGCCGCCTTGGCCTTGGCGTCTTCCTTGACCTGGGCGGCAGCGGCTTCGGCGGCGGCCTTGCGGTCGGTCACGGCCGGGGCTTCCTCGGGCGCTTCGGGCGCGCCTTCGGTCACGGCGGCGGCCTTCTCAGCGGCTGCCTTGGCACGCGCGGCGCGGGCGGCCTGCTCGGCCTGCTCGGCGCGCTCGACCTTTTCGCGCTCGCGCGCTTCGGCTTCCTCGCGCAGGCGGCGCTTCTCGACCAGCTCTTCCTCCTGGCGGCGGATGAGCTCGGCCTGGCGACGCGCTTCTTCCTCGCGGCGTGCGAGCTCGGCCTCGTCGACGCGCGGCGCGGCGGGCTCGGCAACGGCAGGCGCGGGAGCGTCGGCGACCGTCTTCATCGGCTCGGGCGTGGCCGGATGTCCCTCGTCGCGCTGGATGAAGGTGCGCTTCTTGCGCACCTCGACCTGGATCGTGCGCGCACGGCCAGTGGCGTCGGCCTGCTTGATCTCGGTGGTCGACTTCTTGGTCAGCGTGATCTTCTTGCGCTCGGGGTCGACCGTGCCATGGCTGGCTTTCAGGAAGCCGAGCAGGCGCTGCTTGTCGGCCTCGGTGAGCGCGTCGGTGACGGCAGCCTTGGTCACGCCCGCGCTCTTGAGCTGGTCAAGCAGGATTTCGGGCGTCTTCTTGAGCTCGTTCGCGAACTCGGCGACAGTGGTACTGGACATATTGCTTTCGTGCCTCCATGACCATCACTCTTGGCCGGCGAACCAGTGTTCGCGGGCCTTCAAGATGAGGTTCTTGGCTTCATCGGCGCTCTGGCCGGTGATTTCGGTGAGTTCGTCGACCGCGAGGTCGGCCAGGTCGTCGCGCGTATGCACGCCGGCATCGGCCAGCTTCGGGATCAGGGCGGGGTCGAGGCCCTCGAGGTCGCGCAGGTCCTGCGAGACGCTCTCGACGTTCTCTTCCCGGGCGATTTCCATGGTGAGCAGCGCATCCTTGGCGCGCGAGCGCAGCTCGTTGATCGTGTCTTCGTCGAAGCTCTCGATCTCGAGCAGCTCGGAGATCGGCACGTAAGCCACTTCTTCCAGGCTGGTGAAGCCCTCGGCGATCAGGATGTCGGCGATTTCCTCGTCGACGTCGAGCTTCTCCATGAAGAGCTTGCGGCTGGCGTCGGTCTCGCTCGCCTGCTTCTGGGCCGACTCGTTGGCGTCCATGATGTTGATCTTCCAGCCGGTCAGCTCGGAAGCGAGCCGCACGTTCTGGCCGCCGCGGCCGATCGCGATCGCGAGGTTTTCCTCGTCGACCACCACGTCCATGGCGTGCTTTTCCTCGTCGACCACGATCGAGGACACGTTGGCCGGGGCCAGCGCACCGATCACGAACTGGGCCGGGTCCTCGCTCCACAGCACGATATCCACGCGCTCGCCGGCGAGCTCGTTGGTGACGGCGTTGACGCGCGTGCCGCGCACGCCGACGCAGGTGCCGATCGGGTCGACACGCTTGTCGTGCGAGAGCACGGCGATCTTGGCGCGCGAGCCGGGGTCGCGGGCGCAGCTCTTGATTTCGAGCAGGCCCTGCTCGATCTCGGGCACTTCCTGGCGGAACAGCTCGATCATGAACGCGGGCGCCGCGCGCGACAGGATGATGGGTGCGCCGCGCAGCGTGAGGTCGACCTCCATGATCATGGCCCGCACGCGGTCGCCGTTGCGCAGGTTCTCCTTGGAGATCATCTCGCTGCGGCGCAGGCGGCCTTCGACGCGGCCGGCCTCGACGATGATGTCGCCCTTGTCGAGGCGCTTGACGGTGCCGGTGAAGATCTTCTCGCCGCGCGACATGAAGTCGTTGAGCAGCATCTCGCGCTCGGCGTCGCGGATCTTCTGGAGGATGACCTGCTTGGCCGCCATCGCGCCGATGCGGCCGATCGGCACCGACTCCACCGCTTCCTCGATGTACTCGTCGAGCTCGATGTCGGGCATCTCTTCCTTGGCCTCGAACAGCAGGATTTCCTGGTCAGGCAATTGCAGGCCGGCCTCGTCGGGCACCACGTGCCAACGGCGGAAGGTCTCGTAGTCGCCGCTGTCGCGATCCACCGCGACGCGGATGTCCACATCGCCCTGGTAGAGCTTCTTGGTGGCTTGCGCCAGGGCGGACTCGACCGCGCCGAAGACGACGTCGCGCTCGACGTTCTTCTCGCGCGAGATCGCATCCACCAACATCAACATTTCGCGATTCATGCCACCACTCTCCTTGTTCATTCCGACGCCGTCATGTCGGGTTTGGGCCTGCGCCCCTTGAAATCCACGATCGGGGCGAGCCGCGCCTCGCGCAGCTCGTCCAGCGTGAAGCCCAGCGCCTGCATCGGGGCGGGCGCGCGCTTCCTGCTGATCTTCTGGCCGGGCTTCGGCGCCGTCTTTCCTTCGGGCTCCTGGTTCCAGACGATCTGCCAGCCCTGGGCGCCGTCTGCCCCTGCGACACGCTCCAGCGTGCCGCGAAACTTCTTGCGGTTGGCCGCCACCTGGCCAGCCGCGGCGGCGCCCATGGGCGCCTTCAGCGTGACGTCGATCACCTCACCGATGAAACGTTCGAAATCCTGCTCATTGCGCAGCGGCCGGTCAATCCCCGGCGAAGAAACCTCGAGCCGCTTGTAGTCGATGCTGTCCACCTCGAGCGCAAACTGCAGCTGGCGGGTGACCTTCTCGCAGTCCTCGACAGTGACGAAAGCCTCGGGCACCTCAGGCGCCGCCGCATCCGATGTGGGGCCGCTCCAGGGCAAATCAATCGTGACACGCAGCAATCCCCCCGCCGAGCGTTCGATCTCGACCAGGTCGTAGCCGAGGCCGGCCACGGTTCGTTCCACTGTCTGCTGCAATGCCACGTGCTTGAGTGCGCCTTCTGTGTTTCTGTGTGTGTGCCCGGTGCGCCGCCCGCTCGGCGCTCCGGAAAAATGCTTCGACCAATAAAAAACGGGCGGTAGGTACCCGCCCGTTTGGTCGTGAGCCTCGAATTATATGCCAAACACGTCAGGAAACGCGGGGTTCTACGCGGCGAATGCGCCTGCCGGCCGCCTGGAGCGCCACCAGACCCAGGCGAACAGCAGCGCGCCGAGCGCCAGCGCGGCAGCGGCCACCAGCAGCGGCACGGTGAAGGAGCCGGTGCGCTGCGCCAGCGGCGCGGCGAAGAGCGGCCCCAGGATCTGGCCGACACCGTAGGAAGCCGTGGCATAGCCGATCAGCCCGGCCGCCGCGTTGCCGCGCAAGCGGCGCGCATCCCGCATCGCGAACAGGGTGATCGCCGTGAACGGCAGGCCCAGCAGCAGGCTGCCCAGCATGAAGCCGGCGATGCTGGGCCAGGCCACCGACAGCAGCACGCCGAGCGCCTGTAGCCCGTAGGCGAGCGCGAGCAGCAGCCGGTTGTCCCACTGCATCGGCGCCCGCGCACCGATGAGCGCGCCCGGAACCACCGCCAGGCCGAACATCGGCCAGAACAGGTCGGGCCAGGACGAGCCCGGCAGCGCCTGGCGCGCGATCACGGGCAGGAAGGTGGCGGTGATGATGTAACCGAAGCCGGCCAGGCCATAGAGAGCGATCAGCCAGCGGGCATCGCTGCGCGTCGCGGCCGAGTCGGCTTGCCCCGTGGCGGCTGCACCTACGGCCGCGGCGGCATGGGAATGGATTCCGTCGCCGAAGATGCGCCAGACGCCGGCGATCAGCAGCACCGAGAGCAGGCCGAAGCCGATCCAGCCGGCTTCCGAGCCCCAGCGCCCGATCGTGCTGCCCAAGAGCCCTGCGACGACGATTCCGATCCCGGGCCCCGTGTAGATCACGCCTTGCAGCGTCGGCGCATGGGTCTCGGCGAGGCGCCTGAGGCCCCATCCCGAGGCGAAGACGAAGGTCCAGGCGCTGACCACCCCGGCCGCCGTGCGCAGCACGCCCCAGATAGTGAAGTTGTCCCAAAGCCCCATCCCGAGCAGCAGCGCCGCGGTGGCGACCAGTCCGCCGCGCACCATGGCAGCGGCCTCGAGCCGGATCGCTGCACACGACAGCGCACCCACGAAATAGCCCAGGTAGTTGAGCGAGGCCAGCACCCCGCCCTCCTGCAGGTCCAGCTTGCCCTCGTGCAGCATGACCGGCAGCATGGGCGTGAAGGCGAAGCGCCCCAGGCCCATCGCCACCGCCAGAGTCACCATGCAGGCCAGCGCCGCGCGCCAGGCGCCGCGCCGCTCGCTTCCGATTGTCGACATCGATTCGTTCCGCGTTCTTCCAATCAGCCAACGGCCGCGGCCACCAGCTTCTGCGTATAGGGATGTTCGGGCGCATCGAGTACCCGCAGGGCGGCGCCGGATTCGAGGATCGCCCCATCCTTCATCACGATGACCTGGTGCGCCATGGCGCGGATCACCTCGACGTCGTGCGTGATCAGCAGGTAGCTCAGGCCGCGCTCGCGCTGCAAGCGCTGCAGCAGCCCCAGCACCTGCTTCTGGATGGTGACGTCCAGGGCGCTGGTGGGCTCGTCCAGAACCAGCAGCCGCGGATCGACGATCAGCGCCCGCGCGATGGCCAGCCGCTGGCGCTGGCCACCCGAGAACTCGTGCGGGTAGCGGTCGAGCAGCGATGGGAACTGCGCCTCGCTCAGGCCCACGTCGGCCAGCGCCGCCAGCGAGCGCGTGCGGCGGGCGGCGACGTCCAGTTCCGGCGCATGCACCGTGAGGCCCTCGCCGACGATCTGCTCCACCGTCATGCGCGGCGAGAGCGAGGAGAACGGATCCTGGAACACCACCTGCATCTGCCGGCGCAGCGCGCGGTTGCTCGCCCCGCCCGCGTTCCAGTGCTGGCCCGCGACGCCCAGGCTGCCGCTGTGCTTGAGCAGGCCCAGCGCGGCCAGCGCCAGCGTCGACTTGCCCGAGCCCGACTCGCCCACCACGCCCAGGGTCTCGCCCTGCGCGATGCGGAAATCGGCGCCCTGCACCGCCACGAACTCGCCCTTGCGGAACCAGCCGGCGAGGCCAGGCCGCGAGACCGGGTAGCTCACGCGCAGGCCCTGTGCCTCGAGCACCGGCGGCTCCTGCTGCGCCGGCACGGGCGGCACGTCGCGCGCCGGCCGGCTGTCGATCAGCTTGCGGGTGTAGGGATGCTGCGGAGCGCCGAACACGGTGGCCACCGCGCCTTGCTCGACGATGTGCCCGTTCTCCATGACCGCCACGCGGTCGGCGAAGCGGCGCACCAGGTTCAGGTCGTGGGTGATCATCAGCACCGCCATGCGGTACTTGTCCTGCAACTCGGCCAGCAGTTCCAGGATCTGCGCGCGCACGGTCACGTCGAGCGCGGTGGTCGGCTCGTCGGCCAGCAGCAACCGCGGTTTGCACGCCAGGGCCATCGCGATCATGGCGCGCTGGCGCTGACCGCCGGAGAGCTGGTGCGGAAAGGCCCGCGCCCGCCGCTGCGGCTCGGGAATGCCGGTGTCGGCCAGGAGCTGCACTGCCGCCTCCTGTGCCGCCCGCTTCGGCAGCGCCTCATGCAGTTCCAGCACCTCCGCAATCTGGTCGCCGACGCTGTAGAGCGCGTTGAGCGCGGTCATCGGCTCCTGGAAGATCATCGCGATCTCCTTGCCGCGGATGGCGCGCAACTCGCGCTCGGGCAGGGACAGAAGATCGCGCGGGCCGACCCGGTCGCCGGAAGCCGCGAAGGCCGCATGGCCCGAAACTTCGGCGTTCTGGGCCAGCCGCAGCAGGCTCAGCGCGGTGACGGTCTTGCCGGAACCCGATTCGCCCACCAGCGCCAGCTTCTCGCCCGCGGCGAGCTCGAAGTCGACGCCATGCACCACCTCCTTGCCGCCGAAGGCGATCCGCAGGCCCTTGACGTCGAGCAGCTGCCCCTTGTTGTTCATTGCTCCGCCTTTCGCGGATCGAGTGCGTCGCGCAGCGCATCGCCCATGAAGGTCAGCAGCATCAGCGTGACGACGAGCACGCCGAAGGTCGAGATCGAGATCCACCAGGCATCGATGTTGGCCTTGCCCTGGCTCAGGAGCTCGCCCAGCGAAGGCGTCCCGGGCGGCACGCCCAGGCCCAGGAAGTCCAGCGAGGTCAGCGCCAGGATCGCCGCGCTCATGCGAAACGGCAGGAAGGTCACGACCGGCGTCATGCTGTTGGGCAGGATGTGGCGCCACATGATCTGCAGGTTGCCCACGCCGAGCGCGCGCGCGGCGCGCACATAGTCCATCTGCCGGTTGCGCAGGAACTCGGCGCGTACGTAGTCCGACAGGCCCATCCAGCCGAACAGGCTCAAGAGGATCAGCAATAGCGCGACGCTCGGCGCGAACACGGCGCTGAAAATGATCAGCAGGTACAGCTCCGGCATCGAACCCCAGATCTCGATGAAGCGCTGGAACGCGAGATCGATCTTGCCGCCGAAGAAGCCCTGGATCGCGCCCGTGACGATGCCCAGCACCACGCCGATGACAGTCAGCGCCAGCGCGAACAACACGCTCACGCGGAAGCCGTAGATCAATTGCGCCAGCAGGTCGCGGCCGCGGTCGTCGGAGCCGAAGAAGTTCTCCCCGGAGGGTGCAGCGGGGTTCGGCGACTTGGCAAAGTAGTTGAGCGTCTTGGGGCCGTAGGGATTGGGCGCGTAGACCGCCCAATTGCCGCCTTGCGTGATGCGCTCGCGGATGAAGGGATCGAGGTAGTCGGCCGGCGTCTCGAAATCGCCGCCGAAGGTTTTTTCGGAGTAGTCGCGCAGCACCGGGAAGTAGGTCTGCCCTTCATAGCGCACAACCAGCGGCTTGTCGGTCGAAAGCAGTTCGGCAAACAGGCTTAACACCACCAGGACGCTGAAGAGCATCAGGCTCCAGAAGCCGAGCTTGTTGCGCTTGAAGCGCATCCAGGCGCGGCGGCCGGGCGAGATGGTTACGGGGCTGCGGCTAGTCAAACTTCACCCTCGGGTCGACCAGGACATAGCAGAGATCGGAGATCAGCTTGGTGACCAGCCCGATCAGCGTGAAGAGGTAGAGCGTGCCGAGCACCACCGGGTAGTCGCGCCGGATCACGCTCTCGTAGCTCAGGAGGCCGAGCCCGTCGAGCGAGAACAGCGTCTCGATCAGCAGCGAGCCGGTGAAGAAGGCGCCGATGAAGGCGGCGGGGAAGCCGGTGATGATCGGAATCAGCGCATTGCGGAACACGTGCTTCCACAGCACCTGGCGCTCGGCCAGCCCCTTGGCGCGCGCGGTCAGCACGTACTGTTTGCGGATTTCCTCGAGAAAGGAGTTCTTGGTCAGCATCGCGGTCACGGCAAAGCTGCCGAGCACCATCGCCGTTACGGGCAGCGCGATGTGCCATAGATAGTCGACCGCCTTGGCGCCCCAGCTCAGGTTCGCCCAGTTGGGCGAGGTCAGGCCGCGCAGCGGAAACCACTGCAACTGCCCGCCGAAGACCACGAGCAGCGCGACGCCGAGCACGAAACCAGGAATCGCATAGCCGATCAGCACGATCAAAGTGGTGACGAAATCGAATCGCGAACCCGCCCGCACGGCCTTTGCCACGCCAAGCGGGACAGCGATGAGGTAGCTGATGAAGAAGGTCCACAGGCCCAGGCTGATGGAGACAGGCAGCTTTTCCTTGACCAGCTCCCACACGTCCTTGTGCTGGTAGAAGCTGGTACCCAGATCGAAGCGCGCGAAGGACTTGAGCATCAGCCAGAAGCGTTCGACGGGCGGCTTGTCGAAGCCGTAGAGCTTCTTGATCTCCTCGATGCGTTTCTCGTCGAGGCCCTGCCGGCCACGGTAGCCCGCGCCCGAACTGGCTGCACGTTCGCCGCCCGAGTCGCGGCCCTGCAATTGCGCCACCATCTGCTCGACCGGACCGCCCGGCACGAACTGCACCGTGACGAAAGTCAGCAGCAGCACGCCGAAAAGCGTGGGCACCATCAGCAGCAGGCGTTTGAGGATGTAGCTGGCCATCGGGTGGTTCACTTGTTGGCGGGCGATGCCCACCAGGTGCTCATGGCCCAGGTGTCGGCCTGGTAGTACGGGGGGATCGCCTCGGGCAGAACGAAGGGCCGGGGGCGGTAGCCGATCAGGAAGGCGTCGCCGTAGTACTGCGGGACCGAGTAGTAGCCGTGCGAGAGCACGCGATCGAGCGCGCGCATCGCGGCGCTCAGTTCGGGACGGGTCGTGGCGCCGACCACCTTCTGCAGCAACGCATCGACCGCGGGATCGGCAATGCCCCAGATGTTCTGGGAGCCGTGCGTGGCTGCCGCCTTGGAGCCGAAGAGCTCCAGCAGCTCGCCGCCCGGTGCCGTGCTGCCGGGCAAGCGCACGGAAGTCATCTCGAAGTCGAAGTTGTCCATGCGCTGCTGCGAAAGCGAGAAGTCCACCGTGCGGAAGCTCATCTGGATACCGAGCTTCAGCAAGGCCGTCTGCAACGGCGTCACGACGCGGATCAGCGAAGGCTGATCGTTCAGGAACTCGATCGTGAACACCTCGTTCTTCTCGTTGCGCAGCGCGCCGTCGCGGTAGGTCCAGCCGGCCTCGGCCAGCAGCGTGCGCGCGCGGCGCAGGTTCTCGCGCAGGCTGCCCGGCGGCGCCGTGCTCGGCGAGATCACGGCCGGGCCGAAGACCTCGGGCCGCAGCTTGTCGCGCAGAGGCTCGAGCAGCGCCAGCTCGTCCGGCTTGGGCAGCCCTTCGGCATGGAACTCGCTGTTGGGATAGTAGCCCTGCACGCGCTTGTACAGGCCGTAGAAGAGCTGCTTGTTGAGCCACTCGAAATCGAAGGCGAGTCCGATGGCCTGCCGCACCCGGATGTCCTTGAACTTAGGGTTGCGCACGTTGAACACGTAGCCCTGGAAGTCGCCGGGGTTCTGGTTCTCGAAGGCACGCTTCCTGATCTCGCCCGACGTGAATTGCTTGCCCGTGTATTGCCGCGCCCAGTTGCGCGAAGTGAACTCGCGCATGAAGTCGAACTCGCCGGCCTTGAGGCCTTCGAAGCGCGCGGTGTCGTCCAGGTAGATCTTGAAGGTGACGCGGTCGAAGTTGAAAAGGCCCTTGCGCACCGGAAGCTCGCCCCCCCAGTAGTTCGGGTCGCGGGTGTAGGTGATGTCGCGGCCCATGCGCGGGTTGGTGATTTTGTATGGGCCCGAGCCGATCGGCACCTCGGTCGTGACCTGGTCGAAAGGCTTGCCGGCGCCCCAGGCGCGGCTGAACACCGCCATGCCGCCCACGACCAGCGGCAGTTCGGGATTGGGATTGGCGAAGTCGAAACGCACCGTGCGCTCGTCGACAGCCTTGACGCCTTTCACTTCCGCATAGATGGTGCGGAACTGGGGTGCCGCCAGCGGTCCGGTGAGCGTGGTGAAGGAGTGCACGACGTCGGCCGCAAGCACCGGCGAACCGTCGTTGAAGCGTGCCTTGGGATGGATGCGGAAGGTGGCGGAGCGCTTGTCGGGCGCGACTTCGACGTCCTCGGCCAGGAGGCCATAGGCCGTCGTCGGCTCCTCGGAGTTGCCTGCCAGGAGACTCTCGAACATCAGGGCGCCCATGCCGTAGGGCGCCGTGCCCTTGAGCGTGAAGGGATTGAACTTGTCGAAGTTGGTGGGCCGCGTGGGCGGCACCATGCGGATCTCGCCGCCCTTGGGCGCTGCCGGGTTCACGTAGTCGAAATGCGTGAAGCCCGGCGGGTACTTGATATCCCCGAACTGTGCGTACGCATGGGCGGCCCACGAAGGGGCTGCCGAGAGCGCCAATACCAAGAGCAGCCAACCTCGCATGCGAGAATTCTGCCCAAGATTTTCACGAGGTCGCTTCATGGGCTTTCTTTCCGGCAAAAAATTCCTGATCACCGGCGTGCTGAGCAACCGCTCCATCGCCTACGGCATCGCCAAGGCCTGCCACGAGCAAGGCGCCGAAGTCGCCTTCAGCTACGTGGGCGAGCGCTTCAAGGACCGCATCACCGAGTTCGCCGCCGATTTCGGCTCCAAGCTGGTCTTCGACTGCGATGTCGGCGACGACACCCAGATCGCCAAGCTGTTTGCAGACCTGTCGCAGACCTGGCCCAAGTTCGACGGCTTCGTGCACAGCATCGGCTTCGCGCCGCGCGAGGCCATCGCCGGGGACTTCCTGGACGGCCTGTCGCGCGAGGGCTTCAAGGTGGCGCACGACATCAGCGCCTACAGCTTCCCGGCCATGGCCAAGGCGGCCCTGCCCTACCTCAACGACAAGTCGGCCCTGCTGACGCTGACCTACCTGGGCTCGATGCGCGTGCTGCCCAACTACAACACGATGGGCCTGGCCAAGGCCTCGCTCGAAGCCTCGGTGCGCTACCTGGCCGAGTCGCTCGGCCCCAAGGGCATGCGCGTCAACGGCATCAGCGCCGGGCCGATCAAGACGCTGGCGGCCAGCGGCATCAAGGGCTTCGGCAAGATCCTCTCGGTGGTGGCCGAGGTCTCGCCGATCCGCCGCAACGTGACGATCGAGGAAGTGGGCAATGTCGCCGCCTTTCTGCTGAGCGACCTCGCCAGCGGCGTGACGGCCGAGATCACCTACGTCGACGGCGGTTTCAGCCAGGTGGTGGGCGGCATCGCCGAGTAGCCGCACAGTCCGCGGCCCTCTGCCGGTGGCGGATCGGCTTCGTTGCGACAAGAAGATCAATTCAGGGAACAACACATGGATCGTCGAAAACTTCTGCTTCTTGGCCCGGCGCTCGCGCTGGCGCCCTTCACCCTTGCGCAAGCGGCCGCAGCACCGGCCCTCATGCTGGCCGATGTCTATCGCCGCGGCATGCCGCTGGCGGACTACTGGGTGAGCGAGAAGTACGACGGCATGCGCGGCTACTGGGACGGAAAGCAGCTCTGGACGCGCGGCGGCGAGCGCGTGGCCGCCCCCGCCTGGTTCACCGCGCCGCTGCCGGCCGTGCCGATGGACGGCGAGCTGTGGGCCGGCCGCGGGCGCTTCGCGGACACGGTGTCCACGGTGCGCGACCAGACGCCGAACGAGCCGGCCTGGCGCAACATCCGCTTCATGGTCTTCGACCTCCCGGCGCAGCCCGGCGACTTCACGGCGCGGCTGGCGGCGCTGCGCAAGCTGCTGCCGCTGACGGCTGCGCCCTGGGTGCTGCCGGTGCCCCAGGCGCGCGCCACCACGCACGAGGACCTGCAGGCGCTGCTCGACAAGACGGTGCGCATGGGCGGCGAGGGCCTGATGCTGCACCGGGGCTCGTCCCTCTATCGGGGCGAACGATCGGCCGACCTGCTCAAGGTCAAGCCCTACGAGGATGCCGAGGCCCGGGTGCTGGCGCACGTGCCGGGCCGCGGGCGGCATACCGGCCGCATGGGCGCGCTGCTGGTCGAGACGCCCGAGGGCCGGCGCTTCAAGCTGGGCGGCGGCTTCAGCGATGCGCAGCGCGAGCAACCGCCGGCCGTGGGGAGCTGGGTCAGCTACCGCTTCAACGGAACGAACCCCGGCGGCCTGCCGAGGTTCGCGCGCTTTCTGAGGGTGCGGGAGGACATCGCGTCCTCCTCCTAGTCGCCGCCGCGCCTTACTTGGGCAGCAGGACCTTGTCGACGACGTGGATCACGCCGTTGGACTGATAGACATCGGCGGTGCTCACGGTGGCCCAGCCGCCCTTCTCGTCGCCGACCCAGATCTTTCCGCCGTTTTCCTTCACCGTCAGCGTGCCGCCGGCGGCCGTCTTGAGCGTGGCCATGCCCTTGCCGTCCATGATCTGGCTGCCCAGGGCCGCGGCGTCGAGCTTGCCCGGCACCACGTGGTAGGTCAGCACGGCCGTCAGCTTGCCCTTGTTCTCGGGCTTGAGCAGCGTATCCACCGTGCCGGCGGGCAAGGCAGCGAACGCCGTGTTGGTGGGGGCGAACACCGTGAAGGGGCCCGGGCCCTTGAGGGTCTCGACCAGCCCGGCCGCCTTGACCGCGGCCACCAGCGTGGTGTGGTCCTTCGAATTGACGGCGTTGTCGATGATGTCCTTGGTCGCGAACATCGGCGCGCCGCCGACCATGACCTGTGCGGAGGCCGCGGCGGCGCCTGCGGCCATCGCGACGGCCAGGGTGATGGAAGCGAGGCGGTGGAATCTGCTGCTCATGAAAGGCTCCTTGGGGGTTGAGACCGGCGCCGGAATGGCGGCGGCTGCAACCGATACGGGGTCCGCGCCCGGCCGGATTCCCTGCATGCGGCGCAATGCTGCATTTCAGCCCCGCTACCATCGGCGCATGTCCA
The DNA here is from genome assembly GCF_057657375.1 of Variovorax sp. Soil_C_12. Taxonomy (NCBI): domain Bacteria; kingdom Pseudomonadati; phylum Pseudomonadota; class Betaproteobacteria; order Burkholderiales; family Comamonadaceae; genus Variovorax; species Variovorax sp. Soil_C_12. The sequence goes on along the minus strand of NZ_JBDGIO010000010.1, from coordinate 49,711 downwards.
CGCCCCTTTCGACGCACGACGCACCCACCGGCTGCCGCCGCCTCGAAGTGCACACGCGGTGGCCTTGAGCGGCCCCGTCGTCCTCGCGGTGCTCTTCGGCGCCCTGCTGCACGCCGCCTGGAACGCGCTCATCAAGTCCGGCCGCGACAAGGCGCTGGACACTGCGCTGGTCCACAGCGTGGGCATCTTCATCGCGGTTCCGCTGGTGATGGTGACCGGCCTGCCGCCGGTGGCCGCCTGGCCCTACATGGCCGCTTCGCAGCTGATCCACATCGGCTACTACATCGCGCTCACCGGCGCCTACAAGCACGGGGACCTGAGCCTCACCTATCCGGTGATGCGCGGCTGCGCGCCGCTGCTGGTGGCGATGGGCAGCCTGAGCTTCATCGGCGAGGCGATCTCGGCGACCGCCTGGGCCGGTGTCGCGCTGCTGTGCGTGGGGGTGGTCACGCTGGGCCTGTCGCCCTCCGCGCTGCGCGAGAACGACGAGGGCCGGCGCGGCAAGGCCCTGGCCTTCGCATTGGCCAATGCGGCCATCATCGCCCTCTACACCGTTATCGACGGCATCGGCGTGCGCATCTCGGGCGATGCGCTGGCCTACGTCGCCACGCTGTTCCTGTTCGACGGCATTCCGTTCCTGCTGCTGGTGCTGTGGCGCCGGCCCGGCCAGCGCCGCGCTGCCCTGGGCTACATGGCAGGGCGATGGAAGCTGGCGCTGGTCGGCAGCGCCGCCTCGCTGGGCAGCTACGGCATCGCGCTGTGGGCCATGACGCGCGCCCCGATCGCGATCGTCGCGGCCCTGCGCGAGACCTCGGTGCTGTTCGCCGCACTGATCGGTGCGCTGTTCCTGCGCGAGGCCTTCGGCTGGCAGCGCGCCGCCGGCACGCTGGTCATCGTGGCCGGCGTGATGATGCTGCGCCTGGGTTGAAGAAGCTCAGGCGGCGCGCACGCAGTCCGCGTAGTAGCGCTTCCTGCCGCTCTCGTCGATGCGCGCCACCAGCCCGTGGATGTCGGTCTCGAAGCCCGGGCACTCCTTGTTGAACTCGCGCGCGAACTTGAGGTAGTCGACGATCTTCTTGTTGAAGACCTCGCCCGGGATCAGCAGCGGAATGCCCGGCGGGTACGGCGTGATCAGGCTGGTGGTGATGCGGCCCTCGAGCTCGTCGATCTCCACCCGCTCGGTCTTGCGGTGCGCGATGTGGGCGAAGGCGTCGCTCGGCTTCATCGCCGGCGTCAGGTCGCTCAGGTACATCTCGGTGGTGAGCCGTGCCACGTCGTAGCGCGCGTAGAGCTCATGGACGTGCTGGCACAGGTCGCGCAACCCCAGGCGCTCGTAACCCGGATGGCTCTGGCAGAACTCGGGCAGGATGCGCCACATGGGCTGGTTGCGCGCGTAGTCGTCCTTGAACTGCTGCAGCGCTGTGAGCAGCGTGTTCCAGCGGCCCTTGGTGATGCCGATGGTGAACATGATGAAGAAGCTGTAGAGCCCGGTCTTCTCCACGATCACGCCGTGCTCGGCCAGGAACTTGGTGACGATGCTGGCCGGGATGCCGGTGGCAGCGAACTTGCCGTTCAGGTCCAGGCCCGGCGTCACGATGGTCGACTTGATCGGGTCGAGCATGTTGAAGCCGTCGGCCAGCTTGCCGAAGCCGTGCCAGTGGCGCGAGCCGTTCTTGCCGTTCGCGCTGCGCGCCTCGCCGTGCATGATCCAGTCGCTGGCGCGGCCGATGCCCTCCTCCACCAGCTTCTCGGGGCCCCAGACCTTGAACCACCACTCGTCCTTGCCGAACTCCTCCTCCACCTTGCGCATCGCGCGGCGGAAGTCCAGCGCCTCGAGGATGCTCTCTTCCACCAGTGCGGTGCCGCCCGGCGGCTCCATCATCGCGGCGGCCACGTCGCAGCTGGCGATGATCGCGTACTGCGGGCTGGTCGAGGAGTGCATCAGGTAGGCCTCGTTGAAGAGGTCGCGGTCGAGTGCGCGGTTCTGCGAGTCCTGCACCAGCACGTGGCTGGCCTGGCTGATCCCGGCCAGCAGCTTGTGGGTGGACTGGGTCGCGAACACCAGCGACTCCTTCGGCCGCACGCGCCGCTTGCCCATCGCGTGGTAGGCGCCGTAGAACGGATGGAAGGCCGCGTGCGGCAGCCAGGCCTCGTCGAAATGCAGCGTGTCGACGTAGCCGTCGAGCATGCCCTTGATGGTCTCGGTGTTGTAGATCACGCCGTCGTAGGTGGACTGCGTCAGCGTCATCACCCGCGGCTTGACCTTGTCGGCATCGACATGCGAGAGCAGCGGATTGGCGCGGATCTTGTCCTTGATGGCGGACTGCTCGAACTCGCTCTGCGGGATCGGGCCGATGATGCCGAAGTGGTTGCGCGTCGGCTTCATGAAGACCGGAATCGCGCCGGTCATGATGATCGCGTGCAGGATCGACTTGTGGCAGTTGCGGTCCACCACCACCACGTCGTCCGGTGCCACCGTGTGGTGCCACACCATCTTGTTGCTGGTGCTGGTGCCGTTGGTCACGAAGAAGCAGTGGTCGGCGTTGAAGATGCGCGCCGCATTGCGCTCGCTGGCCGCCACCGGGCCGGTGTGGTCGAGCAGCTGGCCCAGTTCCTCCACGGCATTGCAGACGTCCGCGCGCAGCATGTTCTCGCCGAAGAACTGGTGGAACATCTGGCCGACCGGGCTCTTGAGGAAGGCCACGCCCCCAGAGTGGCCCGGGCAGTGCCAGGAGTAGGAGCCGTCCTCCGCGTAGTCGATCAGCGCCTTGAAGAAGGGCGGCTGCACCCCTTCCAGGTAGGACTTGGCTTCCCGGATGATGTGGCGCGCCACGAACTCCGGCGTGTCCTCGAACATGTGGATGAAGCCATGCAGCTCGCGCAGGATGTCGTTGGGCAGGTGGCGCGAGGTCTTGGTCTCGCCGTAGATGTAGATCGGCACGTCCGCGTTCTTGCGCCGCACCTCGCCGATGAAGTTGCGCAGGTTCAGCACCGCCGGGTCGAGGTCGGGGCCGGGGGTGAACTCCTCGTCGTCGATCGACAGGATGAAGGCGCTGGCGCGGCTCTGCTGCTGCGCGAACTGGCTCAGGTCGCCGTAGCTGGTGACCCCCAGGACCTCGAAGCCTTCGCTCTCGAAGGCCTGCGCCAAGGCGCGGATGCTGAGGCCCGAGCTGTTCTCGGAGCGGAAGTCCTCGTCGATGATGACGATCGGAAAGCGGAATTTCATGGGGGGCTCCGGGGGCGGGACAAGCAAACAGGCGCGAAGTGTACGGAATTCAGATGAAGGAACCGCTGCCCTTTTGACACAGAATGTCGTGCCTTTACTTTGAGAGGAGTCGTGACATGGCGAGTTCCACCGTCTGGTGGCTGATTGCGGGGGGAGCCATCGTGCTGGAGCTGCTGTCCGGCACCGTCTACCTGCTGCTGTTGAGCGCGGGTTTCGCGGCCGCGGCCATCTCGGCGCATGCCGGCGCGGGGCTGGGCACCCAGCTGGTCGTGGCGGCGGTGGTCGGCGTCGGCGCGGTGATCGCCTGGCACCTGATCCGTCGCAAGCGCCCCGCCGAACCGCCGGCTGCCGCCAACCGCGACATCAACCTGGACATCGGCGAGAGCATCTACGTCGATGCCTGGAACCCCGACGGCACCGCCACCGTGCGCTACCGCGGCGCACAGTGGACCGTGGTGCCCCGCGCCGGCACCACGCCCGCCATCGGCGAACACCGCGTGGCCGAGGTTATCGGCAGCCGCCTGGTCGTCGACAAGATCTGATACCGAAGCAACAAGCACAACGAGGAAGAAACTTCATGGAATTCACCGTCCCCCTGGTCCTGTTGGTCATCGCGATCATCGTCATCAGCCAGTCGATCAAGTTCGTGCCGCAGCAGAACGCCTGGGTGCGCGAGCGCCTGGGCAAGTACCACAACACGATGACGCCCGGGCCCAACTTCCTGATCCCCTTCATCGACAAGGTGGCCTACAAGCACAGCCTGAAGGAGATTCCGCTGGACGTGCCCAGCCAGATCTGCATCACCCGCGACAACACGCAGCTGCAGGTCGACGGCATCCTCTACTTCCAGGTGACCGACCCGATGCGCGCGAGCTACGGTTCGTCGAACTACATCGTTGCCGTCACGCAACTGGCGCAGACCTCGCTGCGCAGCGTGATCGGCAAGCTCGAGCTCGACAAGACCTTCGAGGAGCGCGACATCATCAACGCGCAGGTGGTGGCCGCCATCGACGAGGCGGCGCTGAACTGGGGCGTGAAGGTGCTGCGCTACGAGATCAAGGACCTGACGCCGCCCAAGGAGATCCTGCAGGCCATGCAGCGCCAGATCACGGCCGAGCGCGAAAAGCGGGCGCTGATCGCGGCTTCGGAGGGCCGCCGTCAGGAGCAGATCAACATTGCCACCGGCGAGCGCGAGGCCTTCATCGCGCGCTCCGAGGGCGAGAAGCAGGCCCAGATCAACAATGCCCAGGGCGAGGCCGCGGCCATTACCGCGGTGGCGGAGGCCACCGCCGGCGCCATCGAGCGCGTGGCCGCGGCAATCCGGCAGCCCGGCGGCGAACAGGCCGTGCAGCTGAAGGTGGCGGAGCGCGCAGTCGATGCCTACGGCAAGGTCGCGGCCGACGCCACCACCACCCTGATCGTCCCGAGCAACATGAACGAGACCGCGGCGCTCATCGCCTCGGCGATGCGCATGGTGCAGGCCGGAAAGACCTCGGGCACCGCCTGAGAACGCCCCATCCCCGCTGCTACAATCGCGGGCTTCGGAGCGGTGGATGAGTGGTTTAAGTCGCACGCCTGGAAAGCGTGTGAGGGTTAATAGCCCTCCGCGGGTTCGAATCCCGCCTGCTCCGCCACTCAAAGTTCAAGAAGCCCGCGCAAGCGGGCTTTTTGCTGCTTTCTGCCGGCCGCGACTGCCGCTTACGCGTGCGTTTTCTCCTACGCCACGGCGGGCGGCTTCGGCGCCGCGGCGCATGCTGCATCGCGGTAGGCTTTCGTCTTCACAGGCAAGAAAGCCAATGGCGCTCTTCACCTTCCTTGTCGAAGACAACAAGACGATCCGCGACAACCTGATCCCCGCCCTCGAGGACCTGGTCGGCGCCCAGGTCGTCGGCTGTGCCGAGAGCGAAAACGAGGCGGCCGCCTGGCTCGCCTCCCACACCGGCGACTGGCAGCTGGTGGTGGTGGACATTTTCCTCAAGCAGGGCTCGGGGCTGGGTGTGCTGCGAACCTGCAGGCAGCGCAGCGCGAGCCAGCGCGCGGTGGTCCTCAGCAACTACGTCAATGCCGATATCCGTGCGCGCTGCACGGCGCTGGGGGCCGATGCCGTGTTCGACAAGTCGAGGGAGCTCGAGGCGTTCTTCGACTACTGCAACGACGCCAGCAGCAGCGCAGCAATGAAGGAATAAAAAAGGGCCCCTGAGGGGCCCTTTCTCTTTGCGGATGAAGCGGCTTGCTTCAGCTCGCGCCGCGCACCACGGCGATCTGGGTACGGGCTCCACCCTTGTAGGTGTAGATGGTCAGCGCGCCGTTCTTGATGTCGCCCTTCTCGTCGAAGGCGATCGGGCCGGTCACGCCCTTGTACTGGATCTTGCCGAGCTCGGGCAGGTACTTCGCGGGATCGGACGAGCCGGCCTTCACCATGGCCTCGGCCAGCACGTTGACCGCGTCGTACACGTACGGCGCATAGATCTGCACGTCGACGCCGTTCTTGGTCTTGAACTTGGTCTTGAAGTCTTCCAGCGGCTGCTTGAAGTCGCCTTCGACGCCGCCGGCTTCCGCGCAAACCACCATCTCTTCGCCGATCGCATCGCCGGCCAGCTTGGCCAACTCGCCGGTGCACAGGCCGTCGCCGCCCATGAACTTGACGTTCATGCCGAGCTGCTTGACCTGCTTGAGCATCGGGCCGCCGACGGCGTCCATGCCGCCGAAGAACAGCACGTCGGGCTTGGCGCCCTTGAGCTTGGTCAGGATGGCGTTGAAGTCGGTCGACTTGTCGGTGGTGAACTCGTGGCCGACGATCGTGCCCCCGGCGGCCTTGACGGCCTTCTCGAACTCTTCGGCAACGCCCTGGCCATAGGCCGTGCGGTCGTCGATCACGGCGATGTTCTTGCCCTTGAGCGTGTCGACCGCGTACTTGCCCAGCGTGCCGCCGAGCTGCGTGTCGTCAGCCACCACGCGGAAGGTGGTCTTGAACCCCTGGCGGGTGTACTTGGGGTTGGTCGCCGAAGGCGAGACCTGCGGAATGCCGGCGTCGCTGTAGAGCTTGGAAGCGGGGATGGTGGTGCCCGAGTTCAGGTGGCCGACGATGCCGTTGACCTTGCTGTCGACCAGCTTCTGGGCGACTGCCGTGCCTTGCTTCGGATCGGCCGCATCGTCCTCGGCGAGCAGCTCGAACTTGGCAACCTTGTCGCCGATCTTGAGGCCCTTGGCATTCAGGTCTTCGACGGCCATGCGCGCGCCGAGTTCGTTGTCCTTGCCGAGGTGGGCGATGGCGCCGCTGGTGGGGCCCACGTGGCCGATCTTGACCACCAATGCATCGGCCGGAGGAGCCGCGGGTGCAGGTGCTGCTGCGGTGGGTGCCGGCGCGGGCGCCGGAGCCGCTGCTTCTTCCTTCTTGCCACAAGCCACGAGCGTGAGCGCCGCCAGCGTGACTGCAGTCCATTTCAATTGCATGAGGAACCTCCAGGTATTGGTGGATGAGTACAGAAATACGGCCTTTTGATCCGTGCGCGAACCCTCAGCAAGTTCCGCGCCGCAGACCCGCAGCGCCCTCGCGCTTTCGACCTGGCGCGCAGTGTAGCCCAAGGATCAAGGGCCAAAAGCTGGCGTTGACCCTGTGTTGTCGGACAGCTCCTGGGCCAGCGCTTCGCTCACCAGCTCGCGCAGCACCGTCTCGATTTCGCCGCGCAAGCGCGGGATCATGTTGTCGAGCTGCTGCTGAACGGCGGCTGACACGGTGTCGCTCAAACGCTCCTCCAGCGAGAGGTCGATGCGCTGCAGCACGCGGTGAATCAGTTGCTCCTCGAGCTGGAAGGCGTCGGCCTCGGAGAGCATCGCCTGCGGGCTGAGCGCGACAGCCTGCGCCGGGTCCGCCACGGCGGCTGCCGGAGTCGCAACGGCAGGTTCGCAAGCAGGCTCGGGGGTGGGCTCGCTCGCCGGCACCGGCTCGGCCGGCAGCTCGAGCACGGTCGTGAGCGTGGGCACGAAGCGTGGCGGGGTACGCGCGGACATCAGGCAGCACTCCCGGCAAAGTCGTGGCGCTGGATCGCGTAGCCGCGGTCGGCGTAGTGCCGCCAGCGCGAGCGGCCCGCCTGCCGGTCGGCGTCGTCGGCGCTCACGATGTCGATCAGCCGATCGAAGCGCTCGAAGCCGCCGGGCACCGCGTGCCCGAGGTTCACCAGCACCTGGCGGTGCGGCAGCGTCGCATCGCCGCTCTCGGCCAGCACCACCGGCGAGCGCGCGACGGTGTGCGGCTCGCCGTCGCTGCGGCAGTGGGCGATGAACTCCGCAGGCGCGAAGGTCCAGAGCGCGAGGTCGATGGCTTCCAGCATCTGCGCGTCGGCCACCACCACCACGCGCGCGCCACGGGCGCCGACGGCCTTGCGCAGCAAGCGGCAGGCGTAGTTCAGCTTGTCCGGCGTGTTGAAGTGGAAGTCGATCTCGGTCATGGAAACCTTATCGCGCCTTGGCTGCCTTGCGCGCCTTGCGCGTGGCCGGGCTGGCAGCGCCCTGGCGGGCTCGCGTCAAAAGGTAAGACAGCAGCAGTCCGACGGGCCGTCCGGTCGCGCCCTTGGCCGCCCCGCTCTTCCAAGCCGTGCCCGCGATGTCCAGATGCGCCCAAGGGAAGTCGCCCGTGAAGCGCTGCAGGAACTTGGCCGCCGTGACCGCGCCGCCGGCCCGGCCCGCGACGTTGGCCACGTCGGCGAAATTGGTCTTCAGGCCCTCGGCGTAATCGTCGTCGAGCGGCATGCGCCAGCAGCGGTCCTGCGATTCCTCGCCGGCCGCCAGCAGCGCGTCGGCCAGTGCGTCGTCGCTGGCGAACAGGCCGCTGCGCACGCCGCCCAGCGCCACCACGCAGGCGCCGGTCAGCGTGGCGATGTCGACCACCACCGCCGGATCGAAGCGCTTGGCGTAGCTCAGCGCATCGCACAGGATCAGGCGGCCTTCGGCGTCGGTGTTGAGGATCTCGATGGTCTGCCCGCTCATGCTCGTGATGACGTCGCCGGGCTTGATCGCGCGGCCGTCGTTCATGTTCTCGCAGGTGGGGATCAGGCCCACGACGTTGAGCGCGGGACGGATGTCGCCGAGCGCGCGAAACACGCCCAGCACGCTGGCGGCGCCGCACATGTCGAACTTCATTTCGTCCATCTCGGCCGCCGGCTTGAGCGAGACGCCGCCGGTGTCGAAGGTGATGCCCTTGCCCACCAGCACCACGGGGGCCTGCTCCTTGGGGGCGCCCTGGTAGCGCAGCACGATGAAACGCAGCGGCTCGGCCGAACCCTGCGCGACTGCGCCGAAGGCGCCCATGCCGAGCTTCTGGACCTCCTTGGGCCCCAGCACCTCGCACTTGACCTGCGGCAGCGCGGAGAGCTTCTGCGCGGCATCTGCGAGCATGGTGGGGGTGCAGTGGTTGCCGGGGCGGTTGGCCCATTCCTTGGCGAGCTCGATGCCCGCGACCGTGGCCGCGGCCTCGTCGAAGGCCTCGCGCAGGTCGGCCGCATCGGCCACGCCGAACACCAGCTGGCGGATCGAACGCGGCTCGGGCTTGGACTTGGTGGCGGTGTAGACATAGCTCGCATCGGCCGCCGCGATCACCGCGCTGCGCAAGCCCTCGGCATCGGCGGGCTGGGCGAAGACGATCGCCACCCGCTTGGGGTCCGCCGCCTTGGCCGCCGCGACCGCGGCCAGCACGGCAGCACGCACCGAGGCGGGCTTGCCGTCGCCCACCGAAGCCAGCAGTACGCGCGGCGCCGCCACGCGCGGCGGGCGGTACAGGGCCAGCAGCTTGCCGGCCTTGTCGCCCAGGTCGCCGGCCTTGCGGGCTTCGGCGAGCAGGGTCGCCATCGGGTCCTTGGAGGGGGAGTTGCCGGCTCCCGCGAGCACGATCAGCGCATCGCATTTTTCGGTGGCAGCCTGGGCGGTGGAGAGGGTCTTGAGTTGAAAGTCCATAATCCTTTTTTTCCCTCGACGATGTTATTCCATTCCTCCATACGCAAGGAGCTGTCGCGCAGCTTCGGGGCCACGCTGGTGGTGCTGATCACCATCGTGATGACCATGATGCTGATCCGCACCCTCGGCCTGGCCGCCCGGGGCGCCGTGAATCCCTCCGAGGTCTTCCTGGTGATGACCTATACCGTGCTCGGCTACATGCCGACCATCCTGAGCCTCAGTCTGTTCGTCTCCATCGTGGGCACGCTGTCGCGCATGTACCGCGACAGCGAGATGGTGATCTGGTTTTCCAGCGGTCGCGGCCTCGCCAACTTCGCGCCGCCGCTGTTCCGCTTTGCCTGGCCGATCCTGCTGCTGATCGCGGTCTTCGCACTGGTCGGCTGGCCCTGGGCCAACTCGCAGACCCAGGGCATGCGCGACCAGTACCAGCGCCGCAGCGACATCGAACGCGTGTCGCCCGGCGAGTTCCGCGAATCGGCGGGGCGCCTGCGGGTGTTCTTCATCGACAAGGACGCGCCCGACAGTGCCACGGCCAGCAACGTGTTCATCTCCTCGCTCGAGCGCAACCTGCAGATCATCACCTCGGCGCAGAGCGGCCGCATCGAGGACATCGGCGAAGCGCGCTACCTGATGCTCAGCAACGGCCAGCGGCTCGAACGCCCCCTGACGCCCGGCGAGCTCAAGATCAGCGAGTTCCGCAGCTATGGCGCCAAGGTCGGCAGCGACATCGACACCTCCAACGGCGCCGCGCCGGTGCGCGCCAAGACCACCCTGACGCTGCTGCGCGAGCCCAGCGTCGCCAATCGCGGCGAGCTGGCCTGGCGCATCGGCATGGTGCTCGCCGCCATCAACTTCGTGGTGCTGGCGCTGACCGTGTCGAGCGCGAACCCGCGCGTGGGCCGCAGCGGCAACCTCCTGTTCGCGCTGTGCGCCTTCGTCCTCTACTACAACCTGCTCAACCTCGGCCAGAACTGGGTCGGCATGGGCCGCTACGGCATGGGCGGCTTCATGCTGGCGCTGCATGGCGGCGCGCTGGCGCTCGGCCTGGTCTGGCTGGCCAAGCGCCACTTCAACTGGAGCTGGCGCCTGCTCCCCGTCCGCCGCCGGTCGCCGGAAAGCTCCTCAACGTGAAAACGATTCGACGACTGATCTATGTCGAGGTGCTGAAGGCCGTGGCCTTCGTGACCCTGGGCTTCCTGAGCCTGTTCTTCTTCTTCGACTTCGTCGACGAGCTGCAGTCCATCGGCCAGCCCGGCACGCTGGGCTACGGTGCCGCGCAGGCTCTGATGTACGTCGCCCTGCTGATCCCGAGCCACCTTTACGAGCTGCTGCCGATCGCCGTGCTGATCGGCACCATCTTCGTGATGGCGCGGCTGGCGCAGAGCTCGGAGTACACGATCCTGCGCACCAGCGGCCTCGGCCCCTGGCGCGCGCTGCGCACCCTGCTCGTGCTGGGCCTGGGCTTCGTGATCCTGACCTTCGCGGTGGGCGACTATGTTTCGCCGGCGTCCGGCCGCGTCGCCCAGCTGTTGAAGTCGCGCTACCAGGGCACCTACTCGATGGTGGGCTACACCGGCGCCTGGTTGCGGGAAAAGCAGGGGGACAAGTCCTATGCGGTGAATGTGGCGTCGATCTCGCGCAACGCCATGCTGAAGGACCTGCGCATCTTCGAGTTCGGCGCCAAGGGCCTGCTGGTCTCGCACACCTCCGCCGTGCAGGCGCACATCTCGAACGGCGTGTGGACGCTGATCGGCGTCGAGCAGCAGCAGTACGACACGGGCAACGCCGACAAGGTCCGCGTCACCACCACGCACACCCCGGTGGTGAACTGGCCGAGCTCGCTCACCAACGAGATGGTGTCGGTCGCGCTGCTGCGGCCGGACCGCATGCGCACCATCGACCTGTTCGAATACATCCAGCACCTCGATGCCAACGGCCAGACCGCCCAGCGCTACGAGATCGAGTTCTGGCGCAAGGTGTTCTACCCGCTGTCCTGCCTGGTGATGGTGGTGCTCGCCCTGCCCTTCGCGTACCTGCATTTCCGCCAGGCGGGGATCACGGCCTACGTGTTCGGGGGCGTGATGATCGGGATCAGCTTCTTCCTGCTGAACAACGTCTTCGGCTACCTGGGCAACCTGAGCAATTGGCTGCCCTGGATCACGGCCGCGGCCCCCGGCCTGATCTATTCGGTGATGTCGCTGGCGGCCTTTACGTGGCTGGTGCTGCGGCGCTAGCGGTACGCATGCAGGAACGCGCTCCCGGCATCGTCCTGCTCGCGCATGGCTCGCGCGATGCGCGCTGGCGCGAGCCCGTGGAGGCCGTGGCGCGGCGGGTGACCGAACACGCCCCGGGCGCGCTGGTACGCTGCGCCTACCTCGAGCTGTCGCAGCCCGACCTGCCCAGCGCCATGGCGCAGCTGCTGGCCGCAGGGGCCGGCAGCGTCCGCGTGGTCCCGCTCTTCCTCGGCATGGGCAAGCATCTGCGCGAAGACCTGCCCGGGCTGCTCGATGAACTGCGCGCCCTGCATCCGCAGGTGCCGGTGGAACTGGCGCGAGCCGTCGGCGAGGAACCCGAGGTGCTCGATCTGCTGGCCCGGCTGGCACTCAAAACCTGAACATCTGGCGCTTTCGATAGACATCGAAGGCATAATGAACTCCGGAATAAGACGGAATTTGTTATGAATCTTCACCAGTTCAAATTCGTACAGGAGGCGGTGCGTCGCAACCTCAACCTGACCGAGGCGGCCAAGGCCCTGCACACCTCGCAGCCCGGAGTGTCCAAGGCGATCATCGAGCTCGAGGAAGAACTGGGGGTGGAAATCTTCGCGCGCCACGGCAAGCGCCTGAAGCGCGTGACCGAGCCGGGCCAGCATGTCCTGGCGAGCATCGAGCTCATCATGCGCGAGGTGGGCAACCTCAAGCGCATCGGCGAGCAGTTCAGCGCCCAGGACAGCGGCACCCTCTCGATCGCCACCACCCACACGCAGGCCCGCTACGTGCTGCCCGTGCCCGTCGCCAAGCTGCGCGAGGCCTACCCCAAGGTCAACGTGAGCCTGCACCAGGGCTCGCCCGACCAGGTGGCCCGGATGGTGATGGACGAGATCGCCGAGATCGGCATCGCCACCGAGTCGCTGTCCGACTACACCGAGCTCGTGACCCTGCCCTGCTACGAGTGGCAGCACGTGCTGGTGCTGCCCAAGACGCATCCGCTGGCCGAGAAGGAACGCATCCATCTCGAGGACATCGCGGCCGAGCCGATCATCACCTACCACCCCTCCTTCACCGGCCGCACACGCATTGACCATGCCTTCGCGCAGAAGAAGCTCACGCCGCGCATCGCGCTGGAGGCGATCGACTCCGACGTGATCAAGACCTACGTGCGCCTGGGCCTGGGCGTCGGCATCGTGGCCGAGATGGCGGTGCGCGACGACTCGAACGCCGACCTGGTGGTGCGGCCGATGGGCCATGTGTTCGGCACCAACATCGCCCGCGTCGCCTTCAAGCGCAGCGCCTACCTGCGCAACTTCGTCTTCAAATTCGCCGAGCTGCTTTCCGACCGGCTCGACCGCAACCTGATCGCCAAGGCCCTGGCCGGGCACCACGAGGACTACGAACTGTGAACGCTCCTGTCGCGCGCACGCCCGACGTGCAGACCAAGCTGCCGAGCGTCGGCACCACCATCTTCACCGTGATGTCGGCGCTGGCCGTCGAGAAGAACGCCGTGAACCTCGGCCAGGGCTTCCCGGATTTCGGCTGCGACCCGAAGCTGCTCGACGCGGTGACGGCCGCCATGGCCGCGGGCCACAACCAGTACCCGCCGATGCCCGGCATCCTGCCGCTGCGCGAGGCGATCGCCGCGAAGGTCGAGACGCTGTACGGCCACCGCTACGACCCCGCGAGCGAGATCACCATCACCGCCGGCGCCACCCAGGCCATCATCACCGCGATTCTTGCCGTGGTGCACGCCGGCGACGAGGTGATCGTGCTCGAGCCCTGCTACGACAGCTACGCGCCCAACATCGAGCTGGCCGGCGGCACGGTGGTGCGGGTGCCGCTCACGCCCGGAAGCTTCAGGCCCGACTTCGACAAGATCGCGGCCGCGATCACGCCGCGCACCCGCGCCATCGTCGTCAACACGCCGCACAACCCCAGCGCCACCGTCTGGACCGAGGCCGAGATGCGGCGCCTCGAGGCGCTGCTGGCACCCACCGACGTGCTGGTGATCAGCGACGAGGTCTACGAGCACATGGTCTACGACGGCGCGCGCCACGAGAGCGCGGCGCGCTTCCCCGGCCTGGCCGCGCGCAGCTTCATCGTCAGCAGCTTCGGCAAGACCTACCACGTGACAGGCTGGAAAGTCGGCTACGTCGCGGCGCCGGCGCCGCTCACGGCCGAGTTCCGCAAGGTGCACCAGTTCAACGTGTTCACCGTCAACACGCCGATGCAGCACGCGCTCGCCACCTACATGGCCGACCCGGCGCCTTACCTCGAGCTGCCGGCCTTCTACCAGCACAAACGCGACCTGTTCGCCGAGGGCCTGTCGAAGACGCGGCTGAAGCTGCTGCCGAGCGCCGGCACCTACTTCCAGTGCGTGGACATCCGCGAGGTCAGCGACCTGGGCGAGGCGGATTTCTGCCAGTGGCTCACCCGCGAGATCGGCGTGGCCGCCATCCCGCTGTCGGCCTTCTACGCCGAAGGCTTCGACCAGCGCGTGGTGCGCTTCTGCTTCGCCAAAAAGGACGAGACGCTGCGGACCGCGCTGGAGCGGCTGGCCCGGCTCTGAGCCGGATTCATCTACACCTTCTGACACAAACGGTAGGAGAGTCCTGACCGCCGGAGGGCGCGCCTTCCGGCGGGCGACGGACCGGCTTGCCTCGACCATGAAGGCCTAGGTTTACAACACCAAGGAGTCTTCCATGTCGCTCTCGTTGATCCTGCTGATCGTCCTGATCCTGCTGCTGGTGGGGGCACTGCCGAGCTGGGGCTACAGCCGCAGTTGGGGCTACGGGCCGAGCGGCGGCCTGGGCCTGGTGGTGCTGGTCGTCATCGTGCTGCTCCTCATGGGGCGCATATAGAGCATGCGGCGCCACGGCGCCGCGTAGGCAAAGCCCACCTCCGGTGGGCTTTTTTTTGTCCGCCGTTCAGCCCTGCAGCTGCGCCCAGAGCTTGTCGAGCCGCTTCACGCTGACCGGCTGCGGCGTGCGCAGCTCCTGCGCGAAGAAGCTCACTCGCAGCTCCTCGAGCAGCCAGCGGAACTCGTCCATGCGCTCGTCCACCGCGCCCTTGCGCTCGGCCACCAGGCGCCAGTAGCGCTGCTCCTGCGGCCGCAGCTCCGCCAGGCGCTGCGTGTCGCGGCCCGGATCGGCGCGCAGCTTGTCCAGCCGCAAGCTGATGCCCTTGAGGTAGCGCGCGAAATGCGCCAGCCGCGGCCAGGGCGTCTGCGCGACGAAACGCTTGCCCACCAGGCGCTGCAGCTGCTGCGCGGCATCGGCGGTCGCCTCGGGCTGGACCTTGGTGTCCTTGATCTTGCGCGCGGCGAGGGTGTACTCGCCGAGGATGGTGCCCGCGAGGCGAGCGATCTCGTTGGCGATCAGCGTGAGCCGCCCGCGCCCCTCCTCCACGCGGCGCTCGAAAGCCGCCTGGTCGGCCGGCAGCGGCTCCTGCAGGAAGGCCCGCTCCAGCGCCACCTCGACGATCTGTGCGCGCAGTTCCTCGGCCGTGCCCAGCGGCATGTAGGCCACCGCCATCTTCTGCAGGTCGGGAATGTTCTTCTCGAGGTACTTGAGGGCATCCTTGAGCTGCAGCGCGAACAGCCGGCGCAGACCGGCGCGATGCTTCGCCGCGGCCACTGCCGGCTCGTCGAAGACCTCGATCGTCACCGCATCGCCGGCATCGACCAGGGCCGGAAAGCCGATCAGCGACTGGGCCCCGCGGCGCACCTCCATCAGCTCCGGCAGCTCACCGAAGCTCCAGCTGGTGTAGCGCTGGCCGGCGGGCAGGGCCGGTGCGGTGTCGGCTTTCTCCGCTGCGCGATCCGCCGGCTGCTCGGCCGGGCCGGCGTCCGCGGCGGGCGCATCGGGCGCGGCCCGGACCTGCAGGCCGGCCAGTGCCTGGAAGGCGCCGCGCGCCTTCGCGCCCAGTTCCGCCTTCAGCGCGCCGAGATTGCGGCCCATTCCGAGCTGGCGGCCGTGCTCGTCGACCACGCGCAGGTTCATGAACAGATGCGGCGGCAGCATGTCGAGCTTGAAGTCGGTGCGCTTCACGTCCAGGCTGGTCTCGTCGCGCACGCGCTTGAGGAGCGCATCCGTCAACGAGCCATGGCCGAAGACCTCCGGCGCGCCCAGCACCTGCGCCAGCCGTGTTGCGGATTCCGGCAGCGGAACCAGCCGCGCGCGCGGCTTCTGCGGCAGGCTCTTGAGCAGCGCCTGCACCTTGTCCTTGAGCATGCCGCCGACCAGCCACTCGCAGCGCTCCTCGCTCACCTGGTTCAGGACGAAGAGCGGCACGCTCACGGTCAGCCCGTCGCGGGGGTCGCCGGGCTCGTGCAGGTAGCTGGCCGCGCAGTCGACGCCGCCCAGCCGCAGTGTGGGCGGGAAGGACTGCGTCGTGATGCCGGCCGCCTGGTGGCGCATCAGCTCCTCGCGCGTCAGGTAGAGCAGCTTCGGCGCTTCCTTCGAGGCCTGGCGGTACCAGCTCTCGAAGCCGAATCCACTGGCTGCGTCGGGCGGCAGTTGAGCGTCGTAGAAGGCGTAGATCAGCTCGTCGTCGACCAGCACGTCCTGGCGGCGCGCCTTGTGCTCCAGGCCCTCGATTTCGCGCACCAGCTTGCGGTTGGCCGCCAGGAAGGGCAGCTTGCTCTCCCATTGCCCGCCGACCAGCGCCTCGCGGATGAAGATCTCGCGCGCCGCGACCGGATCGACGCGCCCGAACTCCACGCGCCGCCCGCTGTAGACCACCAGGCCATAGAGAGTGGCGCGTTCCAGCGCCACGACCTGCGCGCTCTTCTTCTCCCAGTGCGGATCGAGCAGCTGTTTCTTGAGCAGGTGGCCCGCCACCTGCTCCAGCCATTGCGGCTCGATGTTGGCGATGCCGCGGCCGAAGAGACGCGTGGTCTCCACCAGTTCGGCGCAGACGATCCAGCGGCCGGGCTTCTTCTTGAGGTGCGCGCCCGGATGTCGGTAGAACTTGATGCCGCGAGCGCCCAGATAGGCCTCCTCCTCTTCCATCTTCCAGCCGACGTTGCCGAGCAGGCCGGAGAGCATGGACAGGTGCAGCGCCTCGTAGCTCGCGGGCGTGCCGTTGATGCGCCACTTGTGCTCGGTGACCACCGTGAGCAGCTGCGAATGGATGTCGCGCCACTCGCGCACGCGGCGGACGTTGACGAAGTTCTGGCGCAGCAGCTGTTCGTACTGGCGGTTGCTGAGCTTGTGCGTGGGCGTGCCCACCCCCCCGCGCGCATCGTGAATCCACTGCCACAGCCGCAAGTACCCGCTGAACTCGCTCTTCTCGTCGTCGAACTTCGCATGTGCCTGGTCGGCCTGCTGCTGCGCATCGAGCGGCCGGTCTCGCACGTCCTGCACCGACAGCGCGCTGGCGATCACCAGCACCTCCTCGAGTGCGCCGCGGCTGCGCGCTTCCAGGATCATCCGCCCCACGCGCGGGTCCAGCGGCAGCTTCGCCAGCTCCGCGCCCATCGGCGTGAGCTCGTTCGCATCGTCGACCGCGCCGAGCTCGTTGAGGAGCTGGTAGCCGTCGGCAATCGCGCGCCGCTGCGGCGCCTCGAGAAAGGGAAAGCGTTCCACATCGCCCAGGTGCAGCGACTTCATCCGCAGGATCACGCCCGCCAGCGAGGAGCGCAGGATCTCGGGGTCGGTGAAGCGCGGCCGCCCCTCGAAATCCTTCTCGTCGTAGAGCCGGATGCAGATGCCGTTGGCGACCCGCCCGCAGCGCCCGGCGCGCTGGTTGGCCGCGGCCTGGCTGATGGGCTCGACCAGCAGCTGCTCCACCTTGCTGCGGAAGCTGTAGCGCTTGACGCGCGCCGTGCCGGCGTCGATCACGTAGCGGATGCCCGGCACCGTCAGCGAGGTCTCGGCCACGTTGGTGGCCAGCACGATGCGCCGGCCGCTGTGGCTGTCGAAGATGCGGTCCTGCTCGGCCTGCGACAGCCGCGCGAACAGCGGCAACACCTCGGCGTTGCGCAAGAGCGGCTGGTGGCTCAGGTGCTTGCGCAGGTGGTCGGCCGCCTCGCGGATCTCGCGTTCGCCGGGCAGGAAGACCAGGATGTCGCCGCCATCGCGCGGGTCGCGCCAGAGCTCGTCGACGCCGTCGGCGATGGCATCGTTCAGGTCGTGGTCGCGCGACTCCTCGAAGGGACGGTAGCGCTGCTCGACCGGATACATCCGGCCCGACACCATGATCGTCGGCGCCGGACCTTTGGCGGACGCGAAATGCTGCGCAAAGCGCTCCGCATCGATCGTGGCCGAGGTCACGATCACCTTGAGATCCGGCCGCCGCGGCAGGATCTCGCGCAGATAGCCCAGCAGGAAGTCGATGTTGAGCGAGCGCTCGTGCGCCTCGTCGATGATCAGCGTGTCGTAGGCCTTGAGCAGCGGGTCGGTCTGAGTCTCGGCCAGCAGGATGCCGTCGGTCATCAGCTTCACGGAGGCGTCGCGCGACAGCCGGTCCTGGAAGCGCACCTTGTAGCCCACGACCTCGCCCAGGGGCGTCTTGAGCTCTTCCGCGATGCGCTTGGCGACCGACGACGCGGCGATGCGCCGCGGCTGCGTGTGGCCGATCAGCCGGCCCCGGCCCGGCGGCGCGTTGAGCTTGCCCCGGCCCATCGCCAGCGCGATCTTGGGCAACTGCGTGGTCTTGCCCGAGCCGGTCTCGCCGCAGACGATGACGACCTGATGGGCGGCGATGGCTTCGGCGATCTCGTCGCGCCGCGCCGAAACGGGGAGCGACTCAGGGAACTCGATGGCAAGCGGCGCACCCGCGCGGACCGGATCGGATGGAAGGGAACTCATGAAGCGCCGCATTATCTCACTTCACGAGTTCACGTGCTACACTTGTTCACGTATCGTTGCAGAGGCCATTCGAATGACCAACCTGACCATCGCCATCGACGAAGCCATCGTGCGCAAGGCGCGAGTACGTGCCATCAACGAGGGCACGTCCGTCAGCGCCCGCATCCGCGAGTTCCTCGCCGACTACGCGCAGGGCAACGACCGCCAGCAGATCGCCGGCCAGGCCTTCATCGCCGCGGCTCGCCGCAGCAAGGCGAACAGCGAGGGCGCAAAGTGGTCGCGCGACGACGCACACGACCGCCCCTACCCTTCCGAATGACGACCTTCTTCGACACCAACGTGCTGGTCTACGCGGTCGACGCGGGCGATCCGGTGCGCAAGGAAATCGCGATCGACCGCTTTGCGCGGGCCATCAAGGACGACTCGATTGCCCTCAGCACCCAGGTGCTGCAGGAGTTCTACAACATCACGACGCGCAAGCTGAAGCCGCCGCTCAGCGCGCGCGAGGCCACCAGCCAGATCAGCCAGCTGTGCGCCTTCGACGTGGTCGGCGCCACGGCCGACAGCGTCCTGGCCGCGGCCGAGCTGGCGCAAAAGCACCGCCTGCAATGGTGGGACGCGCTGATCCTCGAAGCCGCGCTGCGCGCCAACGCCGACGTCCTCGTCTCGCAGGATGGCCAGCATGGCCAGCGGTTCGGCAAGCTCGTCGTCGAGAATCCATTCCATCCCGGCTGACGCCGGCCCTCCTCACGGCTTCCTTCATGTCCACCGTCTTCAACTTCACCTTCGTCCCCTGGTTCCGCTCGGTGGCGCCCTACATCCACATGCACCGGGGCAAGACCTTCGTGGTCGCCATGGCGGGCGAGGCCATCGCGGCCGGCAAGCTGCCCAACATCGCGCAGGACCTGGCGCTGATCCAGAGCATGGGCGTCAAGGTGGTGCTGGTGCACGGCTTCCGGCCGCAGGTCAACGAACAGCTGCGCGCCAAGGGCCACGAGGCGAAGTACTCGCATGGCATCCGCATCACCGACGAGGTGGCGCTCGACTGCGCACAGGAGGCCGCCGGCCAGCTGCGCTACGAGATCGAGGCCGCCTTCAGCCAGGGCCTGCCGAACACGCCCATGGCCGGCTCCACCGTGCGCATGATCTCGGGCAACTTCATCACGGCGAGGCCGGTCGGCGTGGTCGACGGCGTCGACTTCCAGCATTCGGGCCTGGTGCGCAAGGTCGATGCAGCGGGCATCCGCCGCGGGCTGGACTTCGGCGCCATGGTGCTGATGTCGCCCTTCGGCTTCTCGCCCACCGGCGAGGCCTTCAACCTGACGATGGAGGAGGTCGCGACCAGCGTGGCCATGTCGATCCAGGCCGACAAGCTGATCTTCCTGACCGAAGTGCCCGGCATTCCGCAGGATCCCACCCAGCCCATCAGCGAGGACAACCCCATCGACACCGAGCTGCCCCTGGACAGCGCGAAGAAGCTGCTGGAGTCGCTCTCGTCGCCGCAGAAGCCGACCGACACGGCCTTCTACCTGCAGCACTGCGTCAAGGCCTGCGAAGCGGGCGTGGAGCGCAACCACATCATCCCCTTCGCGGTCGACGGATCGCTGCTGCTCGAGGTCTACGTGCACGACGGCATCGGCACCATGGTGATCGATGAAAAGCTCGAATCGCTGCGCGAGGCGACGGCCGACGACATCGGCGGCATCCTGCAGCTGATCGAGCCCTTCGAGCGCGACGGCACGCTGGTCAAGCGCAGCCGCACCGAGATCGAGCGCGACGTCGGCCAGTACACGGTGATCGAGCACGACGGCGTGATCTTCGGCTGCGCCGCCCTCTACCCCTACCCGGAAGCGAAGACCGCCGAGATGGCGGCGCTCACCGTGTCGCCCCAATCGCAGTCGCAGGGCGACGGCGAACGCATCCTCAAGCGCGTCGAGCAGCGCGCCAAGGCCAGCGGGCTCGAAAGCATCTTCGTGCTGACCACCCGCACCATGCACTGGTTCCTGAAGCGCGGCTTCCAGCAGGTCAACCCCGACTGGCTGCCCGAGGCACGCAAGCGCAAATACAACTGGGACCGCAAGAGCCAGGTGCTGGTCAAGAAGCTCTGAACGACGACGCCATGAATCCCCTGCTCTCCAAGCTGCAACCCTACCCGTTCGAGCGGCTGCGCCGGCTCTTCGCCGATGTCACGCCGAATGCGGATTTCGCGCCCATCAGCCTCGGCATCGGCGAGCCCAAGCATCCGACGCCGGAATTCATCAAGCAGGCACTGTCGGCCGGCCTGGGCGCGCTGGCGGTCTATCCGGCGACCGCCGGCGACCTGAAGCTGCGCCAGTCCTTCACCGCCTGGCTGCAGCGCCGCTACGCGCTCGAACTGGACCCGGCGACGCAAGTGCTGCCGGTCAACGGTTCGCGCGAGGCGCTGTTCGCGCTCGCGCAGACGGTGCTCGATGCATCGAAGACGCCGGCCCCGGTGGTGCTCTCGCCCAATCCCTTCTATCAGATCTACGAAGGCGCGGCCCTGCTGGCGGGCGCCGAGCCGTACTACGTGCCCAGCCTGCCGGCGCGCAACTTCGCCGTAGACTGGGACAGCGTGCCGGCCGCGGTGTGGGAACGCACCCAGCTGGTCTTCGTGTGCTCGCCCGGCAACCCGACCGGCGCGGTGATGCCGATGGAAGAGTGGCAGAAGCTCTTCGCCCTGTCCGACCGCTACGGCTTCGTGATCGCGTCCGACGAGTGCTACAGCGAGATCTACTTCCGCGACGAGCCGCCGCTCGGCGGCCTGGAAGCCGCGGCAAAGCTGGGCCGCAGCGACTTCCGCAATCTCATCGCCCTCACCTCGCTGTCCAAGCGCAGCAACGTGCCGGGCCTGCGCAGCGGCTTCGTGGCGGGCGATGCCGCGATCATCAAGTCCTTCCTGCTCTACCGCACCTACCACGGCAGCGCCATGAGCGGGGCGGTGGCAGCGGCCAGCATCGCGGCCTGGGGCGACGAGGCGCACGTGGTGGACAACCGCGCCCAGTACCGCGCCAAGTTCGCGGCCGTGACGCCCCTGCTCGAGAAAGTGCTGGACGTCCGTCTGCCCGACGCGAGCTTCTATTTGTGGGCCGGCATCCCCGCGGCGTGGCAGGGCGACGACGCCGCCTTCGCCCGGGCGCTCCACGCTCAATACAATGTCACGGTGCTGCCCGGCAGCTACCTCGCGCGCGAGGCCAACGGTGCCAACCCGGGCCGCGGCCGCATCCGCATGGCACTGGTGGCCGACACCGCCGAATGCACCGAGGCCGCGCAGCGCATCGTGAACTTCATCCAGAACCGAGCCCATCCATGACCCAGCAACTCCAGCAGACCATCGACGCCGCGTGGGAAGACCGCGCCAACCTCTCCGCCACCAGCGCCCCGAAGGAAGTTCGCGATGCGGTCGAGCACGTGATCGCCGAGCTCAACAACGGCCAGCTGCGCGTCGCCACCCGCGAGGCCGTGGGCCAGTGGACCGTGCACCAGTGGATCAAGAAGGCCGTGCTGCTGTCCTTCCGCCTCAAGGACAACGAGCAGATGCAGGCGGGCTCGCTCGGCTTCTACGACAAGGTGCCGACCAAGTTCTCGCACCTCTCGGCCAACGAGCTCAAGGAAGCCGGCGTGCGCATCGTGCCGCCGGCCGTGGCACGCCGCGGCAGCTACATCGCCAAGGGCGCGATCCTGATGCCCTCCTACGTGAACATCGGCGCCTACGTCGGCGAAGGCACCATGGTCGACACCTGGGCCACCGTCGGCTCCTGCGCCCAGATCGGCGCCAACGTGCACCTCTCGGGCGGCGTGGGCATCGGCGGCGTGCTGGAGCCGCTGCAGGCCGGCCCGACCATCATCGAGGACAACTGCTTCATCGGCGCGCGCTCCGAGGTGGTCGAAGGCGTGGTCATCGAAGAGAACTCCGTGCTCTCGATGGGCGTGTACATCGGCCAGAGCACCCCCATCTACGACCGCACGACCGGCGAAGTCACCTACGGCCGCGTGCCCGCGGGCTCGGTGGTCATCAGCGGCACCCTGCCCAAGGACAACGGCAAGTACAGCCTCTATGCCGCGATCATCGTCAAGCGCGTGGACGCGCAGACGCGCGCGAAGACCTCGCTGAACGACCTGCTGCGCGACTGAGCCGGCGAGCCGCCACTTTTTTCACAACCACGCTGGAGGAGAGAGCCCGATGAAGACGATGGAGCGAATTCTGCGCCTGATGGCCGAGCGCAAGGCATCCGACATCTACTTGTCGGCCAACTCCCCGGCACTGATCCGCATCAACGGCAACTGCGTGCCCATCAACGGGCAGGTGCTGCCGCCCGAGGCGCCGCTGGCCCTGCTGGCCGAGGTGGTGCCCGAGGCGCGCATCGCCGAGCTCGAACGTACCGGCGAGCTCAACATGGCGATCGCCCTCGAGGGCGCCGGCAACTTCCGCGTCAGCGGCATGCGCCAGCGCGGCAGCTATGCGGTGGTGGTGCGGCATATCGCCTCGGTGATCCCCTCCTTCGACGAGCTGAACCTGCCGGAGATCCTCAAGACCCTCGTGATGGAGAAGCGCGGCCTGATCCTGATGGTCGGCTCCACCGGCGCCGGCAAGAGCACCACCCTGGCCTCCATGCTGGACTACCGCAACGAGCACGCCAGCGGCCACATCCTCACGGTCGAGGAGCCGATCGAGTTCACCTTCACCAACAAGAAGTCGATGGTGAACCAGCGCGACGTCGGCAGCGACACGCAGTCGCTGCAGATCGCCCTGAAGAACGCGCTGCGCCAGGCGCCCGACGTGATCCAGATCGGCGAAATCCGCGACCGCGAGACCATGACGGCCGCGATCACCTACGCCCAGTCGGGCCACCTGTGCGTGGCCACGCTGCATGCCAACAACAGCTACCGCGCGCTCAACCGCATCCTGAGCTTCTACCCGGTAGAGGTGCGCTCCACCCTGCTGAACGACCTGGGCGGCGCGCTGCGCGCGATCGTCGCGCAGCGCCTGCTGCGCACGCCCAACAGCAGCCGCGTGCCGGCGCTGGAGGTGATGCTCAACACGGCGCTGGTGGCCGAGCTGATCGGCAAGGGCGACTTCTCCGGCGTCAAGGAGGCCATGGAGCAGTCCATGGCCGAAGGCTCGCAGACCTTCGAGGAAGACATCGCCCGCCTCGTCACCGAGAACCGCATCACCCGCGAGGAAGGCCTGTCGCAGGCCGACTCCCCGACCAACCTGATGTGGCGCCTGCAGAACCGCAACGCCTCGCCGGCGCGCAAGGAAGAGCAGGCCTTGCTCGACCAGGTCGACGAACCCTCCTTCACGGACATCACGCTCGACGTCCGCCACTAGCTTTTTTCTTCATGTCCCGCACGCTGCAACTCGCCGAACAACTGATCTCGCGCCCCTCGGTCACTCCCGACGATGCGGGCTGCCAGCAGATCCTCGGCGAGCGGCTGGCGCGGCTGGGCTTCAGGCTCGAGACCCTCGAAAGCGGCCCCGCCGATTTCCGCGTGACCAACCTGTGGGCCGTGCGTCCGGGCAGCGCGGGCGCCGAGGCCGCACGCACGCTGGTCTTCGCCGGCCACACCGACGTGGTGCCCACCGGTCCGCTGGAACAGTGGAAGAGCCACCCCTTCACGCCCACCCACCGCGACGGCCGCCTCTACGGTCGCGGCGCCTGCGACATGAAGACCTCGCTCGCCGCCTTCGTGGTCGCGATCGAGGACTTCCTGGCCGTCCGGCCCGACCCGCGGCTCACGCTGGCCTTGCTGCTCACCAGCGACGAGGAAGGCCCCGCCGTCGACGGCACGGTGGTGGTGTGCAAGGCGCTGGCCGCGCGCGGGCAACGCCTCGACTACTGCATCGTCGGCGAGCCGACCTCGGTCGAGCGCTGCGGCGACATGATCAAGAACGGCCGCCGCGGCACCATGAGCGGCCGGCTCACCGTCGAGGGCGTGCAGGGCCACATCGCCTACCCGCATCTCGCGAAGAACCCGGTCCATGCCTTCGCGCCTGCGCTGGCCGAACTGGTCGCAATCAACGACGCGGGCGGCTGGGACGCGGCGCCCAATGCGTACTTCCAGCCGACCAGTTGGCAGATCAGCAACATCCACGCAGGCACCGGCGCCAGCAATGTGATCCCCGGCAGCGCGGTGATCGATTTCAACTTCCGCTTCTCCACCGAGGCCACCCCCGAGTCCCTGCAGGCGCGGGTGAGGGCCGTGCTCGATGCGCACGGGCTCGACTACACCCTGTCGTGGACCGTGGGCGGCCTCCCCTTCCTCACCCCGCCCGGCGAGCTGGTGGCCGCGGTGCAGCAGGCCGTCCGCGACGAGACCGGCATCGAGACCGAGCTGTCGACCAGCGGCGGCACCAGCGACGCGCGCTTCATCGCGAAGATCTGCAAGCAGGTGGTGGAGCTGGGCCCGGTCAACGCCAGCATCCACAAGATCGACGAGCACATCGCCGTCGCCGAGATCGAGCAGCTCAAGAACATCTACCAACGCACGCTGGATCGGCTCGAAGCGCTGTTGGTGGTATGAGCACCGTTATCGAACTGATCGAGGCCGGCGAAAGGCAGCTGGCCGAAGCCGGCGTCGCCTTCGGCCACGGAACGACCAACGCCTTCGACGAGGCCGCCTGGCTGGTGCTGTGGCGCCTGGGCCTGCCGCTCGACGCCCTGGACGAAGCGGCCGAGCGCCCGGTCTCTCCCGCGGACGCAGCGCGCGTGGCCGAGCTGCTGGCCGCCCGCATCGCCACGCGCAAGCCCGCGGCCTACCTGACGCGCGAGGCCTGGCTGCAGGGCGTGTCCTTCTACGTGGACGAGCGCGCCATCGTGCCGCGCAGCTTCATCGCCGAGCTGCTGGCCGACGGAACCATCGACCCCTGGCTCGGCGAGCACACGCAACGGGTGCTCGACCTGTGCACCGGCAACGGCAGCCTCGCCGTACTGGCGGCGCTGACCTATCCGGACATCCGCGTCGATGCGGCCGATCTTTCGACCGAGGCCCTCGAGGTCGCGGCCATCAACGTCACGCGCCACCAGCTCGACGATCGCGTCACGCTCGTCGAATCCGACGGGCTCGCCGCCCTGCGCGGCCCCTACGACCTGATCCTCTGCAACCCGCCCTACGTCAACGCGCAGAGCATGGCCGCCCTGCCCGCCGAATACCGCACCGAGCCCGAGCTGGCGCTGGCCGGCGGCGCCGACGGCATGGACTTCGTGCGCCGGCTGTTCGCCGAAGCGCCGTCCCGCATGAGCGAGCACGCCGTGCTGGTGCTGGAGATCGGCAACGAGCGCGCGCATTTCGAGGCGGCGTTCCCGAAACTCGAGGTGGTGTGGCTCGCCACCAACGCAGGTGAAGACCAGGTGCTCCTGGTGACCCGCGAAGTACTTCTTTCATGATCACCCTCAAGAACGTCATCCTGCGCCGCAGCGCCAAGGTCCTGCTGAACGGCGCCAGCGTCACCATCAATCCCGGCGAGAAGGTCGGGCTGGTGGGGCGCAACGGCGCCGGCAAGTCCACCCTGTTCGCCCTCTTCAACGGCACGCTGCACGAAGACGGCGGAGATTTCTCCGTGCCGTCGTCCTGGCGACTGGCCCAGGTCGCCCAGAACATGCCCGAGACCGCGGAGTCGGCCACCGACTTTGTGGTCGGCGGCGACACCCGGCTGGTGGAGCTGCGCGAGGCGCTCGCGCTCGCCGAGGCCGGCCACGCCGCCGATCCCGACGATGCCGAGATCGGCATGGCCCTGGCCCACGCCTACACCGACCTGCACGACGCCGGCGAGCACGACGCCGTGCCGCGCGCGCAGGCGCTGATCCTGGGCCTGGGCTTCAAGGTCCACGAGCTGGACCAGCCGGTCAACAGCTTCTCCGGCGGCTGGCGCATGCGCCTGCAGCTGGCGCGCGCCCTGATGTGCCCGAGCGACCTGCTGCTGCTCGACGAACCGACCAACCACCTGGACCTGGACGCCCTGGTCTGGCTCGAGGCCTGGCTGCAGAAGTACGCCGGCACCATGATCGTCATCAGCCACGACCGCGAGTTCCTCGACGCCGTGACCGACGTCACCCTGCACATCGTGCACGAGCAGCTCACCCGCTATGGCGGCAACTACAGCGCCTTCGAGACGCTGCGCGCCCAGCAGCTCGAACTGCAGCAGTCGGCCTTTGCCAAGCAGCAGGACAAGATCGCCCACCTGCAGAAGTTCATCGACCGCTTCAAGGCGAAGGCGAGCAAGGCCAAGCAGGCCCAGAGCCGCGTCAAGGCCCTGGAGCGCATGGAGAAGGTGGCGCCCCTCTTGGCCGAGGCCGACTTCAGCTTCGAGTTCAAGGAGCCGGGCAACATCCCGAACCCGATGCTCACCATCAGCGCGGCGAGCTTCGGCTACCTGCAGGACGGCGAGCCGCCCAAGACCATCCTGACCGGCGTCAATCGTTCGGTGCTGGCCGGTCAGCGCATCGGCATCCTGGGCGCCAACGGCCAGGGCAAGTCCACACTCGTGAAGACCATCGCCCGCGAGATGGGCGCGCTCGCCGGCACCGTGACCGAGGGCAAGGGCCTCAACATCGGCTACTTCGCGCAGCAGGAGCTCGACGTGCTGCGCCCGCAGGACACCCCGCTGGAGCACATGGTGCGCATGGCACGCGAGCTCGGCCCCAATGCCCGCGAGCGCACCGGGGAGCAGGACCTGCGCGGCTTCCTCGGCAGCTTCAACTTCAGCGGCGACATGGTGAAGCAGGCCGTCGGCACCATGAGCGGCGGCGAGAAGGCGCGCCTGGTGCTGGCCATGATGGTCTGGCAGCGCCCCAACCTGCTGCTGCTCGACGAGCCGACCAATCACCTGGACCTGGCCACGCGAGAGGCCCTGGCCGTGGCGCTCAACGAGTTCGAGGGCACGCTGATGCTGGTGAGCCACGACCGCGCCCTTCTGCGCTCGGTCTGCGACGAGTTCTGGCTGGTCGGCCGAGGCCGCGTCGGCGATTTCGACGGCGACCTCGACGACTACCAGCGCTATCTGCTGGACGAGGCGAAGCGCCTGCGGGAAGAGGCCAGGCTGGCCACGCGCGAGGCGGCCGAGACCGCGGCGGCCATTCCGGCCGCCGCCCCCTCGCCTCAGGCGGCGGCGCAGGAGCGCCAGCAGCGCAGCAACCAGGCCAAGCCGCTGAAGCGCGAGCTGGCGCAGATCGACGAGCAGCTGGCCGCCGCCGGCGCCGAAAAGACCTCGCTCGAGGCACGGCTATCGACCCCGCTGCCCGCCCCCGAGATCGCCGAGACGGGCCGGCGGCTCAAGGCCCTGAACGAGGAGATCGGCCGGCTGGAGGAACGCTGGCTGGCCCTGTCGGACGAGATCGAAACACTGGCCGCCACCTGACGGGACGTGGTAGCCTGCGCCGAACCATGCCCTCGGCCCTCGAACTCGCCCGCGGCGATCCGCAGCTGATCGCCGCCATCCAGCGCAGCCGGCGCATGCTCGGCCGCAAGGCGCTGATCGCGGCCGCCGCGAGCGCAGTACCCATTCCCGGGCTCGACTGGGCCGCCGACGCCGCCCTGCTGACACGGCTGATCCCGCGCATCAGCGCCGAATTCGGCCTCTCCGTCACCCAGATCGAAGGGCTGGCGCCGCACCAACGCGAACGCATCCAGCACGCGGCCACCGCGGCCGGCGCCCTGCTGGTGGGCAAGCTGGTGACGCGCGAGTTGCTGATCACGCTGGCCCGCCATGCCGGCATCCGCATGACGGCGAAGCAGGCCACCAAATACGTGCCCATTGCGGGCCAGGTCGTCTCGGCGGCGCTCGGCTACGCCGCCCTGCGGGCGCTGGGCGAGCTCCATATCCGCGATTGCGTCAAGGTGGCGCAGTCGGTCCGCCACTTGCTCCCGCCGCCCGAGGCTGAAGAAAAAGCGCACCAAATTGGCGCGCCGGGTGCCTCCCGCCGCCGCTTCGGATGGGCACGCCTGCGGCCCAATTGAGCCGGCGCCGGCCGTCCAGCGTCAGTTTGCCCCCACGCGCTGATGGCATACCATCTGACGAAATCTGGTCTGGCCGACTGTCAAGCTCATAATGCCGGGCAAGAGACCGGGAAACGGCGGCCCAGTAGTGTCAAGTCAGGGATCGAGGTGAGGAGTTAACAGATGAATGAGACAGATCTCGCAGCATCGTTGGAACGGCTCATGGCTCGAGTCGACTACTACCTGCATTGCGAGTTGGACGAAGAGTACGACCACGACCGGCCCGACACCGCGCGCCGTCAGCTGGAAGCGGCCCTTCGACAGGAACTGCTCCGCGCGAGCGCCGTCGGCCTCGTCTCCGCGATCGCAGGTGGCCAGCCGGTGACGGGCGGCAACGACCCCGACTGAGCGTTTTCTCACTGATTTCGCCCGGACCCGGCCGCGTTCCAAGACCGTCGGGAATTTCGCATTCCGGATCCGTCCCCCCGTCGAGCAGCTTAGCGACGCAACAATCGGGCGGCCTTTCGCAGCGGTGCCCAGGCGCGTCGCGTCGCCAGGACGCGATCACGCGCAGCCGCCGCGGCGCGGCGCTGACGCACCACCGACTCGAGGGCCTTGGCTACCGCAGAGCTCGTGGCATCTCCCTCCTGTGCGCGCTGCCGCCACGACCGCGCGAGTTCGTCCAGGTCGTCGATGCTCAGACGCGCGAAATAGAGGTCTTCCTCCCATTCCTGCGTCATCACAAGGTGCTGATCAGGCGGACCAGGATCGGAATGGAGACGAAAAGAAAGCCGAGCATCACATTGCGGCGCCAGGCCACAGCGTTCTCGGTGCGTTGGGCGGAGCGGTAGGAAGCCAGGAAGGCGCGCTGCTCGTCAGGATTCGCCTGGTCCTTCCACCACTCATGGGTTGTTGCTTGGGTGTCGGTCTTCATGTAGACCATTGTGCTTACTTGAGGCCGCGCAACCTAGGTAGTAATACACGCTTTGGTTTACAGATTCGACCTACATCAGGGTGAGGAGGGCTGTGATATCCCGTTGCACTTACGCAGCACCAAAAGCGCTAGAGTTTTTTCCGTGGACGCTTGGCAACCTAACTTCAACTGGATCACCGAACTGCTGGCCGTCGGCGGCAGCTACCCCTCCGAATGCGCGGAGCTGCTCGCGCGCGAGCATCACATTCAGGCCGTGATCGACCTGCGCGGCGAGGCCATGCCCGACGTGCAACAGTTCCGGCGGCACGGCATTACCCTCCTGCACCTGCCCACCTCGGACATGCATCCGGTGGAGACGCCGGACCTGGAGCACGGCATCCGCTTCGCCAACGAGTTCATGGACCAGGGACAGCGTGTGCTGATCCATTGCGAGTACGGCATCGGCCGGTCCGCGACGCTGGCGCTGTGCGTGCTCGTGCATCGCGGCCACGCCCCGCTCGACGCGCTCGCCCTGATGAAGAAGCAGCGCCCTGTCGTCGCACCTTCGCCGCCGCAGTTTGCCTGCTGGTCGGCTTGGCTGGACAGCTACCGCTTCTCGAGCGATGTGGAGTGGGAGCTCCCGAGCTTCGAGGACTTCAAGGCGCTGGCCTACGTCCGGCCCAAGCGTTGAGTTCCGCGCCGGGCTGGATATCCCTGAAGCCTGCTGCGGAAAGGTCCTTCTCGGCGCCGCAGCTCGCCTTCCCGACACCTCGCCTCGCCCTCATTTTTCGGCTTTTCGCCTACAGACGACGCTTGACGCATCCTCGATTCTGGAATTAAAACTTAAGCACTCACTCAAGGCGAGGCCATGGAAGCACCCGACCAGGCAGAGTTGGAAAGGCTGCGCTCGAAGATGGCGAGCAGCAGGGCCGCCACTGTGGCTTGGCGCGAACTGCTGATCGAATCCGTGGGGGATCGCCTGTGCGGGAGCGGCGGGGGCCCCACGCCCGACCAGCTCCAGACCTTGGCGTCTCTGGAGCGAGCGGAGCAACAGGCCTTGGAGCGCTACCTGATGTGCCTCGTTTCAGCCTCGATGAAGCGAGACCGGCAGGCGCGTTGACCTTGCTCGTCCCTTGCACCAAGCCCGGAGGACTCGCTGGCCGGCCTACCGCTGAGCCGTGACGCACTCCGGCGCTGCGCGATCGAGCGCCTTCACCAGCTGCTCGGCGAGGCGCCTGCTATAGGCCTGGGTGGGGTGGAGTCCGTCCTGCAGATCGGCAGGCGTCATGCCCACGGCACCCCAGTCCGCGAAGATCACGCCCTCCTCGGTCGCGATGCGCCGGGCCATGGCGTCGTAGGCGTCGCGGGCGCCGACCTGCGCGCGCGACAGCCCTGTGACGATGGGCGTCTTGCCCAGGGTCTTGATGCGCCGGATCATCTTGCGCAGCGGCTCCGCGTAGTCGAAGCGCTGGCTGGCGTCGTTCATGCCGTGCTCGATCACCACAAGGCGGGTCATGATGCGGTCACGCAGGAACTCGCTGGAGCGATAGACGACGAAGTCCCCCGGCACCGTCTTGTCGACCACGAAGTAGGCGGGGCGCAGGCGCTCGATCACCTCGGCCGGGTGCTCATCCAGTCGCGCCTTGCCAGTCGGATCCGCGACCCCATGCAAGATGCTGTCTCCGTAGAGGGTGACGCTGCAGTCGTGGCGCGGCTTCTGAGATGCCGAGGGCTGCGGCAGGTCGACGATCGGGGGTAGTGGTCTGGAGGCGCTGCAGCCGGCCAGGAGGACCGCAGCGGCCAGCGCGAAAGCGCGCGCGAGGTGTGTAAGGTTCATCCAGGCGGCACCATACATTCAGATGCCAGGAATCGCAATGCAGTGCTGCTGGAGATGCGGGCCTGCAAGAAGTGCGCGGTGGTAGGACGTACAAGATTCGAACTTGTGACCAACGGATTAAAAGGCAGATTCCACATCATCCGCCAACGTCCACTCTTGTCACGATCCGTCCAATTGTATGTATATACGATAGGCACTTAGCGTTGTTTGTTGTCCGTTTGTGTATGATGATGCCCATCAAAATCCAAAAATGGATCGTGACATGGATCGTGACACAAGCGCCACTCAACCCGCGCTCCGCCGCACCGCCCCAAAGGCGTTAACCACTACGGCAATCAGCGCGCTCAAGCCCGGCAGGATGCTGGCCGACGGCGCCATTCGCCCCGGCGCCGGGAGCCTCAAGATTCGGAAGCGGATCACGGCAGGCGGCACAGTGGTTGAGTGGCTCTTCGAATGGCACCGCGAAGGCAAGACCTCGCGCCAGTCGATCGGCCGGTACAGCATCAACGAGGCCGAGAACTGCCTGACCCTGCCGCAGGCGCGCGCCGAGGCGGCCCGCCTGCAAGCGAGCATCAAGGCCGGCGAAGACCCTGCCGCGCAGCGCGAGATCGACCGCGCAGAGAAGAAGGCCGAGCAGGCCGCGACAGTCACCAAGCTGCGGGAGGCCAGCGAGAAAACGCTGATCGCGATGCTGAATGCCTACGTCGCCGCACTGCGCGACAAGGGCAAGAATGGGACGGCCTACGACGTGGAAAACATGTTCACCAACCACATCGAACGGGCATTCCCCGACTTGGCGGCACTGCCGGCCGCGCAGATCACGCCGGAGCACGTTTCGCGCATCCTCGCGCGACTGGTCGGCACCGACGTGGAACAGAAAAAAGGACGAACGGCACTCAAGCTGCGCTCGTTCATGTCGGCCGCGTTCAAGCTGGCACTCGGCGCCTCCACCGACCCGATGGCTCCCGCGGCCGCCGCCGGCTTCGGCCTCACGTACAACGCTGCTGCCGCTGTGCCTGCTGGCAAGATGGCTGCGACGTTCAACCGGTCCGGCGAACGGGTGCTTTCCGTCGAAGAATTGCGCCACTACCTCGCGCACGTCGCCGCCCTGCCCTCGACGCTCACGCGTCTTGCTCTGCAGCTTCAAATCGCCTCTGCCGGTCAGCGCTTCCAGCAACTGCTCCGGCTCCGCCATGCGGATGTCGGCGCCACGACCTTCGTCTTGCTCGACCCCAAGGGTCGCCGGAGCAAGCCGCGCCCCCACGTGCTTCCCCTCGTGCCAGAGGTCGCCGAAATCCTCGATGAACTTCGGGCAATCAACCCGATCGAGAACGGCGACACGACCGCCCTGCTCTTCGCCAGCCGCGGCGGCGGTCCGGTCGCGCCGGAGACGCTTTCGAGCACGGTGCAGGAAATCTCCATCGCCATGATCAACACGATGGTCGAGGTAGAAAGTGGCGAATCCAAGCCGCAGGCAACAGGGTCTTTCCGTGGCGGCGACATTCGGCGCACGATCGAAACGATGCTGGCCGAGACGCTGCGCGTCAGCAAGGACGTGCGGGCGCAACTTCTGTCGCACGGTCTGACAGGGGTGCAAGACAAGCACTACGACAAAGGCCAGCACTTGGAAGCCAAGGCCGCCGCTTTGCGTGCTTGGAACGACTTCATTGCCGACGCGTGCATCGGGAAGCCTGATTCCGGCAACGTGGTGCCGCTCCACCGCGCCGCCTGAGAGATACGCGAAGCCCCGGCGCTCTTTCCGGGACACAACACGAAGAAGACACCATATGACCGCCACTATCGCGACCAAATTCAACACCACCGAAATCGAAATCATCGACGAGGCGCTGGAACAGGCTCAGCATTTCAACGTCGCCAGCTACTTCATGCTGAAGGCGAAAAATGCGCTCACGTTGATCGAAGCGGCGATGGCCGATCCGGACTTCCGCAAGACCTTCGAGGCCCGCACGCAGGGCGTGGAACTGCCCGCGTGGGACATCGCCGAAGGCGAGGCGCTTCTGGAACTGCAAGACCTTCAGTGCCGCGCCCTCGCCCGGGCGCGTTCCGCCATCAAGGGCGCCTGATCGGATGTAACCCGTGCCGTTGCAAGGCGACCCCTATGACGAACATGGCCGGTGGCTGGCCGGACTGATCCTCGGCGAGTGCGACCCGCTGGCTGCCGACGTTCTCGGCCGGTTGGTAGTGCTACGGGCGCAGGCCCAAGCGGCGCTGGATGGCGGCATGCTCGATCTGGTGCGCCGCGCCTCCGAGGCTCGCGCCGCCGCCCAGCAGGCTGCCGACGTGGCATTTCTGCAGGGCCTGATCAACGGCACCGAGGACTACTTCGACGACGGCCTCTACGAACGTCTCGAACCGCTGTACGCGAAGTACGAGAACGACCCGCCCATGCTGGCGATGTTCAACACCGCCGCGACGGCCTACGGCGATGCCGTGGTCGAGAGAGCCTACTGGACGATGGCCGCGATTGCTATCGAGGACGCAAAGCGCGGGGATTTTCAAGAATGACGCGTGGCAACGCTATAGACCTTCTCGCAGAGGCACGCGCGCTGGTGCGCACCAATCCGAGCTACGAGTTGTTGGTACGGGTCGCGGCTGACCAGTTGCGGCGTTTCTCGGGGCACGATGGTCAGGTTCATGACTTGGCTATGGCGGCGCTCGATGCCGCGTCTCATGTCATGCGCGGTGTCGAGGCGCTCAACAACGACGTGGAGCGCAGGCACAATTCGCCGGCAATTCAAGAGGGCCTCAGGGTCGCGGTTGCGAAGGCCATTGCCACCTCGGCACCGGCTACTCGCTCCGAGCAAGTCTCCGCTGCGGTCAAGTGCGTCACCGGTGATGCTGCGCTCACCATTTACCGATTCGGGACGGCCTTGTGGAAAGCGATAGAGCGAGGCACCGTCGATCGAAAGCATCGGGCCAAGGACCGGGAGCTTTTCGCGGCACTCGGCCTCTTCCTGCTGGTCTGCGGCATGCAGCGCGCGCCCATGCCCGACGGAATCGACAGGACCGACACGCTTCTGCAGGCGTCAGAGTGCATTCTTGGGTGGCGACACCTGAAAGGACAGCGACTGGTCCGCGCGCTCTGGATCGATGACCTGCGCGGCATGCTGCCCGAGCTTCTGACGGACGAAGGCGCCCCCATGCAGGCCAAACCAGCGCGCCAGCGCTTCTTGGAGCGGTTCCCGGAACACGCCCAGCGTGTGGAGAAATTGGGCACGTTCGGCAACGAACTGTCCGAAGCGCGTAGGGCAACCTTGCCCACCTAAATTTCACCGTTTCACCCTTTCGCACTTGGAAAGATCGAGTGCCGGGCAATCTCTCCCCCGTTGTCCAACGAGGGCCAGAAATGCCTGTACAAATTCAACCGATCGAAAAGAAGAGCCGCAAGGTCCAGCCTCTGGAAGCCGCGGAAAATCCCACCGCGTTGCTGCGCATCGAGACTGTCACCGCCCTGACGGGCCTGTGCCGCTCCTCGATCTACAACTTGATCGCGGCGGGCCGGTTCGTGCAGCCCGTGCGCCTGTCGGCACGCTGCACGCGCTTCCGCGCCGGTGACGTGACCGCGTGGCTGGCGTCCAAGTAAGGGGCTGCCGTGGATCGCAACATCATCCTCGTCGGCACCCTCGGCCGCGATGCCCAAAAAAACGCCTCGGCCCATTTCTGGACCGAGGCCAAGGTGACGGATCAAGTCAGTTCGCACGCTCCTCGGCGCGCGGACGACAGTATCAGGGCCGACAGTGCCGAGTGCTCCCACGGCTTTTCCGATGCGAAGGCCCTCTCCACCCTGCGGGCCGGCTTCGCCTTGTGCGGGTGGCAGTTGGAGCCGGACCAGCGCATTGATGGCAGCACCGCGTACCTCGTCTCGCGCTGGGGCCGCCGCATGCATGTCCTGAACAACATCGACGATGTGCGCGATTTGCTGGTGCAGATCGGGGGTTTTGAATGACCTCTCGCGTCCCCGCCACCCCCGATTCGCGTGCCATGCACATTGCGCGCGCCTTCGCCCGCGCGATGCGCAACGGTGACATCCTTATGGCGCGGGCCTACCAGCGCGCACTTTGGCGCGTGGCCAAGAATCCGGCGCGGTTCTCCGCCCACCCGGAGGGCGTCGCTTGATGGCTCGAATCCGCACGATCAAGCCGGAAACGTGGACCAGCGAGCAGGTGATGAACCTCACTCCGCTCGCGCGCCTCGCATTCGTCGGCTTGTGGAATTTCTGTGACGATGGCGGCAACCACCCGGCAAGCGCTCGCACGCTCAAGGCCGAGGTCTTCCCGTCGGACGACATTGCGGCGACCGAGGTCGAAGCCCTTGTTGACGAAATGCTCGGTCAAGACCTGCTGACGGCCTACGAGGCCGGAGGCAAGACCTTCTGGCACGTCACCGGCTGGCATCACCAGCGCATCGACAGGCCGTCCTTCAAACATCCGCCTTTCCCTGGCAATTCGGCCACTGTGCGCCGCACGCTCTCCTGCGAACCGGCGACGACTCTAGGAGCGCTCGGCGAGCACTCGTCGAACGAACGTCGAATCATCGACGAGGCTTCGACCCCGGAAGGGAAAGGAGAGAGAGGGAAAGGAAGGGAAGAAGAGAGCAACAACTCTGCTGCCGCAGAGCCCTCGGCAGCGGCCGACACTTGCCCGCACCAGAAGATCATCGACCTCTACCACGAGCTGCTGCCGGCGGCACGGCGCGTGCGCGAATGGACGCCAGCACGACAACAGGCCCTGCGCGCACGCTGGCGCGAGAAGCCCGAGCGCCAAAACATCGACTGGTGGCGCAAGTTCTTCACCTACGTTGGCACGTCGGCATTCCTTTGTGGCCGCACCACGACGCCCGGCCGCAAGCCCTTCGATCTGAGCCTGGAATGGCTCTGCAATTCGTCGAACTTCGTGAAGACGTTGGAAGGCGCGTATGACCACTGAGCGCAGTTCCATGCCCGGCATGATGCCCCACAGCCTCGAAGCCGAGGCCGCGGTGATCGGCGCCGTGCTGCTCGACAACGACGCACTGAACCGCGTGAGCGAACTCGCACCGACGATGTTCTACGCGCCGTTCCACGCGGACGCGTTCCGCACGATCCAGTCGATGGCCGCTGCTGGGCAGGCCTTCGACGTGATCGCCACGTTCGACGCCATGCGCGCCGATGGCAAGGCCACGCAAGACGACCTTGTGCGTCTCCACGACCTCGCCCAGTACGTGCCGTCGGCGGCCACCATCCGCCGCCATGCAGCCGTAGTTGCCGAGCGGCACCGTCAACGCGACCTGATGCGCGCCGGCCAGCAGATCGTTGAACTCGCGGCGTCGGCAGGTACGGCCGCCGAGCAGATCGACGCGGCCCAGATGCTGCTCGCCAAGCTCGCAACGACCAAGGCCAAACGCGAACCGCAGCACATCACGGCGTCGCTGGTGGACTACCTCGCGCTGCTGAATGACCTGAGTGAGGGCAAGAACCCGGCCATTCCGACGGGAATCGACGGGCTCGATCGCCTCCTCAACGGCGGCTTGCGTCGCGGCGAAATGATGGTGATCGGGGCGCGTCCGAAGAACGGCAAGACGGCGCTGGCCCTGGCCCTGGCTCGCAATATGGCACGCGGCTACAGCACCCTGTTCATGTCGCAGGAAATGCCGGTCAGTCAATTGATGCACCGGCACACCGCCGCCGCCGGCTCCTATGACCTCGGCCGCATCATGCGCGCCGACGCCAATGACCACCAGATGTGGACCGCTGTCTCGGAGGCGGCGCAGCGTCTTGGTGAACTGCGCCTTGTCCATGACGATCAGTCGAGCCTGAGCCTGCTCGACATCCGCCGCAAGGCACTGGCCGTCAAGCGCAGGCACGGCCTCGACGTGCTGTTCGTCGACTTTCTCCAACTTATGGCCGGTGCAGGCGAAGAGAACCGCAACCGCGAACTCGACGTGATCGTGAACGGCCTCAAGAGCTTCGCGATGGACATGGGCATCGCGGTCGTCGTGTTGTCGCAAATGAGCCGGAAGGCCGATGAGCACTATGGCCGTCCCACGATGACCCACCTTCGCGACTCCGGCGCGATCGAGGCGGCGGCGGACCAGATTGCGTTGCTCTTCACCGACTGGGCGCACCCGCTGTCCAAGCGCGAACCCGCCTTCGAGGGCTTCTCCGAACTGGAGATCGTGGCCCACCGCAATGGCCCACAGGGACTCGTGCCGCTGCACTTCAACGGCAAGTACCAGCAGATCACCGACTGGGAAGGCCAGATGCCCGTTCACTCCGCGGCAACTGTTTCTCGGAGCCGGGGCATGCCGCAATGACTACCAGCGCCATCAACGTGCTGCGCGCTCGTGCACGCGCTTTGGAAATCCGCTTGATGAACTCCGCGCGTGATCGCGTTCACTTCCCCGCCCGCTTCAACCCCATCGTCAAAGCCATCGCCATGCTCGAACGCACCTTCGCCCCCATCGCCGCCCCCATGCCCGCCGCCGAAACGGGGGCTCCCGATCGCGATGGCGACTTCGCCGCGCGCTGCGGGCCGTTCGCTGGCTTGCTCGCGCCTGCTGGCCGCTCGGCCCTTGCTGATGAACTCGCCGAAGCGGCCGAGCCGCACGGGCCACGCGGCTCGCATTTCGCGACCGACCGCGGGATCGCGGCAAATGTGGTGGCCCGGCGGATCGTTGCGGCGAGGGAATTGAATGGCCTGTCGCAGACCGAACTCGCAAAGGCGCTTGGGTATCGCAACAGCGCGCAGTTGAGCCAGCATGAAAAGGGCTCTCGTCCGCCCACCATTGTTGGTTTGGTCGCGCTGTCGGACGTGCTGGGTGTGAGCGTGGACTATCTCCTGGGCCGCTGTGACGACCCCGAGCGCGACCTGCGCGCAGTGCGCCGCTACTCGGCCATTCGCGCAGTGCGCAGCGTCCTGACGGCCGCCGCCGAGAGGATCGCGGATGCGTTCGACACCGACGAGCGCGTGGTCGGGGCAGGCACCGCCGACATCCGGGCGCTTCTGCACGCCGTCGAAACGTGCGTGGCACGGGCCGGTCGCCTGCGCGCTGGGTACGGCGGCAAAGAGGAAATGCTCGACGCGATCGACCGCTTGGAAGGCGTGGCACTCAGGGTCGGCATTCTCATGAAGCGGCACGACGACGAGGATGCGCGCCAGCGCGAACGCCTTGTGCAGATTGCCGCGAATGACGTGTGCGGGACCGTTTGAGCGGAGGCCCTCGATATGGAAAAAGCCCCGCCATTGATTGCCTCGCGTGTCCAAAACTCGGCGCTCATGAATCAAACCAATCAAAACACAGCGCCCGACTTGGAGGCGCTGATCGACGAGCAAGAACTCGCGCGCGTTCTCGATGTCGCCGACGGCACGCCCGGAAACTGGCGCCGCGCCAAACCGCCCCGTGGCCCGGCGTACATCACCGTCGAGGGCGTGATCCGGTACGCGCCGGCAGATGTGCGCTCCTACCTCGCGTCGCGCCGCCGCAAGACCAGCGAATCGGAGGCCGCGTGATGCTCGACTTCTTCCGCTCGATCCGCCAACCCTGCTTCACGAAAGCCCCCGCAAGCCCCGTGGCGGCCTCGGAATCGCCTTCCGCACCCCAACTCCGCAACACCAAATCGCGCCCCGGTGCGCCCGACATGACCATGAACCGCATTGCCACCGCACCCTTCGCCCGCTCGCCGTTGAACGTCGGCGCCAGCATGACCGCCCCGCAGATTGATGCGGTCTCCGCGTTGTATCGCAGCCCCATCGTTCAGCGGGCGGCTGGCGAGGCCCGTGCGGCCGTGTTGCGCGCTGTCGAGTTCGCCGCGTTTCGCGGGTTGATCAACTCGGCCATCGAAGCCGCGGGCGACGACATCAGCCCGGATCGCGTCGCGACCGTGCTGAAGCACCTGAGCGAGCATGCGGAAGCTGCAATCGTGGATGCCCGCGCTGATCAGGCCGAGCACGACAGCATCGTCAAGACCCGTCGCGATCAACTGCAGCCGCTGCGGAATGCTGTAGGTCAGCGCCTTGGCACGCTGCAGATCGGCCTGGACTCGCTTGTCCGCCAGTCCGATGCACTGCGCCGGCCGCCGCCCGAACAGGTGACCAGCGCCGAAGAGCGCCGCCTGCTGCTGCAGGCCGCGGGCTTGAGCGCAGATCAGATCGCTGCGCTGAACGTCGGCGCGGCCGGCCCGAGCCGCGAGGAACGCCGCGAGCACGTCCAAGCGCGGATCGCCGAGATCAAGACGGCCATGGAGCCCCTGCGCAAGTTTGGCGACACGGGCGACGAGTCCCTCTTGGCCGACATGCCCGAGTTCGAGGCGCTGATTGCCGCGCGCCGGGCCGCCAAGGGCAACCTGAATTTCTAAAGTAGAAAAGTTTAGAAAATGGCAACGACACGAGGCCGCCCGAAGGGGCAGGCAAAAACCGGAGGCCGCAAGGCTGGCGCCCAGAACAAGGCGACTGCTGACGTCAAGGCCTTGGCTCAGGAGTACACCGGCACCGCCATCAGCACTCTCGCCGAGATCGCCACCAACGGCAAAGCCCCGGCCGCTGCTCGCGTGTCGGCCAGCGTGGCACTCCTTGACCGCGGCCATGGCAGGCCCACGCAGGCCGTCGAGGTCGCGGCTTTCGATCTGACGGACGAGCGCGCAATCGACTTGGTGAAGGTCATGCAGCAGGCTCAGGAGCGTCAGGCGGAAGTCCGCGCGCGTCGTCGTGCCAAGGGCATGGACGGAGAGTAACCATGCCGCACTCTGACTACCCCGTGACGCTGGTCGAGGAAGCCGAGGCGGCCATGGGCCGCACCGGCAATCTCCAAGCCGCCTGCAAAGAACTCGGCGTCGATCCCAGCAGCTTCTTGCCCATGATGATCGAGCGCGATTGCGACAACCCTTTGTTCATTGCCATGGCGCGCGGCCGGAAGGCGTATTTGTGGCGTGACGTACAACCGTGGGCGCCCGTTCAATGACCGCGCCTCGCATCGGCAACGCCATTCAGGCGCTGAACCGCCAGCGCATGCAGGAATTGGAGTCCCGCCGGCAGGCCAGGACCAAAATCTTGCAGCCGGACGAAGTGGCCGGCCGCCTGAGCCCCGCGCGCCTCCTGACGACCACGCTGGGCGGACAGGTGCGGCCGATCACCCCCGCTGACCTTCGGGAGTTCAAAAAGGCCGTCGCGGCGCTCGGCGACAAGGCGCGCCAAGGCCTTACCGCGAAGGAAGCGCTGGGCTTGTCGCGCTCCGCAGACATCGAGCGGGCCAAGGCTGAAATCTGCTACTCCCTGCCGGTGCGCCTCATGGCTGGCAAGGTGCACCTCGTGACTGACAGCGGACCGCGCTCCAAGGTCAGCCGGCACCACGTCAACATCGAGTTCGTGCAGTACGCCGCGGCGCTCGCACGGCCCGGCACCTCGACGCAGGCTGCCCAGTGGCTGCTGAAGGACGGCGCCCTGCGCTTCGAGTGCGACTGCGAGCACTTCCGCTACTTCTTGCGCTTCATCGCGACGGCTGGCAGCTGGCTGCCGTCGGCTTCACGGCCTGAGCACGGTTTCCCGAAGCTGACCAATCCGACGTTGGACGGCGCCTGCTGCAAGCACCTGACGCGCGCGATGACCGATCTGCAGTACAGCGTCGGCCTGCGCCAGCGCGTCGCACAGATGATCGACGCCGATCGCGCGCGGATCGACAAGCCGGGCAAAACCAAGCCCAAGGCATTCATCGTCTCGCAGCGCGACGCCGAGGCCATGCTGCCGAAGAACTCACGGCGCATCGTGGTGCCGGCGGCATCGCGCGGCGCCAAGCTGCCGCCGCCGGCTAGCGCTGCCGACATCCGCAAGGCCATGGCCGCATACGCCGGCCGCACCGACCCCAATTCGGCCGCCATCGCCCGCGCGCTGAAGGCGCTTCTCGCGCAGCAAGGAGGTGCCCGTGCCTGACATCGCGAACCACCTTGAACAGGCCGCACGGCTGCGCACGTTGGTCGCCATTGGCCGCGCCAACGCCAGCAGCCGCCACCAATCCATTGATCAACCTGGAGCAACACCCGTCATGCAACCCGAAACCTATCCCGAGCCCGTCCCCGACGACCAAGCGCGGGCTCTCGCCGCTGAACTGCTGCAGAGCGTCGCGCTCAATGCCGGCGGCCAGCCCTTCGACGACGACGATCCGACCACGTGGGACGAGGCAGACGCCACCGAGCCTGAGGTTGTCCGCCTTGGCTCCGCGCGCTTTCGCGTGATCGACAGCGATCCCACTGCACTGGCGATTGCGGCCGGCGCGATCGAAGCGGATTCGCCGCCGACCATGTGCCTGCTGGTGGTGTTCGCTGACGAAGAAGGCGCGCCGCAGGCCGCCATGGGCCAGTACCTGAACGTCGCCACCGATGAGCCGGGCGTGAGCGTCTTGTTCCGTGTGTGGGTCGCCTTTGCCGACCTGCACGACCCGGCGGCGCCCGACTTCGGCACCGAGGCGCAGCGCGATCCTGCGCTCGACGCGCTGCAGCCCGGCGAGGCACTGCTGGTGCAGGTGCTGCCCGAGGTAGAAAGCGAGGCCGGCCAGTGATCCCGGATCAGTTTGCACGGCAGACCGCCGAGATCGAGGCTCTGCTGGCCCGCTCGCTCGCGACCACGGCGGCGGTGGCAGCGCAGCGGGCCACGCGCGCCGCGCAGGCGCCGTACTGCGCCACGCGCATTGCGCCACGGCGCGTCGATCCGCCGACGCCGGCACCGCGACCGCGCGATCGCCTCATCGAGCAAGCCGCCCAGCGCTGGCGTGTGGGAGCGCTCTGACCATGGCGACCTCTACCCTCAGGCACGATCGGGACGGTTTCCTGCTCGGTGATCTGCTCGACGGCAATCGCGATCTGCTGCGCGGCCAGCAGGCCAGCATGTCCCTCTGGAAGGGCATTCGCTCCGACGTGTCGGCGATCGCCCGCGCGATTGGCGTGCAGACGCAGGTCGCCGCGCGCTCGCGCCAGCCCGCACAGGTGAATGCGACTCCCGTGCGCACGGCAGGCGGCAACTACACCGGCGGCCCGGCATCGCCAGCCGGGCGCGCGCCTTCGAGCGTTGCAAGCCCGGCAGGGCGTCGCGCTGCTGCAGCCTATAGCGGCGCACGGGCCACGGCGACTGTGCAGATCGTGGCGACGCGCGACGCGAAGGGCCGCTTTGCGGTGGGCGCGAAGGCGGACAAGAACGCGAGTCCCGACAAGACCGCGGCCCTCGGCGGCGGTTCGGTGGGTGGCGCGGTCAACCGCCTGACGGGCGCTGTGAGCAGGATGGCGGCATCGCTGCAGGCGACCGACAACCTCGATCCGAGCATCAACGCGGCAAAGGAAGTCACCGACGTGGTCGCGCCGCTCGGCCGCGGGCTGTTCTCCATGTTCGGCCGCAACGAGAAGGCCAAGAAAGAGCGTTGGTACAACCGCTTCTGGAAAGCCCTCACTGCGAAGCGCGAGGACAAGGTAATCGTGGCCGGTGGCGGTGGCGGTGGAGGCCTGTTCGGCGGGCTCGGCGGCAAGGTGGGCTTGCCCGGAGTTCCCGGTGCTGGCGGGCTGCTCGGCGGCCTGATGCGGCGGGGAGGCGGCCTGCTCAAGGGCGGCGGCCGTCTGCTGCGGCGCATTCCACTGCTCGGCGCGCTGCTCGCGGGCGGCGGGGCCATCGCCAGCATGCTCGGCATGGACGACGACGACTCGAAGACCCCGGAAGAGAATCGCGCGCAGCGCTACCGCGGCACCGGCGAGGCGGTCGGCATGGGTGTCGGCGGCGTGTTGGGTGGCCTGCTGGGCTCGCTGCTCGGACCCGCCGGCACGGTTGCCGGCGCGCTGGTCGGCAGCATCGTCGGCGAGAAGGTCGGCGGCGCGGTCGCCGCCTGGATGAAGGGCCTCATCGACTCGGACATCGGCGGCAAGATCGTCGAAGGCTGGAACGTGTTCACGGCCGGCGTGTCGGCCGCGTGGGAATCGCTCACGACCGACGTGAAGACCGCATGGGGCACGATCACGACGAAGGCCGGCGAATGCTGGGACAAGACCGCCGAAGTCGCCAAGACGATCAGCGACAAGGTTGGCGACCTCGCCACCGGCATGAACGACTGGTTCAAGGGCAAGACCGGCATCGACATCAAGGGCGCTACTGGAGCCGCGTGGGAGGCCGCGAAGGACATCGGCGCGTCCATGGTGCCCAACACCATCAAGCGCGCCGTCAGTGCCGGGGCGAAGGCGGTCGAGCAGGCCAAGGCCGGCTACGACGAACGTCGGGGCACGGAAACCATGACGGCCGCACCGTCGAATGCATTGCAGAGTGCCGCCCGCTCGGCGGGCTCCGCGGCCGGCGGCCTCGGCAACATGATCGCCAAGCACGAAGGCGGCTACGGCTCGTTCAACCGCGGCAATGCGGGCGACTCGGGCGGCAAGACCATCGACTTTTCGCAGATGACGGTCGCGGAGATCATGGCCGCGCAGTCGCTGAATAAGGGCGACGCGAACCGCCTGTTCGCGGTCGGCAAGTACCAAGTCATCCCCTCGACGATGCAGGGCGCCGCGAAGGCGATGGGCCTGAAAGGCGACGAGAAGTTCACCCCCGAGTTGCAGGAACGAATCTTCGCGGAGTACCTGACCGACAAGAAGCGTCCGCAGATCGCGGGCTACATCAAGGGCGAGCACGACAACCTCGCGAGCGCGCAGTTGGCCGGCGCGCAGGAATGGGCATCGATCGCCGACCCCAAGACTGGCAGGAGCTTCTACGCCGGCAGCGGCAACAACCGCGCGGGCATGTCGGCCGACAAGTTCGGGGCGGGCCTGAACATTGCCCGGGCCAACTATAAGGCGTTGATCGCGCACGGCGTTGATTCGGGCATCGCGTATTCCACTGCGCTTCGCAGCAGTTCGCTGCCGCCTATTTCGTCGCCGTCGGTGCCGACAGGCGTCTCCGCGAACGTGCCGCCGTCGGTGCCTCCGAACATCCCGCCCTTGCCGACTGACAGCGTGCCGACGGCCATGAACTCAGGTGCTGGCGCCGGCCGCGGAACGGTCGGCGTCACGATCAGGAACGAGGTCAGCCAAAACGTGCCCGATCGCGGCGTCGCGCACGTGCAGACCGGTGGGATTGGCGTGTAGTCATCCGACCGAGCCGACGCGCGGTACCCGTGGTCCACGATACCGACGCGATTCGAATACAGGAAGACGACATCGCCCCTGCGGATTCGATCGATGTTTTCCGTCTAGGGCTTGTAAAAGGCCGTGGCGCAGCCACCGGCGAGCATCCATTCGTGATTCGCGGTTGCCAGTAGCGCGACGTTTGGTTTGATCCGGGCGCACGTTTGATTTGATCCAGCATTTTTGCCCCATTGAAGGGCTTTCGACAGGGGCTCACCAGAACGTCGCGGCGTAGATCGCCTCGCACTGAGAGGCCCTGCCGGGTCACCTGTCAGTCGAACTCGCCCGATGCGCGCGCGAGGCTCTCCCAAAG
Organism: Variovorax sp. Soil_C_12; assembly: GCF_057657375.1. NCBI lineage: Bacteria > Pseudomonadati > Pseudomonadota > Betaproteobacteria > Burkholderiales > Comamonadaceae > Variovorax > Variovorax sp. Soil_C_12. Next base: position 5,356 of record NZ_JBDGIO010000010.1, on the reverse strand, counting down.
GTCCCCCAGATTGCCCATCATCAGGCCATCGAACTCCCAGGCAGTGCCTAGCTCGTCGTTCGCGGCATGGAGCAGGTCCTGTATCTTGCCCAGAGGCAAGATGACTTCCTGCGCCATGTGGTTGACCAGCCTCCCGGTATCCTTCTTGCCCTCCCAGCGAAACGAGTACCTCGACCAAGTGTGCTGCTGCTCGGTCGCGTTGATCTCTGCGACGGCCGACCGCAGGGCGTCAGGAACCACACCTACCTGCAAGGCCGTGGCCATTGCCTCGAGATCTGCAAGGAGCTTTCCAAGGTCATGGCAGTCTGTGGCGCGGCTGCGCTGGGCGTCATCCACGGGGAAGTTCGGACGCGGCCAATTGAGGCCCTCCCGGTACTTCTGGATCTGGAGCCCCAGCTGGAGTGGGGCCTTAATGAGGAGTTCGGCCGCATGACGTTGAAGAAAGAAGATTGGAAGACCGTGGTGATCCAGCGTTCTTGATTCTCTGGCGGTGCGCAGCAACGTGTTGGCCGCAAGCAAATAGGCTTGACCGTAGTCCGGGGAGCGGAACCCCCCGATCCTGGCAACACCGTCTGCGAGATCCTTCTCGGTCAACTCTGGTGACTTCCCCGACGTCAGAACGCCACTCGGTTCATCCGGGCTTGGTGGCAGGTAGAGCTCGTCAACGAATTTCGTCATGGGCGGTCCTCTGCGTGTGGGAAAAGCGGCTACATCGGCCCCGGCGCAAGGGCGACCGCGCGCTCGACGAACGGGAATCGCCTCAAAAGAGGCCAGCCGGTTCGGCCTCTCTATCCCAACTGTAGATGATCAGCTCCCGCCGCTCGGCCCGGTTCTGGCCGCCGCGCACGCTTCGGCTAACGTGCCGCCATCGGGTCCGCCGAGCACGGCCGCGCCGACCGAAATCGTGCTGACGACCCTGAGTTCAGGCGCTCGCGCTGGCCGAGGGGATGTCGGCGTGACGGTGAAGGGCGAGATTGGCCGGAGCGTGCCGGATCGCAGCATCGCGCACGTACAGACGGGCGGGCTTGGCGGCTGATCAGCGCGCTCTGGCGCATCTCGATGATGCGCCCCACGATCTCTCTGACTGGACCACCGATGAAGAGGCTGCCCCCTTGCGGTGGACACCTCAACCTCGTCAGAAGGGAAGCCAGTTTCAATCGTCACTGATGGGGCAATCTTGGGGAGCTTTGGGAGGCCTTGCGTGGGACGCCGGCGAACTCGACTGGGCTGCGGCTCAGTGGCGCAGTCGAGAGGGCAGGCAGGCAGAATACGGGCCAAACGCAGAAGTGCAGCTCCACTCAACGAAAGAACGGTCCATGACGCCTCAAGTGCATGTGTTGGTCGACCTCGAAAACGTGCAGCCGCCGGCAGCGCTTCTGGACACGCTGGCTCCTGGTTTCGCGGATGCTTGGATCTTCCATGGGCCGCACCAGGAGAAGCTGAGCAAGACATTCAAGACCCTGATCGGTGAGCGCGCGACGCTGGTTCCTATCACGCGAACGGGCAACAATGCGCTGGACTTTCATCTATCGTTCTATCTGGGCTATGTCGCTGCCAAGCACCCTGACGCACGGCTTGTCGTGGTGGCCAACGACAAAGGCTACGAGCCCATGATCGAGCATGCCGTGTCGCTCGGGTTTGAGGTACGCCGAGAAGGCTACGACTCGGCGGAAAGAGCCGCCCCCAAGAAGGCTGCTCCAGCTAAGCACACTCCAGTAAAGAAGACAGCCGCCAAGAAAATCGCCGCAAAAAAGGCGCCGCCGGCGGCGAAAAAGCCGACCATCAAAAAGAAGCTCGCTGCTGCGGTAGCGGTGCCTCCGAAAAAATCCATTGCCTTGAAGGCTGGGGACGCGCCAGCTGCTATGCGGCGCGTCTTCAAGGCATTCGGCAAGATGGGTGCGGAGCGCCCTCAGAAGAGAGCCTCTTTCCTTCGGCATCTCTCCTCCATGCTCGGAAAGGAAGCATCCGAAGAAGTGCTTGCACAAGCCGTATCGCACCTGCAGAAGCGCAACATCGTCGCGATCGATGGCGACAAGGTGACCTACCCGTCCAGCACGCTATAGCCAAGCGGCAGCGGTCCCTCGCGCCGGCCTGGCCGGCGGCGCAGCAGCTCGGCCAGGGCGGGTGTCGTAAATGCGCCGGTGTGTGAGGCCACCACATCTCGTGCCTCATAAGGCTCAGGCCAGCTTCGAGAACAGGGTCGCCGGCTTACTGCATTCGGGCTGCAGCCAGACTTCGATCCCGGTGTTGATCCCCAGCTCTTTCGCCTCGGCAGCAATCTTCGCCGCGGCCTTCTCGGTAGCAAGCCATCCATAGATCAGGTAGATCGCGCGCTTGTATTCGGCCCTGCGCATGAATAGGTCAAGGGTCTTCAAATCCTTGCGCATGCCTTCAAGCGCAGTCGAGTGTTTCACCTCGATGATCGCGAAGTTGTCTACCATGTAGCCCGGCCGGTGCACGAGGAGGTTGGGCTTGGTTCCGTCGGCACCAAGTTGTTGCATCACCATGTGCCCCGACTTGTCCACCTCGCCGGAAAGCAGAAACCTGCACTTATCCTTCGTCGCCCACCGGCACCGCATCTGGTGGTAAAGCTCGTAGCAGTAGACGCGCTCACGGAACACAGCTTCGCTACCTGCGAGGTCCAGCGTGAAGTAGGTCAGATCTACTGCGGCAGTCGCCTCTGTCAAGATGTCGTCAAGGTGTCCATGAAGATCCTTGTTAGGACTTCGCGCTCATTGGCACATCACGCGCCAGCTTGCGGGCGAGGACGCCGTAGAAGTGGGCAAGGGCTTGCCACGTCACTTCCCACTGGCCTTCGCCTTCCTTGGCCTCGTATATCAACTCATCCTGGTAGAAGAGGCGCAGCCCATCTTGTGAGTACTCAGCTGCCCCCAGTGGCGCTGCGATAGTCCAAGGTCCGGTGCCCGCCTGCGGCCAGTACCGCCATGTTTCGTGGCTGGCGGTCTTGCCACCATAGCCAAGGTTCTTCCAGAGCCGCTGGTCCGGTTGTTCGTCGCGACTTTCATATCCGGCTCGCAGCTTCATCAGCGTCTCCTCGCGCAAGTACACGGAAAAACGGCGCCCACAGGTACGGCCCATCGGCGCCGATCAAAACCGCATTAGAGCGGAATTGCTGCTGCCGTATGCGAAGCCAGGCGGCGATGGCGTCGGCCAGAGCGCGAGCTGCTGTGGCGGCCCTGCACGTCAGCAGCGACCACGTTTGCCGCTACTTTGGGCCGTCGTCAACGCGGATCAACCAGAACGTGCCCGGGCGCGCGTGGCGATGTCGCGACTGACGGCATTTGATGGCACCGCCAATTCCGGCCGTCACTTCAACGGCACGATGGCGGTCGGCGTCACCAGCACGTTCGTCTGATGATTGCCGTTGTCAGAGTGAAAGAGAGTGCCTGTCACCGTGGCGCGCTTGCCCTTGAGGGCGTTGAAAGATGCCATCGTCTTGTTGTTGAGGACCATGTGAAGCAGCATCACGCCTTTCTCGGCGGGCTCGTCAGGCGTCCCCTCAACGAGGATTGGGCTCGCCAGTTGCAGCGCAGGGAAGGTGATTTTCCTGCCGTTCGGGGACTCGCCCGGCGCGGATAGAAGCGTGCCAGTGAGGCTGACGACCGCCGGCTCATATGCGTAGGGCTGTGCACTCGTGGCGGCGCTGGTGGCGGCCCATATCAGGGCGATGAGGGTCTTTTTCATCTCGTCTTTGTGACAACGAACAGAGCGCCGTGATATCCGGCCTCCGAATATGTCACGATTAGTGTGTTCACGATTAGATCACATGCCTGCACTCTCGCAGGTCAGTGAAACACCTCCGCGTCAGATTCGGCCACCGCGTTCGCGACCTCCGTCGGGCGACCGGGCTATCCCAGGAAGAGTTCGCCGAAAAGTGCGGATTCGCGCGCACATACATGTCGCGCATCGAAACCGGCGGGGCCAACCCATCACTGGATGCTGTTCAGACGCTGGCGACCGCACTCCGGACGCCCCTCGGTGAGCTTTTCAAGGGGCTGTAACCGCCTGCCGGTGGGCGGTCTTCATTTGGAACAACTAGCAGTTGGTGCGAAAAACCTGACCGGAGGACCGCGCATGGCGCAGTACGACTTCAAGACCGACGAGGACATCGAGCACTGGATCGGGAAAGAGGGTGCCGGCAGCATCGACAACCTCGAAAGACACCTTGAATTGGGGCTGATCAATACGCCGCGCGCGCTTCGGGCGCGGGAGTACATCGGCCGGCAGCGCCGAAAGCAGATGTCTGCGGCTGAAGCGGCGGCGCACGCATTGAATGAGCGCGCGGTGGCCGCGCAGGAGGCTTCAGCTAAGGCGGCCCGGTCGTCGGCGTTGTCGGCAGCGATCGCCATCGGGGTATCCCTGGTGTCCCTTGCAGTGGCGTCCATCGCGGCAATCGCGACCTTCGCTAAGGGCTGACGCAATTGGCCCGCATGCGACGGCCCGGGGACTAGTAGGAGCGGCTAAGACGCCTACCGCGGCACTTCATCCCAGAAGCCGTCGTAGCCCCCATAAACGGTCTTGCCGGAGAGGCTCTTGCCGCGTGGCACGTAGCGCCGCTTGTACTGCTTGCCCTCAAATTCAACGATCCGTCCAGTGTCCGCATTCGGGAAAGCGTGGTCGATGCGGCGCGTGAGTTCTTCGCGCTCGGTGCGTGGCAGAATCCCTCGATCCTTCAGGTCGGCTTCGATGTCGCGGACTTTGACTCGGGCGGCCGTTACGCTTGCCCGGTGTTTGTTCGGGTTGTTGCCGTCGTAGTTTTCCCACCGGCGCTCAGCCGATTCCAGTTCTGCCTTGGCGGCTTGAAGTTCGTCGAGTGTGTGCATCCGCGGCAGTTTAGCCACGGAAGGGGATCTACAAGGGCTTCCCTACAAATGTGGGCGAATTTTTCGCTGTCCCCAAATGCGAGCGATGCTCCGCGTCGACGATGCCCGTTGGAGAGGATCGCCACTTCAAACTGAGGCTTCGCATCGCGATGTGCCGCCGGAGCCGCGCGGCACATGTAGTTTGAGAAAACAAGGTGCGGACTGGCGGGTCTACAAACGGTCATCGATGCAGCGCGTGTCTGGCTGCGGACCCTGATGAAAGACGCACGTGGGGGCCTCATTCGATAATCGAGGACGGCCATGGCCGCCTCCACCCCAATCTCAGGCACTCCCCACGCAGGTCCAACCTTGTTTCATCACTGCAAGCCGTCAAGCGGCGGTGGAATCGGTCAGTCAGTTCATAGGCCTCTCGTTTCGAGCGGTTTGAATTGGCCGCCCACAGGCTCATGCTGGCATCGTGAATTGCTCTCCTCGAGCTAATACGGCCCAGGCCATGCGCGCATTCTTGGCTG